>MWCD01000035.1 GCA_002069885.1 bacterium ADurb.Bin236 | reverse complement strand
GTTCCTCCAAAACTGGATTCTACACCACCCCTCTTTCCACCTTAAACCTCTGTCCAGTTTTCGGGGGGAAGCTCACATTGCTTTTATCAATCAAGTGTAATGGCAATAAAGTTATTAACAATTTGTATTGTTGCTGGATAGTTCAAAATCTTATTCTTATATCAGCCTCGTTAGCAATTCGTTTATTTATGAAACTACCGGAATTGAAAACTTTAGGCGATAATTTGATATATGCATTCGTTATTATAGGTATTTTGCTATGGCTTTATGATTTATGGCACCATAAGAAGTTCTATTTTGGCAAAGCCGCATAGAAGTTTCACGATTCGTGAGGGCATTGGTCAAGCCGAGACCATTGCCGGATAATTCTTACGTTAACAGATTTGAAAAGCGATAGAGAACATCATGATGAATATCCGATCCGAGAGTAAATATCATTCTGTGAATTGTCTCTATGCCCTCAAATCCTTATTATCCGGAGCTTGATTATATTATTAACAATCATTCAATTATCCGATGGAGTTCAAGAATAATGTTAGCAAGGTATGGTAATGAGACAGATTTATAAATGCTATTTATGTGGCAAAAGAATAACAAAGAATAAAACCCTTCTTAAACAGCAGAATTTATCGCTTGCTTGTAAGGAACATTTTATACCGCGCACATTTTTTCCGATTGATTATAAAATAGCAAAGAATGTCCAGCTTAGAACTCTACCCGCATGTCATAATTGCAACAATTCATTTTCAAATGAGGAAAAAAACTTTTACTATTTCTTTGGTGGCCTAAGCAGTGAAGTGCCAGGAAATGATTTTATTCTTAACGATTTAGATAGAAAACTATTAATAAAACATAACGCAACAAAACAAGAGATAAATAATAGACTCATAGACAAGAAAGAATTGAAAACAATACTTACGTGCTGCAAATCTGATTTGTATTATCCCAACGATGACATTGTGCTCAATTTAGATGGCACATATTCAAATGATAAGCGAGTTCGTGATATGAAAGACAATGTTATTTGGAAAATAGTCAAAGGTATGTATTATATTGGGACCGATGGCATGTGCTTGCCAAACTTAGAATATAAAAAGATTGATTTTGATACTATTCGGATGTCAAAAGAAGATTTGGACTCAGCGAATATATTATTTGGCAAGCCCGTTGATGGTATTGAGATATTGTACGATGACATTACAAAATATGCCGAGATATTTATGGGAAGATTAATCAGACACAACAAGCAACACATTGCCTATATTGTGTTATGGAAGAAATGGGGTTTTGTGCGTACCTTTGAACTTTAGAAAGTAGGATTCACGAGTTTGGGATCCATAGCACGTTTGTGGTCACGGTGTTTGGGGAATGAGGGGTCAGGTCTGTATTTTGTAATGTTTGAGTGGTTTTGGGTGGTAGTTTTGAGTCTAGCCGTGACGGTCGTGTCAGTTTTAGTGTTAATTAAAAAACAGATTTTGTGCAAACGTCATTGGGCGGGGAAGCGCAGTTTATGCGACAAATATTGCTGTAGAAATACTAAGGCAGCCTTGTTCGATTTAACAATACAAAGATTTTAACGGCATTATTGGGGTTTTCTTGTGGTGAGGCCTTGAATGACGACGTTGGGGGCGCCGGCGCGTTCGGCGTCGGCTTTTAACTCTTCCATCCTTTCCATCGGCACTAGCGGGGTTTCCTTGAACCTGAACTCCATGCCCAGCCTCTCGTACTTGGACGCGCAAATATTGCTGAACGGCAATATATCGTAGCGGTCGCAGCCGGGAATGTTGTCCGCGATGAAGCGGGCGACAGCGGTTATGTTCTCGTCTGAATCCGTGGCGCCGGGGATAACCGGGGTGCGGATCCACACGCGTTTGCGGGTTTCTCCGAGACTGCGGGCGCTGCGCAGCACTGGTTCAAGGGGGACGCCTGTGAGTTCGAGGTGCGCGGCGGGGTTCATCGTTTTGAGGTCAAGCAGAACCATGTCCGCGGCGTCGGCGGCGGGGTCGAACACGGCGGGGGCGGCGTAGCCGGAGGTGTCCAGCGCGACATGCAGTCCGGCCCCTTTGCATCTGCTGATGAAATCCATAACGAACTCGTGTTGCGCCAGAGGCTCGCCGCCGGATATCGTCACCCCGCCGCCCGATGTTTCATAGAACGCGGAGTCCCGCAGAACCTCGTCCGTAAGAGCCTCCGGCGTCCAGCTCTTGCCGATAATCTCGATGGCCGCCGCCGGGCAGGCGTCCGCGCATTTGCCGCACGCCGAACATGTGGAGCGGTTAATCTTAATGCCTTTGTCGCCCGCCGTGAGCGCGCCCACCGGGCAGACGTCCACGCAACTGCGGCAGCCGATGCACCTGACGTCGTACCACATCGTCTGCGGGCGCGGAGATATGCCTTCGGGGTTGTGGCACCACACGCATGAGAGGGGGCAGCCTTTGAGAAAACATGTGGTGCGGATGCCGGGGCCGTCCTCGGTGCTAAAGCGTTGGACGTTGAAGATGACAGCTTCGCGGCTCATCGGCGCGCCGCCGGAAGCGCGGTCATGGTGGCGGTTCGGCGCATCTCTCAGAGAACCCCCGCCTCGCGCGCGATTATCTCGTCCTGAATCTCTCTGCCGAGGTTCACGAAATAGGCGTTGTAGCCGGTGACCCTGACCAGCAGGTTGCGGTATTCTTCTGGATTTTTCTGAGCGCGCCGGAGAGTGTCGGGGTCGAGCACATTCACCTGAAGCGCGGTGCCGCCTTCGAGCGCGTACGCCCGCAGCATGGACGAAAGTTTCGTCACGTGTTCGGGGTCGCGCAACAGCGACGGGCTGACGCTGATGGTGTGCGACGCCCCGTTGGGAGCGGACTCAAGCCCGACCTTGCCTACGGAGCGGATGTTGGCGGTCGGCCCTTTGCGGTCCATCCCGTTCACCGGGCCTATGCCGTTGGACAGGAACGAGCCGCGCTTTCTGCCGTCTGGCGTGGCGGCTGTGAAAGGCGCGTACGCTATCCAGTAGTTCCAAGAAAGGTAGCCGCCCCGGAACCGTTTGCCGGTGTGGGGGGAGACGCGAGCGAACGCCCGCTCCGTCCACCTCTTGTTAATCTCAGCCGCCAGCGCGTCGGCCTCGTTGTCGTCCGTGCCGTATTTCGGCGCGCGGTTCATCATGAACTGGCGCGTCTTTTCGTGTCCTTCGTAGTTGGCCTTGATAGCCGCCACAAGGTCGGGCATCGACACCCTGCCCTCCTCAAACACCACCTTCTTCACAGCCGCGACGGAGTCCACCGTCGTGCCGAACGCGATGCCCTCGACGGTTATGTAGTTGTATTTCGCGCCGCCCTCGTTGATGTCCCTGCCGTTCTCCATGCAGCCGTCCACAAGGACGGACAGATAAGGGATGAACTCGTATTTGGAGCGGACGAAGTCCGCCGTCTCGACGCACTCGCAGATGACGTCCAGCAGGGCGTCAAGCTGCGCGTTGAAGGCGGCGTAGAATTTGTCGAACGAGTCGAAAGCCGCCGGGTCGCCCGTCTTCGGGCCGATTCGCCGTCCGGTAGCCAAATCGCAACCGTCGTTAAGCGTAAGTTCAACCGCTTTGGCCAAGTTGAGGTTGACGTCCACCGTGCCGGAGCGATCGCAGCCCTGAAACGCGTTTTCTAGGCATCCGACGGGCGCGTAGTCCCACAGCTCGCCCTCCGGCATGCCCTGCCACTTGAGGCCGCGCATGGACGCCTCGTCGAAGTTGAGCAGCACGGGCGCGCCCTGCGCCTTGGACAGCATCCCGCCCACCCGCTCCACCAGCTCCGGCGGCGAGTTCCTGTGCAGCCTCACGTTCGGCTTCGGCTCCAGCATGTTTATTTCCTCGATAACGTCCAGCATGAGCATCGTCAGCTCGTTCGTCAGGTCTGAGCCGTCAGGCCCGCACCCGCTCAACGTGACCAACTGCCCGAACCCTGAATTTATTCCCTGATTGGCCCCGACGCGGCCCATGAAATCATAAGCATAATTGTGTTTTATCCAGAAACACATCAGCAACTCGCGCGCCTGCTCCCTCGTCATTCCCTGCTCGACGCTCTTCTTGTACAGCGGGAACAGGTACTGGTCGATGCGCCCGTGCGAGACGCCCGGCCCCGGATAGGACTCGGAGAACATCGCCAGCATGTGCGTGAACCACACCGCCTGCAGGGACTCCGCGAACGTTTCCGGCGGGTTCCACGGAACCTTGCGGCAGACTCGCGCTATCTCGGCAAGCTCCGCGCGGCGCGCCGCGTCGCCCTCGGCTGCCGCCAGCCTTTCCGCCTCCGCCGCATACCGCGACGTGAAATCCGGAACGGCCTCGCAACACTCCAACATCGCCTGCAACTGCGCCCGCTTCCTCTCATCCGGCTGCTTCCTCAGTTCCGCTTTTATCTCCTCGGCGTACCCGGCGAATCCTATCTCAACGGCTTTTTTGTAGTTCGGAATCAGATGCCCCGGCACCGCCCCGCAGTTGCCCACACCGGTGTCGTTCAGAACCTGCGCGGCGTCCCACCACTTCTTCTGCGCCGCCCGGAACCCCTTCGCCTCCGCCTTGTTCAGGCACAGGGACATCGCGTTGTTGAACTGCGCGCCCACAATCAACTCGCCCTCAAGTATCTGCGCCGGCAAATGCTTTCTTAAAACTTCGGAAAAGAACAGCGACCGCCGACGGACAAGCGGCAGCTTCCAGAAACTTTCAGGCGTTTTCACAATGACCGCCGACGCGAGCAGAGAGTCCTCAATCGCCGCGAAAAACGGAAAAATTTCAGGATTGATGCCCCAGTTATATGACCGCCACAGCACGTCCCATTGCGCGCCCGTGGAGAACCCGAGCGCCTCGTTGCGGAAATAGTCCCGCTCGTAGAACGAGAAATACTCGTCCCGGAGCCTTTTGACGCGCGGAGGAAGCGTATCCGCCTCTTTCCATATCATCGTTCCGGTCGAGCCGCAATCGCAGTCCATATCCGTCTCCCAAAATATGTTATTTCTGATTATATATATGGCTCCCGCAAATCACAACTTGAAGACGCGCGCTCTGCGGTCGCCGCAGACCCGCCGCGCTCCGCCCGAAAACCCGCAGCCCCCCGCCACGCGACGCCGCGAGCGCCCGCGCGCCTTTAATTCTTCGCCCTTATGTATTAACATTATTGGAACGCCGGACGCAGAAACCACAGTCGGCCCGGCGGAGGAGAGCTTCGATGAAACTGCTTATGATACATTCCGCCCCGTTTTCCTTCAGGGCGACCGAACAGACGAAGTTCGCTGAAAAAATAGAGCCGCCCGTCGTCCGCGAAGCAGCCGTAGACGACGCTCTGGTGGTCATGATAGCCGCCGAAAAGAACGACGAGAAAACCGCCGACGCGGTGGTCGCGCGCGCCCGAGAGGAAATCCAAAAAGTATTCCAGCAGACAGGCGCGAAATCCATCGTCCTATATCCATACTCCCATCTGTCGAACAACCTCGGCCGCCCCGAAAACTCGCTGCGCATCATACGCATGATGAGGGCCGCCATGGAAGACCTACCCATCATCCGGTGTCCCTTCGGCTGGTACAAATCATTCGAGATGGCCGGGCGCGGACACCCCATGAGCGAACTGAGCCGCTCCATCGAAATCGGGGCCGCCGAAGCCCTCGCGTTCGCGATGAAAACCGGGCGCGAGCACCCCGTCGCCGCCCTCAACCAGCGCTTCCGCGAAGCCTTCCTCGACCTCGGCCTCGACGAAATGATCAACCCGGCCATCGTCGACGACCTACACGTCTATAAACAATACGGCCCCGAAGCCCCGCTCATCCTCGACCGCGTTTTCTACATCGCCGGACTCGACCGCGCGGACATCGGACTCAGCAAACCCAAACTCGAACTCATCAACGCAATCGTCCCCGGCTTCGACCGCGAACAAGACCTCCGCATACTCCTTCGCGAATACAAAGAGGCCGCTATCGAAGCCGACGACTTCTTGGAAGAACTCGCCCTCAGGCTGAAAATCACCGGCGACCAAGCCGCGGAAATCCTCGAACGCGTCTTCCCGGAATTCAAGGAACTCAAGCCTGTCGTCACCAAGAAAACCCTGCGCTCGCACATGACCAGCAACTGGTTCCCCGTTCTCGAACGCATGCGCCACAAGATGCCCCTGCCAGTCAGGCTGTTCTCCGTCGGCTCCCGCTTCAGGCGCGAACAACGGCAGGACCCCCGCCACCTATTCGAAAGCACATCCGCCTCCGTCGTCGTCATGGACGAAAAACTCACTATGGAAGACGGCAAACGCCTAACCATCGACGTCCTCAAACGCCTCGGTTTCGACGAGTGCAACTTCCAGAAGAAAAAAATCGCCAGCAGATACTACGACCCCGAAACGGACACCGAAGTGTTCGTCAAATACAAAGGCGAACAGATCGAAGTCGGAAACCTCGGCTTCTACGCCCCCGCCGCGCTCCGCAACTACAACATCGACCTCCCCGTCTTCAACATCGGATTCGGAGTCGAGCGGATGGCGATGATACTCACGGGCGCGTCCGACCTCAGGGCGCTCGTGTTCCCGCAGTTCTACGAGGAAGTCGAGTTCACGGACGCCGAAATCGCCGCCATGATAACGTTCGACCGGCGGCCCGAATCCTCCGCCCTCGCCTCCGCCCTCGAATCCATGACCGCAAAAGCCATCGCCGCCAAAGACACCCCCGGCCCCGCAGAAGTCCCCCTCTTCGACGGAGACGTCCTCGGCAAAAACGTAAAAATATCCGTCTTCAACTGGGACGCCGGCAAACCCATGCTCAGCTTGGCCGCCATGAACACCATCTACGCGCACGAAGGAGAAGTCCTCGGCTTGCCGCAGGACAGGATGGCGCTCGGCGACAAATACGCGCCGATATACGACGAAGGCGCGCGCTCAGGCGTTCGCTTCATCGACGCCGTCATCGCCGGATTCGCCGCCGACGTCGAGTCCGCCGTCCGCGACGGCAAACAAGCCCCGCTCGAAGAGCGCTGGAAAATAGCCAAACGGCCACAGCAGATAAACGTCAAGATACCCGACGCCGCGTACGACTTCATCCAGAAGAGGCACAACCACATCCGGGTCGGCGGCCCCCTCTTCTTCGGCCTCAAAGCCGAATGGTGACCCCTGCCTATCTGAACTTTTGTGACAAAGCTACAGAGGAAACAAGGTTGGCCTAATTAGGAGATAAATACACTGTATTTTCCAAAGCAATTCAAGTTTAATATCTTTTTCAGCTCCTCAAGCTTCACCAAATCAAGAGTTGTCATTATCGTCGGTTCTGATTTCCTGCAGGGCCCTATCTTCGGCCATTCTCATAAACTGTCTCATAAAATACCAGTCGCATAGTGCCTTCATCATTGCCACATCTTCGAGAGTTAATTGAGGCGTCTCGACTTGTTTTTCGAGTAATTCGCCATATGCAACATACTTCTCAAAATCAGAAGCATCTGGCTTCAAATCAAACATAAACTTAGTGAACGCTTTTAAATAATCCTCACTTGGATTCCAGTCTGCATATAACTCCATTCCTTTTTTTAGAGATTTGTAGAATTCAAAATATGCATTAGCCTCAAACCGCAAATAAATATCGTTTTTGCACATAAATGCCAATCCATTTATGTAATGAGTGAATGGCTCTTGCTGGTTCCTTTCATTTGAGCTAGGAATAAAAATGAAACTCAAAATCGTGTTTTCAATATCCTGTTCAGAAAATGCTCTTTGATGTTTTTCCCAATCCAACTGAAGCTTTGGCCGTATCCCCATTTCTATTTCATGCATTAACTGTAGATCCTTTACTTTTATAAAATACCTATCAATATCTCTTGGCACATACCACCAGAACAATCCCATCGTGCCTATGTTGATAGCAGTTACGAACATGCGTGCCATACCCCATCCTGCATAGTAGAGAGAGTCCACCGTGATATCTTCTCTCAGAATGAACTTTACGTCGATCTCATTCTTGCCGCTCCTAACGGGCGCAATTTGTATCGAATCCACTTTGTCGTTCCATAGTTTCAATGTCTTCGGCCTGATTGAGTGTGAAAGTGTTTGAAGACGTATCGTTATTTCCCATTTGTTCGATATTCCTTCACCCTTTTGAGGTGCTTTTCTGTTAATCTCTTTAACCAGAACCTGTCTTACAGCTTCTTCTTCTTTTTCTAACCAATCTTTTAACCAACCCAACCACTCTCTTACGCTGCCAAGTTCTTTAAGCTTCGACAAATAGAAATCACCAAATATTTGGTTTCTCTTCCTATCGTCCTCGGTGATCATAAAAAACCACTCAATCAGTTCATCTGGCTCTGAATCAATAAATGCGATGTCCTTTTCCTTAGCGAGGCTAATTCTGGCTTGCACAAGATCGATCATGCTCTCGGCCTCTTCTTTTTCAATATCCTCGGTTGATTGTGAGCCACCGTTTACTTTGCCTTCATAGCAATCAACGTACAATGCAAGATTTCTTCTTTTAAACAGATCTCTTGCAAGTCCTTGATAATATCCAATTTGTTCGCCTGTTATGTGCTCGCTTGAGATGCTTGGATGCCATAATGCCCAGAATATTTTACCAACATGATCATGTGTGCGTTTCAGCTGATTATCATAAGGTTTTCCTACCGCCTTGAAAATCGCACACATCGCAAGTATTTCTGCTTTGCCAATTTCCTCCAACGCTAATATTGACAGGAAAAAAGAGATATTCGGAAGATCCTCGCTTATTAAAACTCTTTTCGCTGAGCGAATCAGATCTTCGGCGCGATTAATACAGTCTTGAATCTTTTTAGAAACGAATTCATCCATTTATAACACCTTGCTCACAGATGATATTATTCTAATCTATGCGAGTCAACCTCACTTGCATCACATTACACAACATTTTCACAGCCGCGTCTTTGCCTGACCATCAGGCTGATATGCGGTCAAAAAGCTAGACGGCGTAATTCAGGTACTAGATGTAGTTCTTTTAGTGGGTTTTGATCTCGTTTCCTTGACTGAAAAACAAATTGCTATTTTCTTCTCAAGCAATAACAAATTCATCCGATCTCTAGCGTTGCATTTATGATTCCTATGTGAGTCGCTCAGATATTATCAGCAACAGTTATAACGGACAGAATCGCGGAGATGTTCAAATCCGGCTTAGTTCGTTCCTTGCCGCGTCTGATTCCTGTGAGGCTTTAGTCATTGCGATTCTGTCGATGCCGCCGCACCACTATTTCGCTCTTGTGGCGATGTTGAGGGTTAGTTTTTTGGAGAACACCACGCGGACGCGGGACTGTTTCCCGATGTTGTCTCCTGATGTCTGTACGTGGACGTCCCGGTCGAAGGCGAAATCCAGCACCGCCGGGACGTTCAACTTGTTGTCATATATCAAACGGTTGGGGCGTTTCGGAAACGCCAGTTTGGTGAACTTGAACAATGTTGGCATGAGTATGGCGCCGAATAGAACAAACCGCATGTGGGCGTCGCCCCCTGTCGCGAGCGGGTACGGCCTGAACCCGTAGCCGACATACGGAATGCTGGAAACGCCTCCGCCTTCGTATCTGCCTCTGAATATGTGTTTGCCGTCGCTGGCTATGTCGAGCGTGTAGTTCGCGTCGTTCTTGCTGAACGGGTTGTAAAGCTTGCGGCTGAATGAGTATTTCAACACGGCTCCGATGTAGCCGATAAGCCCCTTGCGCTGCTGATTCTTGTATATCTCAAGAATCTCCCCGTCCGCGCCGAAACTCACGAAATGGGTTATCTCTTTGAGTTTGTTGAACGACACTTCGAGCATGTTGAGTTTTTCGGTCTTATAGTGGCCCTCGTAGAAGTTCCTCAATGCGACAATCGGGTTTTTGAAGCGGGCGCAATATGATATGGCATTGCCGGTGCCGCTCGCCAGAAAAAGCACGTCGGGATTGTAATCGTCCCTCTTCATCGATTCCCTTATCTGGAAGAAACACTTCGCGAACAAAGCGGAAAAGCCGTCGCCGCCGCTGATGGCGATTTTAGGAGCGCGGGTCTCTATCATCTTGGTCAACGCGGCCTTGACTTCCTCAACGGTCGAAACGCACGCGATTGTGGTGTTTTCAATGAGCGTGTCGAGACCGAGCGCTTTTTTTACGATGTCGGAGATTCTTTTCATTCCGGCATCCGCTCCAGCTTTGCCTGAAACCATGCTGTGCAAAACAATCATTTCCGCCATAGCCGCAAGTCGCTCCCTTTTCCCAAATAGTCCGAGCCGGCCGCATTTCGCGATTGCTCCGCCGCCGGAGCCGCTTCGCGCGACCGCATATTTATATGGCAAAACTCTCCCAATGGCAAAAATATATTTTGTCGCGGAGAGGCGCGCGGTATTGACATTTTTCTTCAATGATAATATCGGATTGGGGCCGAGCTTTGAGGCGGTTTATATTTCGCTGAGGCCGCTTGCGGATTCGATCGATTCCCTGAGACGGCTGACGAACCTCGCGGCGGGCGCGCCGTCCACAATGTCGTGGTCTATGGTAATCGTCACGGACAGGTATTCGCGGATTTGTATTTCGTCGCCGACTGCGCCGGGCTTTCTTGCTATGCCGCCCAGCGCGACGCTCAGGGTGTGGTTGCCGAAAGGGATGCCCCAGCCGCCGCCGCCCGTGAACATGCCGACCGCGGTCACGGCGACCGTCCCGAACATTTCATGCAACATCGCGGGCTTCTTATAAAGATACAGGTAGAACAAGCGCCGCAACGCCGAGGGAAGCGTCACGAATCGGCTAATGTATTTTGCTTCCGGCCCGCCGCGCCCCGACTTGTGGCTTTCCTGCGCCGCGCGAATCTCGTCGCTGACCTGCTTGACGCTCTTCTTGTCCGCCGCGCGGATGATGAGGGGGATTACCGTCAGATTGCCGTCTATCTCCGCGCTGATCATCGTGTTCACATTAACGTCATGAAACACCGCCAGACGGCCCAGCCAATCGCGGCAAGCGTGAATGTGAGGAGTGTCCGCCGCCGCGCGCGCTATGCAGTGAACCATGATTCCGGTGAACGAAATCGACTCGCCCGTCGCCGCCCGCCGCTCCTTGATTATCTTTCGCGCTTCCGTGACGTCTATTTCGAACAAGCCGTGAACGTTGTGCCTGCGCGAAACTATCCATCCGGCGTCAACGGTCAGGCGCCGCACGCTCGGAAAGCGCTCAAGCGTGTATCCTTTGCGGCTGTCAGCAGCCATCGTATCCCTCCGGCGGCGGAACCATACCGAACTCCCTTCGCGTCAATGTTCATTATAAACGAAGTTCCGCAACTTGAAAAAGCGGCGGCGGCGACTGCGCGGTTTTTCGTCTGCCAACCCGAATGTTTATCAGATTGCTGATGGAAGAACTGACGATCATTTACACATGTTTGAATGACTTGACGCGGGCGTATCGGCCCGGTATAATGGCATTGTGGTACTTGTTTATTATTGTCGTGGCGCCGGGGGGCTTATATGGCAGAGAATAACAACAACGGCGAGACGGCCGATGCGAAGACATCGCGCTCAAATAGTTTGCGATGGCTGCGCCCTGCCGTCCAGTCTCTATTCGCGGTTGTCATCATCCTGATAGGGATTGAATTCGGGGCGTTTGTAAAATCATTGTCCGGGTCTCCGGCAGAAGCTGTGGCTTCGCGTCCTCCGGGCGTGGAGGGGTTTCTTCCGATAAGCTCTCTGATGAGCTTGGTTTATCTGGCTAAGAGCGGGGTCGCCAACAGGATTCATCCGGCGGGGCTTGTGATATTCTCGCTGACGCTGTTTCTCGCGCTGGCGTTGAGGCGCGGGTTCTGCTCATGGGTGTGCCCTATCGGATTCGCGTCTGAGTGGGCGCACAAATTGGGCAAGTGGATATTCGGCCGCAATCCGCGAATTCCGGCGTGGCTTGATGTTCCCCTTCAGGGTTTGAAGTATTTTCTGCTAGGTTTTTTCGCCTTTCACATTCTGCGAATGCCTTTGCGAGGTTTGGAGTCTTTCATTCATAGTCCGTACAACCGGATGGCGGATGTAAAGATGTATCTGTTTTTCGCAAACATCAGCCGTACCGCGTTGATAGTGGTATTCGTCATTTTCGCGTTGTCGGTGGTTTTTAAGAATTTCTGGTGCAGATATCTGTGTCCGTACGGTGCGCTGCTGGGGTTGGTCTCGCTGGCGAGTCCTACTGCGGTGAGCAGAGACGCGGAAAAATGCGTCGGTTGCGGCAAATGCGCGGCCGCTTGCCCGAACATGATAAAGGTTGATAAAAAAAGAAGAGTTAACGCCCCGGAGTGTATGGCGTGCTACAGTTGCGTCGGCGCGTGCCGGGTGAAGAACGCGCTAAGGGTTCGCGCGGCGTTTGTTCCAAAGCCGATAAGCGCGGCGGTTTACGGTTTCATCACAGTGGCGGCGTTCATCGTGGCGGCAAACGCGGCGTCCGCGTTCAATTACTGGAGACCGGAGACAACGCCGGAGATGTACCGGCAGTTGAACAGCATCGTGGGAAATATAGGCCATCCGGGAGTAGGCGGTCTTCCGTCTGAGATGCCGGAGGGCCTACCTGAGCATCACTACGACCTCCCGGAATTCCGAGAGCGTTACCCGGACATGCCACAGGGTCCGCCGCCCCATCATTACGATTTGCCCCGATTCAAGGATGGCGCGAATATGCCTGAGCCGGGCGCGCAAGAGGAGTCGCCGAATATTCTTAATGACTGACTCTACCATATCAAAAACGCAAAATTTGGGAATATCATAGGTCAGATGGACTAACCGCCTTTCTGACAAACCCAATAAAGGATAATTGCCACAACTTAAACATTCGCCCTTACAGATGTTTATTGCTTGCGGAATCCGATATCAGGGTGGAAGCTCAATTCGGACAAAGCATGATTGCTCACACTATTCAACCAGACTCGTGACAATACGCCCACTTGCCAAATCTCTTTTCGCAATTTATCGAATACTTCATGCTGGGCATATATATTAAGTATGTCCAATACTCAAAGCCGGAAGTCGTAATCACACTGATCTCATATGTGTCTCCATTTTTTCTCGGCAACTTTTTGTATTTAAATTCAGGATATTTTGTCATTCCCGTCTTGGGAATATTTTTCATATAGCGTGGTGTCAATTCGCTGAAGGAATCAGGATAGTCTCCAACGTCATTCTTATATTTCTCTATTGCGTCAATCAATTGATCTCCGACAATCGCAGTCCGTCTAAGATATGGATTCCTTAACTCGTCGCAAATCCCAAGTTCAACAAGCGTGACAATAGCATTTATAAGAAAAACGCAACCAAAAAACAGCATTGTCGCATTTCCTCTTTTCCTTCCAACGAAAACAGAAGCGATAATTAGCAGCAATCCGGCAAACGGCATTATTATCAGCAATGGAAGAACCACTAATACTATCATGTACGATGAAAATTCAACAAATAGCGATTCATCATAAAAACCGGGATGTGAAAAACCTAAATGCGCGATAAATGCCAACGAGCAATATACTGCGGATGCCGCTATAATTATTCGTTTCTCGTTTTTGCTCATATCTATACGGCAATCAACAGAATTACGTGGATTTTATCACACACCTGCTATAAAGCACAAAAGTTAAGATTTAAAAGAAGGGCGGCAACATTCGTGCCAAACAAATTTGGTAGAACATTTTTGCTAAGCCAAGTTCCGCAGGTTCGACGAAATATTCCGTCAATTGCCTGTTCACTCGGTGAACAGGATCATCAAACGCCCGCGTGATAAATATAAAGAAGCAAAGAGGGCAAAGCAACGCGACGCGGATTACAAAGGGGAGCCGCAGCCGTCGATGGGGC
Source organism: bacterium ADurb.Bin236 (assembly GCA_002069885.1). Classification (GTDB taxonomy): domain Bacteria; phylum UBP15; class UBA6099; order UBA6099; family UBA6099; genus UBA6099. The sequence goes on along the minus strand of MWCD01000035.1, from coordinate 27,170 downwards.
CGCGTTCACCCCATTTGTCGAGCATTCTTATTAGAGGGATAAGCTCGGAAACGAACTGGCGGAAGTTGTCCGGCTCGCCGCCGCATTTATGCATTACTTCCAGCAGGGCGTCCATCTCGACGACGTCTTCCGCTTGGGCGTCGCGGCCACAGGAGCGCAATTCGCGTTCGAGCCTTCGTATTTTGTCTCTCATTTCATCCAGAGAGTCGAAGACGCCTCGGCGGCGCATATCCGCGGCGGCTTCTCTCTGGGAATGGAAGTTGAGAGTGTCCACTTCCTCAGCCATGTTGAAGGCGAGAACCTGAAGTTCGTCGCAGAGGAGGGCGATTTTATCTTCTGCGCTCATGCCGCGCGTCCGCCCGCGAATGCGGTGTAGAGCATTACCGCGCCGATTATCAGAAACAACGCGCCCGCGGCAATCTTTATCGGCGTCTCGGGAAGGCATCTGCCGGCGGCGCAGCCGACTGTGGTAGCTATCAGGCTTGAAGTCACGAGAGCCAGAGATGACGCCGCGAATATGAGCCACGGGCTTTTGACCTGCGCGCTGAACATCATGGTTGCGAGTTGCGTTTTGTCTCCCAGTTCGGCGAGGAACACCGCGCCGAAGCACATTGCGAATATTTTCCAGTCCATAGCCGCCTCCGCTCCTGATAGTCCGAAATAGCCGAAGCCCGATGGCTGCGCGCCGCCGGGATTCAGCCTGTTCCTTCTTTTTCTTTAATCTCGTAGAAATTGCCGTCTGAATCTCTGATAAAAACCACGTCGCCGCCCTCGCGAGCGAACGAGGAGACGCTCATTCCCATCCGGGATGCGCGCTCAATGAGGTCGAGCCTGTTTCGCGTCGCAAGGCAAATATGGTCGTAGCGGTCGAGAGCGCCGGAACGTTCGGGACTGATAAACGCCTCGATGGTCGCGCCGCCCGCCGAATAGACAATGACTTTGGCCTGCCCGCCGAACCCGAACAAAGCCCGGCCAAGCTCTTCGCCGACCATGAACTCCTTTACCACGCTCATCCCGAACAGCCGCCTGAACACCGCGTCGGCGTTTTCTTCCGAGCTTGTCGCGACCGCGCAGTGGAGGAGTTCCGCCGATTCGGTATTCGATTCCGTTTTCATGTCTTGTTCTCCGGAGACTGAAAAAGCGGGCCGGTTGCGACGCTCATTTCTTGAATCTATATTTGACGATGCACCAGAGGGCGACGACGGCGTCCTTGAAGCCGATTTTCTTGCCCTCTTCATAGGTGCGCCCGCTGTAGGAAATGCCAACCTCGTACACGCGGCATTTCATCTTCGCAACTTTGGCGGTGACTTCAGGCTCGAAGCCGAACCGATTCTGTTCGATGTCGATTTTTTTTATGACTTCGGCGCGGAACGCCTTGTAGCAGGTTTCCATGTCGGACAAGTTGAGGTTGGTGAACATGTTAGAGATGAGAGTGAGGGCGACGTTGCCGACGTAGTGCCAGAAGTAAAGGACGCGGTGTGCGCCCTCGCCTTTGAAGCGGGAGCCGTAAACGACATCGGCGCGTCCGTCGAGCAGAGGGGCGAGCAGTTTGGGATATTCGGAAGGGTCGTATTCGAGGTCGGCGTCCTGAACTATGATGAAATCGCCGGAGGCGCGTTTGAAGCCTGTGCGGAGCGCCGCGCCTTTCCCCATGTTCTTGTCATGGAACTCCACAGCGCCGACTTCGCCGGCTATCTCATTCTTTATCAGGTCTCTTGTGCCGTCTGTGGAAAAGTCATCTACAAGTACGATTTCGATGTCCACGCCATCGACGGCGACGGATTTGACTCTCGAAACAATCTCCCGCAGGGTGTCGCGTTCATTGTAAACGGGGATGACGACGGAGAGTTTTTTCTTTTGAGCCATAATCGATTTCCGATTTCGATGTATCGTCGCGGGTCCGCCCAGCCGAGCATAGCCGCCACAAACAAGTTTCGCCGCAAAAGGGAGTCCGCGTCAAGAGCAGGCGCGCTCATATCAGGCGGGAAAACGCGGTGTCGCTCACAAAACGCTTATCCGGCAAAAGAGCGCGAGCGCCGGAGGGCTTCGTTTCGATGAACCCGTCTCGCTCCAAAGCGGCTAGGTCAGCTTCAAGGGCGCGCCCGTGAAACGAGTGGATGTCCGGCGAAACAAAGCCCGCCGAAGTCCGCAACGCCATAGCCGCCGACTCTCTGATCCGCCGAGGATAACTGAGCCGTTCGGAGCAGCGCGCGGGGCGTTCGCCGCGTTCAACTTTTTCTTTATATCTTGAGAAGTCCCTCTCGTTATCGAAGCGCTCGCCGTCTATGTAAGAGCAGGCGGATATGCCGACTCCGAGATAGTCGCCTCCGAGCCAGTAAACCAGATTATGGCGGCATTCGTGTCCGGGGAGCGAGAAGTTTGAGATTTCATAACACGCCCGTCCGGACGATTCGAGAGCGCGAGCGGCGGCGAAATACATATCCGCCTGAGCGTCCCCGTCGAGAGGTTTAATTTTACCAGCTTCGATATCGGCGGCAAGCCTCGTCCCCGGCGGCGCTTCGAGGCAATAAAGAGAGACATGGTCGGGATTCATGTCGAGGGCCTGTTCAAGAGTAATTTCCCAGTCCCGCGCTCGCTGTCCGGGCAGACCGTAAATCAAGTCGATGCCGACGGAATGGAAATCTGCGGCGCGCGCTTTGGCAAAGAACGAGGAGGCCTGCCGCGCGTTGTGCGCCCTGCCCAAAAAAGCAAGTTCTTTATCATCGAGGGATTGAACGCCGACGACCAGCCGGTTCACGCCCGCCTCGCGCGCGCCGTTCAGCCACACGTCAGCGTTGCGCGCGGCAGGATTGCTCTCCATGGATATTTCCGCGCCCTGCCGTATGCCGAAGCGCAAATCAATTTCTTTGATAATCCGCCCGATCTCGCGAGGCTCCATCAAAGACGGAGTTCCGCCGCCGAAGAAAAGGGTGTCCGCCGCGTGTCGCGACGAAATAGGTGCGCGCTCCGCCGCGCCTGCGATTTCCGTCATAACAAGATCAACGTAAGCCGCGCGCTCTTCATGAGAAGCTCCGGGGCGGGACACAAAATCGCAGTACGCGCATTTGCTCGCGCAGAAAGGATAATGGATATAGATAGAAAACATATCAGAGCAAACCGTGTTCGGAGCGCGGCGCGATAAATAGCCGGTTCGCGCGCCCTCCATATGATTTAACCGAGCGCGAGAGCGTCGATGTCGTTAACGATATCCTCCTCTGAGATGATGGCTCCGGCGGACCTGAGCGCGTCTCTGATGAGCGGATAGATTTCCTCCGGGTCTCGCTTCATCTTGGCGGAGAGCGCGGCCGCCGCCCCTCCGGCTTGGCCGACCGCCATGCATGTCGGCATCACGCGCGTTGACGAAAAACCTTTGTGCGTGACGGATATGCATTTTCCGACCGTCAACAAGTTTTCTACCTCCGAGTTGAGAAGGCAGCGCAGTGGTATGTCGTAACGGCCCTTGCCGGACACCTTTTCATAGGAAAGGGAGGCGTCCGCGCCGGAATGGATGTCGAGAGGAAAAGCGCCTTTTGCGATGGCATCGTCGAAATTCGCGTTGGCGTGAATGTCGTTTTCGTCCATCACGTAGCGACCGATGAGCCGCCGGGTTTCGCGCACTCCAATCTGGTCGGCTATGCGGACGACGCGCGCGCGCGCAAAACCGGGAAGTTCGGAAGTCATGAAGTCGGCAAGGTTCTTTGTCTGCTCAAGCCCCTCGCGCATAGCTTCAGAAAGTTCGGTTCCCGACGCGCCGTGTTTCCCGGTAACGCGGGTGGCGTTGACGACGACTTGGCCGGGGCGAGTGTTGCCGAAGAACAAAACGCGGTCTCGCGGAACCATCAGGCGGCCTGACTCGCGCGCGCGGCGGACATGCTCGAAGAAGCCGGACACGCCGATGTAGCCGCCCCTGAGCGGGCCGTCTTTCGCCGCGCCCTCGTAGAACTCTTCAGGGCGCGCCCGATGATACGCCGCCACCGCCTCGAAATCCACGGCGTCCATCGTGAATATGAGCGTCATCGGCTGGCAGTCGGAGTCAATCTCCATCCGGCAACCCGCCATGTTCGACAGGTCTCCGTTTCCGGTAGCGTCTATGAATACGGGCGCCCTGACACAGATAGTTCCCAAGTGTTCGTCTTCGAGGGTGACGGAGCGCAAGCGATTTTCAACCATCTCCGCGTCGCGCAGCCTGTGCCCGTAAAGGACGGCGACTCCGCGCTCCTTCGCCTCTTCGTCGAGAGCCGAGCGCAAGCCGTCAGGGTCAATCGGCGTGACCGATGTTGCAAAACCCACCGGGTCGGGCAAGTGGCCGAGGGAGTGGCCGCGCGCGCGCAACTTCTCGGTCAGTTCCTGAGCGAAGCCGCCGATGACCCTGCCTGAGGGCGAGTGGAACGTCTGCCACGGATTGACGAGAGACAGAGTTGCCGCGCCGCCGAGCATGAAGGAGCGCTCCGCCAGAGCGACAGTGGCGCCGTTACGAGCCGCCTCGAAAGCCGCCGCCGCTCCCGACAATCCGCCACCAAGAACTAAAACGTCAACTTTCATTTTGTGTCCCACAGACATGGCGTCATCCGCCTTTCAGGGCCGACGCCGCTATCCCACAGTTTGACTCATCCATGCCCTGTCATTATTATAGCATCATACAACGAGCAAGGACGAGGCGGCAGCGAAGGGCCGCCGCCCGCCCCGGAGGACGCTAAATGATAGTAGAGACGCTTGAAGTCGGGCCGTTCATGGAAAACACCTTCGTCGTCGGTTGCGAAGAGACCAAAGAAGCAGTTGTGATAGACCCCGGAGCGGAGCCGGAGCGTATATTGGCCGCCATCGACAAGCGGGGACTGAACGTTTCCCGCATAATCAACACGCACGCGCACATAGACCACATCGGCGCGGTTCAGGCGATCCGGGTCGCCAAAGGAGCAAAATTTCTGCTCCACGAAACCGAAGCCCCGTTTGTGGAAGGCTATGAAAGGCAATGCCAGTTCTTCGGAGTAAGGTTCGGCGACAAGCCGGAGATTGACGGCTTCCTCAAAGATGGAGACATCATAGAGGTCGGCAATCTCAAAGCGACAGTTATCTTCACCCCCGGCCACTCGCCCGGAGGTCTCTGCTTCGATTTCGGAGAGAGGGTGTTCGCGGGAGACACGCTTTTCAACGGCTCGATAGGACGAACAGACCTTCCCGGCGGCAGCCAACAGTTGCTGCTGGACAACATAAAGAACAAGCTTCTGACGCTGCCCCCGCAGACGGTGGTGTACTGCGGCCACGGCCCCGCCACCACCATCGGGCACGAAAAAGCGCACAACCCGTTCCTCACCGGCGGATTCAGCTTCTTCTAATAAAAGCGGAGAACAAGTCTCTATTGACGGCTTTATAACGTTGCTTTTCAGTTTTTCAAGTGATATATTTCAACAAACATTTTGTGCCACGGAGGCAAATCATGAAAAAGACGACGATATCGTTTGCGGCGATGTTCCTTTTGGTTTGCGGGTTTCAAATAGGGGCCTCTGCGCAGAGCAAAAAAATCGACTCGGAAAAAAACGCCCTTATAAAAGAAATGTTCGACCTGATGGAAATGGATAAAATGTTCGAGCAGATGACGACTATGATGGTTGGGAACTTCAAAACGCAATTGCCGGCCTTAATGGAAAGCATTGCAAAGGACATGGGAGATTCATCTGCCTTGTCCGAAAAACAGAAGTCCGTACTGTTCGAAGAAGTAATGCCGAACTACATGGAAAAAGTTATGAAAAGAGCGTTGAGCGTTTTCAATATAAACAAGATGGTCGATGAAGTATACGTTCCGCTGTACGCAAAATACTTCACACTTGAAGACATAAAAGCGATAAATGAGTTTTACAAGTCGCCTGCAGGGAAGAAAACCATTGAGACTACTCCTGCCATTACTGCGGAAGCGATGGGCATTATCATGAAGCTATACGTTCCTGATATGATCAATGAAATGAAAGAGCTGAACAAAGAGTTCGCCGAGGAATTGCGCCAAACGATGAACCTCGACGACGAAGATTACAAATCCCTTCTCAAGGAATTGAATGCAGAGTGAAATGACCCTTTCGTCACTATGACGAAGGGAAGAATCGGGTCTGCAGCGCGTCGGCTTTAGAATAGATTGTCTTGACTATCGTCGGGAGACACTACTTCGGGTTCAAGAAGAAGACCGCCGCCGCCTCTTTGACGGTTCTTTTCTCTTTCCTCGAATTCGAAGAATTCCGGTTCTAGGTTTCTGTCTGAAGAAGGTTTCGACGTCTTGCCGGAACTCTCTTTTGAATCCAGAAAATCGAGATAAGTCGTTCCGGAAGCGCGCGCGGCGGAGTCAAGCTGAATGCCTTTCAGCGGAGAGACATCAGGCAGAACGAAATCCCTGACCGGCTCGTTTTTCAGAGCCTTCTTCATGAAATACGCCCAAACTGGAGCGGGAAGAACGCCGCCTGTTATGCCTGCGCCTGTGGGTTTTCCGCCCACTAAATCGCGAAGGGGCGAGTTGTTGTCGTTTCCAACCCAAACGATAGCCGTCATCTGAGGAACGAAGCCGCAGAACCAAGCGTCGCGGTAGTCGCTGGTGGTTCCAGTTTTACCGGCGGCGGGCCGGTCGATGCGCGCGCGTCCGCCCGTGCCGCCCGACTCATTGATCACGCCCTTCAGCGACGGCACTAATCGAGCTATCTCGTTGTCTCCCAACACTTTTACACCGGTTTTTATTCTGTGTTGGTACACCACCCTGCCGTCGTGCGTCTCGATTCTTTTTATTGCTATCGGGGTGTTTCTGAACCCGTTGTTGGCGACTGTCGAGTAGGCGACCGCCATGTCGAGAATTGTCACTTCCGCCGTTCCGAGAGACAGCGACGGACCTATGTACATATTCGTTGTTATGCCCATTTCTCTGGCGGTTTCCGCCACATTCTTCTCGCCGACCATCCGGCCTATCTTCACCGCCGGGATGTTCCGCGACATCACTAGCGCCCGGTGCAACGTCATCGTGCCATGATATTTGTTGTCGTAGTTGCCGGGACAATACATCTTGAGCAAGTTGTATCCGTCCGGTTTATAGCAAATCGAAGTGTCTGATATCTTGCTTTCCATCGAAAAGCCTTTTTTAAGAGCTGTGGCATAGACAAAGAGCTTGAACGAAGATCCAGGCTGGCGAAGGGCCTGCCACGCGCGGTTGAATTTCGACTGTTTATAGTCCTTGCCGCCTACCATCGCGAGGATTTCGCCCGTCTGCGGACGCATAGCCAGAAGCGCGCCCTGCGTCATGTTGCATCCCTGCTTGCCTCTCTTTGAAGCAAGCTCAAACCCGTGCGCCACCGCTTCATCCGCGTAGTTCTGCGTCTTCATATCCAACGTGGTGTATATCCTGAACCCGCCCCGGTATATCTGCGTCGCGGTCATCGGATACGGCCCGTTCGGGTCCTGAAGCTGTTCAAGCAAATACGTGACGAACCACGGCGCGCGGTAATTCTCGTATCCGGGGCCTGTGCGCTTTGCCAGTTTTATGTCCTCAGCAACTGAATTGTTGTATTCCTGCTCTGTGATGAAGTGCAGCCGCCTCATGTTGCCAAGAATCGCGTTTTTCCTTCTAACCACGCGTTCAGGATGTTTGTAAGGATTGTAGATGGTCGGAGCCTTGATCGTCGCCGCGAGCATGGCCGCTTCAGCGAGAGTGACATCTTCCATGCGCTTGCCGAAATAGATTCTGCTCGCCGTTTTCACCCCGTGCGCCCCGTTGCCCATATATATCAGATTCAAATACTGCTCAAGTATCTCTTCTTTGGAATATTTCTTCTCAATCGTTATCGACAGCAGAATCTCTTTGATTTTCCTTGTTATCTTGTCGCTCAGGGAGGATTCCATCTTGAGTTCCTGAGTGAGGTAGGTGTTGCGGGCGAGCTGTTGTGTTATCGTGCTCGCTCCGGGGCGTTTTCTGCCAAAAGACGTTATGAAATTCGTTCCCACGCGAACCAGTCCCTTGAGATCCAACCCTCTGTGGGAGAAGAAACGCTCGTCCTCAGTCGCTATGAACGCGAGTTTCACGCTGTCGGGTATCTCATACAACGGAGCGTATTCCCTGTTTTCCTCGTATAACTCGGCAAGCACTTCTCCGCCGGACGCGTACACGATGGACGTTTTTTTGACGTCAGGCATAACAATCTGCTGAAGTTCAGGCAGTTCGCGGGTGTATTTCGCCACCACGCCGACCACCACAAATGCCATAGTGATGATGAAAACAATGAGTGTGACTATGAATCCGGCGGCTATCATAAAACAGGAAGGGCCGCCGCCCAGTTTTTTCTTAGGAGCGCGTTTTGCCGGTTTTCTTGCCGGGCCCGCCGCCGCTTTCTTCACCGGCCTTTTCGCCGGTCCTGCGCCGCCTGTCGGTTTCTTTCCCATATTTCTCCCGCTTCCATCATATATTCACTACAGACATACATATTAGTCCAATTAATATAAAATCCAACATCGGCGATATTTTTGACCCTGCCGCGCCCCATCCCGGACAGTCAGCGTCCGTCGCCAGACATCTTCGCTTTTCCCTCATTATTTGAAAAAAAGGCTTATGTTTATACATTAATGATGGATAATGTATTGAATTTAATTGAATCGGGAGAGCAACCATGCCTGACATCATCATCAAGAATGGAACAGTTGTGGACGGAACGGGCGCGCCGGGGTTCGTCGCGGACGTCGCTATCACAGGAGATAAAATCGAGGCTATAGGAAAATTTGAAAAGGTCAACGGCTGCAAAACCATAGACGCCACCGGAAAAATTGTGTGTCCGGGGATAGTCGACCCGCACTCTCACGCGGATATGACGATATTCCGGGAAGACCACCGGGACATACTCGCGCCGCTGGTCAAACAGGGAATCACCACATTCATCGGCGGAAACTGCGGAATGTCCATGGCCCCGTACGGCGGCGAAAACCAGAACCTGATCAGAGACTATCTGGCGGCTTTCACCGGCATGGACATCGAGGCGGCAGTCAAGTGGAACAGCACGGGCGAATTCATCTCCCACATAGAGAAAAACGGGATGCTGCTCAACATGGGCCTGTTGGCCCCTCACGGATTGCTCCGCATCGACGCTATGGGGATGGACACCAGATCCGCCACCGACGACGAGGTGGGAAAGATGTCGCGCACGCTCGAAAAATCGCTCGAAGAGGGCGCAATCGGGCTTTCGACCGGACTTCAATACATGCCCGGCCTCCAGAGCGACACCCGCGAATTGGTCGCGCTCGGAAAGGTTCTTTCCAAATACGACGGCATTTTCACCAGCCACCTACGCAGTTATATGAACACCCTTCCGGAAGCTGTGGATGAAGTGGTGGAAGTCGCCCGGACGAACGACATCCGCGCTCAGATTTCTCATATATTCTGGGTCCCTGACATGGGATGGTTCGGCGGCGTCTTCAGGATGTTCGCAGGCGCGCTCATAAAGATGTCGAAATACTGGTCTCTACCTATCCCGCTCGACGGCGAGGAGGGCAAACAGTTCAAGAAACTGGACAAGCTGCGGGAACAGGGCGTGAAAATAAGCGTGGACGCCATGCCGACCACAACCGGATTCACCCACCTTTTCGCGTTCTTCCCGCCGTGGGCTTTGACAGGCGGCAAAGAGGAGATTATAAAACGTTGCAAAGACCCCGAAACCCGAAAAGAAATGCTTTACGACATCACTCACGGCAAACTGATATGGCCGCACACCGGCAAGAACACATGGTCTCTCAACCTATTTAAAATAATGGGCTGGGGCTGCGCCCGCATTATGGCTGTCGTCTCTGAAAAGAACAAGAGATACGAGGGCATGCAGCTTCTGACCATCGCCCGCGAACAGGGCAAACACCCGTTCGACGCCGCGTGCGACCTGCTTGTCGAAGAAGACGGCTGCGTGCTGGTATTCGAGTCTATGGGAGAACCCGAAGACAGGTTCACCGAGCGCTCCCTCTTCGCCGCTCTGAAAGACCCGAACGTCTCGATAAGCACGGACACCATCCTGATGGGCTTCGGCAAACCCTCATACCTATTCCACGGCTGTTACCCGAAATTCATCAGCCGGTACGTAAGGGACATGAAGCTGCTCCCCCTCGAACTGGGCGTGAGGAAAATGACCGGGCTTGCGGCGGAACACTTCCAACTCAAGGACCGCGGACTGCTGAAAGAAAAATGGTTCGCGGACGTTCTGGTGATGGATTTGAACACCATCGCTCCCAACTGCTCGTTCGTAAACCCGACAGGAAATCCCTCCGGCGTCGAACACGTGTTTATAAACGGTTGCCATACAGTGAAAGACGGCGAATTGCTTCCTGACGCTATGCCGGGAAGGACGCTTAAAAGATAACTCCGCGTTCCCGCGAGCAAATGGGGAAAGCTATGCCCGATATTTCAGAACATGATGAGATGACCCACTGGCGTTGTCCGTCTCTGGGCGGCCCTGTCACTTTCAAGCACTGCCGCAAGGCGAACGACTCCCTGCCCTGCCCTAAATTGCTTGTCTGCTGGGAAAGCATCTTAGACGCGCCCGGATTCCTGACGAACAACTACGCCGCCGAAGAGCTTCAAAAAGCTTTCGGCGCGCCCGCAAAAGGAAAATTGGAAGTCCTCCTCGACGCGCTTAAAAAATCCGGTCGAGGCGAAAGGTGATTCTTCCGCAGTCCGCGCGCAGAGCTTGAATTCTGGAGGCAGATGATGAGCGTTTATGAAACAGCCGTCAAAATCATCAAACCTTTCGCTCAGGTTTATCACAGACTGGAAACGCGCGGAGTGGAGAACATCCCCGCAGATGGAACAGGGTTCGTCATCGCCGCCAACCACACGAACTGGTTCGGCTGGGACGCGATGATGATAAGCGCCTCCATGCCCGACCGGAAAATCAAGTGGGTCGCATGGAGCGACCCTGAAAAAATGCCGGGCTGGCATAAACAGGTCGTTGCGTTCGATTGCATTGTCCACAACAAAAAAATGAAGTTTCCATACGAGCAAATAAGCTCCGAAGTTTCCGGCGGCGGCGTGGTCGGAATGTTCCCCGAAGGCTCCAACAACACGGTTTTCGACTGGTACAGACTGAGGCCATTCATCCCTGGATGCGTGAAACTTGCCGCAATGGCCGGCGCGCCCATACTTCCCGTTTCGGTCGCCGGGGTCGAGGAAGCAAGCCCTCTCTTCTGGATCGGCGAAGCTGACGGCGAGGCTCCTTCAGAGCTTTTCGCCCTGCCCGCGCTCTTTCCCACGAAGGTCACAGTGCGGATAGGAAATCCTATTGACGTCAAACTGCGCCCGGAACAGATTGAAGACAAAGACGCGTTGCGGACCGAAACCGAAAAAATCCGGACAGCGGTTCTTCAACTGCTGCAAAACGACCGCCCCAAAGCTTACGCTCAATAATGCCTCTTTTTTCTATTACAACAACTAGGTGATTTTGCCAGCGAAAGACTCGTCTTGCAATTCGGCTTTGCTACTTCGTTGCCGTGCAGCATTTGTTATTAATTTAGTTGCTTTTTTGCGTCTTGTTGTCGGCAATATTTCAGATATATTGAAAGCGTGTGGTTTAAAATAAGCGACAGGGGGAACCATAAAATGCCTGCATATCGAAGATTAACCTACAGCGACACTTGGCATTGGTGTAAAAACTGTTCCAAATGGCCTACTGCCAATTACATCCATTCCGCGACGAAGCCGACAAACGGCGAATTGTGCAATGAATGCAAATCGAAAGAAAACTCCGGCGACTGTTCAAAATGATTTGAATCTCAAAGTCGGAGCCGATTGCGCATAGCGGCACAGGCAGAGTCGATTAGTCAGGCCTTGCCCTTTTTAAGGTTGACGAACACCTTGACGGCCTCGATAATCAGCCATACCTCAAGGAGCATGATAGCTCCTGATATGCCCGTCAGCAGCCAATCCTGCTTGCCTATGAAGTTTTTCAGCCCGACAATCCCAGCCCATCCCGTGACGAACATCATGAAAACCATCGGGATGAAGGTGTAGACGGCGCCTTTGCCTTTGCGGAAAAGATACACAGTGATAACCATGAGAGCGAGGCCGGCGAGAAGCTGGTTTGTTGTGCCGAACACGGGCCAGAGAATCATGCCGCCCGCGCCGCCGCCCTTTGCGAGCGCGAGCAGTCCCGCCGTGCCCGCCGCCACGAATGTCGCCGGATGTCTTTTGGTCAGGAATTTCACGTTGAAATCTCCTGCCAGTTCCTCAACCACATAGCGTACTATCACAGCAGCGATGGCAACCGCCAAGTCGTGAGAGATCATCTGCATGTTGCCGATTTTCATTTGCTCCATGAAGAAACCGCAGCCTTTTACGAAGACGCCGATTCCGGCTCCCTGCGCGGCTTCCCAACCATTGTAAACCTCGCGCCACGCCGAAAAGTTCGCGAACCCGGCCCCTACCATGATAATTGCCATCACCGAAAGCGCGCCTTCGAGCAGCATGGAGCCGTATCCTATGGGGCGCGCGTCCGTCTCCTTGTCCATCTGCTTGACCGTCGTGCCGCTGGACACCAAACTGTGGAATCCGGAAATCGCGCCGCACGCTATCGTTATGAACAGCAACGGGAACATCGAAGGCGCTCCGGCGAGGTCATTGTTGATGGCGGGAGCCACGAAGTTGCCTCCTCCGTTGAAACTCACATAAACCACAGCCGCAAACAAAATAACAAGCCCGACGTACAACTCGTGCGAATTGATAAAATCTCTCGGCTGCAGAAGGTACTGCACCGGAAGAATAGACGCAATGTAGCAGTAAACGAGAAGGATGATTATCCAAACCAGTATTACATTTTCCGGTTTCACGCCAAGCATGTCTAACCCTAACGGGAGTTTCGTTCCAATGTAAATGGAAACGTACATAATGATTACAGCCATAATCGACCACAATGCCACGTTGCCTTTGCGGGCGTACACGAAGTAGCCGAGAGTAATCGCAATGGGAATCTCAAGCCATATTGGAAAAACCGAAGCCGGGAAGAGGGTGAACAGCTTCGCTATCACGAGGCAAAAAACCGCGATGACCATTAGCAGTAGGAAGAATATTATTAGGAGAAAAAGAGTGCGGGCATTGGGACCGATGATGTCTTCGGTGATTTCGCCGATAGAACGGCCTTCGTTGCGCGCCGAGATTACGAGGGCTGCGAAGTCGTGCACCGCTCCGATGAAAATGGAGCCGAAGACGACCCAAAGGACAGCGGGCAGCCATCCCCAGAATATGGCAATAGCCGGGCCTACGATTGGCGCCGCGCCCGCGATGGACGTATAGTGATGTCCGAGGAGTATATGCGTGTTGGTGGGCACAAAGTCCACCCCGTCCTCGTATTTATGGGCGGGCATGACGGCATCGGCTCGAAGCCCGAATATCTTGTCGCTCAGAAACCGGGAATAGAACCTGTAAGCCAGAATGAAACCGAAGAAAGCCAGCGCTGCAACCAGAAGCGAGTTCATGAAGTCCTCCTGTCTGTGTTATCCAGCGGCGCCCTTGTCTGGGGGTGTCGTAAATGGAGGCTTGAAATGTCGTAATTGGGTTGGAAAAAATTGGAAGGAGTTGGAAATACGGGCGGAATGACAAGTCCTCGGCAACCAATCTTAGAGGCTTAAAAACAAAAATATATTTTTATTGTGTTATCTAGTGGGGTGATGAGTTAGAGGTTTTTGAAGGGTGAGAGCGAGGGCTGCGAAACATTAAACAGAGCGAGGGTGGCGTGGTGATGAAGGGCGGGTTTGAGGGGGATGAAGTGTGCGGCAGGGGTTAGTAGATGGGGACGACTTTGACGACTTGTTCGTCGCGGATGAAGAATTTAACGGAGTGTTTTTCAAAAGCGTTGTATGCGTTCCTAGAGCGGAAGTTCACAACTATGCCGAACGTTTTTTCGCCGTCGATGTTGCTGATGCCGGGTGTTGCGGAATATTCGAGGACGTCAAGGCCGCGAGGGTCATCGAGGTTGTCGCGGAGCCAGCGTTGAGCTATGACGACGAGGTCGCCGCTGGTGGGGTTTTCTTTCCGGTATTTTCTTTTTTCATTTTCAATACGATGTTTTTCGAGTTCGCGATCAAGTTTTTTTTGTTCGGCGTCGATCTTTCTTTGTTCGGCGATGCGGACTTGTTCGCGTTTGTTTTCGGCGTAGGAGGAATTCTCATAGAGGTGGACAGATAGGAAAATGCCACCGGCGATGGAAGCGGCGATAAAAACCAAAATAATAAATTTTCCTATTGCTTTTGAGATGTCATCGGTTTTCAAGGGAGCCTCCTTATATATATCTATTAATAAGAGCGCAGTCGTAATTGGCGAAAGAAGATAGACAAAGAGTACCAGCGGGAGGGGCGAGATGGCAAGGGGTTAGGGATTATTTTTATCTTGTTTAGTTGGGTGGGGATTGAGATTAGGGATAGAGTTGTGGAGATAGTAGTCGTAGGCGTCGGCGAGTTCGGGGGACGTGTTGAGGATGAGGGCTTTAAGGTCGGGGTCGGAGTCCATGAGAGAGAAGAGTTTATTGAGAGCGGCGGCTTCGCGAACGAGGCCGGGAAGGAGTTTGGAGGCATTGTCGCGAAGAAGTCTATGCTGTTTTTGAGAAGCTGCGAGAGAATTTACGAGATAGACAGCCGCCCGATCCGCGACGCGCATCGAGCTGGCGTGTTCATTAAATGGCTCGCCTTCGCCCGTAAAATACCAGTTTAAGTTCACATCGAAAAGTTTAGTTAATTCTGAAATTCTTTTCTGCGGCACGGGCAAATCTTCCGCAAACAATTGTGAAAGCTGAGAAGGACTCATATGAAGTAATTTAGCGAAATTCTTTTTGTTATTACTACATTTTTTATCAATAACTAATTCAAGCCGCTGGCCTATTCCCGGATTATACGATTTGCTTGTTTTAGCCATGTCTAAAAATTATTTCAGATATGTCTTGACTGCTATTCAGAAATAGGTAAAATAGTCTTACCATGTCAACACGACCGCGCAAAAACATTATACACAAAACCAAGAAAAACACAACGATAAACGCTGTTATTTTTCTCTGTGAAAAACACCCTAAACAATTAGTTGACTGATAGCGAATACGGAGGATTATCCTTGACTCTCAAAATCGAGATACAAAAAACGGTGCTCGGCCACAAAGCCGGGGTTGAAGATTTAGCGGCCGCGCTGGGGCGCGCGGGGAGCACGGTGTATCGCTGGGGAAACCCGAACGAAGAGTCGTGGCCACCGTTGCCTGAGCTGTTACCGCTTATGCGGGCGACAGGAGACTATCGGGTTTTAAGGTGGTTTGCGAGGGCGACTGGACACGCGCTATTAAAGCTGCCGGCGCGGATACCTCGGCTGGGAACGAGGACGGTGGCGGACGCGCAGAGCCAGTTTGCGAAATGCGCGCAGGCTCTGATTCAGAGGAACGCGGGGGAGATTACCCGCGATGAGGCGAGAGAGGCCGTGTACCAGACGGTCGAGTTGCTGCTTGCGGTGGATCGGATATTGGAACGAGGCAGCGAATTAAATTTGGAGGAGGGGCAAAAATGCCTGCGATTAACACAGTGAACAGGGATGGACTGGACAGCCTGCACGCTCGGAGGGTCGGCGCGTTGGCAGAGGCCGGGATTACGAGGACTCAGCTTGCGGACATGCTAGGGATCAGCCGGACGTGGGTGTGGAAGGTTGTCGCCGGGGAGCGGAGCGGTCATGCGGTGGAGTGCGCGGTGACGCACTACACAGGAAAGTCGCATGAGTGGTTGTGGGGACGGCCCGCGCCGAAACCGACGCCTGAACAGGCGTGGCGGTTGCGTCAGCGGGCGAAGCTCCGCTGGACGGGCGACCCGGACAGGCCGTTCGAGTCTGTGAGAAAAAACACTGAGGGGGCGTAGTATGAACTCTTTCGTGATGCTGTGGCTGTGTTTTTTGATTCAGATACAGGGCGGGACGTGTTCCTCGGCGGCGTCGGGGCGAGTGACGGAGCCGAGGCCGATGGTGGTGGGGCGGATGAGCGAACCGCGCCCGAATCCGATTCTGGAGGCTCCGACATGCTCAGTGCGATAGTTGATTTAATGACGAGCGATGGCGGTTTTGTCTGTTTCTTGGGTGGCATCGGGGTGTTAGGGCTGTCGTGCTGGATGTTGCTTATTAAGCCCGAACAGAAAAAAGCCAGTAATGAAAGCAGTTATTTAGAATGGAGCAAAAGAACGACAAAGTGAAGGAGTGACACCGTTGCAACGATTTGCAATTTGGGAAATCCGTAATTGCAAGGGGCTTGCAACAAAGTAAAGGTGTGCGGTTACGGCAAATGTTTGCCGCGATTTCAAAAGAACGGCAAGGGGCTTGCCGCAAAAAAAAAAGTGAAGGAGTGACACCGTTGCAACGATTTGCAATTTGGGAAATCCGTAATTGCAAGGGGCTTGCAAAAAAATAGAAAGGGGAAAGAGCATGGCTGAGTGGCCGTTGAAAGAACAGTTGAAGTATGAAAAGAGATTCGTGAATCAAATGACAGGGATTCGCATCAAAAACTGTAGGAAAGAAAAGAACATTACCGTGAAGCATCTCGCCGACGTGCTTTTATGCACAGAGGCCACTATGCGCAATTACGAGGCCGGGCGAACTAAAGTCCCGCCGCTCACGCATGTTTACATGGCAGGTTATTTGGGGGTGGATATCGAAGAAATACGATGGGATAGTAAGCGCATAGAGACCCTCAAAAAACAGATATCAGATTCCAAAAAAATCAAAAAAACAAAAGGAGACGAGAAATGAACGAAGGGGCGACAAACACGATGGAGCTTGCGATTGTAACACCAGCGAAGGCACTGAGTTCGACAACACCAGCGGAGGCACAAGAAGAAGCCACGAATCTTTGGGAGCAGTATGAGGCTTTAAAGACGGGAATCACGCAGAAGGCGTTTGACTTTGTGACTGTGTGTCGGATCAATCAGGGGGGCGTGTTGCTGGCGCTTGTTGAAAAGTTCGGACGAAAAGCGATGTTAAGCTTCTGCGAAAACATCGGGATTTCACAGCGCTCGGCAGACAACTACATCAATCTGGTAAAAAACCCGAACAGAGACTTGCTGCAAAGGCTGTCGTTGACGACCGCATACAAGACCATGAAGATGCTCGACGACGGAACCTTGTCGGTTGAAAAGAACGTTCTGAAATTCGAGGACGGGCGAGAGGTGGATTTGAGCGCGGGAGTGGATACGGGCGTTCTCACGGAACTGTTGATTAGCCACCAGAAGCTGCAAAAGAAAGTGGCGGCGCACCAGAATCAAATGAACGAATTGGACGCGAAGCGAACAAAGGAAGTGAATGAAACAAACCAGCAGAATCTTGAGCTAGAGAAAAAACTGAGGGCGCTGGTCACGAAGAGCGAAGAGGCTCTGAACGCGCAGATAAACACCGCGATAGATTTGGCGTCAGAGGTGGGGATTCTGTTGGTGAGGATCGCGGGGGACGATTGGGAGTTGGACGCCGAGCAGCACAGGCGAATAAGGCTGCAGTGCGTGGAGTATCTGCAGACGGTGTGCATGAACGTGGTGTACGCGTTCAACGAGAAATACGGAGAGGATTATCAGGAGCCGATATTTATCCCTGAGATGCTGGCGAAGATGGAGAAAGAGAAGGCGGAGAAGAAGGCGGCGGCAGAGACAACGGAAGGATAACGAGGGGATATGTCGAGCGCAAAGACAAGCACTGGGATATTGACGCGAGAGCAGATGGTGTCGTCCGCGATAAAAGAGGTTGGCGCGGCTCCGCGCGGCGACAAGTCGCGAGTGAAGGATGATTGGGCTTTTACGTTGGGTGTGACGCGGAGGCAGCTTGAGAGGCTGATGATGGCGCACCGGGGGCGAGCGAGGGGAATAAGAGCCGACGCGGGAGAGCAGAAGAGCGAGCACACAATGCATCATGTGAAGACTGTGTTTGCGTTGAAGGTGGCGACGCGAGAGAAGGATCGGGCGGATTTGGCAACGAGCGACGCGATAGCGCTGCTGGAGTTGAACGGGTTGTTGCCGCCCGGAGCGGTGAGCGAGACGACGGCGAACAGGATAGCGAGAGAGCTTGGTATAACCTCGAAGGAATGTTGTGCGCGAGTGGAGTCTCCGTTCGCGAATTACAAGCACATGTTTGACGGCTCTGGGAGCAAGTATTTGTACCCGATACGGCCACTCGAAGAGCCGGGCAACTGGCTAATGGGGATAAGGGAGAGAGAGGAATCAGGGGTAAAGAACCTGAGACTGAGAGACAACGGAGAAGCGATAACGCCCGCCGGGAGGTTTCTACTTTATTACTACTCAATTGTAGACCATTACAGTCGGTTAGGTTTCATGTACTGCTTAATAGCGCCGGGAGAAAAGAGCGACGGAGCGGCGCAGGCGTTAGAGGCGGCGTGGAGACCGAAAACGTGGCATCCGATGAGAGGGCTACCGGAAATCGTATATACGGACAAAGGGCCGCTGGCGAACAGCGAGGGCGGGCGGTGCATGCTTGAGTTGCTGGGCGTGAAGCTGGACGTGCATAAGGCGAGGAATTCGCAGTCGAAGGGCGCGGTAGAAAGGCCGTTTCGGACGGCGTGGGCCTCGCTGGAAAAGCAACTGTTGGTCAACCGGCGGCGGCACATAGAGTTGTACGAGTGGCAAGAGATTCTGAAAAACTACGTTATCGCCTACAACGCCAAAAAGTCATCCTGCGCCAACGCATTCGGGCGGAGTCGGGCCGAGGTGTACGCGGCGTCGATGAGGGAGCAGGAAGCGAGAGATTTGCCGGAGGGCTGCGACCTGAGAGACGCGATGCTGCGGACGTTTGAGAGAGTGGTTGACGCGTCGGTGAGAGTGCAGATTGACAACAGATACTATGAGATTTGCGGACGCCCGGCGGCGTTGATAGGAGAGAAAGTATTGTGCCAGAGGAACCGGAGCGGAGAAGTGGAAGTGAGGCATCCGAGGACGATGGCGTGGTTGCCGACGAGAGATTTCGCGCCGCAGATGGACGGGACATACAGAGCGGAGAAGCATGGGATTAATGAGGAATTGAAGAAGATGGCGTCTGAGTTGCCGCCGCTTGAGAGGTTCCTGTACGAGACGAGGACAGAGGGGGCGGCAGTGGGGGCCGGGCTACAGAGGGCGAGGACGGTGGAGATAAAGCAGGACGCGCCGGAGGCTGGATTCGACAGCATAGAAGAGGCTTTGGCGTTTTTCGCGGAGGAGTCGGGCACGCCGGTGTGGAAGCTGGGCGCGGAGAACGAGAGGCTCGCGCG
The DNA here is from genome assembly GCA_002069885.1 of bacterium ADurb.Bin236. Taxonomy (GTDB): domain Bacteria; phylum UBP15; class UBA6099; order UBA6099; family UBA6099; genus UBA6099. The sequence continues at coordinate 7,926 of MWCD01000035.1, read as the reverse complement.
GCAGTTGGTTGCGGAGAAGATGGGGGATATGAGAGCGGTGGCGGAACTCGCGGCGAACGTGAGGCGGGCAAGAGCGCAGGCAGTATAACTAAAACACAAAACGGAGGGACAGCATGAAGAAGTTTATAAACATCATCGAGTTGATGGATCACTTCGGATTGAAGAGCGACCCGTTCGGGAAGCCGTTGAAGGAAGAGATATACAGGTCAAAGAACTACCTAAAGAGTTTAGACCTTGTGAGCGGGTGGTTGTACCGGGGAGAGATGGGAGCGATTGTCGGGCCACCGGGCGCAGGGAAAACGACGCTGATAAACGACTTAACCGAGCACGCGGGGAAGACACACGATTTGACGCTGGTGCATGTGGGGCATCCGGGGCGGCGTGAGGTGTATTTCGCGTGCGTGTACGACGCGTTGCAGCCGATGTTGGCTGAGAGCGGGATAGTGTTCAAGAGGAGCAACCAGATACGATTCGCGCAGTTGCGGGAGTGGTTGTATTCGATGAAGGGTCGGCATGTGGGGTTGGTGCTGGACGAAGCGCACAGATACAGGTCGGAGTTCATGCGAGGGATGAAAGAGTTCAGCGAGGCGGCGTACGCGGAGCGGGTTGATTTGCTAGGGGTGCTGTTTGTGGGGTGGAGAGGCTTTCTGGACAACTGCGCCAGATACGCTCCTGACATTTACCGTCGGCTTCGCACGGGGCGAAAGGTTATAGACGCGCAAGAACTGATGGCGTCCAGCGCGCGAGAGTACATAGCGCACAGGACGGCTGCGGCGGGGAATGGAAGGTTGTTCGAAGAGAAAGCAAAGAACGCGATTGCGGCGCTGGCGCGGACGCCGATTGATATTAACACGGAGTGTTGGGACGCGCTGGACGTGGCGTTCTCGAACGGTTCGAAGACAGTGAAGCTGGAGCATGTGGCGGCGAATCACAGTCTGGAGGAGATGAAAGCGGCGCTAGGTTTGACTTTAGAACAGGTGGCGGAGCGAACTGATTATCAGAAGACGACAGTGCATAGCGTGTTGAAAGGCGATTACTGCGGGCGAAATGAAGCCGAGGGACAGGTGAGAGACGTTTTGTTAGACGCGCTGGGCGGAACGGAAAAAGCGAAGAAGCGAAGCGCGTAAGAAGAAAAGGAGGCAACCCCTATGAGCGGCGGACGGCAGATTGAACTGTTTGACGATTTGAACAGCGAAGAGCGGCGGGTGTACGAAGCCCTGCTCGGCAGGCCGACGCCAGCGGACGCCATAGGGATGCGGGAACTAGCGGCAGAGTGCCGACTGAGCGAGAGAGAGCTTCGGGGAGTAGTGTTGCATTTGAGGTTTGCGCACAACATCCCGGTGGCCAGCAGTTCACGCGCCGGCGGATACTGGTTGCCGTGCAGCGCGGCGTCCGCCAAACCCCACATAGACGAGTTCACAGCGCGGGCGTACACCGCCGCGTTGAATCTGGCGGTCGGCAAGCGGACGAATCTGAGGGGAGCGTTACAGGGACTGATAGCGGATTTCGAGCAGATGAGCGGAGAAGACCTTCGAGGTCTGCTGCCGCAAGGCGTTAAAAAAGAGTTGATAGAAAGCAAGTAAAAAAACGAGAGAGCGAGGAACGACAGAAATGGCAAAGAAAAAAGCGATTCAGTTTGAGAGTTGGGACGACGTGGACAAAGCCCTGCGGCGGATGGGGGAGATCGACATCCTGAAGACAAAAGTCGAGGGCGACATGAACCTGAAGATAAACGCCGCAAAAGAAGAAGCCGAGCGGCTGACAGCGGCGGAGACGGTGGAGCGCAAGCAGTTGGAGAAGGCCGTGCTGGAATACGCCGAGAGCCGCAAAGAAGAGTTCACCGGAGCGAGGAAAAAAGAACTTACGTTCGGCTATGTCGCGTTCAAGGTGGTGACCTCCGTAAGTTGGAAGAACGCCGAAGCGGTGATCAAGGCGTTGAAGTCAGCGGGGATGAGCGCGTGCGTGAAAGTCAAAGAGACGCCCGACAAAGATGAACTCAAGAAGCTCGACGCAAACACTCTGACCAGAGTCGGAGCGTGGCTGGAAATCAAAGACAAGCCGCGCTGCGAGCCTGACATACAGAAAATCGCAGAGGCGAAGTGAGCGGGAACACGCACAAACGAGTTTGTGCGTGCCACCCGGAAAAAGAAAAGCGAAACGAAAGGAGGGGCGGAAGTGGAATACTCGATTAAATGTTTGGGCTGTGGACGAGAAGAAAAGCTCAGCGACCAGACGCCGATCCGGGAAGACGTCACACGGTTGCAGCAAGAAGGCTGGGGATTCAATTTAAAGAACCGGCTGATGTGTCCGACGTGCAAGCGCGCGGCGGACGAGAGAGAGAAGCTCGTCCGAGAGAGCGCGTAAAAATAATCCCAAATGGAGGGGAAACACAATGAAACAAATCAATGCAACGCTAGTCGGAGCGGCTCCAATCAGTTTTAACAGAATGATTACGACGAAGAAGGACTCAGGAGAGACCCATGACGCTTTCGAGTTGCGGACATGGCGCGAGAGGATGCACGTGGGAGCGAACGGCAACGTAATCATACCGGGCAACGCCATCAAAAACATGATGACGGACATCTCGCAGTTTTTGTCTGAAAGCGTGCCGGGCAAACGAAACGCGACATACACGAAATTCATTGACGCTGGATTGATGGTTTTCGATGACGCCGATCTCGGAGTCGATCCTGATACGGTGGAGGCGCACGCGCAATACGTTCCGTCAGACGGTAAGAAAGGCGGAGGATCGCGAGTGTTGAAGTATTTTCCAATAATCCCAAAATGGCAAACGCAGATAACGCTTACGCTTGTAGACCCCGTGCTAATGGATCACCCGGAAAAGGTAATTGAATATCTGGAAAAAGCCGGACAGTTTATCGGGTTGGGCAGATGGCGCGCTCGCAAGGGAGGAATGAACGGCAGATTCACTGTCAAGAATATTGAGATATCGGAGGTTGCGTAAATGGACAACGTAAAAACAATTGCCTATTACGACGGGTTTGCGCTGGCAACGCGAGCCTTGATAGACGCCCTGAAGGAGGGCGGCGTAGGCGCGGTGTATACGGATGAAGAGCTTAAAAAGATTTGCGGAAAAGACACCGCGCCGGGCGGCGAGGGATATGGAAACTTGCAGAGCGCGATTAACTACGTCATGCAAAATTATGATTTGGTGTGGGAACGCGAGAGAGGGCAAAAGCGAATTCGCATGATATCGTCCCGCGAGAAGATAAACACCATGACGCGGGGGCTGTGCGGCATCCGACGCCGGACTAGGAAAAACATTCGGGTGGCCAGCACGATAGACAGAGGAGCATTAACGCCCGAAGAGTCCCGCAAAGCGGAGGCGACCGCCGCAGCGCTGGGCGTGATAAACATGTTCACCAAGCCCAAGACCGTCAAGAAAATCGAAGAGACTGGCAACAGTCATTTACTACCGACGCAGAGCCAGATCGTGGCGCTATTTAGAAAGGATAAAAACAAAAACATTCAAGCGCAGCAAAGCGGAGCAAAGCATAGCGAAGCCGAGTTTAGCTGAGCAGAGCAAAGCAAGTCGAAGGGTACGGCGACTGGCAGGCATCCGGGTTCAAGCCCCGGACGCTGTAAAAAGCAGAGCCTAGCCGAGCGTAGTATAGCGAAGCGGAGCAGAGCGGAGCAGAGCGTAGCAATTCAGAGGGTACGGCGACTGGCAGGCATCCGGGTTCAAGCCCCGGACGCTGTAAAAAGCAGAGCCTAGCCGAGCGTAGTATAGCGAAGCGGAGCAGAGCGGAGCAGAGCGTAGCAATTCAGAGGGTACGGCGACTGGCAGGCATCCGGGTTCAAGCCCCGGACGTCGCAAACGAAAGGAGGAAGAAATTGAAACCATTATCCGATGACCAGCGGCGAAACATCTTCAGGCTGTTTAAGTCGCTGGGGATTACAGAGGAAGGATATCGCAGAGAGACCACAGCGGCGATAGTCGGGAAGGAATCACTGCGGGAACTCACCGCGTCGGACGGAGTCCGGCTCATAGAGGAACTTATGCGGCGCGCGGGCGAGGCTCCGGTAGAGAGCGGAGCGGAGAGCCACGTTGTCAGAGCGCATCCCCACCGGGCGGCGCGGGAGCGGCGGCGTAAAACGGACAGCGTGAGCGGGTGGCAAATCGAGCAGATAAGGCTCGCGTATGCGGCGATGGGCGCAGACCTCGAAGCGCAGAGAACGTTTAACACGCGGCAGATAAAACGTCCGTGGCCGCAGACTGTGGGGGAGGCTCAGACAATCTTGAACTCCCTGAAGGCGATTAGGCAGAGAGACCCGAATTACCGGATGGACGGAAAGAAGAAGTCCGGGGATGGATCCCCGGTAAAGCAAAGCGGCGATGAATCGCCGCACTCCAAATAACAACAACCCTAAGGAGGGGATAGAAATGAAAATTGTGAGACGGACTGAATTTACAGAGATGGACGGAACGCTGGAAGAAATCCGGGAGGCAGGCGGAGCGGCGGCGGTGGCCGGGGTGTTCGGACTGAGGGAGAGAGTGAAGAGTCACGTGGTTGTTGTGGGCGGCAACGGCGGAAGCGCTTTGCCGGAGATACCCGCGCAGAGAGGGGAGATAGAAGAGACGCCGCCGTCTACAACAGACGCAGACGACTACACGGCGGAGGAACTGGCGGAGATTATGTCGTCAAAAAAAGCTCAGCGGGGAGACGCCCCGCGCCCTGCGGGGCAGGAGACGCCGGAGGACATCCCGGACGCGAGCGAGTTGATACTCCGCAATCGCGGAGTGAACGAGGCGGACGTGATGAAAGCTGGGAGAGAGCAGGCCGCGCGGCGGGAGAAGGTGAAGGCGATGGCCGACAGGGCCCTCGAAAAGATGAAGAAGAAACCACAAAGTCACAAAGCCACGAAGGGGAAACCGCGCGGCAGAGGAGCGCGCTGCGCGGACTGCGGGAAGATGTTTCCCCACTACTCCCGCCTGACAAAGTGCCCGGACGGAAAGCGACGTTGCGCGGACTGCCTCGGCTGACAGATCCGCCGAGGAACTCCCTCGGCGGTTACGACACGTCCGCGTTGCGGATGTGCCTGATGTGCATCGACCGAAGGAACTGCACAGACGCGAAATGTAGGAAAGAGGAACTTAACGAAAGAGCCTTGAAGGCGGCGAATGACAGGGGGATGCTAGGATGAGAAAAATCAACGCAATCATTATACACCATAGCGCGTCGCACTGGGGAGACGGGCCAGAGATAGTGCGGTGGCACACGGCCCCGCGTCCGAAGGGCAACGGCTGGAAGGTTCCCGGCTATCACGTTGTCATCGGGAATCAGTACCCGAACTATAGCTCGTACTCCGCGCGTAAACCTGTGGCCGGCGCAGACGGGAAAGTGTACCGGCTGGTCAGCGAGGAGACGGTGGCGAACGGGTGCTACGGCGCGAACGCTCACAGCCTGCACGTGTGCCTGATAGGCAATATTGACTTGACCGAACCCACAGCTCAGCAGTATCTTAAACTGTGGGACCTCGTCAAACACTGGGTAACGAAGTATTCGCTGGATTACACAGCGAACGTGCACGGTCACGGGGAGATGGTTCGGAGACTGATGAACGCAGGGAAACCTAACGCAGGGCCTAAGAGTTGTCCGGGTAAATTCTTCGGATACACCGGAAGCCTTATACAGAGTTCCGGAGAGGTGTACGAAAAACTGACGAACGCATGGTTGCGGATCAAGGGAGTACCACAAGTCTGAAACGAACACGCACAAACAAGTTTGTGCGTGCCACCCGGAAAGACATTAAAAAATTGACGGAGGGAGAACATGACTGATGAGCGAACGAATAGCAACGATACAGCCGAGAATGGCGGGAAAGAGAACGGCGTTCAAAACCGCGCTTTTGAGACGGCTAGACACGCTGATGCTTCTGCTGAAAGCGGACCCGGAGGATACGGAGAACGCGGAGGAAGCGTTTCAGATAACGAACAGGCTGCGGCTGATGGATGCGGAGGAAGGGCGTTTGAAAGAGAGCAAGGCGTTTGCCCGGACTGCGCCGTGTTGAACACGTGCGCGGCGGTTATAGCGGGAGAGTGGATGCTCATTAACGCAGGCATGTCTCCGAGAAAAGCCGCGTCAACAGCCTATAGGCGGCTGTCGTCGAACACGACGGACCCGTGCAAGTTTTTTATACCGAGGGCACAATGAGCGCGCTAAAGGGAATCGACATACGGGTTGAAGACCTCACGGAAACCTACCGTGAAGTCTTCGACCTTCTTGTGGAAGACCTCGGAGAGAACGCGGTGTTGACAGTTATCGCGCGGCTAGCTGAGCACTACGGCGGTCAGCAGGTGTACTTCCAGAGTCAGTCGAGTCTGACGCGGGCTGCTAGGGATAGAGCTATCAAGGCGTCACACACAGGAGACCCGGATCAGTTGCGCAGCATCGCCAGAGAGAAACAACTAAGCTTGCCGCACATACGGAGGATATTGAGTGGAGGCTGAGCAGGGGATGAATCCCCGTCAAGGCAAAGCGACAATGAATTGTCGCACTCCAAATTAAAAGATTCGTTGCAGGAACCTCGAAAAGCCGCCCCTTTTACAAAGGGGCGTGTTTCGTTTAAACCACTTTTTCACTGACAAATACGCGTCGCAATAAAACCTATTATTCGTTCCTTAGCAACCCCGAAATTGCCGCCGCATAATTGCAGAAAAGAAACTTGCGGAGGCAAAAAAATGCAACTCACAAACCTTATCGGACTCGCGATGGAACACGCCGACCTGCTCGCCGTGTTAGCTGTCGCCCTTGTTTTATCGCTGGCTAAGCGCGCCGGAAAACTCACAGAGGCGGAGGACGTCCTGCGCGCGGTTCTCACCGCCGCCGCTTCGGCCCGCTCGCTGCTGAAAGACTCCGGTTCAACCACCGTGCCCGCAGAGGCCGTCAAAGAGGCCGTCGTGGCCGAGGCCGCGAAAAACACACAGCTCACAGCCGAGCAGCTTTCCGACCTTGTTGCGTTGCTGGCCGCCAACGGCCGGGCGGGCGCGCTGACCGAGGCCGAACGCGCAGCGGCGGCCGAACAGGGGCGCGAGCAGCGCCGTCGCTTCCTCACGCCCGGCAACGGCTACCAGCCCGGCAACGCGCAAATGTTCAACAACGGCAATTGAGGGCGCGGCCATGGACGGCAAGATGCTGGCCCGGCTGGGCGCAATCGTATTCGTGGCCATCGCCATCACGGCGACAGCCATCGAAATGACCCGCAAGGAAGACGCGCCGGCATCACCGCCGCGTCTTCTCCAGCCCGAACGCGACCCGCTGCGCGAAGGGCAGCGTCGGTGCCAGCAGCTTGGCCAGCAGGCCGCCGACGACGCGGAATGCCTGCGTGTATGGGCCGAAACCCGTGACCGCTTTCTCGGCCGGACGCGCGCGCCGGCCGCACCGGAAGGGCGGTGACGCATGGGCGGCGCAGGCGTCATCGACAATTTTCTCGGCACCTTCACGCAATACATCGACTCTGGCTTCGGCCTGTTGGGTGGCGAGGTGGCGTTCATCGCCACCACGCTCATCGTCATCGACGTGACGCTCGCGGCGCTGTTCTGGAGCTGGAGCGCGGACGACGACATCATTGCGCGGCTGGTGAAGAAGACGCTGTTCGTCGGCGTCTTCGCCTATCTCATCGGCAACTGGAACAAGGTGGCGCAAACCGGCCTCGACGCCGCGCGTCCGCTGCTCGATTCCATTTCCGACCTGATGGGCTGGGTCGCGTTCTTCGAGAACTTCATCCAGATCGCGTGCCTGCTGTTCGCCTGGGCGCTCGTCATCCTCGCCTTCTTCATTTTGGCGATCCAGCTTTTCGTGACGCTGATCGAGTTCAAATTGAGCACGTTGGCAGGCTTCGTGCTGATCCCGTTCGGCCTGTTCGGCAAGACCGCCTTCATGGCCGAGCGCGTGCTTGGCAACG
>MWCD01000034.1 GCA_002069885.1 bacterium ADurb.Bin236 | reverse complement strand
CCCTCCCGCGCCGCCACCGCCTCCCTCGAATTCCCCGACGCCGTCCCCTCCCGAGACATCGACCTGCTCTCCGGCGTCGTCAAAAAAATCGCCTCCAAAGACGTCGCCTTCATCGCAGCGACTCTCATCAAAACCAAACCGCTGAAAGTCGATCTGCCACGCGTGTCAGAAAAGACGCACAGCATCCCGTGCGTCCCCCCGGACGGCATAAAGACCTTCCCCAGCCCATATCTGGACAACGCGCCGCAGAGCCGCGAGATGCTCAACATGAAACGCATCCCCTTCCCCGTCCTTTCCGAATTCATGAGCGAACTGGCGAAAAAGAACGGAACAGCGTACACTAATATAGTTTTCATCGGGGCGTTTGATCCCGTGCCGACCCATCTGGCGGAAAAACTCACCCTTGACACCGTGATGGGCGTTCTGAAATTCTATGTCAGGAAGGAGCCTCGGGGAGAAAGGCGTTTCGCCCGCGTCGTCTACGGACGCCGGCGCGACAACCACGAAATCATCTCCGCCCTTTTCCCGGTGACATAAATATGGCCGCAATCCTCGTTGTCCTCATCGCTTTCAATGTGATACTGGCTTCCGTTCTTGTAAAAAAATGGATCGACAACGCCCCCGCCGCCGAGCCGCGCCCCAAACAACTTCGAGGCCGCGAAAAGCCCATCAATGAATTCTTCTCCTCCAACGAACCCGCCGCCACAGATGTCGAGGTGCGCGAAATCGCAGAACAATTGCTGGACAGAATAGACAGAAAGATAGATGTGCTAAAAGAACTCATCAGGCAGGCGGACTCCCGGATAGCCACAATGGGCGGAGCGGCAAGAGAGCTTCCCGCCGCGACCCGTTCAAGGGATGACGCGGCGGACCTCGACGCCTCCGGCAGACGCGGCGCGGCGCGGCGCGGCCCCGCTTCCAGAGACGACTCACAATCCGGCGGCGTCGACAAACGCTCCCGCATCATCCAGCTTCACAGAAAAGGATTTTCATCCACCCAGATCGCTCAGGAAGTCCAGATGGGCCGCGGAGAAGTAGACCTCATCCTAAACGTCGAAGGCTTCGAACGGTAACACTTTTGCCTTTTCCGCTTATTCGCTCGAGCGCCATGCAAATCATCTCTCTAGCTGACATTGTTTTGTTAGTTTTTTTTTGTGGATGGTTCCATTTATTTCATCATACACGATTCACTATTCGATGCTTCCGATTTCTAGGAAATGAGGCGACTTCGCCTAATCGGGAGTTGTCTTTGCGCGCGCCGGGAATAGAGCGTTTGACGGCGGCGACAAACAGTCATCGTTTCGAACCCAATACGATTTCAACATCCATCGTTCCGTTGTGATCGAGCTTAATGTGTAGCGCGCCTTCGCCATGTTCTATCTTGTATTCGCCGTATTGTCCGATGTTTACAATCGCGTCAGGTATTCCTCCGGTAAAGCCGGATAAAGCGATCATTGTCCTGCGAGCGACGTTGTCCGTGGGATTTGAGATATATTTGTCCGCCACATAATCGCACGGTTGTTTCTGATTCAGATAATCGTTGTTCCACACATCGACAGAACTGTCTACCCTATAGTTGCTGAGGTGTAGAAATACCCTGCCCGGCCCTTCGTGAATGATGGCAAAAGTATGCGGAGACAAGACTCCTGAAACGCGCGCGCCCGCGTTTATTGATAATGGCAGGTCGAAAGAGACCGGGATGTCGAGATTTTCATTCGGATTTGCTACAAGCCAGTTTCCGCCAACATTCACAAACCAAGCGTCGCCCTCGCCCTCGGCAGGATAGAGCGCGTCAAAGTATTTCTTTTTTCCGACGGGAGATACAAGATTGTCTTTATAGATCCCGTCGTCAATAACGTTCTGAAACAAGGCGTCAGTGGAGGCTTCCGCAAGCATAGGAATAATGGGAATAAAATAGTAACGTCCAGTTGAGGGCAGCCATTCGTAATGCGAGCTATATTCGGGTCCATAAAGGCTTTTGAAAAGATGGTCCTCGCGAAGAGCGCGTGGGGCGGCTTGCGACGGACGGTAAGCTGTCTTGATTTTTGCGAGCGCTGAGTCGCGGTCAGGGATAAACCTGTGTTTTATTATTTGCCGAATGAGCGGTAGAATCACGTTTTCGAAGGCTGGCGTTAGCTTTTTGCCGTCGCAAGAGGAATAGCCTTGGAAATACGCTTCCAGAGAAAATAGAGAAGCTCCGCCGGAAGCGGCGATCATCCACTCTATGCCGTAGAGCGCGTCAGGATATGAAAAAACGGATTTCCACGGCGTGGCGCTGCGGTGCGGAGCCTTTGAAGGCTCGTACAGCTTCTCGAATCCGCCTTCCCACCAAAGCCAGCCCTCGCTGTGAGTTCCCCACGCAGCCGTGATGCCTGACGCCCAAAAACCCATGGCCGCGGCGTCCGACGTGAAACGCCTCCCGTTTCCGTTGTGTTTGTGGGTGAGAATCACATGCGCGCCTCTATCCTTAATCGCGTTGAAAAGAACCGGCTCCGTCCCGGCCTTGACGAACACGTGCGGTGACTTTGGAAAAGGCGCGTCCCAGCTCATGTCCTGCCAGATGAAATATCCTCCCCGCGAAGCGGCCACTTCTATATATCGCGCTATTTTTCTCATAAATTCATCATTCAGATTTGCGCCGGAGAGGCCGCCTGTGGCGCTGATTTCCGAGATATTAAGCCCTATAAGATTAGGATATTTGTCAAAAAGCTCCTCCCAGTATTCCATGGGCGTGTCGTTTTGGCTGTTAAACCCCTCAGTCTCAATAATCGCTGGCGCGCCAATCCTCCGCGCAGTCTCAAGGATAGATTCAATCCATTCTCGGTTATCTTTAGAATCAGTTTTTTTCGGATTGATGTGAACACCGAAATAAGGTTTCACATCGTCAGGAAGCGCCGCCCAGAAATTCTCTAACTGGGACTGGTCAGCGCCATGGTACACGCTGCTGTACACGAAGAGCGGGTTTTCATTATTTATAAGGCGCCTCAACGTAGATGTCGCATTCTGAGCTGAAGCTGGAGCGCTCATTCGCGCCAATAACATTGCCACCCCGAACGCCCAAGCGAAAACCCTGAAACATCTAAGCCCCCTCTTATCGAATCGATCCAAAATGACTTTCATTTCAACTCCCTTCAAGGCCTCATTGCGCGCGCGGAATAAGCGTATATTCGCAAGCTGTTTTAGCGCGATCGGCTCTCGTTCTACATTTTATCCGACATTCTACATAGCGCATAAATTCGACTAGGTTTTCCTAACGCGCTCTGATGGCGCTAGCGAAGCGGCGTCATTTCACCGGCGGAAATCATATTCAAAGGACATATGGAAAAACTGTTTCTAATGTTTATTTAACGCTCTAGTTTCATAATTCGATATTTCTGTATTTCAAAAAAGCGACGACTTCGTCCAATCTGGGGATGCCTTTGCGAGCGCCGGGGCGAGAGCATTTGACGGCGGCGGCGGCGTTTGCGAAAAGAAGAATCTTTTCTAGAGGCCAACCCATGAGGCGCGCGTATATGAACGCGCCGTGAAAAGTGTCGCCCGCCGCCGTGGTGTCCACTGTCTCGACTTCGAAGGCCGGGGCGAAAACAATCTCGCCGTCGCATATCCCCGCGCTGCCCCGCGCGCCCATCGTCACCGCCGCCATCCTGAACCCTCTTGCCGAAAGCTTTTCCAAAGCCCGCTCGGCGTCCTCTTCGCCTGTCAGTTCTGACGCTATGGCAAGGGTCGGGATAAAAACGTCAGTCAGTTCAAGCAAGGATTCGAGCGCCGGAAATATGAAACCGGCATCGAGGAAGACTTCTACGCCTATAGCGCGAGCGTGGCGCGCGGCGGACAGCGCGGCGTCGGGGAAAAAACCGTCTAGGTGCAGCGCGTCGAACCGTGAGATTGTCTCAGAAGGGATTTCCTCGCCGAAAGAGTAGGAACATCCGGGATTAAAGACAATGCTTCTGCCTCGTGTCTTGCGGTCGACAAGTATGAAGCTGAAAGGCGTGGAGGCCCCCGGCTCGACTGAGGCGAGCGACACGTCCACGCCGTCGCGCCGCATCTCTTCTATGATGAAAGCGCCGCGCTCGTCGTCGCCGACTTTGCCTATCCAAGAGGAGCCCAGACCTAGCCGGGAGGCGGCTGCCAGAGCGTTGGACACCACGCCTCCCGCCTGTTTCTCATGGGACAACATATAGACCATTTCGTCTTCGCGTGGAATCGAGTCAACCTCTCCTATCATATCAACTGTCGCCAGACCTATTCCCGCCAACCGTTTTCTCATATTGGCGCAAGGCGCGTCAGCGCCCGCCCTCCCCTGCTATTTTACTTCCGGGTATTCCGTCGCCAGCAGACGCAGAGGCGGCTCGTCTTCCTCTATCGCCGGAAACCGCCCTATCGGCTCGGCAAACACGTTATCCGCGTGGTCGTCGTTCACCGATGAAACCTCTCCGATAAGGATCTTGCCCGCGCCTTTTTCACAATAGAACCTGTGATAGAGGCCGCGATGGATGGTGACGCTTTCGCCGGGGACAATGCGGAGGGCGGTTCCGGCGGGCACGGTCCGTCTGACGCCGTCGAGGCTGACCGTCACATCAGTGTCCGCCGGGGTTCCGTCCAGCGCGCAGTTGCGGACTTCCATCATAAGAGCGCCCCCGCTCCTGTTGATGATGTCCTCCATCTTCGAGCGGTGGAAGTGCATGGGGGTCATCTGGCCCTCTTGGAGGATGAGTATTTTCTCCGCGTACGGTTTGCCGCCGGGGTCAGATGCGTTGCCGTTCCGCAAGGTGAACAGGACTAGCCCGAACGCGTCGAAATCTCCCCGCGCGAAGTCCGTAACGTCCCATCCGAGTTGGGCGGCGCGAATCTCGTCCGCCTCGCGTCCCGCCCTCGCCCAATCAGCGGGCGTCCACCGGAAAAACGGGGGCAGCGCGAACATCTTCTCTTCCAGAAACTTCTCCGATTCGGCGATAATCCTGTTGATATGAGATCTTTTCATGTGCGTCTCCGCGCGGGCGCTAGTATAAACGCCGCAAGTCGCCGCTATTATATCACACTGCCGCGGAGGCGGGCGCGCGCGCGGCGGTTCGGCATGTTATAATAGGCATGACGCGGAACCGGAGCGCCGGTGGCCGCAAATTTCTTTCGGGAGGAGCCGTCATGTCGCAGGGAACCGAAATGGACAGGGCCAACAGGATGAGGTGGGACGGCGGCAAAGGCCACTACGAGGTTTATTACCTGACGTTCAACCATCTTGAGAGCGGATGCGGGTTCTGGATACGGCACACGATGAACGCGCCTCTTGACGGGCGGGACGCTTATTTTCAGATGTGGTTCTCCTGCTTCGACCCCTCGGACCCCGGAAAGAGCTTCGGGATAAAAAAGAAGTTCGCGACCGCGGAGATGGAGAAGCGGGACGCGCCGTTCAGGTTGTCAATCGGCGATTCATATCTTGAGAACGGAAGGCTGAAAGGCAGGCTCTCAGGGGGCGGGCGCGAGGCGGCTTGGGACCTCGAATACTCCGTCGGAGCCAAACCGCACCTTCATCTTCCTGAAATGTTCTACAAAAAAGATATCGCGGACACGACGGTGCTAAGCCCGGCGGTGGCGGCAAAATTCAACGGGACAATCACAGTAAACGGCAGGCGGTTCGAGTTCAAAGGCGACCCCGGATGCCAGACGCATCTTTGGGGCCGAAAGCACGCGCGGCGCTGGGCGTGGGGACACTGCAACGCGTTCGACGGCCATCCGGACAGCGTGTTCGAGGGGCTGACCGTGCATCTGAAAAAGGCGGGCGTCTCCCTGCCTCCCATCTCCGTGCTGTATTTCAAACACGCGGGCGAAGAGTACCGGTTTACCGAACTGGCGACGGCGATTCTCGGATGCAAAGGCGAATTCGAGACCGGGCGTTGGACGTTCTCTGCGAAGGACGCGACGCGGATGGTGAAAGGCGAGATAACCTGCGGGGACGCAGATATGATAAGGGCGGACTACTCCGACCCGGACGGGGAACCTAGCTACTGCCACAACACCGAAGTCGCCCGCGCGCGGCTCACTTTCTATAAACGCAAACACATCTTCGACGGATGGTCTGAAATGGACACGATAGAGAGTGGGAACGCCGCGCATGTGGAGTTCGCGGGCCGCGCCGCCGACCCAAAAGTGAAAAACGTCATTCAGGATATCTCCTGACGCCCGCTGGCCCTTAATGTCGGAATAAAACCGGAAAATAGTGAATGAGGGTTTCGCCCTCGGCGATTGGGGAAAAACCCTTTGAAAAGGGTTGTTTCCCCAAACCCCATTTCCCAAACTTTTGAATATTGGCAAAAAACGGGCAAAGGCATCGCAGAGACGCGCGTGCAAGGCCTCTCTTTTCGCAATTGGCTGCGTGAATCGGCTTTCTCGCTCTACACAGACGCCGGGATTGAATTCCCTGCAAGACAAAATTGATAACTATTATCGTCTGTTCCCAAATGCTGCTAAAAACAGCGAAAACCGGACGGAGTTATTCTTCTTCGAGGAAGCGTTCGAGGTTTTTGGCGTGGCAGAACTGTTTGAGTTTGCGCAGGGCTTTGGCCTCGATCTGGCGGATACGCTCGCGGGTGACGCCGAACTCGTTGCCGACGACTTCAAGGGTGCGGGGGTGTCCGTCGATAAGGCCGAAGCGAAGCTCCAGCACGCGGCGCTCGCGGAACCCGATGTTGCTGAGCATGTCCTTGATTTCCTCGCGGAGCGCGGTGTATGAGGCGGTTTCCTCGGTGCGCGGGTTGCGCTTGTCTTCTATGAAGTCTATCAGGTGGCTGTCGTCGTCGTCCCCGACGGAGGTGTCTAGGGAGATGGGAACTTTGGAGATTTTTATCATCTCGCGGATTTTGCTCTCGGACATGGAAACTTTTTCGGAGAGTTCCGCGCCGGTGGCTTCGCGTCCAAGCTCTTGGCTGAGTTGGCGGGAAGTCTTGATAAGGCGACGAATGGCGTCCGCCATGTGGATGGGTTTGCGGATTGTGGCGCCTTGGTCTGCGATGCCCCGGATGATGCTCTGGCGGATCCACCATGTGGCGTAAGTGCTGAAGCGGGTTCCTTTGCGGTAGTCGAACTTTTCGACCGCGCGCATGAGTCCGAGGTTTCCTTCCTGAATCAAGTCGAGGAAGGACATATCGACGTGGCCGACGTATTTTTTAGCGATGGAAACGACCAAGCGGAGGTTGGCTTCGATTAGTTTTGCCTGAGCTTCTTCGTCGCCGACTTCAATGCGTTTTGCAAGCTCGATTTCTTCTTCGTGCGTCAGAAGCGGGACGCGCCCGACGTCTTTCATGTAAAGCTGTATAGAGTCATCTATGGGAGCGTCGCCTTCGCTTGCCGGACGAGCCTCGTCTTCAAATATGTCCCGACTATCGAAATCCTCGCCCTGCACAATCGGGTCGCCGTGCTCATCGACTATGGTGACGCCTCGAGCGTTGAAGCGCTCCATGACCTCTTCGATGTCTTTTTCCTCAAGTTCCTCATCGAGGCAAAGGACGTCTATGATATCGTCATAAAGGACCGAGCCTTTCAACTCGGACTCTTTGAGAAGTCTTTCGAGTTCTTTTCCTACAACTTTAGTGGTTCTTTCCATCGTTCTCCACCGGACGCGCGCCGCGTCCGTCGCCGCTATTATAATGTTCTTAAAAAAAGTGTCCGCATTTCGGGAAAAAATGTTTCCCGGACGTCCAGAGCGGGTTATGATATCATGACGGCAGACGGCGCACAATAGAAAAAAGAAAAAACATCTGATATAATGACGCGGATTTCATTGCGCCGCGCGCCGGGCCACATTCAAAACACGCTTGAACCGTGCCGCCCCGCTCTGCTGAAAGGAACGACACATGAAGCTCCTCTCGCACTTCTCTCTGTCTATTTTACTATCCGCCCTGACGCTTGTTTTTTTGCCCTTTTTCGGCGAATGCGCGGAAATTGAGGAGCGGGAATATCGGTCGGCGGCGGAACAGCTTAGAGACGAGGCGGCGGCGTTTTTGTCTGAAATAGAGGTTTCCAAGGCGGCGGCACCGATGTTCAGGGAGAAAATCCGCGCCGCGCTCGACGGCCCCGGCTCAGTGTGTCCGGTGGATTTTGCGGCGCTTGTAGACTCTCTGGACGTCACGGCGTCCGAAGTTTCCGCCGCTATGGAAGAACTCAAAAAGCTCCTCCCGGAGCGCGACAGGATCGCGCTTCTGCTCGCAGAGGCTGAAAGCAAGTTGCAGACCGACTACGCCTTCCGACTGAAACTGAGACTTGAGAATATCGACGCGAGGATTTCCGACGCGGACGCGATGGCGGCGGAGATTCTTCCGGAGTCGCTGTCGCGTTTCATCGCGCTTTTCGACAGGCACAAAGGAATAAGCTGTCCCAAAGGGATGGTATTCATCGACGGGACGTTCTGCGTGGACGCGCATGAGGCGCCGAACAAAGAGGGAGAGCGCCCGGCGACGGGGCTGAGTTGGGTTGCCGCGGCGAAGTTCTGCGAGGAAGCCGGGAAAAGGCTGTGCGAAGGCGGGGAATGGGCGCGCGCATGCGCCGGGCCTGCCTGCGCTCCGAACAGAATCAACATGCCGGACTTCAACGCGTCCGCCTGCAACGCCGCCCTGAATATGACTCCCGCAGTTGGAGTCTATCCATCCGGCTCGCGCCCTGAATGCGTGTCTCCCGAAGGTGTGGCGGATATATTCGGGAACGCGTGGGAATGGACAAACGAGAACTATAAGGATAGATATAAGACGCTCAGAGGCGGTTCCGGAAGCGCCGACCCGGCCCCGACTTGTGAAAACAGCGGGTGGGGGCTGCCGGGAACTTCCAGAAGTTACTCCGGGGCAAGGTGTTGCGCCGACCCTGCGGTTCAGCCGCCGCCCTCCCCCGCTCCGGAACAGACTGCGGACGACGCGCCCCAGACTGATACTGAAAAATCTCAACCGCCGCAATGAGCCGAAACTGCTGAGCCGGCGAGCTATCAGGAACTGCGGACTTGTACGACTTCCGACTATCAGAAAGATTTCCATGTCAGCCGGGCGAACTGTTCGAGCGCACGCTGCACAATTTCGACGAGTATGAGAAATACGCGCCGAACGTGACCCGCGTGGAAGTGATATCGCGGGAGCCGATGGCGGACGGCAGGGAATTTATCACCGCGCAGATATTTGCGCGGGCGGCGATTCCCGCGCCGATACGGGCGGTCTTCAACATGTCGCCGGAGATGAGTTGGAAGGAGTATTACACCGCCGACGTGGCGAACATGACCGTCGACTGGCGGGTTGAAACGCCGGTGTTCACCGAGCATGTGGACTGCGGGGGAACATCGTCCGTGACGGAGTCGGCGGGCGGCTGCGAATTGCGAGTCACCGGCTCTATGAAAATTAACATAGACGGAGTCCGGGGGATACCGCCTGCGGTGGCGCGCGCGGTGTGCGGGATGCTCGAACCTTTTATCGGAAACATGGTGACACTGAATTTGAAAAAATATTTCGGGGCGGTGCGGCAGGCGATGGAGAAAGAAGCGGAGAAAAAGCGAAAGCGGACTTGAGGAACGGATTGGACAACCGAGCTGAATACACGCCTAAAGGAATAGCGTTCGCGCCGAGTTACGAGTGTCCCGGGGGCTGCCTTCATTGCAACATCCCGTTCGATAGAATAGACGCGAAGGCGGAACTGGACGCGGGGTCTGCGGCGCGGGCGTTGCGCGAGGCGAAGGCGATGGGGCTTCATTCGTTCCAGTTTGTGGGCGGAGAGCCGACGCTGCGCGGGGACTTCATGGTGGAAGTTGTCGCGGAAGGCAGGCGGCTGAGCATGAAACCGCACAGGCCGCCTACGAACTGCGCGACCGCCGCGCGCCCGGAGTATCTGAGAGCCCTGTTTGCGAGATTGAAGCAGGCAGGGTTCACCGCCGGATTCCGCGTCAGTTGCGACGAGTTTCACGGCCGTGTGCCGCCGGAGAGCGTCGCTGCGTTCATAGTGAACGCTGCGGATTATTTCGACCTGACGAGATTCGCGATAGGCTGTTGCGACAAGAATGAGGAGCGTTCGCGAGGGCGGCTCGAACGCGTCGCCCGGGCGATGTCCGAAATGGGGCTGGAGTCCCGCGTCGGAGCGGCGAAAATGGAAACCGCGCGCGGGGACATCAAACTCGGCTTCTGGGCTCCCACAAGGCCGACGTGGAAGCCGTTGCCTGACTCCGAGTTCGTATTCAGGGAGGTCAACGCCGGGGCGGGCGCCTCCGAAGCTCCGGGGCGCGGCTCTCCGGCTCCGATAACGCGTTTCGGATGCCTCGGCCCGCTCGGCGTCGGCTACGTCTGGATCGACCCCGACGGCAACGCCAGAGCCTGCTGCGGCAACGCCAACTTGTTCTCTGATAAATTGATTATCGGCAACATACATGCCGAGCCTCTAGCCGCCATTGTGGAACGCGCGCGCCGCGACCCCGTGATAAGCTTGCTGGCGGAAGGAGGCCCGGTCGCGCTCGCCGCCGAAACCGGCCTGACCGGCCTGCTAGAAAAAAAATATACCCACCGTTGCGAACTGTGCGCCGCGGCGTTGAACGCGTGACGGGACAGGTTCGGCGGGCCTACCGCCGCCTTCTTGTGCGGAGCGCCTCCTTTCTCTATAATCTTCCCAACATTTATTTTGCGAGGTTTTTTATGAAACCGACATTCACGTTCGACGAATCTATTCTGAACAACGACGACAAGTTCGCGGACAAGTTTTTCAAGCGCTTCAAACTGCGCCACGCGCCGGAGCCGATTCTGCTCAAAGACGGCATCAGGAAGAACTACAGGTTCCCCACATTCTACAGCGACGTGACTTGCGCAATGGCAATCTTCATGTGCGACTACGAAAAAGCGAAAGATATTATGCCGCACCCGAAGGTCAAGCCGGTCAAGATGACACTAGGCCGCTCGATTGTCGCGTTCTCATGCTACGAATACAAGAACGTGATGGGAGTGCCGCCCTACAACGAAATCGCAATGACCATCCCCGTTCTGGTCGATCCGCAGGCAGACATCCCGGTGCTGCCGATGGTGATGTCCAACCTGTTCAAGGAGTTCGGCTACTATGTGTTCTCGATGCCGGTGACATCATACGAAAACCAGTTGAGGGGCAACAATATCTGGGGGCTTCCGAAGGTGACGCAGGATATCGAGATATACGAAGAGGACGGCGACTGCGTGACGGTCGCCAAGGAGGAATCGGGCGAGGAATACCTGCGGGTTCGCGTTCCGATGGAAGGAAACGCGGAGAGTTTCGACGTGAAGTCAAACCTGTACACTCGGCTGGGGGACAGATTCCTGCAAAGCGAGACGAACTTCAAGGCGACCTTCAGGGTGAACAAGAACATGGGACTTCTGCTGAAAAAGGACGCGGAGCCAGACAGGGAATATCTGTGGTTTGGAAACAGCCCGTCGGCGCGGATTCTCAATGAACTGGACATCGAACGGCAGCCGTTCCAGTTGAGGTTCGCCAGAGGCATGAACAGTTGTTTCGATCTGCCCAATCCGAAATATAAATCGCCGATTCAGTTTTAAACTAAACCGGAGGAAAACGACAATGATGAAGCTGGTATTTTTCGGAGCGGGAGCCGTCGGGGCGTCTGTCGGCGGCTGGATCGCTGAAAAACATGAAGAAGTGTATTTTGTGGACAAGCCGGAGATTGTCGACAGGCTCCGCGAGGACGGCGTCACATTCTACCAGCAGGGGGAAGAGAAGCGGGCCGTGAACGTGAAGGTGAAAGCAGCATGCGACATCTCGGAAATCGAAGACCCGGACGTCGTTGTGGTGTCGGTAAAGAACTACAGCCTCGACCCCGTCGCGCGCATGTTGAAGGACAAGGTCGGAGACCTGCCGATAATCGTCGCGCTCCAGAACGGCGTTGAGAACCAGAAGATTCTTCCTAAATATTTTTCGCGCGTTCTATACGGAGTGATATGTTACAACGCGTGGCTGGACAAGCCGGGGACCGTGGGCTTCCAGAAGCGCGGGCCGATAGTGCTGGGCGCGCTCGACGATGAGATGAAATTCGAGGCGAAAATGGTCGCGCGGGTCTTCAACAAGGGTGTCGAGACGATTGTCACGCCGCACATTCAGGACGCCGCCCACTCGAAGATTATCATCAACCTGACCAACTCGCTGACCACCCTCGTCGGACATAAGTTCCGCGAGATATCCGACCCCGCCCTTTTCCAGAAGCTGCTGACCAACCTGACGTATGAAGGCGTGCGCGTGGTGAAAGCCGCCGGATACGGCGAATGCAAGCTAGGCGGCATGCCCTCATGGATGGTAATGGAGATGGCCACTAAGCTTCCGCCGTTCATCTCAAAACCAATCTTCGACAAGAACGTCAAGAAGATGGTCGTCAGCAGCATGGCGCAGGACATCATCCAGCGCGGCGGCGGAGATTCCGAACTGGACACGATAAACGGGCGAATAATCGAGTTGGCGGATCAATTCGGCGTGGACATCCCATACAACCGGGCGGTGTTCAAGATGTGCAAAGCCGAGTTCGCCAAGCCCAAGTTCGAGCCGCTCGACGTGCGGGACGTCTGGGCCGAAGTCAGCAAAAACATCCGGTAGAAACAGCGGCCCGGCGGGTCGCCCGCCGACGCGCAAATATCATACCATCAGTTCGATTGAACGAAACGCGGTTGCGAATGCGCAATCAACGCTGACTATCAATCCGGGGGTCAGGGCGCGAGAACGTGGAATGTGTAATCGTTCGCCATGGGGACGCCGAACATGTCGCGGACTGCTGCTTTGACGGTCACATCGAGGCGCGAGCCGGGAGGAAGGTCGGCGGAGGGGCGAAACTGCAACATGTTGTGCCCGTACGACCAGTGAAACGCGCCATCAATGCGCGCGCCGTCCGGCCCGGCGACGAACACCGTTTCCGGAGTTATTGAACTCTGGTCGTATTTCTCGGAGAAGAAAATATTGATTGACGAATCGACTGTCCCGGCGCGGCGGGATATGAGGGTCGCGCCGTTTTCGGGATATGTCGCGAACACTAGACCAACCGGAATATCGTTTAGTTTTTTCCATCGCGCCTCCCAATAAAGGGCGGTGAGGCGTCCGAGATGTTCCACTCCGCCGGGGGCCTGCATATAGTTGGCCGCGCCCCACGGTATCTTCTGCCTGACTATTTCCGATTCGTTCTTGTGAAGTATCTTTGTGCCCTCATAAGCCAGATAGAGGAACCTGAGACCTGAAATCATCTGGCGGCGGATGTCCGGCCACGGAGCGCCTAGTTTTTCGTAAACTTTTTCAAGATGCGATACGGGGGTAAGGCGCGCGGGGTTGCCCTTGAGACGCGCGGCGGCGGACAACTCGTTCCTGCCGTGTTCTCCCATGCACACCATGTCCAGCCCCCGGTCTACGTCGTCCTGCGTCCCGCCGTCGGCCTCCGTCACTTTCTCTATTAAAAGGTAGTCGAACACCTGATCCTCGAACCCGTGCGCCATCGCTCCGAGCAGATGCGCGATCAGCCTCTCGTATTCAGGATGCGACGGCCCGATATCGTTTCTGATGTAATCAATGTATCCGTTGTGAAACTCTGACCAGTGGGAGTATTCGCCGTACTTGTTGCCGCCCGCGTATCCGCTGTCCGGATACCAAGAAGCCCAGAGAACGATATCTCTGTTTCTTTCCAGCAACCTTTTCAGTTCCGGGTCTGAGACGTTCGAGACGGCTTTCTCGGACATGAACATGTGGAGAGTTCCGCCGGCGGCCAGAGCGGCGGAGCCTGCCGCGAGGGCCGCAGCGGCGACGGCTATAGCGCAGATTAATTTCCTCATATTCGCTAACTCCCGGGCGGGCCGGTGTTCGCCCGCGATGTCTTATTTCATTGATTATATGGAGCGGGCATGCGCGCCGCCAACATGTTTTTCAGAAACACGGGGCAGCGCGCGCCGGCGGCGCGGCGCGGCGTCTCTATCGGTTTTTTCTCGTTTAATATAAAATCTATCGGGGAGAGAAGCGGCGCAAGCGCGCCAGCGGAACGGAATGAAACTGAAATCCACGGAAAGACTTCATGTCGCGGTGGTCGGAGCGACGCACGGCGCGGAAGCGGCGGCGGGCGAACCGGGGTATCCCGGCGGGGCGGCGCGCGCGGCGCGGCTGTCCGTCTGCCTGACGGGCCTCGGCTGCCGTGTGTTTCACCTTTCGTGCGCCGGACTGGACTCTGAGGGCGCGGGGCTTATCAACGAACTGGCGCGGCGCGGCGTAAACGTGGACTTCATGGAAAGGGCCGAACCGGCGGCTCCCGGTTCCCGCCCGGTGATGACCAACACCGCCCTGCTCGCCGCCCGCGCGATGATTTCTTCCTGCCACCTGATGGCGGTAGTCCCGGATATTCCTGAAGAGACATTTGATTTCGCGTTGAGAGTAGCGCGTCATTTCGGCGTGCCTGTTCTCTGCGCGGCGGCTCCCGGCTGCGATTACATCGGGTCGCGCATGAGGATGTTGGACGTGCTGGTGGCCGGGGACGACGCGGCGCTTGAGTTGTCGCGCATACGGCCATCGGACATGGAAACAGCCGAGGAAGCCGCCGACTACTTTTTGAAAAAGGGAGCGGGAGCCTCTGTGATATATCACGGGGCGCGGGGGGCGACCGCCGGATGCGAAATCCGAGAAGCGGCCCACTATCCCGCGCCTGTGCGCGAAGGGCAGTTCGGGGAGCAGTCGGAAGACATGTTCGCGGCGGCGCTCTGCTGCGCGTTGACGCTCAGGCGGCCGCTGCCCGACGCGGCGACGTACGCGATAGCGGCGGCGGCAGCCGCAGCCGGGGCGCCCCCCGATGCGACTCCGCCCGGACACCGCGAGATAACTCAAATACTGGCTCCATCCAGACAGTCGAGGTAGAAGACATGGGAAAAATGATATCCGAGATCAAAGAGCAGCCCGCCGCGCTGGAGAGGTTGCTGAAAGGCGAACGCCGCAACATAGCCGGGATAGCGGACAGGATACGGAAGCTGGACCCGGCCTTCCTGTCGCTGGCTGCGCGGGGCAGCTCCGACAACGCGGCGACATTCGGCAAGTACCTCATCGAGTGCGAGAACGGCCTGACATGCTCGCTGGCCGCCCCCTCGGTGCACACCGTCTATAAGAAAAAGATAGACATGCGGCGCGGAGTCGTCATCGGCGTCTCTCAGTCCGGCGAGGGCGACGACATAAACGAGACTCTGAGGCTCGCGCGGGCCTCCGGAGCGTACACCGTCGGAATCACCAACACCCCCGGCTCCGCTATGGCGGCGGTCGCGGACGA
Source organism: bacterium ADurb.Bin236 (assembly GCA_002069885.1). GTDB lineage: Bacteria > UBP15 > UBA6099 > UBA6099 > UBA6099 > UBA6099. The sequence continues at coordinate 25,868 of MWCD01000034.1, read as the reverse complement.
CGTGATACTGCTGCGGGCGGGCGTGGAAAAAGGGCTGGCGGCGACGAAGACCTACACCTGCCAGCTTATGGCTATGATGATGCTTTCGGCGTCTCTCGCCGGAGACCGCGCCCTGCTGGCAGCGCTCGACGGCGTCCCGGACGCCGTAAACGAAACCCTCGCGGTGGAGAGCCGCGTGCGCGAGATAACCGAGCGCTACAGATACATGGAAAGGTGCGTCATAATCGGGCGCGGGTTCAATTACGCGACAGTCAAAGAGGCGGCGCTGAAACTGATGGAGACGAGCTACGTGGTGGCGCAACCGTTCTCCACCGCCGACTTCATGCACGGCCCGATTGCGATGACGGGAGCAGGGTTCCCGGCGTTCGTCTGCGCGCCGTCGGGCCGCATGGCCGCTCCCATCCGCAAACTCTGCGGCGAACTGCGGGACAAACAACTCGAAACTGTCATTGCGTCGAGCAACCCGGCCACTCTCAAACTCGCCTCGAAAGCGATTCGCATGCCCGTCGACTGCGGCGAGCTTGTCAGCCCCATTCTCTATATCGTTCCCTTCCAGTTTTTCGCAAACTTCCTTTCGGTCGCAAGAGGGCTTGACCCCGATAATCCGAGGTTCCTCAAGAAGGTGACAAAAACGCTCTGACACTGGAGAGACAACTTGAAAACTATAGTTTACAACGGCAGGGTGATAGCTCCCGGAACCGCGCCGGAGACGGGATATGTCGCGGCGGCGGACGGGATAATTGAGAAGGTCGGGACAGGAGCGCCGCCGGAGACGCCCGGAGCGGAAATAATAGACGCGCGCGGCGGCTGGATAGCGCCCGGTCTCGTCGATATACACACGCATGGGTTCGGCGGACACTGGGGGTTCTTTAAGGCGAGCGAACTGCTGGACATGGCGCGCGCGCTGCCAGCGCGGGGAGTGACCGCATTCGTTCCGACCACCGTGTCCCTGCCCCACCCCGCAGTGCTCGGCGCGGTCAAAGCGGTCAAAAGCGCGATGGCAAGTCAGGCGGAAAACGCGCCGGAAGCGCCCGCCGGAGCGCGCGTCCTCGGCGTCAATATCGAAGGCCCTTACATCAACCCGGCAAAAGGCGGCGCGCATATCCCCAGCGCCATCCGGACTGCCCCCGCAAAGGAAGTGGAAGAGATATTGAGCGAGGCCGGCCCGGCGCTTCTGATGATGACTCTCGCCCCGGAGATTGCCGGCGGAATGGAACTGATAGACAAGCTTGTCGCCGCAGGAGTCCTCCCCGTAGTCGGCCACAGCGACGCCACCGCAGAGCAAACCCACGAGGCCGCCCGGCGCGGCGCGACCCATTTCACGCACCTATTCAACGCCGTCCGCGCGTTCCACCAGCGCGAACCCGGCTGCGCGTTCGCCGCTCTCGCCGACCCGGCAATGACTGTCGAACTGATACTCGACGGCAAACACGTCCACATCGATGCGGCGAAAATAGCGTTCGCCCTTAAATCCGCAGACCGCATGGCCCTCGTCACCGACTCCATTCACGCCGCAGGCATGCCTGACGGGGAATACGACGTCTGGGGATTCAAAGTGAATGTGAAAGACGGCGTTTGTGCCATCCCGAACGGAACGATGGCGGGCAGCGTGCTGACGCTGGATGTGGCGGTGAAAAACGCCGTTGAACTGCTCGGCGCGACGCCCGAAGAAGCATTCCGCATGGCGTCCCAGACACCCGCGCGCATAATCGGGCGAGCAGGCGCGCTCGGCTCCCTCGAACCCGGCAAAGCGGCGGATATCGCAGTCTTCGACGAAGCATTCAACTGCGCCGCAACCATCATCTCCGGCCGCATCGTTTACCGGGCTTAGAGCCGTTCGCGGGATTCCATCAATCCTTTTTTGCCAGATATTTTTCCAAGAAGGCGGCGGAGCGGGAGCGGGCTTCGGCGGCTTGTTCGCTGTCTGGCGACATGATGACGAAGCCGTGGTCCATGCCTTCTCCGGTGACTTCGAGGACATCGACAATTTTTCCGGCGGCTTTTAGCGCGGCGGCCATCTCCCGCGACTGGTCGGGCGGAACTGTGCGGTCGGGGTCGCTGTAGCTGATGAACAGCGGGGGCGCGTTCTTCACGTAGTTTATCGGCGAATATTTTCTCTTGAATACCATCAGTTCTTTCTTTGATTTGATTTTCGCCAACCGCTGCATCTCGGCTTCGAGCAGACGCGAAAACGGGTTCTCGAAGTTTACGAAATTCAGAGGCGCGTAGTACAGGACGGCGGCGACGACGGAAGTGTCGGCGTCCGCGTATTCGGGGATGTAAGGCTGGAATTCCGGCATGTTTGCGGTGAGGGCGACCATTGCGGCAAGATAAGCTCCGGCGGACTCGCCTAGCGCGGCGATTCTAGCCGGGTCGATGTTGTAATCGGCTGCGTGGGCGCGCATCCACGCCAGCGCGCATTTGACGTCTTTGATGTTGTTTGGGAAAATTCCGCCTTCGCCCAGCAGCCTGTAATCCACGTTGAACACAACATAGCCTAGCGAAGCGTAGAATCTCATGAAGGGAGGCAGGCTCGACCAGTTTTTGGAGCCGCCGACGAACCCGCCGCCGTGGATGGAGAGGATGCCGGGGAAAGGCCCCTCGCCTTCCGGCACATAGATGTCTCCCGCCAGCTTCAGGCCGTCGACTTCAGCGAACACGATGTCTCTGTGCTCGACCACGTTGAAAGCAACAGCCGACGCCGGGACAGGAAACAGCGCCGCGAGCGCGGCCAGAACGATAGCCGCCGCGAGTTTTGTTGCCGCCGCCGTTGTTTTTGCAAATGTTGTCATCGCGAGTGTCCGCCTTCCTTAAGCCGCATAGTTCACGGCCTTACATTGTATGCGGAGCCGCCGCCGGGTTCAAGCGGGAACGAAGGCGGCGCGCCGGGAGCCGCGCGTGGCTGTTCCGCCTGTTTCGGCGCGGCGGACTTTTTTATTTTGTCTGCTATAATATGTTGCGGCGGCGCGGGAAGTTTACACATGCGCCGAAATGAGCGATGTCTAGGTTGAATAGAATATCAGCATTGAGAAGCGCGCGGCGCGCGGCGGCGATTGTGATTGCTGTGGCGATATCCGCGATGGCGGCTTTTGCCGAAGAGGAGCCTGTCCCCGGCGGAGCGTCTGAAATCCCCGCTCCCCAAATCGCCGCCGAGGCTGCGGCGACACGGAAGCTGTTTATCGTCCGCTCTTCTCCGATTATCACGGACAAAGAATACGAGCGGCGCGCGGCTCTTCTTTCCATAGAGGGATACCATCCTTTCAAGCGCGAGGAAACAGCGTCAAACGGAGACAAGTATTTCACCATCGAAATGGGAACGTTCTCCGAGATGACGGCGGCAACGGATCTGCTGATGAGAATCAAGCAAATAGATTCGGACTTCTATGTTGTCGGCACACAGTCTACTCGGTCTGCCACAGGCGGGCTACTGGATGAGATGGAGCATATATTTCCGGGAGCCGGGCGAGCGCGTGCGGTTCTTTCGTCGGGTTCCGCAGAGGATTCTTTGAGTCTTCTTTTGGCGCAGGCGGCAGGGCCTAAGACAGGCTCGGTTGCGGTTAAAACGTCCGCCGACGGCGTGGAAAAAATCGTTGTTCGACGGATGATAAAACCCGGAGATATGGGAACGGCGCCGGGAGGGGCGGCTGAGCCGTCCTTTGCGGCTGCGGCTATACCGCGCGGAAGCTCCGCGCGCGGCGCGGATGACAGCCCGGCCCTTGCGCGCTCAGGCCCGCGCGCGGCGACGGCGGATTCTAGGATATCCCGCACGCCATCCCCCGAACCGGTCTCCGAAAAACTGCGCAAGATAGCGTGGTCCATGCGCGCGGAAGGCATGGACGTTTATCTCGAAGACGAAAGTTTCAAAGGGCCGGAAGGCGTGCTGGTGGGCATGTTCGACAGGCAGAGCGAAGCCGCGGAACTCGGCAGAGAACTTCAGGAGTACGGCTACGCGGTGAACATAATCATGGAAACCGGACTGAAAGACATGTACTACGTATACGCCGACCCGGAGAGCGCGGCGACGGATATGATGATTGTGACGCCGGAGGCGACAGACCCATACAGGGCGAGCGACGCTTTCTCTCCGCCGCTGAACCCCGGAGTCGAGGCGCTGTTGAATATGTCAAAACCCTGAAGGCGGAAGAAGATATGAAAGCGGTCGCGCAGAGAGTGAAGAGCGCGTCGGTGTCCGTTGATGGAGTGGAAACCGGGCGGATCGGGCCGGGGTTGGTGGTTTTTCTCGGAGTCAGCCACGGAGACACCGAGGCGGATGTCGATTTCATGGTTCGCAAAATAGTGAACCTGCGCGTGTTCGAGGACGAAGCGGGCAAGATGAATTTGTCCGCTCTGGATTTGAACTATGGGCTGCTGGCTATCTCACAGTTCACGCTGCTAGGCGACTGCCGGAAGGGGAACAGGCCGAATTTCACCGGGGCGGCGCCGCCGGAAGAAGCCGAAAAGCTGTACGAGCTTTTCAAGAAGAAAGCGGCGGAACATCTCCAAGTAGCCTGCGGCGTGTTCGGGGCGATGATGGAGATAGAGGCGATGAACCACGGGCCGGTGACGATAATAATCGAAAGCCCCAAGAGCGCGGGGCCGGACGGCGGCTGAACAATGAAAAAAACAATAAGAAAAATAACCGGAAGAATCCTCAGTTCCGCCGGGATTATGCCGAAATATAAAATGGTCTCGACGCTGCTGAAGCACAGATCGCTGAGGCGGGAAATAATCGCCTGCCTGTACGTCAAGGGGGACGGGATAGAGATAGGGCCGTTCGCGAACCCGCTGGAGACATACGGGCTTGCGAATGTGAAATATGTGGACAGGATGACTTTGCCGGAATTGCGGGCGCTGTACCCGGAAATGAAAGACGTCGAACTGGCAAATATCGACATAGTGGACGACGGCGAAAAGCTGAGGACAATCGGCGACGGAACTCAGGATTTCGTGATAGCAAACCATTTTATCGAACACACGGTCAACCCGATCGGGGCGCTCGAAAACATGCTGAGGGTTTTGAAACCGGGCGGCATATTGTTCTGCGCCGTTCCTGACATGAGGAAAACGTTCGACAGCCGACGGACGCCGACGCCCGCGGAGCATCTAGCAAGCGATTTCGCCGCCGGGGACGCGGCTGACGTCGAAGCTCATTTTCTGGATTTCGTAGAGAGGGTCGAGGGCGTGTCCGGCGATGAAGAAATCCGAAGGCGCGCCCGGGAACTGATGGACAACGAGCACGGAGTCCACTTCCATTTCCACTGCTGGAGGCCCGTGGACATGATGGGGCTTCTTCACAAGCTGAACGTCGAACTGAAATTCCCATTTGACGTGGAGCATTTCGGCGCGAACGGACAGGAAATGATTATCGTGCTTAGAAAAACTTCTAACGGAAAAGTTGAATAATATCGCGCGAGGAGCGGACGGACAGTTTCTTCTCTTTGCGCCTGAACGCTGCGATAGGGCCGGCAAGGCGCGCGGCTCCCGCCAATGATTTGAGATAGTCGAACCTGAAGGTCAGGCATCCGGAGAGGGCTTTCAGCGCAACGAAGAAAATATGTCCCGCCCACATCCTTGGGCAATCCGCGTTCTTCCAGAAAAATATAAGTTGGTTCCTGCGGGATATTACGTTCACCTCGCGTGCGCGGCGCGAGGATGATATTACGCCGTGAGAAGGATGAAGAACGACGCAGGCCGGGTCGTAGACAATATTCCATCCGCGCCTGAGCGCGCGGAACGAAAGATCGACGTCCTCCCAGTAGAAAGGATTCATGTTTTCGTCGAAGCCGCCGAGGGCGCGAAGTTTATCTGCGCCGAATGCGGCTCCGCCGCCGGAGGCAAAGAACGCAGGTCTAGTGTCCGCGTCCGGCATGGTCTCGCGCTCGTCGGGCGCTCCTTTGAGGAATCCCTTTTTGAAAGACGGCAGCGTCCGGCCAATCCGCAGGTTGCCGTTTTCGTCCAACGCCCTGAAGCTTACGGCGAAAACGTCGGGGGGTTGAAGGCTCGCAAGCGCTATGTCGATGATGTCCGGATATACGCTGACGTCGTTGTTTATGAGGATAACGGCGCTGCCGCGCGCGGCGGAAATGCCCGCGTTGCATGCGGTTGAAAACCCGCAGTTCTTTTCCAGCCTGATGAGTTTGGCGCGATCCGAATACTGAGCGATTATATCCGCGCTGCGGTCGGAGCTTGCGTCATCGACAATGATGATTTCGCCGGGGAAGCGGGAACGGGCGGCGGCGGCGAGCATTGCGTCCACGCACGCGGCAATCACGGCCTCGCCGTTATAGTTCGGGACGACGAAACTCCATGCGAGGGCGCTCTCGTCGGCTATCATCCGCTCCTCAGTTTTCTCTTGTGTTTTATCAGGAAGAAAGCGACGTCCGGTTGCCACCTGTATTTTAGGGCCTCGCGGATGGTTTTCTCCGCCTCATGCATGCGCCCCGCGCGGAAGTGGGATTTGCCGAGGCCGTACAGCACCTTGCCGCGCTTCCAATTGTATGCTTTCATGTTCCGGCGCAACTTTTCAAAACGCTCCGGGCAACCGTCGATGTATTTCAGGTAGTGCAGATAGTTGGAGGTGTCGTCGGCTTCGTCCCGCTCGCTCATCCTGTAAACCGAACTGGTCTCTGCGACCCGACCGAATGTATATCTTTCGGCGAGGCGCAGGAAATAATCGTAGTCTTCGAGAGTTGTGAAACCGTCGGGAAATCCACCCACTGCGTCAGCGCATTCCTTTCTTATCAGGATAGTGTTCACGTTCACAAAGCTGCCTTTGAACATCTTTATGAAAAGGTCGCCCTCCCCCATGCCGCAGGGGTGATATTTCTCGACGCCTTTGTGGATTTCGATATAGGGAGAGTAAGCGCACATAATATCGGGCCGGGATCGCAGTAGGGCGACCTGCGATTCCAGTTTCTTGGGAAGATAGATGTCGTCCGAGTCGAGGAAGGCCACGTAGCGGCCCTTCATGAGTCCGAGCGCGACGTTGCGCGCTCGGGAAACGCCGCCGCTTTCCGTGCGGACGACCGTGATCCGCTCGTCGCTGAAGCTTCGCGCGACATCGGCGGTGGAGTCCGTCGAGCCGTCGTCGACGACAATCAGTTCGAAATGGGGATATGTCTGGCCGAGCGCGCTTCGTATGGCTTCGCCTATCGAGCTTTCGCGGTTGCGTGCCGGCAACGCTATGGAAACCAGTTCGTTTGCGTCGGTCGCGCTCATAGCGCTGCGTCGGCCCCCTCCGCGCGCGTCAGCGTTTTATGCTTCTGACGGCTTTATACACTTCGTCGACGGATATCGACGTAAGGCAGTAATATTTCTCGAAGTCGAGTTTGCATTCCGGGGAAGAGCACGGCGAACAGTCCACCGCACGAAAAATGGCGATGTTGCCCTCGCGGCACGGGCGGTGGTATGCCGGGTTGGTGCTGCCGAAGATGCCCACGGTCGGGACGTCCTGAATCGCCGCTATGTGCATAAGCCCGCTGTCGTTGCTGATGAAGGTGGAGCATTTGGATATGACGAACGCCGCCTCCCTGATTGAGGATTCGCCGGAATCGACGAACACGCCCTCGCCCGCGAGCAGTTTTATACGTTCGGCGCGGCTCCTTTCTTCCGCAGAGCCGAACACCACGACTTTCATTCCGTCCTTTTCAACGAGACGTTTTGAAAGTTCCGCGTATTTTTCTACCGGCCACTGTTTGGATTTCCATCCGGCGCCGGGGTTGACCCCCGCGATTTTATCCGTTTCAGACAGCCCGTTGCGGGCCAGAAATTCTCCGGCGCGCTCGCGATCCTCGTCGGTGAACCAGAACTCGTAATGCCGTCTTTTCGGCTCGATGCCTGCGGTGGCGAGGACTTTAAAAACGCCTTCCACTCCGTCTACCGGGCGATCGAGGTTGACGATTTTCGTGGTATGGCTAGCGCCGGACAGCTTGGCGATGATGTCATATCTTTTCGTGTTCTGGAGGTTGAGAACCATGTCGAAGCCGCGCGCGCGGATGCCCATTGCAAACTTCAGGAATTCCGGCAGACCTTCGAGGTTGCGCCGTTTTTTGTAAGGTATTATTTCGCTGATATAAGGGCAAGGCTCAACGAGGCTGACGTACTGTTCGGATGTCATGAATGAAATCCGGGCCTCGGGAAACATCTTGGCGACGGACACGATCGCCGGGAACACGCGGACGATGTCGCCGATGGCGCTTATCTTTATTATCAGAATTTTTTTTATTTCGCTTTTGTCTATCGCCATACTCGTATCAGTTGCGCTTGGATTTTTTATTCGGTTTAAATATTTCCGCCGCTAGTTCTCGGTAAGCTCTCCGCCGCGAAACCGTTTTGTCGTCCCGCCTTCCCATGCGCACGCGCGCTTCGTTGAGAACCCATTTGTACAATATTTCCGAGTAAATCAGCAGAGACCATACAGCCACAAGAGGCGCGGCGTAGTGCTTGCGGTAGAGGTATAGCGCGCTTCTGCGGGAACTGGTTATGGTGATGTAAGGCTCTTGGTCTGTGCTCGCGCAGCCGTGATGGATAACGTTGTGACAAGTGAGCGCGTAGTTCTCCCAGCCCGCGCGGCTGGCGCGGATGCACCAATCAATGTCGTCTGCGTAGAGGAAAGAGTTTTCGTCGAGCAGTCCGATGCGGTTGACGGTTTCGCGGCGAATCATCAGGCAAGCGCCTTTGACGATGTCCACCCGCAGGACGCCTTCGCGGGATATCTCCGGGCCCGCGTCGCGGTGGCCGAGCAGCGCGCGGGCGAGCTTGGGATAGAACGGCTTCTTCTCAATGTATCTTGAGAACGGGAGGGGAAAACTGAACCAAGACTCCTGCGGGGTCATATCGCTATTAAGCAACTGGCATCCCGCGATCCCAACTTTCGGGTGGGCGTCCATGAAATCGACCATCGCCTCAAGCGCGCCCGGCATCAGCTCGGTGTCCGGATTGAGCAACAGTATGTGGCGCGACTCCGTTTTACGGATGCCTTGGTTGTTAGCGGCGGAGAAGCCTACGTTTTCGCTGTTCTTTACTATCAAAGCGTCAGGATATTTGGCGATGACCATCTCGGCGGAGCCGTCGTCAGACGCGTTGTCCACCACCACCACCCTGTACGAGAAAGGGTAGTCGGCGGAAAAGACGGACGCCAAGCATTTGTCGAGAAGCTCGCGCGTTTTATAGCTTACGATTATTATGGCAAGGTCATACATTTTATCTGTTTAAAACATCCTTTGCCGCATCCGCGACGCTTTCTGGAGGGATGTCGCCGATGCAAGAATTGGGCCCGCATTCGGGCGATTTGCAGGGATTGCACTTTTCGCGATGCCACACAATGCGGTGGAGCGGGCCGCGCGGGCCGTATCGCTCCGCGTTGGTCGGACCGAACACGGCCACTGTGGGAACGCCGACGGCGGCGCCTATGTGCATCGGGCCACTGTCGTTCGCGATAAGGGCGTCGCAACGCCGAAGAAACGCGGCGAGTTCTAGGATGTCGAGTTGACCTGCGACGCTTGTGGCGCGCGGCCCGACCGCCTTGACCAACGGATCGCAGAACATGGAATCCGCTTCGGAGCCGATTGCGACGAATCTGTAGTCTCCTCCGTTATTTAATATCTCAAGGGCGGCGGCGTATTTTTCCACCGGATACAATTTGTAGGCGCTGCCCGCGCCGGGGCTGACCGCTATCAGTCCGGGGCCGGACAGGTTCCGTTCTTTCATAAACGCGGCCACTTTTAAATCCACATCTTCGGGAATAGTGATTTTCATGTCGCGTCCGGTCACTATCATGCCCGCCGATTCGAGCACGTCGAGATGCCTGTCTATGGCGTGCCGGGACAGGTTGTTCTGGTTTTTCAGATGTGCCTTGTGTGAAGTTATCCGGCGTCGCGCGCGCACGAAGTAAGGAATCATCGAGTTGCGCAGGTCGACGACGATGTCGTATTTATGGGCGCGCAGTTCGAGGGCTAGGAGAGCGGCCCCTTTCGCGCCTTTGTGTTTTCCTTTGTTTTCAAAGATAACCAGCCTGTCGACCCACTCGTGCCTTCTGAGGATAGGAGCCGCCGTCGGGCCTGCCGCCACCGTAAGTTTCGCAGCCGGATATGTCTCCTTCAGCACGCGCATCACAGGCGTGGTCAACACGACGTCTCCGATGCAAGACAGAGAAATCAGGAGGACGGAAGAGACGCTGTGGTCGTGAGATATGCTCATCTGGCTGCCGCCTTGCCGCGCGCTGAACTCACTGCGAGATAAACTTCGTCCATCTGGGCGGCGGTGTTGTTCACGTCGAACTCGCGGCGGACGAACTCGCGGGCTGACGCGGCGCGTGAGCGCGCTGCGGAAGTGTCGCGGAGCGCGTCCAGAAGAGCCGCCGCTAGCGCGGATGCGTCTCCCGGAGGAGCAAGCAGCCCAGTTTCTCCATGCCTAATCACTTCCCGGATTCCCGCGACGTCAGTCATCACCGACGGGACGCCCATAAGCGCCGATTCGACGAGTATTACGGGCAAGCCTTCTTTTTCGATAGAGGCGAGGACGGAAATATCCAGCGCGCGAAGGATGCGCGGCAAGTCTTCGCGAACGCCCGCGAAGACCGTCTTGGCCGCGATGCCCAGTTCGGCGGCCTGCTGTTGCAGTCCGGGGCGAAGCTCGCCGTCGCCGACAATCAGAAGTCGCGCGGATGGCTGCTCGCGGGACACCAGCGCGAAAGCGTCTATCAAAGTTCTGTGGCCCTTCATCGGGGCCAGCCTTGCGACGGAGCCTATCACGGCGTCTCCCGGAGCGAACCCGAATTCTGCTCTCGCGTCATCGCCGCCGGGGGCGGAATCATCGTAGCGGGACAGGTCGATGCCGGTGTAAACTCGCCGCATCATTTCGGGCGGGACGCCTTGTTCAAGGAGGCTGTCACGCACTGCGTCCGAGCATGGCAAAAGCGCGTCGCACTTCATATACCGGCGTTTCTTGGTCATCTTTAGCACGGAGGCGACGCACGGAACGCCAGCCCAAACTGCCGCCGCCGAGCCGAGCAGCGCGCTGCTTGTAAGGTGGGTGTGGAGGATGTCTATTTTTTTCTCCCGGAGGATTCCGGCGAGCTTCCACGCGGCGAAATAGTCGAACTTGCTGCTTCTGACCGGGAGCGGCACGCAACGGGGCCTGAGCGCGTTTATCCTTTTGAAATTGACGCCGCCGGGCGGAAAAACCACCCATGTCTCGTGCCCGCGCCTCTCCTGCGCGTTCAACGTATCCATCAGCATCTTGTGCCAGCTCAGGTCTATGTTGTTGATGAAGTGAAGTATTCTCATATCACGCAAGGAGTTTCCGGTACGTCTCCTCCGTTTTATCCACCATGCGGTTAACGGTGAAGAAATTAATGACAGTCTGTCGGGCGGCGGCGGCGATGCGGCGCGCCAGCGCCTCGTCGGCGAGCAACCTGTTTATTCCATCCGCAAGCTGGGATACGTCGCCGGGTTTCACGAGCAGTCCATTGTTCCCGTGTTCGAGCGCTTCCGGTATCCCCCCCACGTCGGTGGTCACTATCGCCCTCTTCATGCACATGGCTTCGAGGATGACATACGGCAACCCTTCGCTAGCGGACGCCAGCGTAAATATATCGAACAGGCACAACAGGTCGCGGACGTCGTTGCGGACGCCGAGGAACCTGAAGCGTTCGGAGACGCCGAGTTCGCGCGCCTGTTTTTCGAGTTCTTCGAGCTGAGGGCCGCCGCCGACTCCGAGGAAGACGGTGTCCGGGTTCTCCCTGAGAACCGCCGCAGACGCGCTCACGAGGTGGTGGTATCCTTTCCGAGGGGTGAGCGAGGCTACCATGCCGACCACTTTCGAAGACGGGGAAATCCCAAGTTCTGCGCGGTAGCGGTTCCTTATCTCCTCCTCCCGGCTTTCGTCGTAAATATCTGGAGAGACGCCATTGTGCACCGTCCGGATGTCGTCAGGGTTCGGGCCGAAATGCTCGAGCATGTGTCTGCGCACATACTCGCTGACGGCAAGCATTGCGTCCGAGCCGACCATGACGCGGCTTCCGGCGTGAACGCTGTAAGTGCTGTGGCATGTGGTGACGAAGGGGATTCGGCGGCTGCCGCTTCCGCGCAGCGCCAAGCTGCATATCCACGCGGGAACGCGGGAATGCGCATGAACCAGTTCTATCCGCCTGTCCTCGATTATCTGCCGCATCGGACCGACCATCTTGAAGATTGGGATGGGCGATTTCACGTGCACCGGCATTTTGACATGCTCGATTCCGGCGGCCTCCAGTTTTTCCACGAGTTTTCCGCCGAATGAAACGACGAGCGGGATGTATCCTTTTTCCTTGAGGCCGACGGCAAGATCGATAACGTGAGTCTCGACTCCGCCGACGCGCAGTTCGGGCAGTGTGAGCAGAACTCGCGGTTTTTCCGCAGTCGGCGCTCCTGCCACAGGGCCGACATAGCCGCGCTTCTCCCGCAGCGCATCGCAGTATATTCCTAGCGCGTCATCGAGCATCTTCCGCTGGGAAAATTTGTTTTCGAGATCCTCGCGGGCTTCCGAGGCGACGCCGTCCGCGAAGCGTCTGTCTTCAAGCAGCCTGCGCGCGGCTTCCGCCAGAGCTTCCGGGTTTTTCGGCTCGACCAACAGCGCGGCGCGGCCGTCTTCCAGCATCTCAGGTATCCCGCCCACGTTGGTTGCGGCTATGGGAACCCTCGCCGCCATCGCTTCAAGACATCCCATCGGAAACCCTTCGAAAACCGAGGATACCACGTAAGCGTCCATCGCGCCTAGCAGGTCGTAGATGTCCGTTCTGACTCCAGTGAAAATAACCCTGTCTGCCACGCCAAGCTCGGCGGCTAGTTGTGACAGTTCCTTGTTCATGGGGCCGTCTCCGACTATGAGGGCGCGCGCCTCCGGCATTCTCTCCCTCAGCCGCCTGAAAGCTTCGAGCAGAAACTTGAAGCCTTTTGCGACAGTGAGTCTGCCGACAGAGCCGATGACGGGAGCAGATTCGGGGATTCCCAATTCGGCGCGCACTTCGGAACCGGGACGGCGGTTCATCACGCTGCTCTCCGCCGCCTCAATGTCTATCCCGTTGTACACCACCCGCATTTTGGCGGAGTCGGCGCCGAGCCTTTCCCTCATGTGCTCGCGGATGACTTCGCTGACGCATATTATCCTGTCGCCTTTCGTCATCACCGAGCTGCCGAGGTGGGGCGCGTACTGTCCGTGGGCGGTAATGATGAAAGCGGAGCGGAGGCCTTTCGAGGCAAAATGCGCCACCCATGCCGGGACGCGGGAATGCGCGTGCACTATGTCAACGCCCTCTTCGAGCGCTATCGCCCGCACCGCGCCTGCCATCTTTCTGACCGCCGCAGGGGATTTTTTGTGAATCGGAAGCGTTATATGCCTGACGCAGGACGCTTCGAGCCGGGGCAGCAACGCGCCGCCGTTGGACACCACAATAGCTTCGTGTCCGGCCTTGCGCATGCCCTCGGACATCGCCAGCACATGCGTCTCCACTCCGCCGACGTTCAACTCAGGCAGTAGATACATTATTTTCAGGAAGCGCGCGTTATCTCGCATCGTTCAATCTCCGGGGAAGGCCGGGCGGCTCAGAACTTGAAAATCCAGCCGGTCAGGCCCATAGCCCACAGAGCGCCGAGCGTCACAATCACGGCGACCAGCGCCTCGTACTCTTTGTTCTTCATCGCAAGCGAGAAGCTGAACCCGCCGCCCGCCTCCGCGCCCTTCGCCGGCATCAGCCTCGGCAAGAACCTCGGAACCGCCGCTTTGAACGCCTCGTACTCGGCGCCAAACTTCTCGGAGAGGAACTTCTCTTCTCTGTATATCGTCGCGTAATAGACCGCGAAAAAGAACGGGAAATACGCGGCGGTGACCCAGATGTTGTTCGCGGCCAGACACAACCCGAGGTACATCAGGAAACTGCCGACGTACAGCGGATTGCGCGTTCGCGCGTACGGCCCGGATATGGAAAGCTTCCGGTCTTTCATGATGCTGCCGGCTGAAACCACCCTCAATGCCTCGCCCGCCAGCGTCACCGCCGAGCCCGCTATCAGCCATTTGAGTTCGGGCCGCGCAAAGATGATTATCAGCAACCCGAATACGTGCCCCAGCCGCACCCGCCACTTCTGAAGAAATATCGTCGTCTTTTCCAGATTCACATGTTTACCGTATAGGATATGAAATGTCCGTCCTGAAACTCTTTTACGTCCTCGTTGCCGGTTACTTTCGGCAGCAGGTTTTTAACAGTCGCGAAGTCGAGCCTTAACGAACCCGCCTCCGCTCCCGCTCCGTATGTAGGCAGACCGTTCATAGACCCCGCCCTTATGAAATATCTTCCGTCGAACTCGCGTTCGGCGCCCGCGAACCATCTTGTCCGCAAATTATTTTTCCAGCACAACTCAAAGTCGGCCGCTAACAGCGTGGACGCCTTTTCGTCTGGCCGGTACGCGACTCCGAACGTCGCCGTAGTATTGTTTTTGCGGCCCTCGTCTTTGCCTTTTATCCTCTCGACAATCCCGCGCAGGGACACGCCGTACCTCATCCCGTTGTCCGCTTCATAGTAGAAGGAGAACATGCCGCCCGTCTCAAAGCTCCTGTTTGCGGTTGAGGCGTCGTCTATGTCTTCGTATCTGAACCAGTTGGAATCCGCCGAATACGCCGAGGAGCCGCGCGAGCCGCCAAATTCGCTGTACGAGATTCGCCGCTCGCGGCCCCGCAGTTTTTCTCTGTCCGGCAATAGCCCGTTCGTGTCCGCATGGTCTATCCCCCACTCGCCGGGGATGGTAAATGACAGCCCGACCGCGCCTTCGCCCTGAACGGGGATCACCACTCCGACAGTGTCGGAATCAAACTGGTCCAAATTGCGCTTGTCGCCGGGAAAATGCCTGAGGCTATGGTTGCGGGAGAAAGAGAAACGGTCCGAACGCAGCGCCGCCGATGGGTTCCATACCAGCCCGATGGGGTCTCCGCCGACTGCGGTGAAAGCGCCGCCCATGCCCGCCGGCCTCGGCGCGGCTTTGCTGAGGTAATCTATCGCTCTGTCTGAAACCGCGCGCGCCGCGCCTGAGAAAATTATCAGCGCCGCAACTGAAGCCGCCGCCGCTTTCGATATGTCAAACCTCATCTCGCCTCGCTTCAGCCGCGCCGCGCCCGGATGTCATCTCATCGCGCCCATGCTCGACCCGCCCCCGAAAAACCTGCGCTCGATCTCCTGCGCCACCCGCTTCGATTCGTCCAGCGGCCTGAATCCCTGCCTCTTGCGGTTCAGCACGTCGCCTATCGCGCGGTTGATTCCGTCTATCGAGGTGTATGTTATGTACTGCTCGTCCGTAAGGTCCTGCAGCATCTTGTCGAACTTGTTTCTTTTCTTCTTTCTTCCTATCTTCACCACCACCGCGTACTTGCCGCCGGTGATTATCTCGGACACCATCGACACGCTGTCTTCGGTAACTATGACCGCCTCGCAGAGGCCGATTATTCCGGGAACCGGGTTGTCCGGGCTTTCTGAAGCCAAAAGCAGATAAGCGTTGCGGGGATGCTCCTTGAGTTCGTCCCTGACAACGGCCTCGGCCGCCGGGGACGTGCGCCGCGACGTGGTGGTCAACAGAGACAGGTCGTACTCCTCGCAGGCTAACAAAACCTCGTTCATCAGTTCCCCGGCCATCTCCGCGTCGAGGCGCGCGTGCGCGCTTTCCCCTCCGATGAGCAACCCGACCGGGCGATGAAGGTCTCCCTTTATCTTCTGGTGCAGCGCGACAGATTCGGCAAATATGAACCCCTCGGATATGTGGCTCGCGGCCCCCATCGTGTATATCACGTTCTCGCCCTTGCATTTCTCCTGATCGTGCCTCGGAGCCACTACCAGATTGAAATCCGACGCCGACAACAGCGACGGCCTCATGCACACCACCGTCTTGGCGTTCCATATCTTACCAAGCAGGAACGTCACCGGATGGGTGAACGAGCCGGCGGATATTATCAGGTCGGGCGCAAACTTCACCAAGCTTTCAATCGACACATTCGTGACTTTCTGTATCCAGAAGAGAATCAGAGGAGACGAAAATTTGAAACGCCTCGCCATAAAAGACATCGCCACGAGGAAAAGATAGTAAGGCTTGCTCATCTTTATTTCGAGCTTTTTGCCGATAATTCCTTTGAGCTTGCGCGCTACGCCCTCCGTCTGATGGACGTGGCCGCGCTTGCCGTCGCTGATTATCAGCACGCGCCTTTTTTTCTTCCCTTTTCCGGTCAATTCTTCCATAACATGAATAACTCAATTTCGATTATATATTCTATTATTGAGGAGATGAAAAATCAAATGCAGAAGAGAGTGATTATCTGATTTCTTCGAGGATGAAAAGAGCGTCGTCGGGCCGGGTTCCAGCGAGGGCCAATACGCGGCCGGGGCAAGGAACCTCGCCCGCCGCGATGCGCGCCTCGGACACCCTGTCTCCTGAGCCGAAAAGAACGACTTTCGAACCGAGGTTCACCGCCGCCGCCTCCGCCGCGACAGCCCCTGCGGCCTTGCCGCCGAACATCGCGTGCGATATCAGCATCTCCGGGTCGAGACTCTGCCGCGAGCCGAACTCGCTCAGGGCGTCCGCCGCTCCCGGCGACATGAACGGCCCCGACCCCCACCTGATGGAAGCCGCCGCGTAGGAACCCTCCGGCAGCGCCCGCAGGAACCCTTCCATCCTCTCGCTTTCCTCCGGCCCGATGAACATGTTGAAACCGCCTGACGCCGTCACCTTTCCGCTTTTGCCGTCGAACGCCACTATGTTATATCCCGGCAACCCCGGAGACCTGTCCGCTCCATCCACATATATGCCGTCCATCCCGGCGCCGTACGCCGAAGAAAATATGAAGACGGTGCGGGGAAAATCGGATATTGAATCGAGTTCGGCGGTCGAATCGAGGAGGAGCATCCTAGCGCCCGATGCTCTTATAGCCATGTACGCTTCATGAAGCGGCCTGCCGAGTATGTATGGCGCGTCGCCCGAGAGGATCGCTTTTCGCACGGTCGTCTTGCGCCACCTGATCGCCGAGGGCGAACTGTCCGCCGCCCCTCCGCGCGCGAACAGCCTGATGTTTTCAGCCGCCGCGCCATGCGCCGTGAGCCATGCAAATAGTTGCCTATTAGCAAATGGCGGAATGGCTTCCATCCCGAGCAGCGACCGGAGTTCTTCCACCAGCTCCGGGGAGCCGTCCACCAGCGCAAGCCCGTCGGATGTCCGCAGGGTCAGAGTCGCAAGTTCGCTGTCCGCGACTTCGAAGGAAGTGGTATCGTCCGCAAGCGCGGCGCAAGCCGCGAAGGCCGCAGACAAGACAAGCGTTAAAAGAGCCGCCTTCAGCCTCACAGATACCTCCTTATGCTTATGCCCGCGCCCGGCCTGTACACCCGGCTCTTCACCGTCTCGAAATAAAACTCCATCGGAAAATCGTATTTGTATATGATTACGTTTCTTGAAAATCCGTATCTGATGCGCCTGCCGTAATTTGCCCCTTTTCCCTGCCGCGAGTAATCCAGATCCACGAAAATCGAGTCTAGTCCGAACTTGGCCAGCCTGTCGTCGCGGTTGAAATAGTCTCTGTTGCGCATGAAAGAAATAAAGAGAGATTCCCAGAGGGGATTCTCCGCGCGGCCCGTTATGCGGGCAAAGTCGTTGTTGAACCGCAAAATTGCCGCCCAGTCCCTTTTGTAGGTGGCGTCCACTCTGAACTCCCCTTCGAGCCAAGAGGAACTGCCACGCCCCCAGAACCTCATCGAGGCGTCTCCGGACACAAGCCATTTCTTGCGCGGACGCCATCTCTTCGCGTCCCCGCCGAGCGCCGTAGTGTATGTGAAGTCAAAATTAAAATAATCGTCTATCTCCCCTTCGTCGTCGAAGTCCTGCACCTTGAGCGTGCCGAACCTTCCCTCGAAAAACCTGCGGTCGTCCCCCCCGCTTGTCCTCAACTGGAACCCCTCTTTCTCAACCTTCATCGCCACGCCCAGCCGCGAGGAAGGATTCACCACCTCAAGCCCCTCCAGCCTGCCAACCAGCATCAGTCGCTCGTCCCCGTATCCCATCTCGAAGTGAGCCCTGTCCTTCACCTTCCTGTCCACGTTGCCGATCTGCGCGTACCCGAAACGGCCCTCCCGCCTGATGTTCGCGCCATATTTCGTTTTGTTCATATTGTTCAGTTGGTCCACGCGCCACAAGCTCTTCAATCCCGAGCCGATGATCTGGTTTTTCTGCACCCCCACGTTCCTTTCGTCGAACCTCTCGAAAAGGTTCTCCGTGATGAAAGTCCACCTGTTGTCGCGCTCCTTGCCGACAAAGAACGTGCCGTCCATGTCCCGCCTGTTGGTGCGGTTGAGAATGTCTTTGAGCTTCAGGTACGCTATTCCCTCGTACTTGATGTCCGCCACTATCCCATCTGCGGCGGTGTTGTCCACGTCCACCTGAGCCTTCTTGGTTATCTTCGGAACTATCTGAAGGATGATGTTCCTGTCCCTGTCGCCGAAATCAGGATGCACAGCCTCGGTGACGGGAATGATAAAAGGAATGGAAATAAAAACCTTTCTCGGCGGGATGGGTATCGAAGCCGAGCCGCCTTCGGGAGTTGTCAGATGGAGAGTGACGCCTCGCGCGAGGGCCTTGTCCTCAATGAGGATAGGAAGGATAATCGCTCGCGCCTCCTCCCTCTCTTCACCGGTCGCCGCTCTCGGCGGGACCTGAACCACTTTCAGTTTCTGCCCGCCGCCGGGCACAGGCACGACAAGGGATTCCCACGAGGGCGGCTTCCGTTCGGCCTTCACATAGACTGGCATCCCGCCCGCCTCGATCACGAACCCGGCCTCCAATTGTTCCGTAGTCGCCATCGCCACGAACACGTCAAGTTCAGGCTCGCCGTCGGCGAACGCGCGCGGCGCGCACGCCAGACACGCCAGAACGGCGGCGAGCGCCGCGAAGGCCTTCAATGCCAATATTGTTTTTTTCATGTTTATCTATTCGACAACTTTGCCGGCTTTCTCCCCGTCAGCCTCCCGCATGAGATGGATGACTACCGCGTCGAACGCGTCCGCCCCGTGGATGACCGCCACCCGGCCGCTACGCGCTCCGGCCAGCAGCCTTATCCTGCCCTGCTCCGTCAGAGATTCGAACTCTTCGACTGTCACCGACGTGAACCCGAACATGCCCAGTACGGACTTTGCACGTTCCGCCGAAAGCCCCTCAAGGGGAGGTATCAGCCCGTCCATCGCGCCCGCCCTCAACGTGGTTCTAATCGTCTTCACGCCGACAGCATCCGCCGCCCGGCCCGTCTCGAATACTTCCACATCGACCCCGTCCCCGAACTCGGCCCGTATCAGATCCTCGACCCGGCCACGCGCCGCGTCAGGCTCCAGTTCCGCCGCCCACCGGCTTATCTTTTCCAGTAGCGCTCGGTCTGCCGACACTACCACCGCCCGGTCGTCAAACTCTATAGTGGCCTTTTCCGGCGCGGGAGTCTCGGCTAGCGCGGACAGGCACAACGCCGCCGCGACAACAAAAAACGCGAGCGCCTTCCTCATCTCCCGCCCTCCCCGCGCTCCGCCGCTATCCCTGCGAAAAGCTCCGCATACGCTTCCGCCAACTCTTTTAGATTTTTTTCAATCTCGAAAACATCGCGCGCGGGCGGCCATCGGCCCGCAAGCTCTTCCAGCTTGGCAGACACGCTCTCAGGCGGGTCGCCGCCGAACGCCTCGGAAGCCCAGATAGCCGCGTTCGCCGCCATCGCCGCCCTCGCGGGCAGCGCCTCCATCGCGCCCCTTGACTCCTCCACAGCCTGCCATATCTCATACAGCGTCTCACATTTCTCAAGCGCAGGCTCCAGATCGTAAATCCTCAGCAACTCCTTCATGCGAGATTCCATGGACGCGGAGCCGCCCGCCCGCCGAGCCTCCGGCCCTCTCTCCGCGTAAAACTTCCCCATCCTCGCCATCGCGTTGCCGAAATAATCCGTGTGCTCTCTTATTATCAGGTCGTGATTCTGCAGAACGTGCTGATAAATCCCATGCCGGGAAAACACGACCGGGTTGGGACGCATTCTGCCCCGGCTCACTCTAAAAAGCTCGGCGCGCTGGACCTCGCGCGTCCGCCGCGCGAGCGCCATCTTGTTGCTTTCCGTCATATTGCGAGCGGTCGCCGACGCGCTGGGCGCCGACGCCGCCAGAACCGCAGCCGCCAGAACCGCAACCGTCAACGCCTTAGCAGCCTTCAGAATCATCTGCCCTCCGGCCCTCTTATGCTCATGCTCATGTTTATCATTTTTCTCTTCGCTCGCCACGCCAGTTCAAACTCGACGCACTTGTACTGCCTGAATCCTCCCAGCACGACCTCGTCGAACTTTTTCAGATCGTCGTCGTACTGCATGTCGACCATCAAGCTCGTCCTCTTGCTTATCTTGTGGTCCGCGTACACGAAAAGCTTGTTGTTCGTGTTCACCCTGTCGGTGTCGAACGGCGTGTCTCCGTTATGGTTGAACATCAGATATTGAACCCTTAAGTTCCGCCTCTCTCCGAACGCGAATGACGTCTCTAGCCCGGAGCCTATCACGCGGTATCTCTCCCATCCTTTATAAAGCCCCAGCCTCAAGTCCGAGATTAAAGCGTGCTGAATCTTTTTCTTGGGGTTGAGGATATATTTGGCGTTGACGTTCGCGTGCGCTCGGCCTTGGGCCTTGTCGAGATGGTCTTCCTTGAGCATGCCCGCCTCCAAGCCGCCGTCCACCAGCAACCGCGCCCCGCGATACGCCTTCTGCGGCATCTTCAACTCCGCCGTCGGCGAGTTCCACACCGTCTCAGGACTATAATATTTGAAATATCCTCTGTTTTCTTTAAATTGTTTGCCGAAGCGCAGGGTCGCGTTAAAGTCCCCTATCGGCTTTTGCCATCTTGCCTCTGTGAAAAACCCTTCCCTGAAATAATAGTTGGTGTAAAGGCCCACCGTGTCGCCTTTAGCGCGCGCGCGAGCCACTCCGGACCTGATTTCCGCGCCCCCGACATCCGAGTATCCGAGAGAAGGCGGAGAGAAAATCCAACTGCCGTACTGAACGCCCGAACCCGCGCCCGCGTCCCTGCGGCCTCCCGGCCTCATCGTGTACGACGGCCAGCTCATCACCCGCCTGTCTTTGAAATGAAACGATATTTTGTTGAACTTCGCCCGCCCGTCCTGCGAAAGCTCCACCCTCTTCGCCTTTATGGTATAATCGCTCGCGTCCAGAGGGCAGGTGGACGCGGACACGTCGCTCATCGCCACGCTTTCATTGGCGATAGCCACGTTTCCGCTGAAAAAATACATGCCCTCCATACGAGCGGACGCCGCCTTCAGCGAGCCTTCCCCCGTCTTGTAGTTGTATTTGAATCCGCATCCTTTGAACTCCAGCCCTTCCCGCGTAACCGAGATGTCTCCTTCGGCGGAGACCTCGCCAGTCTCGTTGTCCAGTTCCATCGCGCCGGATTCCATCAACATCCCACCGTACTCGATCTTCACGTTGCCGCGAAGCGACATTGCGCCCTGTTCGGCGTCGCCCTCGAAGTTGTCCGCCGATATGTTGAGCAGGCGCTCGGCGATCGCTTTTTCCTGAGCCGCCGTCGGGACGCCTGACACGGCAAGCGCCGTCGCAATAAGCGCCAATGAGCATATCCGCGCGGCTCTCCCGGCGCGTTTTTCTTTGTCGGATGCTTTGTTCACTGTTGTCTCTCCGTTTCAGGGCGCACGCCTGATTTTAGAATGAAACCGGATGAAAAAAAACCCCCGGAGAACATCTGTCCTCCGGGGGTAGGTGTCACAGAGTGAAAAAATTAGAAGTTGATGAGCAGCTCGCCTCTGACGCGATTGAGGATATAGTCGGAAGCTCCCTGCTGCATGTACTCGACTTTGAACTGCGAGTCTTTGTTGATCGGCTTTGTCACGGAAACAGCGCCGAAGCCCGGATACTTCTTGCCGTCGAGATCGATGGCTCCGAGGGCTCCGCCGGCATAGTTGCCCATGACGGCCTTTCCGCCGAGTTCAACATCGCCTAGAACCGTGTATGTGCCTTCGACGCCGAAGCCTTCAAAACCGGCGGGAAGAATCAGGTTGCCGGAGTTGTAGGAAATGCAGTTGGCGGCCGAAACGTCAAGCCCTCTCGGGCAGACGGTGTCATACTCGGTGAACGGGTTGGAGACAGCGCTCGTGAGACCTGTCACGGCGGGGATGTCCCCGTATGTGACGCTGATGCCGGCCTTTTTGCTCTTGTAAAGGTCGAGGCCGACCACGAAGCTGTAATCCGTGTCCCCGGCCGCCGGGCTGGCGCCCGTGGTCAGGTCCACAACCTTCATGTACTCGCCGCGCAGTTCCTTCAGGAACATCGAGTCCTTCAGGAGCGGAGCGACCATATCCACGCCCCACGCCTTCTCTTTGTCGAAGCCGGAGGCGAGGTAGTTGACGCCGAGGTCGACGAACGGCAGGTCGAGTCCGAGGCGGGCGGCGGCGTAGAGGTCTCTTTCTCCTCCGCCGAGGCCTTCCGGCATCCCGACGCCCAACTGGTCCATATCGAGCGCGCCGGCAAATCCCGTCAGGGCCACAACGCTCTTGGCCACATCAAGTTTCATTGCGGCCATCGAGTCCGCGCCTGTCGTGTCAACCATCATCCCATACGGGCCGAACGCTAGGTCCTGATAACCTGAGCGCAACTTGAGAACATCAAGTTCAGCCACGTCGTTCGAGAAGTTCAAATCTACGAAAGCGTGCACGAGCTTTAGATCGTCATCCTGCGGAGCTGTTGAGTTTTCGCCTATCGTTGCGCGATTCAACAGTGTCTTTTGAAGGCCCAACGAGAACGTGACGTTCTTGCCGGCTTCGCCGTCGAACGTCAGGTTGGCGAGCATTTCGTATCCGGCGTTCAGATCACCGTTGGCGATAGCCGTCCCGTACAGGCTGTTGTACGTCGACACGAATGTCGCGTCAGCCAGATCCGTGCCGGGAGCGTCGATCCTCTGGCGGACGCTTCCGCCGACCTGCAGTTTGCCAAGGAAAGCGTTGTCGACTTTCTTCTCCAACTTGTCGATGCGGCTGGAGTTCTCGTCAACTTTCACTTTCAGGGCAGCCAGTTCGTCTTTGAATTCCGCGGCAAGCTTTTTCACTATGTCGCGAATCTCATCGAGCTGAGCCGGGCTGATTCCCGGAGCCGAAGGGGCTCCCGGAGCCGCAGGGGCTGCCTTGCATTCGCTCTTCAGGCAGTACGTCTTGTCCAGAATATCCATCATTCTGGCAATAACCATGGCGTACTCGTACCTCGTGAGGGGCCTGTCCCCCTTGAACGTCCCGTCGGGGTAGCCTTCGATCAGGCCGCTGTCGACGAGCTTCTGCACCGCGTCCGCAGCCCAGTGGCCGCTATGAACGTCCACAAGCGTCGCGGAATACGACTTCACGGAGATTCCAACCGTGAGTGTTAATGCCAATGCTGCTAGTACTAGTTTCTTCATTTACAACCTCCCTGGAAATTTCCTGTTTTTCGGAACTTTCAGGTCGCCTTCCAGACAAGTTTCCACGTTTCCTTGCCATCGGTTTCCCTTCTGTCCCTTTCCTTGCTTATTGCATTCGATGCGATGATGATTCCAGAGATTTCACCTCCTTTCTTCCATCATCACACCAATAATAAATACAATACAATGCCGCTGTTCATAGTATCTTTACATTTAAAAAAATAATTGTCAACTTCTACCGGCTAAAAAAACGCTTAATTGACAATTATCCGTTTCCGCCGTCGAATAGCCCTTTGTTTTCCGCCACGAAGCGCTTTTTCCTTGAAATCTCTCGATATCGCGGCATCCTGAACAAAAATCAATGCTTAAAATGCCTCATTCCGGTCAGGCACAGCGCCACGTTGTGCTCGTCGCAGGCCATAACGATTTCGTCGTCCCTGCGCGCGCCGCCCGGCTGGATTATCGCCGATATCCCGGACTGCGCCGCCTCGTCTATCACGTTCCTGAACGGGAAATAAGCGTCCGACGCCATAACCGACCCCACTACTTCCTCTCCGGCCTTCTCGATGGCTATCTTCATCGCGTCCAGTCTGCTCATCTGGCCCGCGCCTATCCCCAGCGTCCTGCCGTCTTTCACTATCACTATCGCGTTCGACCTTACGTACTTGCACACCTTCCACGCCAGCACCAGATCCGCCAACTGCTTGCGTGTAGGTTTTCTCTTCGACGCCATTTTTATCTGTCCGTCTTCGGGCACCAGCAGGTTGTCGTTCTCCTGAACGATTACGCCGCCGAGCACGCTTTTGACGCATATCGTCTTGGCGGGTTTCGCCCATTTTTTGCTGTTTATCTTTAGTATTTTCATGTTGGCAGTCTTCTTGGACGAGCGCAGCACATCCAGCGCCCCGTCCGTGAACTTCACCGCCATCAGAACCTCGGTGTACGCCGTCTCTATCTCTTTTGCCGTCTTCTTGTCGACTTGACAGTTGAACGCCACCACCGCGCCGAACGACGATATCCTGTCCGACTCCTTCGCCTTGACGAACGAAGTGTGCGCGTCCTTCTCCATTGCGACGCTCACGGGGTTGCCATGTTTGACGATTACCGCCATGTCATGGTCGAATTCGAGCGCTATTTCAAGCGCCGTGTTCAGGTCGTTCAGGTTGTTATATGACAATTCGGGGCCGTTGATCTGTTCGAGGTCGCACAGAGAGACGCCTTCGAATTCCGGCCTTCGGAAGAAAGCCGCCTTCTGATGCGGGTTTTCCCCGTATTTGAGCGGCAGTTGTTTCTTATATCTCAGGAAAAGCGTGTCAGCCAAGAATTCGCCGCCTCCGGCGAGGTTGTTGAAATGCTGATAGATGCCGATGTCGTATTCAGCCAGAAGTTCGGCGGCCTGAAGCGCCAGTTTGTTGCGCAGGCTCTCCGTTATCGAGCCGTTGCCGTCTGCGAAAGCCGCCATAAACCCCTCATACTGCGCAGGGTTGCTCAGGATGACGACATTGTCGGCGTTGCGAAGCGCGGCCCTGATTAGATTCAGAGCGCCGATGTCCATAGAATCGAACGCTTTGGCTCCCTTGCCGCGCGGGGCGTTTTCCGGCGACTCGATCGGAAGCGGATTGACCACCAGAAGGCTAATAGGCTCGCCGCCCATATTCTTCAATTGTTCGAGAGCTGCCGCGTCACCCGGTTTGACCATCAGCGACGCGAGTATCGCCGGGTGCATCGTCCTTATCGCGCCCGCGAAGAGGTCTCCGGCTCCGCCCGCCGAGCCGATGTCAGCCGTCTTTATTCCGTTCTTGTCAAGCAACTTCTGCGTGCCGGTCGTGCATATAGCCGACACCCCTTTTTTCGCAAGAAGCGCGGCCAGTTCAATAATGCCTGTCTTGTCGTACACACTGATTAGAGCGCGAGAGATTGTGCCCATCTTTTCCTCCGGCGGCATCCCGCCACGGCGTTGATTAAAAACCCGGTCGCCTCCGGGACATGATCCTTGTTTTCGTTTCCTCGTCGAGCGCGAACTCGAACCAGTCTCCGTTCACAAGCTTGTCTTCCCACATCGACGACAGCGGCAGTCCGAGAAAAGCGCACCGGGCGACGCCGCTCATCACTTGATGAGTGACGAGGGCGACGTTTCCCTCGGCGGAGTTTATCAACCCCAGCAATCCATCCAGCGCCCGCCGCTCCACGTCCGCGAGCGTCTCGCCGCCGGGAAAAACCGCTTCGTGCGGCCGCTCCAACCAAACGTTCATCAAGCCGGGATGCGCCGCGTCCGCCTCCGCTCTGTTCAATCCTTCGAGAGCTCCGTGGTCTATCTCGTTGAGCCAGTCAAGCGCGGCGGTTTTCATTCCGCGAGGCTCCGCCACGATTTCCGCGCTCTCCACCG
>MWCD01000033.1 GCA_002069885.1 bacterium ADurb.Bin236 | reverse complement strand
AACGATTTCACATCATGCGTTGCGTAACCGCAACCGTAGGGGCGACCCTTGCGGTCGCCCGAAATGTTAAAAGGGCGGGGGCAAGCCCCGCCCCTACGATTACGATTTTAAATGGGGCGTCGGGAGAGAAGCGCGTCAGCGATTCGCTCCCGACGACCATTGAAACGTTTTGAAGAGATTCCAAAGAGAAACTTTTTCAAAAGTTTCTCTTTGGCCGCCGGAGGCTCCGCGCGCTTAGATTGCGGAGCGGACGGAGCGGACGAAGGCGGCGACTTTTGCGGGGTCTTTAATGCCGGGAGCGGATTCGACGCCGCCTGCGAGGTCGACGCCGAAAGGTCTTACGCGGCGGATGGCGTCCGCCACGTTGTCCGGGTTGAGGCCGCCCGCCATGAAGACGGGCCGAGGGGAAAGAGAGGCGATGCGGGCGGCGGCGTCCCAGTCGTAGACGCGGCCCGTGCCGCCCATGCGACGCTTGCCGCCCTCTATGGACACGGTATCTAGCAGCAACCTGTCCGCCCCGGCGGCGGCGTGGAGTCGCATGAGATCGAGCGCGGCGCGCTCGTCGCAATCGCCGTCGCCTGCGGCGGGAAGATGTATCCCTTTCCAGATTTCGCAGTCGAGCAGAGGCCTGATGCAGGCGATGAATTCGGGCGTCTCGTCGCCCTGAATCTGAACGCCCGCAGCGCGGGCGGCGCGCGCCGTTTCAGCCACAAGCTCCGCCGGAGACCCCATGAACAGAAGAATCGCGGGGATGCCGGACAGGGCCGCAAGTTCGACCGCGCGCTCCGGGGTTAGCGTGCGCGCCGATGGCATGTTCACCAGCAGACCGACGTAGTCCGCTCCGGACGCCGAAACAAGCGCGACGTCCTCCTCGCGCGTGACGCCGCAGATTTTTATTCTGCAATCCATTTTCGGATTTCCCTTCAGGAGCGGGCGCGCGCAGTCGCCGCTACCGCGCGCGGTCGGGCGCGTCGTAACCGGCATACTCGTAAACGCCGGGAGAAAGCTTGCGGAATTTTCCGCTGTTGTTCATGGCGGTGGCGATGACGGAATAGAAGTTGCCGTCCGATGATTTGAACCGTTTGTCGCCGGAGAGAGCCTCCCGGATTTCTATCACTTTGAAGGGGCGGCCGAAACCCGACGCTATCGCTTCAATGGCGTCCACGAGGCGGGTTCTCTTCGGCGCGGCAGGCTCGGCTGTCAACTCCGACACCTTCGTCCGCAGCGCGGCCACCTCTTTTTTCAGATCTTTCACCTGTTCGGATGTTTTCCGGTTTTCCTTCTCAAGCGCTTCCAGTTTTTTCAAAAGCGAATCGATTTCCACGAGTTCCCGGAGGTCTTTGCGGATTCTTTTGATTGAGACTGTCATAGGCGCAACATCTCCGGGATTCGCCGCCGCGCGGCGGAAATGCGGACTGCCGGCGCGAGGGCGGAAATTTCACGGACATTATACCCGCGTCGCGGAGCGCGGACAACACTCAGCCTGAAGCTCGAAGCGGGGAGCGAACAAGAACAGCGACAGCAAATGGACAAAAAAGCCAAAAAGAAAAAGCCGGCCTTTGGGGCCGGCCGGACTAGCTGTTGATAGAAAACGAGATCACTCTTCGGGCAGGTCTTTTTTCTTGGTTCCGAGTTTTTCCTTGGCCTGAGAGATGACGGACGAAGTGCGGTCGACCGCGTCTTCGTACGCGTGTGTCATTTTCTCTTTGGCGTCCTCGATAGCCTCGCGGGACTGTTCGATGAGCGCGCCGGCCTTGTCGGACACTTCGGAGACGCGTTCTTTGATCTTCTCGCGCGTTTCCTTGCCGGATTGCGGGGCGTATAACAGAGCCGTCACCGCGCCGACGACCGAACCGGCGGCGAATCCGATGACTGGAGCGACCCAGTTGCGTCCCTTCTTCTTCTCCTTGACTTCCGGTCTTTCGACTTCTGCCATTTTTTTCTCCCCCTGAAACAATTTCCACTCGATTATTGTTAGGTGATTGTACTTTATGCCAAGCCCCCTGTCAAGAGATTGGACGGCAGGGAAGGCGGAAGAAGCGCGAAAAAGGAGCGGCCGGTTCCATTGCGCGACAGAGAAATTTTTTTTCGCGGAAACACTTTACTATGGATTATTTGTTATATAGAATGACCGCATAATTACTCTGTGACAGACATGCGATAAAAAACGAGGGAACAGCCGCCATGAAAGATTTCTATACCACAACGGAAGTCGCGCGATTGCTCGGCTTGCATGCGAACACCATGAAGAACTGGGTGCGAGAGGGAAAGATTCCGTCTTTCCGCACAATCGGCGGCCACTATAGAATCAAGTCGGATGAGCTTGTAAGAGCGTTGCGCGATAGAAACATCCCTGTCCCTGAAGAGCTTGCTATGGCAAAAAAAATGATATTCATCGTCCACCCCGACGAAAAAGTGCGGGGTCGGATGTCCGAGGAAATATGCTCGGAGTGCAAGGTGGACGTCTGCCAGTTCGGGTGCGGGGTGGACGCGCTTCTGGCGCTCCCGGAGAACCGTCCGTCGGCGATGATTTGGAGCGCGGGCATCGATGGCATAAAAACTTCGCTGGTGTCCGAAGCCATCGAGCGGAACGAGAAAACCCGCGGGATTAATGTTCTGGCTTTTTTCATGTCTGATGAATCGATTGACATCGAGCAAATTGATCTTGAAAAATCAGCACAGCTATACAGATATCCTCAGAATCTCGGAGAAATAACGGAGGCGGTGCGGCAGTTGAAAGACTGATTGCGCGCCCGTCATCCGCAACTCGAACAATTCCGGGTCGAACACGTAGAGCATGACGAGGCTGAAGAAGGGCCTCCGGAACCGCTCTTTTTTGCTGTCACAACGCTGTCGAACAGCCGCCTCGCCCCGCCGCCGCAGGCTTCGCAGCGCACGTCGTCGCGGGGATCGTTTATACCGGCGAAAATCTCGAATTCTTTCCCGCATTTCTCGCAACAGTAATCGTAGTACGGCATAGGTTTCGCCTCTTCCTGCTTCTAATTAACATTGCCGCGATTCAGCGGAAATGAATTCCTGATACGCCGCCGCCGGAGCGCGTTAAGAGCGTATCCTGATTCCTTCGGCAATCATCCTGACGAAAGTTGCGATGGAAGCGCCTTTTTCCGCTTTTGCGCCGGGATCGAAATCCTTGTTCGCGTGTTCGAGGAAGTCAGAATATTTCCATCCGGCGCACGCGTCCAGATCGTGTTCGGCGCGGCACGGCGCGAGGTCGGCCGCGATGTCGGAATCCGGGATAGAAGGTTTGCCCTGCGAGTCGCGGACGATGACTGCGGGCGGCATGCTGAAGAGGTCTGCCTCAGTTCGCAAGGCTTGAGACGGCGCGTCCCCTTCGTAAGGAGCCAGCATCAGGCTCATCCGCACTCTGCCGCCGTTGAACGAGGGCGCGGTCGGGCGGTGCTGCGCCCCGATCGCCATCGTCATCTCGTACGCCAGATTGAACCCCTCGTTCAAATGCGAGAACTGTTTGCCGAAGTACGTGCCGAACGGGTTGAGAGACGCGCGTTGCCTGCCGCCTGATTCGCGCACGCGCATCGGGCAGTAAGCGGGCGAGGAGTTGACCCCGGCGTCGGCGCTTATGAGCAGGCCGCGTTTCGTGTCCGACACTGCGAGCCATCCGTCCGTCACCTGATTGTTGCAGGCGTCCGGCGCGCGGTTCGCCTTGTCTATCGCGCCGTAGTCGAAATCGTAGCTGTTCGTCACGTTCTTATAGTTGTGTTTCCACACGCGGAGGAACCCGCCGGGCGGGCTGAACAGCGCGGGCCGTATCTCGGCGGGCATGACCTCGTACCATCTCGTGTCGAACTTCTTTCCGGTGTGCGACGACGAGCTTATGTCTTCCGACTCCGAGGGGGTTTGAGGGAAAGAGACATCGGCGTCGACGAACAGGCGGGGGAAGCCGTCGAACACGCGAAGGATGTGCCTGCCTTCGACCGTGTAGTTTTTTCCTTTGCAGAAGATGACTGTTTTTGAGGACAGAGAGATCGAGCCGAGGCGTCCGGCGGGGCCGACGCGGGCGGATTCCGCTTTGTACGCGCGGGGCGTGTAATGTTTCCTGTTTGATTCGGCTCTGTATGTTGCGCCGAGGGAGATGAGTTGCCCGTCGGAGAATTCTCCGGCGGAGGACGCGAACGAGGCTATCCTGCCGCGCGGATCGAGCCTGATGGACACTAGGCCGTTGTCGAGAAGCTCCGAGGAGGCTTTGACCGATTCCGCCGGCGCGACAGGCTCGGATGTTTCCACTAGGGCGTATGCCTGAGAGGGCGAGCCGTCCGCCGTGTGCGCGAACCACAGGACGGCGGAGACGACATTGCCATCCGCGTCCGTCTTCGCGTCGTCGATGTCGAACGGAACGTCCGCGCCGGAGGAGTCCTTGAGGGCGAGCCGGGCCGGGTCCGCCGGGCGGACGGGCATGAACGGAACCCGCATGAGGACGCGCGCGCCTCGCTCCACCGCCGCTTGATCTCTGTACTTAGTCTGGTTGACGACGGAGAAGCAGAACAGTTCCGCGCCGTCCTCCCCGCAGAGAGGCTCGACGCCGGACTGCGCCGCAGCAAGCTCCGCCGCGCGGGAGGATGTTTCCAGCATGTTCCGCGCCAGATGAAACGCCACCCTCGCCCTGTCCGGGTGGACCACCGGGGAGTTCATACCGAAATGCGTGGTGCTTAATAGCAATAGCTTGTTTTCGAAGCAAGAGCCGCCGGGGCCGCGCAGGAGGCGCTCGATTTCCGCGCGCGCGTCCGGGGTCGCGGCGGCAGAAAGGAAGTCGGCGGTCCGTTCGAGTTTTCTTGCTTTCTCGGACAGCCGCCACAGGCCCTGATTGACCAGCTTCTCCGTCCAACTGTTGAAGCCGCAGTAAGAGCCGTCCGCGAGGTCCTGCCGCACGGTGATGTCGCCGACGGGCGGGTTGTTCTCGATGTAGTCGCCGAGCTTGCCGAACTCCAGATATTCAGTGTCGTTGACCGTATCGATGAATTCCGCCAGCCCGCGCGTGTTAGGCAGCCGGTCGAAGATTTTCGGCAGTCCGATGCCCGTCCACAGCTCCGCGTCGGCGTCCATGTTGATGTACAGCAACGCGTTGCCGGGAATCTCTCCGCTTTTTTGTTTTTTCCGTATCGCCGCCGTCCACTTGCGAAGCGACCCGGCGGTCATGACGTCGCCCTGATTGTACATCGGCATCATCAGCATGGCCGCGTCCGATTCCGTCGAGTGGAACCTGAGCGGGTTGTGCATCTCGTTCGGCGTCAGGCGCGGAATGAAGTTGCGTACCGAGTCGAACGGCACGGCGCTGTAATAAAGGGCGATGGCCTTGACCCCCTGTTCGAGGTAAAGCTCGACGCCGCCGTGCGTGAACATCGTTTCCTGAGTGCGGACGACCGGGGAATACGCGCCGAAGAGGTCCGCTAGGCCGGAGCCGGCGGAATTGGATATTGTGCGTTTCAGGCTTTCCCTGAACTCCTCGACGGTGGACGCGGCGAGGTCGCCGTTGTTCCAGCAACCGAGGATCGCCTCGTCCTTTCCCTGCTTGATCCTTCTAACAAGGCCTTCGATTATGTCAGGCGCGAATCGCGGGATGATATGTTCGAGCGACCAGTAGTGGTCGAAGTCCCAAGTCCCCCGCGCGTCCAGCCCGCGCTCGTTCGCTTCGTCGAGTATCCGTATTATCTCCCGGATTATTTTCAAATCCGTTCCGAATCCGGTCTTGTCGTTGCGGTCTCCCCTCCATGAATGGTTGCAGTTCACATGGAATCCGCACACGAGATATATTTTTTTATCGGACATGTAAATCTCCTTTCGACGCTGGAAAAATTTTATCACATAAGGAGTCGCGCAGGAAGCGCGGAGAGGCGGGCGGGCGCTCGCGGCGGATTTGAGCGTTGTGTTCGAGCCTTCTCGCGGCTCATTCGTTCAGCGGCAATATCCGGGGTTTCAGGTCGCTCTTTTTCAACATCTCGTCGAGGTCCTGAATGGTCAGCGGGTTCTTCCTGTTTCTGCCGAGTATGGTTGAGTAAACGCCTTCCATGACGTTTGTGCCGAAGGAGCGTCCGCCGAAGTCCGGCGTGGTGGTTATCAGCGTGGCGACCCCCATCGTCTTCATCTCCTCGATGTCCGAGGCCGTAACCGTGTTGGTGATTATCGTTTTGCCCGCCATGTCGTCGGGCATGTATCTGTTGATGTAGTTGAAATCCCCGGCTATGACTTCGGCGTGGCGGAAGTAATCCTCGAACTTGGGCGTCCTCTTCTCCTGCTTTTTCCCCGTCGGATACAACAGTTCGAACGGGACGTTCGACACTATGGGAACAAGTATGGAGGCGACGATCTTCAGGGCCGGCAGCGTCCTCAGCGGAATGGGCAGGTTCAGTGTGAACATCAGGTCGCCGAGGACGACGTCGCAGCCGGAATTGAAAAGAGCCTCGGCCATGCCGAACCTGTCTGCGGAGCTGATGACGAGAACCTTGGAGCCTTTGCGGAGATATTTTCCTTCCTTCGCCAACTGCATGATGAAGCCGCGCTCGATGGTGTGTTTAAGCATGCTGCCGTCGTAAGTCGGAGAAATTTTTGCGCAGTCGGCCAGTTTCTTGCCGTCTTTCAGAGTGTATCTTTTCTTGCCGATAATCAGGTATAGGTCGATGCCGCCCAGCCCGATGGCGTCCACTTTGCCGTCATAGTCGCGGATCATCTGTTTGGCTTTTTCCATGTCGCCGTCCGTGCCGACGCGCTCGATTCTGAAAGGAACCCCCATCACGTCCGTCTCGACGCTGTGGTCTCTTTTAGAAGAGCCGATGCTGACGCTAACGACATGTTTTCTTTCTTGCGAGGAAGTCATGTAAAGAACCCGCCTTTCGCGCGGAATTCACAGCTACGGCAATCATATAAGAGCGAAAATGAAAAGTAAAGAAGAGGAAAACGGAGCGGACTTTCCGCGCCTTGGCGCGGCAGTTTTTTCGCTTGAAGGACGCGGGATAACCGCTGCTATTTGTTTTTTTAGATTTTCTGTTTTTTCGACGCGGACAGGCCTCGCAGCCAGTACAGCCATTCGCCGACGCCTTCGCCTGTTTTCGCGGACAGCTTCATCACGCGCAGGCTGGGGTTTGCCGCTCTGACGTTTTTTTCAAGCAATTCCATGTCGAAGTCCAACGCGGGCAGCAGGTCGATCTTCGAGACCACGCACAGGTCGCACGACCTGAACATGATGGGATATTTCGCGGGTTTGTCCTCGCCCTCCGTCACGCTTATCAGCACGACGTTGGCGTCCACGCCGAGGTTGAATTCCGCCGGGCAAACGAGGTTGCCGACATTTTCGACGAACAGCAGGTCTACGCGGGAGAGGTCCAGTTGCTCTGCGGCGCTGCGCACCCAAGCGGCCTCCAGATGGCAGTCGCCCCCGAAAGGGCCGGTGTTTATCTGCGCCGTCTGAATTCCGAACCGGGCCAGACGTTCGGCGTCCAGAGTCGTGAGAATGTCGCCCTCGACCACCGCCGCGCCAAGTTCCCTGCCAAGCGCCTCCAGAGTCTTTTCCAGCAGCGCCGTTTTGCCCGACCCCGGAGAACTCATCATGTTCACCGCCGCCACATTCATGTCGGAGAAAAACCTCCTGTTGATTTCGGCGTCGGCTTCCTGCGCCGCCATCAACTTTTTCAACACTTTGATTTCCATTCGAGCCTCTCATGCCGCTTTCAGCGTTTTGCCGTCTATCTAGAATCCTAACGATTATTTCATTCTCGTGGCAATGATGAAAATAATTTTGCCGGAGCCGGCGCCGCGCGTCTGGACCGGGGTTATTTTGAACGGGAGAGGAAAACGAAGTCTTTGTTCGCGGCGGCGGCGTGGCAGGAGGCGCATTTTTCCACTTTGCCGAGCGTCGTCTCGGAGAATCCGGGGTCGGTCTGAATGTACGCCCAGTCGCCGCCTTCAGGGTGGTATCCGGCGTTCATCTTCACCATCGCGGTGAGCGCCATTAACGCTCCTTTTTCTCCGCCGGAAGTAAATTCGAAATTCTCTTTGACTATGATGGATCCGGCGGGAAACGGGACCTCGCCCGACCTGAAAGAGGCGATTCCTTCGTCGTTGACATATATGTCTTTAATCGCGCTTATGTGCGCGTCCGTATTCACGTTTGCGACGGCGCGCTGCCAGTCGCGGTATCCTTTTATCAACTCGACGCTGACTTCGGTTGGCGCTTTGGGAGCGGGCTGTTCGGCATTGCCTGCGGTTTTTCTTCCGCTGCACCCTGCGGCCAAACAAGAGATCAAGACAAATGCGATGATAGCGGCCGATGCTTTCAGGCTCATAAACCCGCCCTCCGGATTTTGCGGACGATGCTTTAACAACGGCATCCGCTAATCTTTGACGCGGAGGCCGGCCACCCTCGCGCGTCCCGATTGCTATTTTCTGATCACACTTACAATGTTACGCGTCTTTCGCCGGAAGGTCAACCGTCTAGCCGTAAAATAATCTTTTCGCAACATCGGTTTTGTCGCATGCGTCTGATATTGGCAAATTGCTCTTTTTGGCGGCGTATTTCGTAATGATATGCATAGCCGCCGCAGGAGCGCCGTTTTTGCCGTTTTTGCGGCTCTATTGCGCTCGCGAGACAAACAGGATGAAAAATGGTATAATCTATTGAAAATCAAAGAATGGCGGAGCCTGCCGGGGGATGGATGGCGAGTGAAGAACTGATAGTGGGGCTTGACCTTGGGGGCACGAAGCTGGCGGCGGCTCTTTTCGCGCGCCGGGACGGCGGCGCCATCGAGTTTTTGCGCGCTCTGGACGATATCCACTACGACGGAATATTCGGAAACGGCAGTCGGAAACTTAGCGCGGAGGCGAAATCGGAGCTTATCGCGGACGCGATGGGGCGTGCGGTCGAGGAACTGACCGACGGCAGGGGCCGTCCGGCAGCGGTCGGCGTCGCAAGCGCGGGTTTCGTCGAGCGCGGTTTCATCGTCGAGGCGTGGAACACCGGAATGAAGAATTTCCCGCTTCGCTCCGAAGTGGAAAAACGGGCGGGAGCGCCGGCTTTCCTTTTTAAAGATTCTTGGGCTCCGGCTTTCGCGGTGAACCCGGACCAGCCGGCGATTATATTCAGCATCGGCACGGGTTTCGGCGGAGTGTCGTGCGAACCAGGCCCGTCCATTAAAATCCTCAGCTACTCAGCCCGGAAACGCATACTATGGATTCCGATGCTTTACTGCAACGACGACCCGGGATACGCGATATCGTTTTCCGTCGAGCAGTCGGCGGAGATGATAAAGCGGGGAGTTGAGAAGGCGGCGGCGGCGGGCGCGCGCATTTCGCCTGAGCCGGGGGAGCGGGATTTCGAAAAATGGGCGTCGGCTCTCAAAGACACCGCAAAAGCGCGCAAACGGCTTTCTCCATCGTGGCTCGAACTCTCTGTCGCCAAAGGGCTTGCTCGCGAGGCCGCCGGACGCATCAGGCCGGGAGAGGTATTCGCGGACGTCCCCGGCGCCGCTATCATGCCCGGCATTGCCTACCACTGGCTGACCGGCGATGAGCTTCCTCCTGAAAAAATCGACGCAAAACTCAAGGATGGAGACCCGGCGGCGCGGACCGCGTTCTTCATTCAAGCGGAATTCATAGGCCATATCCTTTTTCGAATGCAGAAGGAACGCATGGAGTTCAGGCTGCCGCGCGCGCGCCTCGTGTATGGAACCGGCTCCGGCTATAACGCGGCGACGCACGACGCTCTCTGCCGACCCATTATCGAATCAATGTCCCGTCAGTGCGAGGAAAACGATGTGCCCTGCTCAGGCGTCGAGGATGTCCGGCTTTTGTGCAAACCTGACGGGGCCGCCACCACTCTATCCTGCTACGGCGCCGCCAGAGGGGCCGCCCTCGGCGTCGCTATGGACTAGAGAAGAAATAAAAACAAGGCAAAGAATAGAATAAGAAAAAGAATAAGAATAAAGAAATAATAAACATCGCCGCCTGCGGCGGTTGGGGAAAACCCTTTGAAAAGGGTTGTTCCCCAAACCCCTTTCCCAAACTTTTTAATCCTGTTAACATGTGGCTAATACGCAATTAGCGCGTTTGTTTAATTTTTAAGTATATACGCGTTTTGCGTTTTTTGTGTCCGATTAAGACGGTGGCGGTTGATTTGCGCATGACTTTGCCGAGGTTCTCGAACTTGTCTAGCGCGGCAGTTTCGCCGTCTGTTAATCCGAGCAGAACGACTCCGTGAACGCAAGCTCCCGGTTTTTCGGCCATTGAGAAGAAGTCGGGCGTGCGTCTGCGGGAAAAACCTACCGCGGTGGCCGGGGCGAAACACGGCGTCCGGCCGATAATGCCTTTGACGAACTTGTGGCTCATAAGCTCGCCCCACACGAAAACGGCGTCAGGGTCGTCAAGTATTTCGGGGGCGACTTTTTTTCCGGCGGCGTGAAAAACGGTCGCCAGCTCGTGTTTGAAAAATGTGGCGTCAAGCATGTTATTCCTCCCGTTTAGCGTTTCAACAGATCGTTGGAAAGTTGTTTTTTCAGTTCGGCGCGTCCGCCTCGGATGTATGAAAAATAGGTTTCTGTCATAGCGGAAGCGGCGTCAGTCGTCGGGCGATAGCCGAGAACCCGTTTGGCTTTGTCGATGGAATAGTCGCAATCGGACAGAGAGAACAGGAAGTGTTCGCGGGCCACCGGGGAGAGGCGTAGCGATTGAAGCGCCTCCTCGACAGGCGCGGCGACGGCGTATGGAATGGAGAACACTCGGGACTTCGACCCCGCTTTTTCAATCACGTCCTCTAAAAACCTTCTATGGGTGAACACATCGTCTGCGCAGATGTTGAAAGCTTCGCGGCAAACGCCGGGGGTTCGAGCGCACAAGAGAAGCGCGGCGACGGCGTCCCGCGCGGCTACCATCCGGCCTTTCCTCGCTCCGTCGTCCAGCACGAATACGGGCAGATTCATCGAAATCGCCTCGAAGAACCATAGTATCAGCTTGAAATGATAGAAGCCCGCGCCGAGAATCATCGGGAATCTGGGGAACACCGTTTCGATGCCGGTTCTGAGAGCAAAATCGGACAGCATTTGCTCTCCCTGAAGCTTGTGGGCCGGGTATCCGGGAGGCGGGTTCTTCGAGCTGTCCTCGCGACAGGGGACTTCGGGTTTGACGCCGTAAAGCTCGATAGTGGAGGCGAACACGATGCGGCGGACGCCGGATTTTTCAGCGCAGTCCATGAGATTTTGCAAGCCTTCGATGTTTACGCTGCGGGCCAGCGCGGTCGAGCCGCCGCCGACATGCATCAGCGCGGCGAGATGATACACGGTTTCGACGCCTTCGAGCGCCTCGCTGACATCTTTCTCGTTCCTGATATCGCCCTTGACGAACTCCGCTCCCTTTGGGGCGCGGTCCGGCGTCCGGAAGTCGAAGAGCCTCGCGGGGACTCCGTCGCTGATCAGCGCCCACGCCAGATGTCCGCCCAGCAATCCCGCTCCGCCTGTTATCAACTCCACGGCCGCCCCCTCCAAATGTCGTTTAGCGACAGTTTATCACGGATGGGCGCGCGGGGGCAAACCTCGCGAGGGTGTTTCTGCATTGCGCCCGCTGCTGTATAATTACCGGGAGGAGCGGGTTTCGCTCCCTGCGGAAACCGGCGAGCGCGGCGCGCTAGGCCGGAGACTCGGAGACAGCAACCATGATTAGAGACCTGAAACGTCTGGGAACGGAGAAGTTCGACCTGCTGGTTATAGGAGGAGGGATAACGGGGGCGTGCGTCGCGTGGGACGCGTCGATGCGCGGGCTGTCCGTCGCCATGATAGACAAGAGCGACTTCGGGGCGGCCACATCGTCCGCCACATCGAAGCTGATACACGGCGGCCTTCGCTACCTGAAGAACTTCGAGCTGGGCATTGTGCGCGAAAGCCTCAAAGAGCGGCGCATAATGGAGTTCATCGCCCCGCACCTCGTGTCTCCGTTGCCGTTCGTCATCCCCAACTACGGGATGAAAGACACTCTGATGCTGAAGGCCGGGATGACGCTTTACGACATGCTCGGATACGACAAGGGGCGGCTGGCGGATCCCGACAAGAGGATTCCCAGCCACCGGGGCATGTCCAAGGTCGAGTTGACGAAGATGTTTCCGCGAGTCCCCGGCGAGGGCCTTTCCGGAGGGTTCCATTACTATGATTGCCAGATGATATCTTCCGAGCGGCTGACGCTGAGCTTCGTGAAGTCGGCGGCCGCGGCGGGCGCGACG
The DNA here is from genome assembly GCA_002069885.1 of bacterium ADurb.Bin236. Taxonomy (GTDB): domain Bacteria; phylum UBP15; class UBA6099; order UBA6099; family UBA6099; genus UBA6099. The sequence continues at coordinate 29,157 of MWCD01000033.1, read as the reverse complement.
CTCGCCAACTGGCTGGCGGTCGAGTCCTTCAAGATGAGCGGCGGTACGATTCAGGCGGCGGTCGCGCGCGACGAGATAGGCGGCGGAACAATCGAGATTCAGGCAAGCTGCTACCTGAACGCATCCGGCTGCTGGGCGGACAGGCTGCTCGGCATGGTGTCCGGCGGCGAATCGAAAACCCGCATCGCCCGCTCGAAAGGCATTCATATTGTCATACCACAACTGCATCCGACGGCGGCTATCGCGATGATAACAAAGACCCGCCGCCACGTTTTCCTTATGCCGTGGCGGGGCCTCACCATTGCCGGAACCACAGACACTCCCTTCAAGGGCGACCCGGACAAGCTCACCGTCACTATGAAGGACATCGAGGATTTCACCGGAGAGATTAACGGCTGCATGCCGTCTCTGAATCTGACGCCGGACGACGTGATAATGACTTACGGGGGGCTGCGCCCTCTGGCCGATCCCGACGGAGCGGTGGAGGACAGCTACGACGCATCCCGCAAACACGAGGTGATTGACCACGCCCGCGAGGGCCTCGCCGACAACCTGCTGTCAGCGCTCGGAGGGAAGTACACCACCTCCCGGTTCCTCGCGGCGCAGGTGACGGACGCCGTGTTCGGCAAGCTTGGCAAGCCCGCCGCGCCGTGCAAGACAGCCGCCACCCGGCTGGTTAACGCTCCTAACGCAAACGTGGCCGACTTCAAGAAGGACGCCCTCGCGCGCCACCCAGAACACCCCTCGGAGCTAGTAGCCCATCTCTCCACTCAATACGGGACCGAATGGGAAAAGGTCGTCTCCCTGCTGGACGCGCCCGGGATGAAGGAGAAACTTGTCCCCGGCTCGGAAGACGTGGCGGCGCAGATGAAGTTCGCGGCGGAATCCGAATGCGCGGCGCATCTGGACGACGCGCTGCTGCGGAGAACGGATGCGTTGCTGTTCGGCAAACGTTCCCGCGCGGAGCTTGTCGCGCTGGCGAAGGTTATGGCTCCCTCGCTCGGCTGGGACGAGGCGCGTTGCGAGGCCGAGGCCTCGCGTGTGGAGAATATCATAAAGTCAAAATTCGCGGATTGAGCGCGCCGCATCCGGCGGCGACAGACGGCGCGTTTTTGCCGTCAGCGTGTTTGTTTTGTCTCGAAGTTTTCATATATTTAAAAGCGGTTTGAAACCTGAAAGGAAAAAGAAGACATGGCGATGAGGAAACTGGCGGCGGTTGCGGCGTTGGCGATAGCGATGTTCGGGGCGGGATCTGCCCGCTCTCAGGAGAAAAAAGACGGATTTGCGATTATCCCGATATGGTCTCACACTCACACCAATCTCGAAGGCGACGACGGAAGCCACGCGCCGAGCGAAACGAAGGATTATCTGCGCGCGAATAACTACGGCGGAGTAATCTTCACGCCACACACGAGCGCCCGGCTCCAGTTTCCAGAAATCAGGCGGCTCGCCGACGAGTTGACGGAGGCCGACTTCTTAGCCGTGGGCGGCCGCGAAGTCTCCGCCCGCGTCGTCAGAGAAGAAGATCAGGAAGGCAAGCTGATGTGCCATCTGAACGCTGTCGGCGACACGGACGACATACTCGTCCGGGACGGACAGTTCGACTCGAAAGAGCTTGACGCTTTTCTTGCGAAACTCGACGAGGAGGGCGCGTATTACTGGTGGAACCACCCGTGGACATGCCCGCAATGGTCGGCGCTTGCGAATAAATTCTACGGCATAGAGATGTTCAACAACATCGGGACGGGGTACGCCGACGGCTCGTCATACGCGATGACGAGAGACGCCTATCTAGCCGCGCTGAAAGGCGGAAAAAAACTGTTCGTCACCTCCGGGATAGACATGCACGTGTTGGCGCAGGCGCATTTCGCGGATTTCTACACGCACGTTCTCGCCGATGAATTTTCCCGCGAATCCCTTAAAGCGGGGATGCTCGCCGGACACACCATAGCCGGGTTCAACGCGAAGCTGCTGTTCATCAGCGCGAGACCGTCGTTCAAGCCTGCCGCCGCGTCCGGCGCGTCGTTCGCCGTCAAAGGCGGCGTGGCGATAAAGACAGTGGCCGGAGTCCAGCCCTCGCTGGTCGTATACAAGAACGGCGAGAAGGCCGCCACCGCGCCGGCGGTTCTGGAAAAGCGCGGAAAGGCCGCGAAAGGATACTCCACATTTGAGTTGTCGTTCGGCGACACGCTCCAGCCCGGAGAAACCGCCTGCTACGTGTTCGAGATTCCCAGATACATGATTTCATCGCCGTACTGCTATAAGGCGGAAAAATAAGAGGATGGCCGCCGGAGAGCAAGCCCCGGCGGATGCCGCTATGAAAATTCTGGCAGCAAGCTATTCGTTTCCGCCCGACGCGTCCCCGCGAGCGTCGCAGGTGTCGCGCGTTCTAGCGGAGCTTCCAGCGGAAACGACGGTTGTGTGCGCGGACAATCTGGAAGGGACGCCTGACCCAACCGTCGCGCCCGGCATCGACTCGCGGCTCGCCGAAATCGTCAGGCTCCCTCACGGCAGACCGCTTCTGTCCAGAAGGCTCGACTACGCCGGATACCGGCTCAAAATCTCATGGGCGCACGCGCCCGACCCTCAACGCCCGTGGGTGGACAATGCCCGCGACCTCATCCTAGAACGCCTCGCGCGCGGAACTCTCAATCCGGATATCCTCATCACCTACGGCGCGCCGATGTCCGGGCACCTCATCGGCCCGCCCGTGAAAAAACACGCCCGCATCCCGTGGGTGGCCCACTTCAGCGACCCGTGGGCGGACAACCCTTACAGGCGCGACAACCCAGCCACCGCCTTCATCAACAGACGCCTCGAACGCCGCGTCGTCGAACTCGCGGACGCCGTCGTCTTCACATCCCCCGAAACCATTGACCTCGTCATGAAAAAATACCCGAAGGGCCTCAGGCGCAAAGCGCTCTATCTGCCGCACTGCTTCGACCCCTCCGCATATCCGCCCGGAGCCCCGCCGGACGGAGAATACGTAATGCGGATGCTGGGCGGGCTTTACACCCTGCGGACGCCTGAGCCGTTTTATAAAGCGGTCGAGCGCGCCGCCGCGTCCGACCCCGGCTCCCTATCCTGCGCGCGCTTCGAGTTCTACGGTTACATCGAATCACGACTGAAAAATCTCATCGACAAATATCCCGCCGCGAAACGCGCCATCTCCTTTCACGGCAACGTCTCATACGCCGAAAGCCTGCGCCTGATGAAGACAGCGCATTGCCTTTTGGCAATTGACGCTCCGGCGCGCTTCTCCGTGTTTTTTCCGTCGAAAATAGTAGATTACCTCGGAAGCGGGCGGCACATATTCGCAATCACCCCTCCGGGAGCGTGCGAGAGAGTGACGCGCGAACTGGGCGGAACTGTGACAGACCCCTCGGACGATGAAGATGTATACCGCGCCCTTCTCGGAATACTCCGCGACCGCCCCGCCTCCTCCCGCCCTGACGCCGGCTCTGCATACCTCTGCTCCAATGTCGCCGCAGACACCATGTCTCTTTTATCTTCGGTTGTCGCAGGAAAATTATCTTAACGAACAGGCTATAGAAACGGCAGGTCAATGCCGCCGCCGCGCGCCATTTTTCATTTGCCATACATGTTCAATAAAAGCGAAGGAAATCAGTCCGGGGGTGGCAGAGAGCACGGTCCCGCGACAGCGGAGCCAGACGCGCAATATGCTTCTTCGCGTTTTTTCATGCGGGTTTTCCACGAGCCTTTGCGGTAAATGTGAAGGAGAATCAGCATGTTGGCGAAAGAAGCTATGGGGATGCTGGCCCAGACTGCCGTAAGGCCGAATGGAGTGACAGCGGGCAGAAGGAACGCAAGCCCGACGCTGAAGAAGGAGCGGACGGAAGCGCCTATCATGGAGGGCACGTTGTCGCCCGCGCCGCCGAAGGCGCTGTTGAGCACTATGACCACGCCGAGCACGACGCCGTTGAACGCCATCGCGCGCATCACCGCCCGGCCGAGAGCGACGACCTCTCTCGAATCGGAAAAGAACCCTATGAAGAAGTCTGGAAACGCCGCGAACGTGACGGAGATGACGCCCGCGCACAACACTGAAGCCAAAACGCCCTTTTTCACCGAAGAAGAGGCGCGGGAAACCTTTTCGACGCCCAAGTTTTGTCCGACTAGGGTGGCGACGGCGGTTCCAATGCCGATGACGGGAGCCAGAGACATGTGCATCAGCCGCCATCCTATGCCTGCCGCCGCCACCGGCCCGGCCCCCTTGTCGGCAACTATCCAGATAATCACCATGAAGCTGAAGCTCAACAGCATGAACTGCGCTCCGGAAGGCGCGCCTATCTTGAACACTTCCTTTATCAGCGGCCAGTCCGGTTTGAAGTCTGTTGAAAACGGCACATGCAGATTTGATTTTCCAGCGGAAATCACCGCCACGACGTAGACCGCCGAAAACAGCGTCGAGATCATGGTCGCAAGCCCGGCCCCCGCGACGCCCATCGCTGGAATCGGCCCCCAGCCGAATATCAGCAGCGGGTCCAAGGCAATGTTTATCAGCGTGGCTATCATTAACGAATAAGTGGGAGCCTTCATGTCCCCGCTGCCGCGCAGAGCGAAGCCGAGAACGAGGGAGACTATCTGAAAAGCGAACCCGAAAGCGTAAGGGCGCAGATAGGCGGCTCCGAGCTCGACCACCTCGCCGCTGCCTCCGAGCGCCGTAATTATGGGTTCGGCGAAGAGGAAAGACGCTCCCCCGAAAAAAAGCCCCACTGCCGCGCCCATAAACAGCGTGTTGCGCACGGTATGCGCGGCATGCTCGAAGTTGCGGCGACCGAACGCCCGCGACACAATCGCCAGCGATCCTGTTCCTATAGCCTGACCGAGCGAAAAGAAAAAGAAGAATAGCGTGCCGGCTATCGTGATTGCCGCGACCGCTCCCATCCCAAGCCTGCCTACCCAGAAAAGGTCGACCACAGTGTACAGGTTCTGCAAACCCATGCCCAGCATCACCGGCAGGCTCATCGTTACGACGTGCCTCCAGATGCCGCCGCTTGTGACATCTCCTTTTATCGCCGCCATATCCGCCGCTTCGCCCGGAATCCGTCCCGCTTTCCGGACATCCCGAATAGTATAATCTCCAAACTTTTTCAATAAAACCCGGAATCGACATAAGAAATTTCTCGGGGTGGTCCGAGGTCTGACGAGCAAGGTTTCAACCTGCAAAGGTGAAAATACGGGAAACTGATTTGTCTTTCTGAGTTATAAGGAGTGAGCGGAGGCTGAGCCGAGGTTGATTGAGACGGCGGAGTCGGCGAGGCGGCGGGCCTGCTCGACGTTGTGAGTTGAGAAAACGATGGTCGCCCCCTGAGATTTCGAGGCGTCTAGGATGAGGGCTTCAATCATTTCTGTGTTTGCGGCGTCCACGTTGCCTGTCGGCTCGTCGAGAAGAAGCGCTTCTGGTTTGATGATGAGGGCGCGGGTTAAAGCTGTAAGCTGGGCCTCTCCGCCGGACAGGGAGCGGGCGTTGCGGCGGGCCAGTTTCGAAAGCCCGGCGCGTTCGAGCAGGGCGTCTGCGCGTTCAAGCGCCTCGCGCGCCGGAACGCCTCTCGACCTCAGCCCGTAGGCCACATTCGCTCTGGCCGAGCAGTTGAACAGGAATGGCGTCTGGGAGATGTATGTCATCCGTCTGCGGGCCGCGCTCACCGCCGACGGAGAGTCCATAGGAGAGTCGTCGAAGAAGACGCGGCCCCGGATGGGCTTGACAAACCCGTTGAGCGCGCGCAGCAGAGTGGTTTTTCCCGCGCCGTTCGCGCCGAGCAGGGCGACCCGGCCCCCTTTGGGGATATCGAGCGATTCTATCTCGACAACCGGGCGGCCGTCATACCCGGCGGCGAAGTTTTCGAGTCGAAAAGCGGCGCGGGTTTGAGTCATCCTGCCGCCTCCCCCGCGCGCGACTGCAGAGCGCGAATCGCTATGTTCGCGGCGAGGGCGACAGCCATCAGAACCACTCCGAGCGCCAGCGCCACGGCGAACTCGCCCTTGCTTGTTTCGAGGGCTATCGCGGTGGTCATGGTGCGGGTGGCTCCGCGTATGTTGCCGCCGAGCATCATCGCCACGCCGACCTCGCCGACTGCTCGCCCGAAAGCGGCGGCTACCGCGGTCATAAAGGCGAACCTGCCTTCGAGGACGACCGTTGCGGCGGCTCTAGCCCGCGTCGCTCCAAGAGTCAGAGCCGTCTCGGCGGCGCGTCGGCCCATGCTGCGCGCAGCAGACATCGACAGCGTGACCGTCAGAGGAAGCACGAGGACGAACTGTCCCAATATCATCGCCGAGGGTGTGTACAGCAGCCCGTAAACGCCAAGAGGGCCGTTGCGGGTCAGAAGCGCATAACCGAGCAACCCAATCACCACCGTCGGCATCGCCATCAGAGTGTTCAGGAGGGTTATCGCGGCCCCGCGGCCGGGGAACTTGTATGAGGCCACCGCAAGCCCGGCGGGGATCCCGACAACTGCCGCCATCGCCGTCGCCGCGAAAGACGTGTACAGCGACGTCCACACCGCCGACATCACTTCGGGGTCCGCCGACGCTATTAGATTGACCGCCTCGGAAAGCGAGGCGCCCATGTATCCCATCAGTCGCGTTTCTCCATTTCACCCGCAAAAAACATGCTTTCTCCGCCCGCTTTGAAACCCGATATCGCCGCCTTACCCTCTTCTCCGGACATCCAGCGGATAAGCTCCATCGCCAGATTATAATTCACGCCGGGATATTTTTCAGGGTTCACGGCTATAAGGCTGTACGGATTGAGAAGCGTTTCGTCGGACTCCATCACGGGAACAAGAGACATCTTCTCCTTGTACGCCAGATACGTTCCTCGGTCGGTCAGTATGTAGGCGCGCTTTTCATCAGCTATCTGAAGCGAAGGCCCCATGCCTTGTCCGGTCTCCATCAGCCATGTCGCCTTGGGAACCGAGCCGGTTGCCTCCGCCCATATTTCCTTTTCTTTCTGGTGGGTTCCCGATTCGTCGCCCCGGCTGACCAGCGTCGCTTGCGCGGCGGCTATTCTACGGTACGCTTCCGAAGCCGTCCCCGCGCCTCTGACCTCCGCAGGGTCTTCATCCGGCCCCAGCAATATGAAATAATTATACATTATCGGAGTCCTGTTCACTCCGAAGCCGGACGCCGTGAAGGCCTCCTCCAACTCAGGCGCGTGCGCGAACACTATATCCACATCCCCGTTCTCCCCAAGCTTTATCGCTTTGCCGGAGCCTGTGGCTATCACCGCTACCTTCGCGTTGTGAGCCTTCTCGAACGCAGGAAGAATCGCGCCTAAAAGCCCAGAATTGTCGGTGCTCGTGGTGGTCGCCATCTTCAGAACCGCCGGAGCCTCCCTCTTTGCTTCCTGCCGCGAACAGCCCGGCAGCATTGCCGAGCAAACAACCACGACCAGCGCCGCGAACGCCTTGACCGACCGCAACTTCAAAGCAACATTATTCATAGTTCAACTCCCCCCGGACAATCCGTTGTGTCGCAACGAACATAACACCCGGAAATTATATCCGTCCGCAATCCCGCCGGTCAACACTCCGCGCTAACCCGCATTGCAAATAACCGGTTAGCGGAGTTTATCTCTGGGGCGATTGATAGTTTTCGGCGCATGAGAAACAGCGGAGGCGAGAAGCAAGCCGGATGGATGCGACTGATTATTCCGAACTGACGGAGGGATTCTCCGGTTGGCGGGAGCCGCCGTTTTTCTCCAGCGTTTTTTTCATCTGTTCGAGTTCTCGAACGCAGTCGCCCAGTTCCCGCTCGATTCCGGCAAGCTCGCCGGTGTTTATCAGCTCGGAAATTCTGCCTGTTTCAGTTTCAAGGTTTTTCTTTTTCACAGAGCGCTCCGCGCGGCGCGACGCCGCGTCAACCAATTATAACAAAGCGCGATAAAAAATCGCCACACTCGCGGCAAACGGATTAAATGAAAACAAGCGGCATGCCGGCTCCCCGGCCGGGCATCGGGACGGAAATGGCGCTTGCGGCGGAATTTGTGATATAATCGTGTCGCTCAAAAAAAAACGGGAGCGGGCAAATGGATATCAAAAATGAAAAGATAAACAACATCGCCGTGATAAGGCTGAGCGGCGAACTTGATTACAACACATACAAGGATTTCAGCAGAGCGGCGGCGGCGACCATTGAGAAGAAGCTGGCAGACAAGATAGCGGTCGTAATGTCGGATGTCAGCCACATAGACAGCATGGGGCTGGGGACGATAACCAAACTGTGGAAATCTGCGGACGCATCCGGGGTGGAGTTCTCTCTGGTGGACGTTCCTAAAAACATTGCCGGAATGATAAAGCTGGTAAATCTGGACAAGCGCATAAAAGTGTACGGCAGCGTTGAAGAAGCCGCAAGCTGACGGCGCGCTGGAATCATACTTCCATATAATTAGAAAAACCTAGAATTTTTTTCTAATCGCAAAAAGCGAAAACTTTTTCTATTGGTTTTTTCCTGCTTGTTCTTCGCGCGTTCGGCGTCACTCTTCCGAGGAGTCCCGCTCGTCGAGGGATACGGTGGCGCCGCATTTTTCATTTATGCATTTGCCGATGTTTTCGCCGGCTGATTTGGCGTGGACTAGAAGGCCGCCGCATTCGGGGCATGCTTTTCCATCGACGGGTTTGGACCATGTGACGAAGTCGCATTCCGGATATTTCGAACAGCCGTAGAACGAGCGTTTGTTGCGGGATCGGCGTTGCACTATCTTGCCGTCGCACCCCTCTCGCGGGCAATTGACGTTGCCCGTGTTCTTCCTGATGTTCTTGCAGGCCGGGTATCCGGAGCAGGCGATGAACTTGCCGTATCTGCCTGTGCGCATGACCATGGGCGAGCCGCATTTTTCGCATTTGTCCTCGACCGAGGGAGTCTGCGCGGCGGAGCCTGAGTCGGCTTTGGGGTCAGGCTCTCCGTACGGCCGCTTGTATGTGCATTCAGGGTACTTCGCGCATCCGATGAACACTCCATAGCGGCCTGTCTTCACTGCGAGGTCGGAGCCGCATTCGGGGCATTTGTCTTCCACTTTCTCCTCGAACTTCATGCTCTTGGAAGCCTTTACGATGTCTTTGCTGAACGGGCCGTAAAATTCGCCGATGAGTTTGGTCCAGTCCTTGCTTCCGTTTTCAACCTTGTCCAACTCGTCTTCCATCCGGGCGGTGAACCCGTAATCGACGATGTCGGCGAAGTTCTCTTTGAGGAGCTTGCAGACTATGACGCCCCATTTGGTGGGTTTGAAAGATTTCTTTTCGAGGCGGGCGTAATCGCGTTTTTTCAGAGTCTCGATGATGGGCACATAGGTGCTGGGGCGGCCGATGCCCCGCTCTTCAAGCTCTCGCACGAGAGAGGCTTCGGAGTACCTCGAGGGAGGTTTTGTGAAGTGTTGTTTCGGGTCGATCTTGAGCAGGTCTAGCGGTTCTTTGGCGCGCAGGTCGGGCAGGGGGCTGCCGTTTTCATCGCCGCCCTCCTTGTCGTCCTTGTTCTTGATTCCGTACACGCGCAGATAACCGTCGAAGCTTGTGACGGTTGCGGTCGCTCGGAACAGGTGTTTGTCGTTGCCCGCGATGTCGCAGCGCGTGACGTCCACCACCGCCGGGGCCATCTGTGATGCGATGAACCGGGACCAGATCAACTGGTAGAGTTTGTGTTGGTCTTTTGAGAGATATTTTGCGATGTTCTTCGGGTCTAGAGATGCAGACGTCGGCCGGATGGCTTCGTGAGCGTCCTGAACGCCCGCTTTGGATTTATATGTGTTCGGCTGGTCGGGAAGATAGTCCGGGCCGAGGTTTTGTTTAATATATTCTGCAGCGTCCGCGCGGGCGTCTTCAGACACGCGCACAGAGTCCGTTCTCATGTAAGTGATAAGGCCGACGCTGCCTGTTTCGCCTAGGTCCACGCCTTCATAAAGCTGCTGGGCTAGCATCATCGTTTTCGACGCGCTGAAGTTCAACCGCCGCGAGGATTCCTGCTGTAGCGTGCTGGTCGTGAACGGGGCTTGCGGCCTCCTCTTCTCCGAGCGTTTCTTGATATCCTTCACCGCGTACGAGCAGGCTTTCAGCGTTTCCACCAGCCCCGCCGCCTGCGTCTCGTTGTCTATCTTTGTTTCCTCTTCCTTCGATTCCGCGCCGTCCGACGAACCGAAGTACACGGCTTCGAAATCCTGAGCGTCCGCGTCCCGGCCTTTAAAAGTCCCGGTTATCTTCCAGTACTCGTCCGGTTTGAACTTTTCCACTTCTTCCTCGCGCTCGCAGATGAGGCGGAGCGCCACGGACTGCACTCTGCCCGCGCTCAGGCGGCTGTTGTTCAGCGCGCGCCACAGCAGCGGGCTGACCTTGTAGCCCACCAGCCTGTCCATTACCCTGCGCGCCTGTTGCGCGTCCACCAGATTCATGTCTATGGTTCTCAAATTGCCTAGCGCTTCTTTGACCGCCTTCGGCGTTATCTCGTTGAACGACATTCTGGTTATGCTCTTGTTAGGAAACAGGCGCGCCAGATGCCATGCGATGGATTCCCCTTCGCGGTCAGGGTCGGTCGCCAGTATTACTTCTTCGGCGTCTTTGGCGTCCGCCTGCAACTGTTTGATGAGCTTCCCGCGTCCCGGAGCTATCTGATAGCTGGGTTTGAACCCGTTGTCCACATCTATTCCAAGCTCTTTAGCAGGAAGGTCGTATATGTGGCCGAGGCAGGAAGTCACCTCGTATTGTTTGCCGACGATTTTGCCGATGGACTGTGTCTTAGCTCTGGATTCGACAACGATTAATTTCTTTGCCATTATTTTTCCTTCTCCTCTATATCGAACAGACATCCTTATTATGCCGCGATTTTCCGCCGCGCAATTTTCTAATTATGAGCGCCCGCAAACAAATAGTCACGCTTTCCGGGCAAAAAAAAGGTCAGCGCCCTGTGCGGGCCGCCATATACGTCTGGCCCGGCAACTGGCGCGCCGCCCCCTTCATTTCAAGCATCAGCAGGGCGGAGGACGCCTCGCCCGCCGAGCATGACAGCCTCGCGCAGATGTCGTCGAACCGCGTTGGCCCATCCTCTTTCATCAGGTCATAAATCCGCTTCTGAAGGCCGTCCAACTCCGGCTGCGCGCCGAGGCTCAGCTCCGGCTGCCCGTCCGGCTCTCCGAGAGCCTCCAGAATCTGGCTCGCGTTCTCCGCCAGATGCGCTCCGTTCCTTATCAGCCAGTGGCATCCCCCGCTCGACGGATGGTAAACGTCCCCCGGAACGGCGAACACTTCCCGCCCGTGCTCTGCTGCGTGGCCGGCGGTTATCATCGAGCCGCCTTTGACTGCCGACTGCGCCACCACCACGGCCCGCGACAATCCGCTTATTATCCTGTTGCGCCTGTGGAATTGGAATTTGTTCGACGCGTTCATTCCAAGAGGGAATTCCGAAATTACAGCGCCGCAAGCGGCTATCTCGTCGGCCAGTTCGACGTGGTTGGAGGGGTAGGGATGGTCTACACCGACGGCTTTGACGGCGAAGGTGCGGCCGCCTGCGTCTAGGGCCGCGCGGTGCGCCGCCGCGTCTATCCCGTGCGCCAGCCCGCTGACGACCGTCCATCCCGCGCCCGCAAGCCCTGCCGAGATGTCCTCCGCCGCGCGCCTGCCGTAGCCGTTGCAACGCCGCGTGCCGACAATCGCCACCGCTCTGTCGTCTCTTTCAAGGATATTCCCGCGCGCGTAAAGAACCGGCGGAGGGTCGGGGATATCCCGCAACCGCCGGGGATAATCGTCATCCAGCAGAGTGAAAATTTTTACGTTCGCCTCTTGCGCCCGCTTCAGCTCCTGAGAGCCGTCCTCGCGGCGGCGAAGATCGAGCAGCTTGTCCAAAACGTAAACAGGCTTTTCAGCCGAGTCCTCGCCAAGGTTCAGCTCGGTGTTCTTCAAATATGCGCGACCAAACGCTCCGCAGCCCCGCAAATCCTTCTCGGATGCCCGCCAAACCTCTCCCGCTCCGCCGAATATCTCCGTCAGCCGGATGAACAACCCCGGCTCCATGCCCTCCACCTGATTGAGGGCTATCCAGCTCAGGCGGTCCGTTTCACGAACGCCCTGTCTGTCCGCGCCTTCAGTCAATTCCCCGTTCCGTTCCGGATGATGCTCTCTTTGACCGGATTCTCAAAAAAATCCGGTTCGTTCACATCCTGTCACTTTTTTGAATCGGCTATCGAGCAGGAAGAGCCGGAGTCGCACGACCCGCACCCTCCGCCGTTGCCGCCGCTCTTCTTCTTGCTGTCCGTGCAATAGAACCCGCTGCCCTTGAACAGGACTCCGACAGCGCTGAACACTTTATTCACCTTGCCCCTGCACTCAGGACATCTTTGTTTCGGCGGGTCGTTCACACCCTGCTCGACCTCAAAAGCATGGCCGCATTTCTGGCATTCATACGCATACACCGGCATAACTGTTTCCCTCCTGTGGCTCCCACAAGCTGTTTAATCCGCATTTAACTCAAACGCGGGTCCCCGGAAATCTCCGGGCATAAACCTAAGCAGGCGCGCTCATTCGCGCCAGACTACTTATATACATTAATAACCCAAGGAAATCAAAAAAGTTTCCGGAAGGCCGCTACAGGGCCGCGCTACAAACTTGGAGCCGGGGCCGCCCCGGCGGCAGGTTCGGCGCTCGCGCTCTTGCTCTGCCCGCCTCCGGTCGTCAACGCGATGACTCCTATCACTATCATCCCGGCTCCCGCGTACTGCATCGGCGTGAGCGTCGTGCCGAATATGAATATCTCGAACACCATCGGGCTGATTATGAGGAAAGAATTCACCGTCGGCACGATGACAATGCCCGTGCCGTGGAAAAAGGCGAGGTTAGTCATCACGAAACCGATATTGCCCAGAATCAGGAAGGCGATCCACGGGTAGGCGGTCTTGAACTGCGCCATCGCCGAGCCTTCGGCCACGATGGGGCCGATGTGGTAGAAGATATTCATGAATCCGAGGCCCATGCCCGCTATCGCCGCGTAAAAGAACGCTCTGCCCCGGTTGAGGATTTTCGTAAAAAGCAGAGCGGCTCCCGCGAAGACGGCGAACGCGCCCAGACACCAGTACATCGGCCCGGCATAGAAGAGTTTTTCCGCTGACGGCACGTTGAAATACGATATCACCGACGTTCCCGCGCCGATAAGCAGCACCGACGCCCATTCGCGCGGGCCCACTCTTTCCTTCAGCACGAACAGCGAGAAAAGAGCAAGCCCCACCAGCCCCACGCCGCTCATCGACGTCACAAGCGACGTCTTGTCCGACAGGTTCTGCGCCACAAGCACGAGCACGCCTGCAACGAACGTCAGAGACATCCCGAACAGCCATATAAGGAAATCCCTCCTGTGTGGCGGTTTCAGCATCGCCTTGCCCTTTTTCAGCACTTCCACTTTCATCTTCTGAACGGCTTTGCCGATGTTGAGAGATATCGACGCGGCCGCCGCCACGCTCAACGCAAGTGCCAGCGTCCCCGCCGCTTCCTGTGTCGCCATTGAATCCATCTCTGAACTTCCTCCGTCAAATTTCGATAAGTATACAGCGCCCGCCGCGCTTTCCGCCCGTCCCGGCGTGAAATTGTTCATCCGACGACTGCCGGACTCCAGCGCGGCCTGTTATTATCCGGCAGGGAATGGCCTATAATCTTCCATCGCGTATAATTGCGTCAGAAGTGGCGGTTTCGGAGGACGGTATGGCTATGAAAAAAGAAAGAATAGGGGTACTTGATATATTCGGGCTGAAGCCGCTGGACGCGGCTCTGGCGCAGGCGGGCAGGGCGGTGTTCGGCAATAACGATATCCCGCCTACCAACTGGGACCTTTCTTCAATCAAAGTTTTCAAGCCTCACATTTCCATCCCGACTTGGCTCGGCGTGAAAATTCACGGCGACAAGGCTCCGGTCTACAACCTGTTCAACCGCAACATGCGCGGGCCGGATGAGCCGTTCTCGGTGAGGGTGACGGATTGCGAGGATTTCCGGGGAGGGCAGTGGACGTACGACAGCCACCTCGGAACGGATTTCGCCATCCCGGTCGGAACTCCTGTGGCGACTTGCGCGCCGGGGCTGGTGATGACGGTTAAACGGCAGTTCGACCACGGCGGGCTTAAGGTTTTCGTGGACCACGGAGACGGGTTATTGACAACATACGGGCATCTGTCCCGCGCGCTGGTCGGGGCTGGGGACATTGTGCGCAGGGGGCAGGCCGTCGGGCTGTCCGGCGCGGCGGGCATGGAGCTTCTCATGTTCTTCCCGTGGGTGGCTCCGCACGTTCACCTGAATGTGGTTCTGAACGGCAATCCGGCGGACCCGTTCGGGGCGGACGGCGGTGAGGTTCCTCTGTGGAGGACTGGAAATGACCCCACGCCATTCAAGGCGTCAGGCGCGCTGTCGGACGAGCGTTTCGAACCGACGGCATGGAATCCGGCACTGCTGGACGCCGCCATAGAGGACTGCTCGGACGCCGCCGAGCGCGACTACCTTCGCGGGTTCCCCGACATCGTCGAGCGCGCCGCCGAAATCCTGAACCACCGCATGTTCTTCACTACGATTTTCAAGGATTTCCCGCCTCTGTACGAAAAAGAGTATCCGCGCCGCCCCGCGCTCGACCTGCCTTTTCTTGAATCGGACTACTCCGGCGCGAAGTTGCCTGACTGACGCGAGTCCGCCGTTCATATCATTCAGCCCAAAATGTATCGGCTTTCAGCGAGTAGCGCGGGATTGCCGTTTCGCGCCACGCAGCGCGCGATTTTACTTGCCCTGCAGCTCGAACGCGTGTAAGATACTTTATCCCGCGACCCCACAGAGGGCGCGAAGACCACATCAAGAGGCGCGGCCGGGGAAACTGCGACAACCCACCCCGGCAGGCTCCCGGACAAAAGGCGGCTGTCATGGACGAAACTCTCATCATCGGCATTCTCGTGGGGTGTCTGGCTTCAATCACCATGAACCTCGGCAAGGGCATCCAGAAAATGAAAGTTCAGGTGCTCAAGACCGGCAAGGCGATGCTCAAACCTCCGCTCAGACGCGATTTCATCATCTGGCTTATCGGCATGCTGATGACAGGGGCCGCCGGGCTGCTGTTCACCGCCGCCCTCAAAATGACTGACAAACCGTCCGTCGTTTCGTCTCTTAACGGCATCGGCCTGATAGCGCTCGCCGTGTTCTCGGCGGTCGTGCTCAAGGAAAAAGTCGGCGCCCGCGAGGCCGGAGCCGTCGCCCTTATTATCATCGGCACGGGCTTCTTCCAATACTTCAACGTGGCTTCTGACAAATCATCGTCCTTCAACCTGTCCTCTCTCCTGCTGAGTCTGGCAGTCTGCGCAGCTATTTATGCAACGCTGGTCGTAATAGCCCGAAAACTGAAAAAGGGCCAAGCTTTCGTGTACGCCGCAATCGCGGGCACTTTCCTCGCATACATGGTGATTTTCTTCGATATCTCCGGAGTTAAAAACGCCGGACGCCCTTTCATTTACACGATTATTTCACTCTATTTCCTAATCGGGTTCTTCCTCGGCAACGGCGCGTTCGTGTTCACCAACATCGCTTTCTTCCATGGCAGCGGCATAGTAATTGTGCCGACTGTCAACTCTTTCATGATTGTCATGCCTATGGTTCTTGAGTTCGTCATCTACCGGGTGTCGATTTCCCCGATCCAGCTCTTGTGCGTACTTCTCATTGTGGCCGGCGTCATAATACTCACCACCAGCAAAGGCCACGAGGTCAAGGAAACTCCTCTCCCCGCCGCGGCTTAATACGCCGCTCGCGCGGGTTTAATTTAAAACTGAGTTAAGGGAAAACTTTTGAAAAAGTTTTCCCTTAAACCCTTTCAAAACATTTCATGCTAGCGCCGAATGCGGGGCTTCGCCTCCGCCTGCGGCGGTTGGGGAAAACCCTTTGAAAAGGGATGTTCCCCAAAACCCCTTTCCCAAACTCTTCAATTTTGTTTTGGCGGTTGCGATTGCGAAGACGCAGGGGCGACCCTTGCGGTCGCCCGAAATGTTAAAAGGGCGGGGCAAGCCCCGCCCCTACGATTACGATTTTACATAGGGCGTCGGGAGAAGAAGCGCGGCAGCGATTCACTCCCGAAGACCATGGAAACGTTTTGAAGAGATTCAAAGAGAAACTTTTTCAAAAGTTTCTCTTTGGCTTTTTTCTTTTTTCTTTCTTTTCTCTTTCTTTTCCTTTTTTCAGCCTTGTTTAGACTGGCTGTGTTCGAGCGCGCTTTTGACGAAGGAGGCGAAAAGCGGATGCGGGCGAGTGGGCCGCGATTTGAATTCGGGATGGAACTGCGCGGCCACGAAATATCGCAGGGCGGGCAGTTCGATTATCTCCACTAGATTGCCGTCCGGCGACAGGCCGGAGAAAACCATGCCTTTGGCCTGCATCTGTTTACGGTATTTGTTGTTGAACTCGTACCTGTGGCGGTGGCGCTCGTCGACGGTTTTCTTCTTATACGCGGCGGCGGCGGCGGTCTTGGGTTCGAGGTGGCAGGGATAGACGCCAAGCCTCATTGTTCCGCCCTTGTCGGCGACGTTTTTCTGGTCGAGCATGAGGTCGATCACCGGGTGAGGCGTTTCGGGGTCGAACTCCGAGCTGTTTGCTTTTTTCAATCCGCAGACGTTGCGGGCGAACTCGATGACGGCGCTCTGCATGCCGAGGCAGATGCCGAGGAACGGGATATTGTTTTCTCGCGCGTAAGTGATTGCGCGGATTTTTCCCTCAATGCCTCTGTAGCCGAAACCGCCGGGGACGAGTATGCCGTCGAGTTTTTCGAGCGCGCGTTTGCCGCGTCCCTTTTCAAGCTCCGAAGCGTCGATGAGCTGGGAGTTGACTGTGGCGCCCGCGGCGATTCCACCGTGCTTGATAGCTTCGAGGATGCTCATGTAGGAGTCGCGCACCTCGATGTATTTTCCGATGACGCCGATGCGGACTTCGCCGACGGGGTTTTTGAGGCGTTTGAGCATGGAAGTCCATTCGGAGAGGTCGGGAGCGGGGGCCACCAGTCCCAGCCTGCTGATTATCAAATCGGCCACGCCCGCGCTCTCGAACGTCATCGGAATATCGTAGATTTCCGGCGTGTCGGGAGCCGGGATGACGCATTCCTTGGGCACGTCGCAGAAAAGGGATATCTTCGCCTTGACGTCGTCTTTTATGGGCTGTTTGGTGCGGCAGACTATGAGGTCGGGCTGGATTCCGACGGCGCGCAGTTCCTTGACGGTGTGCTGGGTCAGTTTGGTCTTCAACTCTCCGGCGGCTCCGAGATAGGGCACGAGGGTGAGGTGGACGTTGATGCAGTTGTCGCGTCCGGCTTCATTGCGGAACTGCCTGATGGCTTCGAGGTAGGGCTGGCTTTCGATGTCGCCCACCGTGCCGCCTATCTCGACGATGAGGATTTCGCATCGCGACTCCCGCGCCGCAATCTTTATCCGGTTCTTTATCTCGTTGGTGATGTGGGGGATGACCTGAACGCAGCCGCCGAGGAATTCTCCTGCCCGTTCTTTTCGTATGACGGCGTCGTATATCTGGCCCGTGGTCACGTTGTTGTGCTTGGCGAGGTCGATGTCGATGAACCTTTCGTAGTGGCCGAGGTCGAGGTCGGTTTCGGCCCCGTCGTCGGTGACGTACACTTCGCCGTGCTGGTACGGGTTCATCGTGCCCGCGTCGACGTTCAAGTAGGGGTCAATCTTTATGACGCTCACTTTGATGTCGCGGCTTTTGAGCAGCCTTCCGATTGAAGATGATGTGATGCCTTTTCCGAGGGAGGATACGTTTCCTCCCGTGATGAAGATGTAGCGTGTCATAGCAGTTCGCCTCTTTCTGTGGGATTTGGATGGAATGAAAAGCGGTTGTCCGCGCGCGAGCGCAGGGCCGGGCCGGCTGCGGATGTTTTTTTCGATGGGTTATTTTTGCGGAGGGGGCGGTGGGGCAGTCCGGTCGCGACTGACGCCGGATGCCTGTGGAATGAAAGCTCAGCTTTCTTTTCCCGCCTCATGGTTCTCCCGCGAAAGCGCAGCTCCGCCTTCTTTCAGGCAGTCGAGCGACGCAAGCTCTCTCAAGTCGTTGATGATGAAGTCAGGTTTCAAAACGTCCGGCAGGGCCAGAGCGTCCGCCGGGGAGGCAACTCCCGTCAGGACAAGGCAAGAAAGCGTTCCCGCGTTGCGGGCGGTCGCCATGTCTGTCGAAGGTCTGTCGCCGATAAGCAAAGTTTCTTCCGGGGCGGCCCCGGCGTCTGCCATAAGCGCGCGTATGCCCGCCGGGTTCGGCTTGCCCGTCACGACAGGCTCCCGCCCGGCCGCGGTTGCCAGCGCCGCCACTATGCTCCCGCCTCCGGGCAGCAGTTTTCCTCCCGGCATCGGGTACGTCGCGTCAAGATTCGTCGCGATGAATTCCGCTCCCGCCAGCAGCGCTTCAAGCCCGTCGGCAAGCTTGTCGTAGTTGAATTCCCTGTCGAAGCCGACGACGACGTAGTCGGCGGTTTCAAGTTCGTCCGGGCCGACGACGCGGAATTCCGGGCCAAGCTCCTCGTAGAGGCCTTCCTCGCCGATGACGAATACGCGCGCGCCCCCCGGCGAGCGTTCGAGCAGCAGCCGGCGGGCGGCGGACGCGGACGACATCATCTCGTCCTCCGACGCCTGAAAACCCATGTCTTGAAGCTTGTCCGCGTAGAAAGCCCGCGTTCGGGATGAGTTGTTGGTGAGGAACCTTACCGTGAAGCCTCGTCTGCGGAGCGCGTTGACGGACTCGACGGCGAAGGGGACGGGTTCGTCGCCCGTGTACAGGACGCCGTCGAGGTCGAATATCAACAGTTTAACCATATAATCTTGGCGCGTCCGATGCGCGCCCCTTGTCCCGGTTCCTTCAGATTATCTTTCCGAGGTTCGCCGAGTTCCAGTCTTTCATGAAAGAATCTATCCCTTTGTCCGTCAGCGGGTGCTTGAACAGCGACATCAGCGTCGAGTAGGGCACGGTGGCGATATGCGCGCGGCATCGGATTGACTCGATGACATGCGGCAGGCCTCGGATGCTGGCCGCGATTATCTCGCTGTCGAACATGAAGTTGTCCACCATGCTGACGCAGTCGGCGACGAGTTCCATGCCGTCCTGCCCGATGTCGTCGATCCTGCCGATGAACGGGCTGATGAAAGCCGCCCCGGCTTTGGCGGCGATGAGCGCCTGCGGAAGCGAGAATATGAGCGTGGCGTTGACGCTTATGCCTTCCTGCGCCAGCGCCTTAGTGGCTTTCATCCCGGCGGGCGTCATCGGTATCTTCACCACCACGTTCTCCGCCCAAGACGCCACTTCGCGCGCCTCTTTCATCATGCCCTCGTAGTCCAGCGCCACCACTTCCGCGCTCACAGGGCCTTTCACCACCGCGCATATCTCTTCTATCCTCTGCCTGAACCCCGCTTTTTCCCTTGCGATCAGCGTCGGGTTCGTCGTCACCCCGTCGAGTTGTCCGAGGTCGTTTATTTCCTTTATCTGTTCAATGTTTGCCGTGTCCAAGAAAAATTTCATGCGTCCTCCCCGTCCGGAATCTCCGGTTTCAGCCAGTTGTTTTCGGATGACGGAAAAAGTTTCCGCGCAAATGAAAAGTCCCCTCTGCGGGGACTGTGTCCGACCGGATTTTTCTGTGTTCAAATCTCCCGGTTTCTTTTAATTATATCATCGCGACTCCGGAAGTCAATCGCGACGCAGGCATAATCCGCGTTTCTCGCCGGCGCGCACGGTCTGTCATATCGTATTGAACACAATTGTTATGGACTATATACTACAAAACATATTGCAGCGGACGCAGAGCCGCGCGCGGGCGGGGACACTCAAGGGATGTTGGAAAGTTTTGCGGATGGTTTTTTCCGGCACGTGACGGACGCGCCGTTGCTCGCGTTCGCGGCGGCGTTCGCGGCGGGCCTGCTGACAAGCCTGACGCCGTGCGTGTATCCCATGATACCCATAACGGCGGCGTATCTGGGCGGCAGAGGCGCGGGAGGGTCGTTCCGGCGCAGCGTGGGACTTTCCGCGTGCTACATCCTCGGCCTCGCCCTGATGTATTCGGCGCTGGGCGCGGTGGCGGCCTTGTCCGGCGTTATCTTCGGAAGCTGGGCGGGCAACCCGTATCTTAATCTTTTCATAGCGGTCTTTTTCGTCCTTCTTGGATTGAGCATGCTGGACGTGTTTTCGTTGCCCATGCCGGGATTTATGGCGAAGCTTTCAGCGGGCGGGGGCGCGGGGGGATACGCCGGGGCGTTTATGGTGGGCGTGGTGTCCAGCCTTGTGTCGACGCCCTGTACGGCCCCCGTCGTGATGGCGATTCTTACTCTGGTGGCCACGACCGGCAACGTCGCGTACGGGGCGTCTCTGTTGTTCGTGTTCGCGCTGGGGATGGGCCTGCTGCTGGCGGTTGTAGGGGCGAGCGCCGGGGCGCTCGCCGCGCTTCCCAAGTCGGGCCGCTGGATGCTCGCCGTCAAATGGTTCTTCGGCGTCGCTCTTATCGCCGCCGGAATCTGGTTCGGATACAAGGCTGCTGTCATGCTTTTTTGAGGCCGCGCTCGGGCGCGGACATATTGTTCTTCGGGGGAGATTTATGAAATTGCGCGCAAGGGAGTTGAAGGCCGCCGGGGCGCTCGCTCTGGCCGTCTGTCTATGCGGCGGATGTCCGGCCAAGCTCGACAGCCAAGGCGTTTCGAAGCTGGACACCTCCGCCGTTTTTCTCGACCTCGAAGGCAACAAGGTCTCGCTGTCGGAATTCTCCGCTGGCGCGCCGATGCTGGTCACTTTCTTCGCGAGCTGGTGCTACGTCTGCGCCACCGAGGTTCCCGAAATCAATAGAATTTATTCCGAATACGAGGACGAGGGGCTGGCTGTCTTCGGCGTGAACGTCGGCGACTCCAAAGGCGCTCTCGACAAGTTTCTGGACAAATACGGAGCCGACTATCCCATTCTTCACGACCCAGACGGCTCCACCGCCCACAAGATAGCCAAACTGTACGGACTCCCCCTGAACATACTCGCCGATGCGAATGGAAACGTGATTTATTACGACCCCGCGCCTCCGCCGGACGTCGTGATTCAGAACATGCTGAAAAACCACTATAAGAGGTGATCCCGTGACCGCAGGAAAAAAAATAGCAGCCTTCGCCGCGTTCTTCTTTATCGCGGCTCTATTGGTGGCTGCTCCGATGTTCGCGGGCAAAAACACCGCTGACACCGAGCATGCCCACGCCGCTCCAGACCAGTTTGAATTGCCTGAGCTTGACGGAAGGCCGGTGTTTCTGAACTTCTATTCCGAAGACTGCAAAATCTGCGCGATAATCAAGCCCGACTTGGAAAAGTTGGAAGCCGAGTTCGGAGACAGCATACAGTTCGCGCATATCGACGCAAACGACCCCCGGTCGGAGGCGCTCGTAGAGTTCTTCGATGTCACCGCGCTTCCAGCCCTGTTCTGGGTCACCGAGAACGGAGAGCCTTTCGACGCGCAGACGGGGATGATAAACGCGCAGGCGCTCCGCAACGCGTTCGAGGGCGTCCTGTTCCAGCGCGGCAAGTCGCCGCAGGGAATGCCACAGATGCCGCCTCAAGGGATGCCGTCCGGCGATATGCCGCCCGCAGGCATGCCTCAGATGCCTCCGCAGGGAATGCCTCCGGCGTCTGACTGATAGCCCGCAAGGAGATGTTATGAAATCGCCATCCGCAAACTTTGCTTTCGCCATTATTCTAGCGGTCTCTTCCCTGTTTTTCGCAGGATGCAGGGGACGCGGCGCTGATTTTCCGCCTCCTGAAAAGCCGTTGCCGAATGCGCCGGCCGCATCAGTCGCGGACTCTTGCGGGGTCACTGTTCCGGAGGTCTTAAGCGAGCTTTCTTTCGAAACGCTCGAATACCGCAAAGAAAAAAAAGAAGACGTTCTGAGGTCGGTTAATGAATTGATGGGGCTTATTGAAAGCAGGGCGGACGCGGAATGGGGCGGCGTGTTCGATTTCGCGGACGCCGCAGGCGCGTCTAAAAGAAAGATACTGATTGAAAGCGCGCGCGCCGCAAAAGTTCTCGCGGAAGCGGCCGCCTTGACGGGAAGCCCGGAACGCGCCGCCTCGGCCGCCGCGGCGGCTGAATACGCAGCCGTGTTTCTTGCCGATCCGAAAGGCGGGTTCTACTTCGCACAGGAGTCAGCCCTCATGGGGCCGGACGGCGAGATGTCGGGCGAAGAGTTCTACAAGCTCCCGGACTCCGCCCGAAGGAAAATCGGGATGCCCGCGCGGGACAAAACGATGCGCGTCGCGGACAACGCGGCCGCCGCCGCCGCGCTGCTCCGCGCGTCCGATGTTCTGTCCCGCCCGGCGGTTGAGACCGCCGCGCTAGCCGCCGTGGAAAGAATTCTCAGCGACGCTTGGAGCGACGACTTCGGGGCCGCGCGGGTCATACCCCCGCAAGGCGAAAAACCGGATTTCTCCGAAACGCGGCTTGCAGACAACGCGCTGCTCGCCCGCGCTCTTATCGAAGCCTATCAAACCACGGGCGAGACGAGGTTCCTCGACAAGGCCGAGTCGGCCGCAGCGATTATCCATAAAAATTTCAGGCGCGCGGACGCGCAGGAGTTCTCCCTGTACGAAGCCGCTTCCTCTAGTGGCGGCGGCTCGACCGTGTGTTCCTCAGATTCATTCTCGAATCTCGTTGTCGTTTCCGTCCTCTCGGATTTATATCTGCTGACGGACAACGAGGCGTATAGGGCGCGCGCCGACGCGTTGGTCGCAACTATGAAAGCAATGTCTTCCACCGACCTTTTTTCGGCGCTCGGCAGGGAGACTCTATTCAGGATGGAGCACAAGCCTTTGATGATGGTGGTCGTCGGCTCGAAGAAAGACCCCGCCACCGCCGCGATGCGCTCGTCCGCTCTAAAATTCTTCGAGCCTCTCAAGCTCGTCATGACGGTGGACCCGGAGCTTGACGCCGCGATTCTGGAGCGGCTCCCTTATTCCGCGCGCCCGAAGCCGACTCTTTTCGCCTGCGTGGACACCGCTTGCTCGTTCCCGGTGGACGACCCGGCGGAGACGGAGCCTAAAATGCGCGTTTTCGTCGATCGGCACATGTTTGCCGAACCGCAACCCGGAAAGCTAGCCTTCTGACCGTCCGCTCCGGCGGCCCCGGTTTTGTGCTATAATGTCTCTCTTGAAGCGTAACGGAGGTGGCTGATGACCGCCCTTGTCAAAACTGACGGAATAAGAAAAGAACTTGCGGCCATGCTCGGACCGCTTGCGGAGCAGACTATCGAGGCCGCGCGCTCGGCGGGAAAGACCCTTGACGCCGCCGTCCTCTTCGGAAGCGCCGCCGGCCCCGGCTTCGTCCCCGGCAAATCTGATGTCAATATCTTCATGGCTTTCGATTCCGTGGACGTCGCCCTGCTGAACGCGTTGCGCCCCGTCTTCGACCGCTGGATGAAGAAACTCCGCGCCCGCCCAGTCGTCGCCGACCGCGCTTTCATCTCCGGCTCGGCGGACGTTTTTCCTATGGAATTCCTTGAATGGAAAGAGCGCGCAGTCGCTTTTTACGGCGACAACCCGGTGGAGAATATCCCGGTATCCCTTGAAAACCTCAGGATGGAAATCGAGGTAAATCTGCGCGGCAAACGGCTCCGCTTGATTCAGGCCGCTCTGGAAATCGGCTCCAAACCCGCAAAGTTCCAGCCGTTCCTCGAAAGCACGCTCTCCACGTTCGCCACAATATTCAGAAATATTCTGCGGTTGGCAGGCTCTCCGGCGGCGGGCGCGGGGGACCCGGACTCGGTCATCGCGGGCGTCGAGAGCCTCGCCGGATTCAAGCTCTCCACCTTCCGCGAACTTGCGGCCATGAAAAAATCAAAAACAAAGGCTCCCGCAGGAAAACTTGAGACCGTGTTTCAGTCTTACCTGACTGAGTTGGACTCTCTGACGGAATTCGTCGATAAAATGGAAGTGGGCGGATGAAGGCCGCGAGAATGCAACGAGCCGCCGCGCTCGCCGTTCTGGCGCTGATTGTCGCATGCGCCGCCGCGTTCGCGCAGGACAGGCCGTCCGGCTATGTCAACGATTTCGCGGGCGTGATGGACCCTGCCGCTCGCTCCCGCCTCGAAAACATGCTCGCCGCCCTCGATGAAAGGACTTCCGCTCAGATCGCCGTCGCCGTGGTGGACACCATAGGCGATTCCTACATCGAGGAATACGCCGTCAAGATGTTCGAGCGGTGGGGCGTAGGGCAGAAGGGCAAAGACAACGGGGTCCTGCTTGTCGTCGCGATGAGCGAGAGAAAAATCAGAATCGAAGTCGGCTACGGGCTGGAAGGCGCGGTGACGGACGCCGAATCGAAATTCATAATCGACGAGATAATCGCGCCGCCGTTCAAGCAGGGAGACTATTCAGGCGGAATAAGCGCCGGAGTCGAGGCGCTCGCCGCCATCGTTCTGGAAGAATACGGCATTGCCCCTGAAGAGTTCGACCTGAACGCGGCTCCCGCGAGCGGACCGGGCAGCCCGCTGCCTCAAAAGTTCAGTCTCCTACAGATGATTTTCATGGGCATTGTGGGCATTTTTCTCCTGATATTGTTCATCACCAATCCGACCCTGTTTTTTATGTTGCTGTTGTCCGGAGGGGGAAGGGGCGGCGGCTGGTCGAGTGGCGGCAGGGGCGGTTTCGGGGGCGGCTTCGGAGGCTTCGGGGGCGGCATGAGCGGAGGAGGCGGAGCCTCCGGCGGATGGTAGCCCGCTCGGCTCTCTCTCCATTCCTTGCGGCATTCTCCATGTGTCCGTTATAATGTCCCGGCGCGGGGCGGCCCGCAAAGCGTTGCTGACTACTACTAAAACAAGGATGACGATATGAACAAAGAGAAAATTTCCGACCTGAGAACGAGAATTGCTCAGTTGAAGGTGGCCCGCGAAGACCTCCGGGAGCCGCTGGATTTCTACTCGAAAATACTCGACGCGTACGATAGCTGCGACGCGTCGGATTTCGGCGAGCCGTTCACTCCCCCTGCGGCAGCGGCTAAAGGCCCTTATCCTTTCATCGCGCTCGGAGAGACCGAGCTTGACTGGAACGCAGCCGCGCCTCTCTTCCGCTCCCTCTGCAAGACTTTCATCGAAAACGTCGAAGCGGAAGAGGACGTAGAGCGCGCGGCTGAAACTGCCGACGAAGACATCGCGAGCGTCATCAGAAACGCGTTCCGCGTGTTCATCTCCGCCGGAGCCGGCGTATCCGCCGAACCGACGGAGGAAGTGACGCCTCAGCTTGCCTTCATCTCGTTTCTGGCGATGAGGCCGTTCGTGGACGCCTACGTCGCGGGAGCGCGCGCGCTGCTCGACAACGAGGACGGCGTTTACGAAGCCGTATGCCCGGTGTGCGGAGGAATCGCCGCTATGTCGGCGCTCGTCCGCGAGGAAGGCCACAGACATCTCGTCTGCTCCGCGTGCGAGACCTCGTGGCTGTACAAACGCACCAGATGCCACCTGTGCGGCAACGAAGAGCCTCGGACGCTCGGATACATTATGGCCGAAGGCCCCGGAGTGGAGGACTGCTACACGGCGGCCACATGCGAAAAATGCAAACAGTACCACAGGATGCTGGACACCCGCAAGAAAAAGTTCGAGATAGACATAGCTCTAGAAGCCATCGCCGCCGCGCACCTTGAAATACTCGCTCAGCGCGAAGGCTACTCCCCGGCTCCCGGCTGGCGCGGCCTCGACAACTCGAACTGACCCGACCGCGCCCGCAATCCCGGCGGCGTCATGTTTCGGCATAAGAAAGAACAATCAATTGAGCGACACGGACGAACAACAGGCGTTTTCGGCGAAATATAAAATCTTTCGGTTTCTGGCGAGGACAGCGTTGCTGTTTGTCTATCTCCTGATACGCGTCCTTCCGCTTAAAGCTCATAAAACGCTCGCAAACGCGGCAGGCCTCGCGCTCCATAAGTTTGTTCCGCGCAACCGCAAACTGGTGGCCAACCACCTCGAAATGGCTTACGGCGACGAACTGTCCCCGGACGAAATCCAAGATATCGCTCTGCGCTGCAACCGGCACATGGCGATGAATATTTTTGAATTCATCCGTTTTCCGTCCATGAGTTCTAAGGAGATACTGAGGCGGGTGACTTTCGAGGGCGAGGAAAACATCAAAGAAGCTCTTGCGGTGAACAAAGGCGTGATAGCGCTTTCAGGGCATTACGGAAACTGGGAGCTTCTGGGCGCGGCGCTCGTCGCGCGCGGCTACTCGTTGACAGTCGTGCGTCGCGACCAGAACGACGGCCTCATCAACGATGTGATTCAAAAGCAA
The DNA here is from genome assembly GCA_002069885.1 of bacterium ADurb.Bin236. Taxonomy (GTDB): domain Bacteria; phylum UBP15; class UBA6099; order UBA6099; family UBA6099; genus UBA6099. Next base: position 2,866 of record MWCD01000033.1, on the reverse strand, counting down.
AGAGAGAAAAAAGGCATCAAGACAGTTCCGAGGGACAAGCCGATATTCAAGCAGATTATATCCCTGCTGAACAGCAACGAAATTGTAGCTCTCATAGCCGACCAGAACGCTGCGGAAGGCATTTTTGTGGACTTTTTCGGACGCCCCGCCTCGACATTTAAAGGCCCGGCCCTCTTTAGCTCCATCACCGGCGCCCCCATAATCCCCGTCTTCATCGTCAGGGAAGACTATATGAAACACCGCGTTGTTTTCAGGCCCGCCATCAGTGTCCAACTCACCGGCGACAGAGATCGCGACGCCTTGGCGGTCACACAGGCATGCGCAATGGAAATCGAGCGCATTATAAGGCTTCGCCCGGAACAGTGGATGTGGCAGCACAAACGCTGGAAAACCCAGCAGCAAGAGACATAACTCCGAATCAGCGACCGCTGAAAACACTTTCCTTTGCGACACCCCACGAGCCATGTTTTAGGCGCGCACAACGGCAAAAACAGCGCCTGTTTTCTATCATGAAGGCACGCGAAACGTTTTTTCGGGCGCGGCAAATACGGCAAAAGCGCTCTCGGCTCCCGTACTTTATCCTATTTAATTGATTCGGAATTGCGAAAAGCGGCGTGGTAGGGGCGATCGGTCGCCCGTCTCGGGCGCTATTTGTCCGCTTCGGCTTCGTAGGGGCCGAACTCGATTTCGCCGTCGTATTCTCTGAAAGTGGCGAAGTCGAGGGAGTCTGCGGCGAGCCACGAGGCGTTTTTGATGGTGATTTTGACGCCGGGCATGACTTTTTTTCTGACGTGGACTTTGAGTCCGGCGCTTTTTAGTCTCACGAGTTTTTCTTCAAGGTCTTCCTTTTTTTCCTTGAAGGCGCGGAGTTTGGCGAGGAGGGCGAAGCGGTCGCGGGACATGAGCAGGATGCGTTGCTGCTGTTCGTCTGTTATCTGTTCGGGGGAGCAATGTTTGCGTTTTTCGGAGCTTTCGAGGGATTTGCTCTGCATCTCGACTTGTTTTTCGGCGTCTTTTATTTCGTTCTGCATTTTGTCGAGTTCTTCGCGGAGGGTGGGGCTGCCGCCGACTTCGATGAAGGTGGGTGTCTGGGTGGGAGTGCCGACTTGGTTGCAGGAGACGCTTTTTGCGGCGCGGGTGACGCCGCCCATTATGAATCCTTTTTTTCCGGAGAGGACGACTTTTCCGGAGCTGCTGATTTTGGAGTACATGATGGATTCGTCGACATAGATGTCGCCGTCGGCGTAAACGGTGGCTTTGTCGATGAACTTGGCGGTGAGGTTGCCTCGGCAGACGATGAGGGCTTTGTCTTGTCCTAGGATTCCCTGTTTGACGATCATGTTGCCGCCGCACTCGATGGTGCAGATTTCGACGCTTCCGCCGATCTGGATGTCGCCCATGGCGCGGATGGTGAATCCGGACAGGACGCTGCCGCGAACATGCACCGAGCCGGTGAAGTCGATGTTGCCTGTTGAGTAGTCGACGTCGCCGGGAATCTCGACGACGGGTATGACGTTCACTTTGTTGCTTGTGAGTTTGGGCTGGCCGTCGACGGCGGCGAGGATGAGGTTGGGATCGGAGGGGGCGGGTTTTGTGTTGAGGCCGATGGGGGTGGGGATGTCGCGTCCGGCGCGCTGAGCGATGGGCGCGCCGTAGATAGTGATTCCCGGTCTTCCGGGGGTGGCGGGTTTTTTCCTTGCAAGGGGGTCGCCCGCTTTGCATTTGTGGAACAGGTTAAGCTCTTTGAAATCGACTTCGCCTTCCTCGTCGACTTTTGGTTTCGGTTTTCCGGCGTTGATGTCGAAGAAGTATTCTATCTCGCCGTCCTGTCCGTCTTCGGGCCGCTGGCCTTTGGCGATGACGAGGTCCTGATTGTAGAGGCCGTCTTTGATTATCTTGTCGATAGCGTCCACCATGATGCCGGTGGTGATTTCGTTTCTTTTGAGGTAGGAAAGAATGTCGCTTTTATCGATGGGGTTGCCACCGAAGGGAGGCTGGAGTTTTATGAGGGCTTGGGTGGAGTCTTTGGAGATGTTAACGTCGAACCTGCCGTGGCGCATCTCGCCGACTTCTATGAAATCTCTGAACCTTATGGAAGAAATGATGTTCTCGATTTTTTCTAAGTCGAGGAAGAAGGTTGCGGCGCCGGCGGTTTTGACGGCTTCCATGACGTCTTTGATCTCGGCTTTTTTGCCTCTGCCCATGGGTGGATCGATCTTGATTAGGACTTTGTCTTTCAATTCGTTCAGTTTAGCGGTGACTTTGCCGTTGACGGCTTCGGGCTGTGGGGGGGCGACGACGAAAGGCTCGGCGTTTTTCTCGTTGAGGGCGTTTTCGATCGCGCCGAAGTCTACCTGATCGACGCGTTTGTCGAGGAGGGTCTCTTTTGCGGCCGTGAAAGCGGCCGATGTGTTGTTGAAGCTCTCCGGAAAGAAGGCGATTTTAACGCCCTGAGCTTCGTAGCTTAGCTTGAATAGGCCTTGATTGTCGCCGTTTGCCATATAATAGAACTCCTGTGAATACTATGGGAAAGCGCCGGTCGAGAGCTTAAAAAGCTTGACACCATCCGCACGCCGTTTAATATTAGAACAATCCCTATACGCATGTCAACGGGACGATATATTGGAAGAGCGCCTAAACAAAAGAGAAATGACGGTCGGGCTAGTCCGGGCGTGTTTCGGCGTGGTTCTGGTGTATCTGGCGTTTATCGGGTCGCTCGGCAATCCTGCGGAGAGGTTCGAAACGTCGATTATGGCGCTGGCCGCGACGGTGTTCGCGGTGGCGCTGTCTTTGTTCATTCCGGAGAGGTGGGCCGCCGGGGCGTGGCTGTTTTTTATCATAGACGCGGCGGCGGTCGGCGCTTGCG
>MWCD01000032.1 GCA_002069885.1 bacterium ADurb.Bin236 | reverse complement strand
GCCCGCCCCTACTTCAAAATGCGCCATGCGTTCCTCGTTTCATCCGCTCTGAACAATGCTCCTGAATCCAAACGACGGATTCGGGTTTATTTCATCCTGCGGTGGCGGGTTACAACATGTCGCGGCGGGCGAGGAGGGCTTTGAGTTGGGATGCGGTGATTGTTTCGTCGCCGTCGGGAGAGACTCTAAGGGCCATGTCGCCGAGAACGATGTTCATGTTCTCGCCAATCGCGAAATATTCTCTCAATTCGGGTATTTCACGGATTATCGCAAATTGCGCTTCACTATAAGGTTTAATATTGGCAATATTTCTGATATCATCGGTATATCGCGAGTCGTTCCACGTTCCGGCATCGAGATAGAAGGCGCGGCCCTGAACGGAGCGGACGTTCGTTACATTTACAACATTGTCGTTTTTGTCCCGATAGGACTGTGTTTCGGGTAGAGGCGCAGCGGACTTCGCAAGATTGCCTGCATTTATGGACTGGTTGACGCCCCATGCGCCGCTCACCGCGTCTGCGGCTTCTTGCGTTCTGGTTTCCATGAGCATTTGTTCTCGATAGCGGGCGGCAGGCGCCGCGCTGAGGCGCATGTTCGGTTCTTCGACCAGATATGAGGTATATTCCGTAATTATGCCGTATTTTTTGCTTAAATAGGCTACTTCGGTGACGAGTTCGCGCTTATAATCGCCGCCGCCGCGCCTAATTTCTTCAAGAAGAAGACCGATTCTGCGCGCCGCCCAAATCTGAGCAATGAAGGGGTTATTTCCGATTTTTTCCGGCGGGCGCAGGACGAATTCTTTTTTTGCTCCGGCTGCCATTCCGGTGAGCCGCACAGGGCCGGGAATGCCTGTGAATCTGCCTGCAACCAAGATATGTGAGCCGAGGAAGATGTCCGGCAGGGTGGCAGGGAGCATATCGGTGGCGTTCATCAAGCCGAAATCGAGACGGATGTCCGTCAGGGCGGGAGCGCTTATCATTCTGTAGAGAGCGCTTACTTTGACTTCGATGTCTTCTTCGGGGCGGACGTACTCAGCGGCTCCCCGGTTTTCGGCGGCGAGCTTGTCGAGGAGGCGAGTGTTAACGTCGAACCCGACGCCGAAGACGAAGAGGCGGATGTTTTTTGGGGCGCGGGAGGAGGCGTTGCGCAGGATGGTTGCGACATCCGTAGCGCCGACTGTGGGGAGGCCGTCCGTGAGGAAAATGACGTATGCGGGGCGGTCGGGGTCGTATTTCATGGAGAAAGCGGATTCGAGAGCGGAGTCGATGTTAGTTCCGCCGAGGGCCATTATGGAGTCGGCCACATTGAGCGCTTGGTCGACGCGTGAATATTCCGCCTTTTGCAGCCCGTCGAAAAGAGGCTCCGCCCGCTCGTTGAAGAGAATCACGTTGAACCTGTCGGAAGGGCGCAGCCCGCGCAGGCAGAATTTCAACGCTTCGCGAGCCTGATCCATTTTTTCGCCTCTCATGCTGCCGGTGCGGTCGATTACGAACACGATGTCGCTCGGGGCGATGTCGTCTTCAGGGAAATCCACCCTCGGAGACGCCATGAGCATGAAGAAACCGCCGTCCGAGGCGTCTCTGTGGGTGAGGAGGGTCATCCCGATGTCGTCTTCCGAAACGGAATAGTAGAGCGCGAAATCAGCGCGCGGGGCTGCGGAGGATACTTCAAAGCCGACTTCGGCGGAGTGTTCGCCGTTGCGGTGGACGGATATGGGATGCGAGGGCGAATAGATGTTTTTTATGGGTTTTGAGGACTTGATTTTGACGCTGACAACCGAAGGGGATTGCGCGGAAGAGGCGGGCAAGGGATAGACGTATCGGTAAGAGTCGCCGTTGGCTTCGATGACGGAGTCGTAGGAGAGGGAGACAATGCGCTGGCCGCGCGGGGGGACGGGATAGACGCTCGCTTTGAACATGTCGCGCTCGGCGAATTCGAGCAGGGCGGGGTCTTTTTGGCTCCTGACAATGCCCTCGTAAATTCTGCGGGCCTCGTCGCGGTTCAGCAGTTTGCCGGGGACCATCGCGCCGTCGATTTCCAGAGACCAGCCGGTGACCGCTGCGCTTGCCGGGACGGGGAACAGAAACGTCGCCTCAAGCTCGCGTCCGCTGGAATTGGATATGGAGTGGACGGAGGTTGTGCGGGCGGCGCGGTCGTTGATTTCGATGTTGACGGACTTGGTCTCGACGCGCAGGGGAGTTTCGGGACGTTCCACCGGGGGCAGGGGGGGCCATGGGCCGGGCAGCACGATGGCCTGTCCTTCGGCTTTGTTCCCTTGAGAGAGCATTAGCGCGGCGAACAGCGCGGCGGCGGCGGCGAATCTGGTCGTTATTCTCATGGCGTCCTCCAGTTTTTACGGCGACATTTGTTTCGACACCCGACGATGAGGGCAGTTCCAGTTGTTGAAAAATAAAAATCCGGATTCGTCGGCTCTATCGACGAATCCGGGTTGAACAGGCGGCTCTTGTATAAATATGCTTTTAGCAACATGTAAAATTGTCATCGGCAAGAACCTGAGCAGGATTTGAGTTGTTCGAAAAAGGAGGCATAAAACGATGATGTGGAATTGGGGGTGAAAAAATATTTATAGAAAAAAACTATAAAACAAACGAGTGGAAGAGGATAGCAAAGAAATTGCTATTCACGGTAAAAGTTTATTGTGAAAAGTTACACAACCCGAACCAAAAGTAAAAAAATGGCACTTTATATAAAGATATATTGATTGTGAATAATTTAACAAAAATGCTTTACAACTGTTTTGACAAGGCATATAATCATCCGCAAAATGGGAAATATGCTATTTCCCAAAATATTAACACACGTTTGTATTATAAAGGCGTGGCACGGGCTGGCGGAAATTTTGCTCAAGAAATGAAATACGCTGAATTTTCGGGGCCGGAACGAACGGACAGAAAAGAAAAGCTGAAATCGGGCAGGCAAAAGGCGAAAAGCCGTTAAGGATAATAGGAAGCGTCGGCAGTCCGGAGAGGGCGCCGAACATATAACGGGCCGGAAACCGGTTCGTCAGGCATCGGAGGAATGGCAGATGAGCAAGCAAAGCAGTTCGTACGGATGGGTGGTCACCTTTGCCGGCACGGGGATCAACCTAGCTCTGGGCGCGTTGTATGCGTGGAGCGTGTTCAAGAAGCCGCTGGCAAGCGCGTTCGACCTGTCCGACAAGAGCACGGCGCTACCGTACTCTGTCGCGATTATCGTGTTCGCGCTGATGATGGTTCCGGCCGGAAGGCTGCAGGACAAGATCGGCCCGAGGGTTGTGGCGACGATCAGCGGAATACTAGTCGGATTAGGGTTTATAGTCTCTAGTTTCGCGACTCCGGGCAACGCTTTGCCTTATCTGGTGATAGGGTTCGGCATATTGGCCGGAACGGGGATAGGATTCGGATACGCGGCGGCGACGCCTCCCGCGATTAAATGGTTCCCACCGGAGAAAAAGGGTCTTATAGTCGGTCTGGTTGTCGGCGGATTCGGCCTTGCATCCGTCTATGTCGCTCCCCTTACGGACAGCCTTATCAAATCGAAATCTCCCGATCCCGCGAAAATCATCATGGAGCAGGCTCCCGGAGCGGAAGCTCAGGTGGTGGAAGCGGGAATGTTGACGATGGATCAGGCCAGAGAGCAGTACTCGAAAGCTTGTTCGAACGCTTTCCGGATTCTGGGCGTGCTTTTCTTGGCAATGACAGTGGTTTTCGCACAGTTGTTAAAGAACCCTCCGGCTGGATACAAACCCGAACCGATGGCGGCGGCAAAGAAAAAAGACGCAAAGGCCAAGCCCAAAGCGGCTGCGGCTGATTATTCATTGGTAGAAATGTTGAAGACTCCGCAGTTTTATATTATGTGGATAATGTTCGTGTTCTCGGCTGGCGCGGGCCTGATGGTCATTTCGTTCATGGCGAAGCTGGCAGCCGAGCTGAACACAGCAGGCAAGATAGCGTTCGCCGGGTTCGTTTTCGTGGCTATTCTGGCTATCGGTAATGCCAGCGGGCGCATCATCTCTGGCACGCTATCGGACAAGATAGGCCGAACCACCACGATGTTCATCGTGTTCATCGTGCAGGCGGCTGTCATGGCGATGTTCCCGAGACTAGAGTCGACCGTAGTGTTTGTTATCGGTTCACTGCTCGTAGGGTTCTGCTACGGCTCATGCCTGTCGCTGTTCCCCTCTACTACAGCCGATTACTTCGGTATGAAGAACCTCGGATTGAATTACGGATTGGTATTCACGGCGTGGGGCGTCGGCGGATTTATTATGCCGCTCATAGCCGGAGCTATCAAAGACAGCACCGGTTCATACACGAATTCGTTCTATGTGGCGTCGGCGATCTGCGTTGTGGCAGCGTTGATGTCGTTCACGTTGAAGGCCCCTGCGGCAGCTTCCGCGCCCGAAGCAAAGGGCAAGGGAGTCCCGGCTCCGGCCACAGTGAAAGCGAAAGGCAAGTAATTTGCTCATAATTTGATTGCAGCAGCGTTTTTATAAACTCACCCTCTATGGCCCCCGCATACTTTCGGGGGCTACTTTTTTTTGTCTGAAAGGAGTATGAATTAATGCGTCAGACTTCTAACGGATGCTCGGAGACGTCAATTATCTTTTTAATAAAGGTATATTTATGAATTAGAAATGATTGATATTTATAAAGCCTGACAAAAAAAAGAGAGCTTCACAGCCCTCGAAGCAACGTTTCAAAACTCACTCTCTATAACCCTCTACATCTTACTCTATTATTAATAACACAAATCTAACACAATTAGGGGGCTATATTCAAGCGGATATGTAAAATAATCCGACCTGATGTCAAAATAACCGACAGTTGGAAAGGAAAAGGCAGGAAGAAAAAGGGACGTGCTGAAATTATTTTTTGTTTGTTATCGCGGCTATTTAATAATGAACATTATTTAATATCTAAATTTATTCATCATCGGTAATATCTATAGATTTTTTTTGGCTCTCCAAGATTCGAGCCGACGGGCGATAGCCGCTTCGTTTCCCTGATCGGTGGGGCTGTAGTAAACCGTTCCAGACATTTCCTCGGGGAAATAATCGGCGGCTGTGTGATGGCCGGGGAAGTCGTGAGGGTATTTGTATTCGTCGCCTGATTCCTTTTCATCGGTAAAGTCATAGTTTCGCAGGTGGAGAGGGACGGGGCCGAGGGGCTTGTCGTGTACGTCGGCTTCGGCCAGTTTGAGGGCGGAATAGGCGGCGTTGCTTTTTGGGCATGTGGAGAGATAGACGCAGCAGAAGGCTAGAGGGATGCGGGCTTCGGGCATGCCTACAAATTCAACTGCGCGCACGACGGAAGCGGCCACATTGATGGCGTTCGGGGCGGCGCAACCGATGTCCTCTGCGGCGAAAATGACCATTCTGCGGGAGATGAATTCGGGGGCCTCGCCGCCTGCAAGGAGGCGGGTCATCCAGTGCAGGGCGGCGTCGGGGTCGGAGCCGCGCATGCTCTTGATGAAAGCGGACACCATGTCGAACCTGTCCGTGCCGAGGCGCTGGTAGTCGAGTTGTCTCATTCCGGCGGTTTCGCGCACGAGATCGGCGGACAGCTCGCCGTCAGAGCCGGCGACCCGCGCTGCCAGTTCCAGCAGGTTCAGCATAACGCGGGCGTCGCCGTTGGAGTAAAGCAGAAGCTCGTCGAGAGCGGACTGAGGGATGGCCGGGGGCATAGGGAGGGCGGCGGCGCGAGCCGTCTCTGCCGCGTGAAGCGCGAGCCGAGTCATGGCGGCGGCGTCCAGCCGGTTGAAGCGGAAAATCGAAAGGCGGGATCTCAGCGCCGGATTGAGCACGAAGTAAGGATTTTCGGTGGTGGCTCCGATGAGGGTGAGCAGTCCGCTTTCGAGATGGGGCAGGAAGGCGTCCTGCTGGGCTTTGTTGAATCTGTGGAACTCGTCAACGAAGATGACCGTGCGTTTGTCGTGAGCGGAGAGTCGGTCTTCGGACTCCGCGACGACTCTGACGATGTCCTCTTTTTTTGAAGTGACGGCGCTGTACTCCTCGAAGTGGGCGCCCGCGCGTCGGGCGATTATACGGGCGAGCGTGGTTTTTCCAATTCCGGGAGGTCCCCAGAACACCATCGAGGCAAGAATGCCCGAATCGTGGATTTTGCGCAGGGGACGGCCTTCGCCAAGAAGGTGGTCCTGCCCGGCGAAGTCTTCCAGCTTGGAGGGCCTCATGCGGGTGGCGAGCGCCTGCGTCCGCTCGAGATTTTCTTCGAGCCGCGCTTTGAACAGGTCTCCTCCGCCACTGCTTTTTTTCACTATTTTCGTTCCTTCGGCCACTCTTTTTCCGCCCGGAATTCAGAAGGCGGATTCTTCGAGTTCATTCTACTTCAACCGGCGCGCCAATTCCAGCGGGGCGAACAAAGGCTTAATGCGGAATCTCAAATGAGAGCGGTTAGAGAGTTGTCAGAATATGCCGAAAAGCAAGAAAGAAATCACCTAGTCGGGCTGCCGCTTTTGAAGGAGATGACGACTTTGCGATTTTTGCCTGTGCCTTCGCTGGTGGTGACGATATTTTTGTAGTTGGCCAGAGCGAGATGGATGATGCGGCGGTCTTGAGGGGGCATGGGCGCGAGGGCTTCGGGTTTGTGGGTTTTCATGACTTTTCTGGCGACGGAGCGCGCCATCTTATGGACGGATTCCTCGCGGCGTTTCCTGTAGTCGCCGACGTTGATGACGACTTTCTTTTTGTTGCCGAATTTTTTCGTCATGACGACGTTTGTGATGAATTGAAGGGAGTCGAGTGTCTGGCCGAATTTGCCGATTACGACGCCGGCGTCTTTGCCAGTGATGTCGACCGAGATGTCGTTCTGTCCTTCGCACACGTCGATGTCGCATTCGACTTCGAGGCATTTGAAGACTTTTTCGAGGAAGTCGCGGACTTGGTCTTCAGGAGTGTCGTCGGAGAAGACGCGGGGGCTGCCGGGTAGGGTGGAGGCGATACGGTTGGGGTCTGGTTCGATTTCAGGTTCCGGGGCCGTGTTGACGAGGGCGACGCGGAGTTTGATATTGCGGGAGCCAATTAGCCCGAACAGGCCCTCGCGGGGAGTTTCGAGCACTTCGACGAACACGTCGTTTTCGTCGGCGCCGAGTTTTTCCAGCGCTGTTTTTAGGGCTTCTTCTCGCGTGCGGCCTTCCTGAATGACTTCTTTCATGAGGATCACCTGTAGAATATCGATTTCGGCGCGAGGCGGACATGTCCGCCTTCGCCGGACTGTTTCAATCTGTCATTTTAAGACTATCGCTTTTTTCTTTTCTTGCTTTTCTTCGAGCCGCCGCTTTTCTGCGCCGGATAGTTCTTTTTTTGTGAGCCGCCGGACTTCGGTTCCGCCGCTTTCGGGGCGGAGGCGGTTTTTGCCGGACTGGATTTCTTTGAGTCGCCGTCTCCGGATTTTTCCTTCTTAATACTATCCGGCGGAGAGTCGGTTTTTTTGTCGGAATGGGAGGTCTTGGCTTTTTCGGAAGCTTTCTTGGTGTCCGTCACGTTTTTTGCCGGAGTGCGGGTGACAGCCTGTTGGGCGAACTGAAGCAAGTTGGAGACGCCCCAGTAAAGGAGAACGCCCGTCGGCATGAGGAAGGCGAAATAGATGATCATCAGGTTCATCATGATCATGGTTGTCTTCTGCGACGGGTCTATGGTCATCATCTTCTGCTGCATGATGGTCGTGACGGCCATGACCGCCACGAGGATGAGCGCGGGAGCGTAGAGGTAGGTGTCCCTGAGGAATCCGATGCCGAGGAAGCTAAGGTCGATCATGCCGGGCATGATTGTGTGAAGGTTGGCGAGGAAGTCGCCGGAGAGCTTGGTAATGGCGGCAGTGGTGAGGTCGAGGCCGTAGAAGGATTCATTGACGAGGATGAAGCCGTTTTTTTCGGGCAGTCGCAGAACCTGATAGAGCATGATAAAGATGGGAATTTGAAGAACCATCGGCAGACAGCCGCTTATCGGGTTGAAGCCGACCTCTTTGTATAGGGCCATAAGCTCTTTGTTGAGCTTTTCTTTGTCGTCTTTGTATTTGGTCTGGAGTTCTTTCACGCGCGGCTGAGCCTGTTGCATGGCTTTCATGCCGCGCAACCCGCTGAACGTGAGGGGGAGAAGAATTAACCTGATAATGAATGTGAGTAGGATGATGTCCCAGCCGTAGTTGCGTGTGAACTGGTGGGAGAAATCAAGAAATCGAAGAAAGATGTCTGATAGGAGGTCCACTTTATATAGCCGCCTTGTCGGGATTTGTTAGTTCTTTGTCGCAGGCCGCGCGGGGCGGAACCGGGTCATAGCCGCCGCGGGCGAAGGGGTTGCAACGGATGAGCCGCCAAGCGGCCATAGCGCCGCCTCGGATGAATCCGTATTCGCGTAGCGCGTCCATCGCGTATTCCGAGCATGTGGGAGTGTATCTGCATGCCGGAGGAAGCAGTGGCGAAATGCGCTTTTTATATATCTTCAGAACGAAGATTGCGATTCGGGCTAACACTAATTATCCTTGTGAATCCGGTCGAGCAGCGGCCTGATTTCGGCTTTGGCTTTTTCCAGCGCGGCGCGATCGGCGGATTTTTTCAACAGAACAATTAAGTCTATGCCGTTCATTGCCGGGTGCGGGTTGACTCGGATGTGTTCGGACAGAACCCGTCTGGCGCGGTTGCGCGCGACTGGGCCGCCGAGTCTCACCGGAACGAAAACGGAACATCTGCCTGAAGAAAGCCCCGGACGGTAAATGAGCGTCAGGGTTTCGCCGGAAGCTCTCGCGCCCGAACGGAAAAGGGCGGAAATATCACCGCGACCGCTGACAGATTTCCGGGGCGCGCGCCGGTCAGACTGTGAGCCGTTTGCGCCCTTTTTTGCGCCGGGCATTGATAACCCTTCGTCCCGCTTTGGTTTTCATTTTGGCTCTGAAGCCATGCACGCGTTTTCTGCGTCTGTTGTGCGGCTGATACGTCCTTTTCATTGCTGTGCTCCTCTTCTCCGCCTTCGTCCGGCCCTGCCATGAACGTTAACACGGACCCGCCGGAGCCGCCGGCGAATCCGCGCGGTGTTTCATAGCTATTTCTTTTTACAGCCTAATCCGCGCTCGCGGATTCCGAATATATTAACACAAGCTTTTTTATTATTCAACCCATAGGGAATCTTGGCAGAGAAGCCGGGGAATCCGGCTCGAACCGGCCCCGGCGGGAGTTTAGTTGTTTTTCAAGGGCGTTTTGACGGGGCCGCCGACTAAATGTTATGCGCGCGCTCTTATCGATTTTTCCAGTTCGCCAAGAGTGCGGGCGAGGGATTCCTCCCCGCGCCGATGAGCGTCTACTCGTTTTGCGGTGTTGCACACCGAGGATGGCCCGACGCCGAACATATCGCCCAGACAATCCAGAGGGGTGTCTGTCATGTTTCTGCAAAGGAAAATCGCCGCGTTCCGGGGGTAGTTCGGCTTGGTTTTATTGTCCAGAATCGACTGCTTTTCTACTTTGAAAAACTCGGCGGTCATATCAATAATCGTATCAGGGAGGATTTTTACGGGCGGCGTCTGGGCGGCTTGGACGGCTTTTTCTTCGAAATCCACATTTCCCAGAGTTCGCGACTTTTTCAATAAAACTGTCATCGCCTGCATGTTGATTCCCGCTGCCGCCGCCACGTATTCGTTAAATCTTCGCGATTTTCTGTCGCGGTCTCCGTCGAACCGTGAGAGGGCGTCATTAGTGGAAACGACTGGCGGCTGGGCGGCGCCGCGCGTGTAGGCCTGATGGCTGCTCCATTGGTATGATTCCGGTGTCCGGGAGTGTTTCAAATGAACCGGGAGGTAGTGAATGTATCGGACAAGTTTAAGAAGATATCGGCCTTTATCGATCAGAGAACTGGCGTATCGGCCTTTGAAAACCTGAGCAGTCCTCTTGCGGCGGGTGTTGGCATAAGCGGTGTAGTGGCTGTTGACGTACTGCATGGCTTTGGTGAGGTTTCCGAGAGGGGTTTCGAGCAGCAGCCGGTATCCGTCGTCTAGGAGGACGTAGGCGTGGAGGGAAAGGGTGTATCTTTTTAGCGCGGCGTCGATGATTTCAAGGAAGCGGCGGCGGTCAATGTTGTCCTGAAAAAGAGGCTGGTCCGGCATTGAGCGGGCAGAAACGAAGTAAAGAGCGCCAGGGAATTCAATTCTCGACGGTCTGGGCATAAGGCTGACCTCCCAAAGATGCGGCCCGATTAAAGGCGGCGAAGCGAAGATAGCCGAGCGCCGCAGTTGTGTCCTGATTATGCGCCCCGAGGATTCGGAATCGGGCAGTCGGTCCGTCCACGCGGCGTCGGCATGTTTTTTACAGACAAATCCGCCGGAAGTTCCGGGTGCGGCGTGCCCCGGCGGAATGGTCGATCTGATTGGCTTCGTTCCTTCGGGGTTTCCTGAAGGAGCGGACAGTCAATTATAATAATTATGATTTAAGTGTCAACTGAAATCGGGGCCGCCAGAGCGGAATGTGCGGCGGAGACGACGGAGACGATGTCGGGAGAGAAATCGGCTGGGCCGTCTGTCCTGAGAAGCGCGAAGAACTCGATGTTTCCTTTCGGGCCGGGCAGGGGGGAGTGGCAGAGGGCGGCGGCGTGAAATCCGAGGGCTTCGGCGCCGGCTATGGTTTCTTTGAGAATCTCGATGTGAGTTTCAGGGCGGCGGACGACGCCTTTGCCGGCGCGCTCGCGGCCCGCCTCGAACTGCGGCTTGACAAGGGCTAGGGCGGCTCCGTTGCTTTTCAGCAATCCCATAACCGCGGGAAGGATTTTTAACAGTGATATGAACGACGCGTCTATGACTGCGAGGTCGAATTTGAAAGGGAAATCCGCAGGATCAAGGTTGCGGGCGTTGACGCGCTCGATGACGGTCACTCTGGGGTCGTTCCTGAGGCTGAGAGCGAGTTGGCCGTATCCGACGTCCACCGCGTGGACGGAGCGCGCGCCTCGTTGCAGAAGGCAGTCGGTGAACCCACCGGTGGAAGCTCCGATGTCTATGACGTCCAACCCTGAAGGGTCGAAGCGCATGGCGTCGAGCGCTCCTTCGAGCTTGTGTCCGCCCCGGCTGACGTATTTGCGGCCGGAGGAGCGCAGCCTTATCTCGACGTCCGCCGGGTAGGAGGTTCCGGGTTTGGTCGCCGGGGTGTCGTTCACGAGGGCCTCGCCGGCCATGATGATAGCGCGGGCTTTCTCCCGCGTCGGGGCAAGCCCTCGCTCGACCAGCAATATGTCCAACCTTTTCTTTTCCAACGCGGCCCTGTTCCTCTGTCTCCGCCGGAGGGCGGAGTCTTGATAATTATAGCCTGAGCGGGGCGCGATATCGCGCGGCTATTCCATATTTCGGCGCGCGGCATTAGATTATCGAAAGGATGCGCGCGCGGAACGCGGCGCGGAGCGGATGTTTTGGGAAGAAGAATAATAGTGATAGGCGGCGGAGCCTCAGGGCTGATTGCGGCGGCGCGGGCGGCGGAACTTGGCGCGGACACACTTGTCATTGAGCGAATGGAGCGCCCGGCCCGCAAGCTTGCCATCACCGGCAAAGGCCGTTGCAATTTCACAACGGGCCACGATGTGGCGCGCGCGATAGAGGCGTTCGGGGCGAACGGCCGTTTCCTCCACAGCGCTTTCGGAAGGTTCTATTCGGAGGATATCATCGCAATTCTTGAATCGCGGGGAGTGAGGGTAAAGGAGGAGCGAGGCAAGAGATATTTTCCGGAATCGGACAGGGCGCTGGATGTGGTGGACGCGCTGGCGGGGCTGGCGGCGGACAACGGGGCCAAGCTGATGACGGGGTTCAGGGTGGAGAGGATCGGGATTGAGGGGGAGCGCGTCGCGAGCGCTGAGGCGGTCGGCCCGGATGGTTCGAGGGTGGTTTTCGAGGCGGACGCGGCGATAGCGGCGACGGGCGGGATGTCCTATCCGGGCACCGGCTCGACGGGGGACGGATACCGTCTCGCGCGCGAACTTGGCCATACGGTCGTCCCTCCGGTTCCCGCGCTCGCGCCTATCGAGTTGGCCGGGGACGCGCATCCCGCGCTGTCGCCGCTGTCTCTGAAAAACGCCTCCGCCGCGCTGACGTCCGGCGGGGTGGTTGTCAAAGAGCTATTCGGCGATATGATGTTCACTCCGTTCGGGGCCACCGGGCCGATAATTCTGGACATGGGAAAGATAGCGGCCGGAAAGAAGCCGGGAGAGCGGATGGAGCTTGTGGTGAATTTCAAACCCGCGATGTCTCCGGAGCAGGTGAGGGCGAGGCTGCTGAGGGAGTTCGAGGCGGCGGGGGCGGGCAGCGTGCGCAAGGCCCTTGAAACGATGCTGCCGAAAAGGGCCGTCCCGGTGGCGCTTCGGCTGGCGGGCGTCGCGCTGGAACGCAAGGCGTCTCAGGTGACTAAAGAGCAACGCGACGCCATTCAGGCGCAACTGACCGGGATGAGGTTCGAGGTGAAAGGCGCGCGCCCGATCGAAGAGGCCATCGTCACCGCCGGAGGCGTTGCGCTTGCCGAGATAAACCCGAGGACTATGGAGTCGCGGATTGTCCGCGGACTGTTTGTGTGCGGGGAACTTCTCGACATAGATGGCCCGACGGGCGGGTTCAATCTTCAGGCGGCGTTTTCGACTGGATATCTGGCGGGAGAAAGCGCGGCGGCGGATTAGCGCCCGGCCTTTCTCAGCCTTCCATGATTTCCCTGATAATCGCGTCTACTGCCAACCCGTCTTTGCCTCTGGCGACCAGCCTGTCTTCTTCGTCCGGCAGTTCGCCGAGGGCGTCGAGGATGAAGTTGTCTATCTTGTGGTAGTGCGGCAGATTGTGGGCAGGGCGCGGGTCGAGAGACGGCGGCATCGAGCGCCGCGTCCCCATCAGCCCGGAATCTGTCTCCACAGTCACCCTTGCCGGCATCCCCGCCTGTTTCTGCGAGTTGGTGTCGTAGGACAAATTTCCTCCGGTCATGCTGAAACGGCCCTCGTGAGATTCCCACAGGGAGAGGGTCCTGCTGCTCATCGTCAGGTACACCGACGGGCCGGAGTCGTATTTGAACAGAGCGACCGCAAGCTCCGGTTTCTCTGCGTCGGGGGACACCGCGCGCGCATGGCCCTCCACCTTGTCCGGCTCGCCGAAAATCCATAACGCCAAATCTATCAGGTGGCAGAAGACTTCAAGGACGCCGCCGGGAATCCTTGGATCCCGCAGCCGCCAATCGGGGCTGAATTTCTCCGTCGAGAAGCCGAGCAGTTTCGCGAGACTCAGGCCTTTATTGACAATCGGCACATTGCCCATAGTGGTCAGGCCGCGCCATCTGAACTCGGCGTGAAAGCAGTCGCCGTACGTCTTGTCGGCGATGAGGTCTCTTGTCCGGATCAGCCCTCGGTCGTACCGCATGTGGAAGCCGACGTGGAGGCGGACGTTGTTGTTTTCGCAGGCGGATATCATGCGGCGGGCGTCGTCGACGGACGCGGAGAACGGTTTTTCGCAAAGCACGTGGACGCCTCTTGAGGCGGCCGCTTCGACGAGCGCGGCGTGAGTGAACGTTGGCGTGCAAACGCTGACGGCGTCCAGCGCGGCCTCGTCGAGCATGCTCTCGGCGTCGTCGAACGCGCGGGGGACGCCGTACTTGCGCGCGAGCGCCTTGGCCGCTTCCATGTTCGAGTCGCACACCGCCGCGAACTCGCACCTCGGATTCACTTTGTAATAGACCGCGTGCCCCGGCTCCGCGAACCTGCCGCAGCCGATGAGTCCGACTTTCAGTTTCCTGTCGCTCATTCGCGCCTCCCGTTTTTGCGCTGTCAAATCATCTTAAGCTTCCGCAATTCGGCCCTGATGATTTCTTTCTCCGCCTCTGAGACTTCGAACAACGGCGGTCGCATCGCGCAGCAGGATATCGCTCCGACCTCCGCCAGCGCCGCCTTCATCCTCGCCCGGTAGTCCCGCACCGGAACGGCGAATATCGCCTCTTCGAGCGGCCGTATCCGCTCCCAAATCTGCATGCCTTCCTGAACGAGGCCCGACATCGCCGCGCGGTGCATCTCTATCTGTTCGCTCACGGCGATGGTTCCGAAACCGATGAGAGCGCCTACCGCGCCCAGAAGGAATGACTCGTATATGAAGTTGTCATTGCCGGTCAGCAACGTGGCGCGCGCGCCTGATTTGCGAAGTATCTCCGCCGTGCGCACGAACGTGACGGCGTCGAATGAGGCTTCCTTAATCGCCGCCGCGCAGTCGAGGGACGCGAGCGCGACCAGCGTTTCCTCGGAGAATATCGCGCCGGCCAGCGCGGGCTGCAACTGGAACAACACCAGAGGAAGCCTCGACGCGCGCGCGACGGCTTCGTGATAAGCGACGGGGATCTTCGGCCCAAGCGCGGCCCCGGCAAACACCGGGGGCGGGAACACCACCAGCGCGTCCGCTCCGGACTCCGCGGCGGCTCGCGCCTGCGTCTCCGCCTCTCTCGTGGACCTGCCGCAGATACCGGCGAGTATCGGCAGCCTGTCTCCGGCCCGTTTCTTCCACGCCCTTATGACAAGCGCCCGCTCGGCGTCGTCCAGATGCGGCCCTTCCCCGGTGTCCATGTTGACCGCCACGCCCTTCAGCCCTTCAAAACCCGCCAGCCAGTCGATGTATCCGGCGAGTTGCTTTTCGTCTATCTCGAAGTCCGGCGTCATCGGCAGAGCCGCCGCCGGGATTATTCCTTTGAAGTCGATCATCGTCATTTCCCCCTCTGGATTTTCTTCAGTTCGGCGCGATACGCCCGGTCGTGAACGACGCAACCCGCCGGGGCCTTCGCCCTCAACAGCGTCGAACAGTTGTTCTTCCCGCAAGCGGCGCACCATTTGACGCGCGCGGCGTCGCCGCTCAGCAACTTAACGGCGGTGTCAGGATCGGCGAAGCTTTGCCGCCCGAACCCTATTATATCGACGTCTCCGGCGATGATGTTTTTGGCGGCGCGCTCGACGCAGCCGGCTTTCAGAGACGTGTATCCAGCGCCGATGACGGCGAACGCCGGATTGAACGACTTGACCCATCCGGCCATCCCGTGATGCTCCGCCAGCGCCGTTTCCAACCCCGGCCGCCCAGCCTGCGGACGGGTTGTTTCAGGATTGTAATAAGGAACTCCCATCGTCTCGCAAACGAACGCCGCCCCCGCCGCTTTCAGACGCTCAAGTAGAGGCGCGACGCCGCTGAAGTCGAATGCCGTTCCATCCGGCCCGGACGAGCCTATGCCGCCGGGAAATTTCTCCTGAATGGAAATCCGCGAGCCGAATATAAGGCCGTCGTCTCGCGCCGCTTCCGCCCCGGCGCTTATCAGCGCGTCCATGAATCTCAACCTGTTTTCTAGCGAACCGCCGTATTTGTCGTCTCTGTTGTTGGAAGGCCTGAAAAGCTCTGCGGCAAGGTAGCCGTGACAACATTTCAAGTCCGCCGCGTCCGCTCCGGCGGAGGCGCAAAGCTTAACAGTTTCAGCGGTGGCATCCGCCGCTTCGTCCAGTTCGGCGGTGGAGGCGGTCGCGCCCCCTTCGGGCATGTCCCATGTCGGGTCCAGAATCTCCGAGTGGTATGATACCAGCGGTCTCAGAGCGTAGCGGCCTCCGTGATTTATCTGATAGATGATGAACGGCGGCGTGTCTGATGCTGCGCGAATCGCGTCCGACAGCCTTTTGAACGAATCGAGGTTGCGTTTGGAGAGCATGAGTTGTCTGGGCCTGCATCTACCTCGTTCGCAGGACGCCAGAGCTTCAACGTAAACCACGCCCCATCCGCCCGCTGACAGCCTGCGGTATCTCTCTATAGTTATCTCGGAGGGAGAACCGTCGGGTTCGGAATCGTTCGCCTCCATAGGCAGGGTGGACAAACGGTTCTTCGCCTGTCTTCCGCCTATATCGGCGGGGCGCGCCAGATATGAAAGGTATTCGTCCATAGATACGCCGTTCGACGCCGGTTCAGCTTCCGTCGCGCCGACGATATATTATAGTTAGTGTGACCCGGTTTGTGTCAAAAACTTCGCGCTGAAGAGATAGTTCAGGCAGATTGCGAAGGCGCGCGGAGATTATCGCAAAAGCTTGTTGTTGTGAAAGTAGCTAGGGCCGGATTTGAACCGGCGACGCCACGGGTATGAGCCGTGTGCTCTGACCAACTGAGCTACCTAGCCGTGTTTTGCCGGGCCTGAGGAACCGGCCCTGATTGTCAAATTAGGCGGCGGATGCTCGCCGCTTGCCGAGCAAAAAAAATCGGGGCGGGACTCGTCCGGCCCCTTTCGGCTAAATTATATTGCCGTCCTGAGCGTTAGTCAACCGCGCCGCCAGCTCTTTCGGCGGAAAATATCTTTCCGTCTCTGATTACGACTTTGCGTTTTGCGGCGTCGCCGACTTCGGGGTCGTGGGTGACTATCACGAGGGTTTGCGCCGAGCGGTTATTGAGTTCGGATAGAAGAGACATTACGGAAGCCGCGGAGGCGGAGTCCAAGTTGCCTGTCGGCTCGTCGGCGAGTATGACCGAAGGCCGGTTGGCCATCGCTCTTGCGATGCCGACGCGCTGCTGTTCGCCCGCGCTCAACTGGGAAGGCTTGTGTCCCGCGCGGTTGGACAGCCCGACCGAGTCGAGTAGTTCAAGCGCGCGCCGGGTCCGTTCCGCGCTTCCCATGCCCGCCATCTCCATTGGAAGCTCGACGTTTTCAAGAGCTGTCAGTATCGGGATAAGGTTTACTCGCTGGAACACGAATCCGATCCGCAGCAGGCGCGTCCTGTCCAGTTCCGCGTCCGACATCCGGGACACCGGGCTGCCGTCGATGAAGATGTCTCCGCCCGACGGCCTGTCCACGCAGCCGAGCAGGTTGAGCAGGGTGGTTTTTCCGGAGCCGGACGGCCCCATGAGGGACACGAAGTCGCCACGCGGCACAGCCAAGCTCGCGCCATCCACCGCTCGAACTTCCATTTCGCCCATCTTATATGTCTTTGTTACGGACCTTGCTTCTAGCGCGTATTCCATGCGAAACCGCCGCCTCCGGAGTTATTATACTCCATGCGGTCGGCGGTTTCACAACGTTGGCGCAACTTCCGCTGTCGCGGCGCGTTCCTTCTGTCAGCCGAATGACCGGCTAAGTCCGGGCGCCTCGTTTACGGCGTCCTCGGTTTTTTTGAAAACCTTCAACCTTTCGAGAAGAAACAGCCTGCGGAAGATTTCTTTTATCTGCGGCTGCAACTCGGAGATAAACAGGCCTTCGCGGCTGAGTCGTTCGTTGAGTTGGACGATGAACCCGGCCCCTTTGCTGTCCACGAACTCCACTTCCGACATGTCGAGCACCACTGGCAGCCTGTTCAACTCGGGCAGACCGTCCAGATAGTTCTTCAATGCCCCGACGGTGTCGAACGCGAGTTCTCCCTTGAGGCTCACCACGTGGGTTGTCTGCGTGCTTTTGATTTTTAAGCTTAGCGCCATTTCGTCCACCTCCTGCGACTTCTCCGGCTGTTTTTCTTCGCCGCAATCGCCTTCACCCTTATATATACCCGCGTTCGGCAGCTTTAACGGACTTTAGCGAAAGGATTTTAATCACAAAGACGCAATGGGGCGCGTTGCGCGACATTGCGCGAAAGCAAGCGCCCCGCATCTAGCATTTTGCCGCGCGGTTTTCCCGCTATATCGGATTCTTCTAGGAAATAAGGAAAAGACTGTTCGGATGCGCTGTGCGCGGTCTTCAGTTCTGCGCGAGAACGCTGAAGCCTTGCCAGAATTCCGGCAACTCGTCGTGGGAAGTTTTCATCAGGCGGCCGGATTTCATCACATAGCGCACGCGGCGCAGAGCCGAGAGGTCTTCCAGCGGGTTGCCTTCGAACACCGCGAGGTGGGCGGTTTTTCCGGGGGCGACTTCTCCGAGGTCCGGTCGGCCGATGAATTCGGCGGCTTCGTTTGTCGCCGCTCGTATCGCCTGCGCGTTCGTCATCCCGATGGATGTCAGACGCAGTATCTCATCAGCAAGTTCTCCGGGGTACGCCACGACCGCCCCGCAGTCGGTTCCCGCGTACAGCTTCACTCCGGCCTCGAACAGTTTGCGGGTGTTGCGGTATTCGATTTCATAGCAGTATCTGTTGGCGCGCGTGTAACCGAAGGAGCCGTCGTAGCTTTCGCCTTGGAACTTTGTCCACGTGGAGCACACCCAAAGCAGGTGTTCGAGCGCTTGCGGCTCGAAATATTCTTTTGCGCGTTCGCTGCGCAGAAAACCCAGCTTCTCTTCAAAACGGCCTTGGCTGTCGTTGATGGTCAGAGTCGGGACTACCGACGCGCCATGATTTTTTAGGGCCATTATCTCGTCGTCCAGCAAGTTGCGGTCATAAACGCCGTGTTCGAGGGCGTCGATCTTGAAATCGACAAGATGCAGCATGTCTTCCGACCAGTTGTGATGGACGCGGACTTTGAGGCCGAGCGTGTGAGCGGCGTCGCAAACGCCCGCCAGAACTTCATCCGAGATGGCGGGCAGGGAGCGCCCGTCGACGAGCTGTCTGGAAAGTCTCGTGTATCCGACCTTTATCACGGTCGCTCCGAGGCCGTGAAGATACTTCACTATCTTTGCCGCTTCGTCCGTCGTCTGCGGCTGATACTTTGGCTGGCCCACAAGCGCGCCTACGGCTTTGGGCACAGGGTTTATCGCCTCCGGGTATCCGCCTTGGCAACTGAATATTCCGCCGGACATCATCACATCCGGGCCGTTCACCTTGCCCGCCGCGATTTTCTTTCGCTGCCGCCTCAGCACTTTTATCGGGGACAACATGTCCACCACGCAGACAATTCCCGCAGCGAGCGTGTTCTCGCAGTTGCGGTCCATCTGTTTGAAAGTCCACATCCCCGGCACGCCTTTCTGTTCTGTCAGATATGGGCTGAGTATGTGAACGTGAGTGTCGATGAGGCCCGGAGAAAGAGTTAGGCCGCCGAGGTCGAACACGTCAGCGTCCGCAGGGGGCGCGGACGGCGCGTCGATATCGACCACCTTTCCGCCGTCGATCAACACGTTGGACGCGTCAAGCAGCTTCCCGCCTGCGACATCCAAAGTTCTCGCGTTCCTCAGAAGCATCTTTCCGCTTGTGAAATCCACATTGGTCAGCATGGCGGTTCCCCCGCGAGAATTATAATGAGCCAGCGGCAGAGATTCAATGTGAAAAAATTCACCAGCCTCCGTCGCCCTTAAATACAAATACAGAATCCGTGATTTAGAATTGTTGGGAAGGACGCGGGCGGAGGGACGCTTCTGGTAGTAGCTCCGCGGCGTTATACAGGATGTCGTCCGGAAAACCAAGCGCGCGCTTCAGTTCGACGTCTTTGTCGAATATGTTGCCGCCGAACGAGAGGCCGAGCGAGCGGCGGACGCCCAACGCGCGTACGAAAAGAGCGGGGATCGGTGGCGCGGGATAGTCAGTTGCCTGCAAACAACGACCTGTGAACCCTTCGCGGGCAAGCATGGCGGGGATGTATTTGAACCTTGTGATTCCGGTGACCGCGCCAAGGTCTCCCCACAGGTTGGGATACTCGTCGAGCATTGCCAGATAGTCGTCGAAATATTCGATGGGATGTCCGATTCCGGATGTGCCGGCGTGGGCGGCGATGACCGTCACGCCTTCGTCCAGCGCGACGCGCAGCAGTTTTGGATCGCCGTACGCGTGGTTGAGCGTCTTCACGCAGTGTTCGTATCCCGTGTGAGAGAGCAGGGGGAGCTTCAGTTCCGCCATCTTGCGGTAGAAGGGGATGAATGAAGGCTCAGCGGGATTGATATCCTGAGAGTTCGCCACCCATTTAATAAGTGCGGCGCCGTTTGCGGCCACCCGGTCCAGTTCGTCCAGAGCGTCCGCCCTAGCCGGATTCACGGAAGCGCCGAAGATGAATTCGGGATGCCTCTCGCAGAGCTTCAGGCAGTATTCATTGGGGATGTATGCCGATGTGCGCGCCGGGTCGAGCGCGCCGGAAGAGTCATAAACCCCGTCGAACGCCAAGACAACTGCCCGGTCGGTGGTTTTTGATTCGCGGATTTCCCGCGCCAGCCGTTCGGCGTACGCCCTGTCGAAAACTTCATCGTCTCCCCGCCAGCCGTATTTGACTCCGAGGGACAGAGACATCAGGCTGCGCCTCATTTTCGCGCACACCCGCGCCCCGTTGGCCGCCGCCACCGCAAGAATATGAACATGAACGTCTATCGATTCCCTGTCGCCGTTTTTCATGCGGGTATTATAACGTCCTTGAGCCGCAAGGAAATCTTTTTCTAGAATCCTAATTATTAAACCCGAATCCGTCGTTAGGATTCTGAAGCGATTGTTCAAAGCGGATGAAATGCGAGAAATCTGAAAGACATCTTTATGCGCTCACTTTTTCTCTAATTCTTTGATTTTATTCAAGATATTATCTTTATCAGAGGCAGTTGGATTTAAATCGAGATATTTTTTATAATCCTTCAGCGCCATGTCGTAGTTGCCTTGAATGTAATAAGCGGCTCCTCGGCTTTTATAGACGTCTACAGATTGATCATCCAATTCAATTGCTTTATTATAATTTTTTATTGATGTGTCTAAATTGTTTTTTTTCTGATACACATCTCCGAGATTTATGTAAACAAGTGGATATTCAGGATTGATTTCCAATGCCATATTGTAATTTTCTAATGCTGTATCGTATTCGCCTTTTTTGAAGTAAGCATATCCACGATTGATGTATGAATCATAAGCGTCAGGTTTCAGTTCAATTATTTTGGTATAGTCCTCAATAGCCATATCGTATTCTTCTTTTTCTATATAAACATATCCTCGGTTGAAATAGGCAACTATATATGTTGGAACCAAAGAAATAGATTTAGTATAATCCTCAATGGCTTTATCGTGATTTTTCATACTGAAAAAAGCTCTTCCGCGCTGGTTGTATAAGTATGAAAAATCAGGCGATAAATCAATGGCTTTTGTGTAATCTGCTATGGCCTTTTCATATTCGCCTTTTTCCAGATAAGAATCGCCGCGACAGAAGTAAATCGTTTTTACCCACTTAGGATTCATCTCGATAGCTATATTGAAATCCCTTATCGCCGATTCGTATGTTTTAAAATAATGATAGGCATTTCCACGCTGGTAATAACCCATCACATCATTCGGATTTAACTCCAGATACTTAGTAAAATCATTGATAGCCATTTCGTAGCCATGGGAATCGGCATGAGCAAATCCACGTTCGTAGTATGCAGAGCCGATATTTCCGCTGCCACAATCGCCACTTTCGTCAATTTCAATCGCTCTTGATAAGTATCCAATTTTTACTGTGGAATCCTTTGCGCTTTTCCCTTTTTGAAAACAATCCTTTGCGCTGTCACAATCAACTTGTGCGAACGAACAAGAACAGAAAATTGTCAATCCTAAAGCTGCAATTGCGAAGAATGCGGTTTTTCTTTTCATTCCTGCCTCCGCTATAAGTTTCGTTTGATCAGTCTATATACAAAATCAATCCATTTAATATTTTATAATAGGTTTGAATATATGTATAGAAGACAAAATGACAGAAAGTAAATGTTGAAATCATATTTTTGAGTTTATTCTTTTTTCGTTAAGAATGTATGAGTTAGGTTGCCGACATCTACAAAGAGGGGAACTGGTTTCTCCTGTACATGGCAATCCAATCAGTTCAAACCATATATTTGCGATCGAGGCTGCGCAGCGTTATCGCCTCTGCGACGTCTTCGACGCGGATGTCGTCGCGGCCTGCGAGGTCGGCGATGGTGCGGGAGAGTTTTTTCACCCTGTCGTAAGCGCGGGCTGTGTAGCCTAGTTTGCGGATGGCGCTTTTGAGCAATTCCTCGGCCTCGGCGGGCAAGGCGCAGTATTTTCGCGTCATGCGGGCGTTCAGGTCGGCGTTTGAGAATATCTTTTCGTCCGCGTATCTGGCGAGTTGGCGGTCTCTGGCGGCGTTGACCCTCGCGCGCACGGCCTCGCTCGTCTCTCCCGTCGGGGCGGACGTCAGTTTCTCCGGGTCGAGTCTGGGCGTCTCGATGTGTATGTCGATTCTGTCCAGCAGGGGGCCGGACACTTTTTTCATATAACTTTGAATCTGCGTCGGCTTGCATGTGCAGGGGTTCACATAGTCGCCGTGCCAGCCGCACGGGCAGGGGTTCATGGCGGCGGCGAGCACGAAGGACGCCGGAAACGTCAGGGTGGTGGCGGCGCGGGCGATGGTTACGTTCCCGTCTTCCAGAGGCTGCCGCAACGCTTCCAGCACGTCTCTTTTGAACTCCGTCATCTCGTCCAGAAACAGCACGCCGTGATGGGCGAGGCTGACCTCTCCGGGTTTGGGAATGGTTCCGCCGCCGATCAGGGCCACGTTGCTGATGGTGTGATGCGGAGAGCGGAAAGGGCGCTCGCGGACCATTGCTTCGCTGGGGCGAAGTTTTCCCGCGACGCTGTAGAGTTTGGTCGCTTCGAGGGCTTCGTCCCGCGACATGCGGGGCATGATTCCCGGCAACCGGCGCGCAAGCATCGTTTTGCCGCCGCCGGGCGGGCCGATCATCATCAGGTTGTGATTGCCCGACGCCGCTATTTCGAGAGCCCTCTTTGCCTGCTCTTGCCCTTTGACTTCGGAGAAGCACATGTCGATGTCAGGCGCGCGGTCGAGCGAGTCGAAACCGGTGTTGGGATGAGGAGCTATGGCGCGCCTGCCCTCGACGAACATGACGACTTCCTGAAGGCAGTCCGCCGGATATATCTCTATGCCGTCCACAAGGGCGGCCTCCGCCGCGTTGTCTCTCGGCAGCACTATGCCGCGCAGGCTCGCGGAGTCGCGGACCATGAGCGCCACCGGCAACGCTCCGCTCACCGGGCGCAGCATCCCGTCTAGCGCAAGCTCTCCGATGAACACCAGACCGTCCAGACCGACGCCGGCGGAGCCGTTCAGCGCCGTGTGCATCGCCACCGCTATCGGCAGGTCGAAGGACGGCCCCTCCTTGCGCACGTCCGCCGGAGCCAGATTCACCGTCACCCGATCGCCGGGAAAATCGAGGTCGCTGTTGCGCATCGCCGACCTGACCCGGTCGCGGGATTCCTTCACCGCCGCGTCAGGCAGCCCCACGATGTCCGTGCGCGGAAGCTGAGAGCGCGAGATGTCAACCTCCACCTCGACCACATACGCGTCCACTCCCAGCGTTGTTGCTGAATGAATCCTCGAAAACATGCCGCTATTTTAAACCGCCTCCGCCGCTTTTACAAGCCTCGCCGTTAAGGGAAAGCATTAAACGCGAATCCCAACGGCGGATTCGGGTCGCTAAATAAAATTTAGAATCACAAAAAACATTTCTTAATGGCCCCGGCGGGGAAGTTTTGCTCTCTCCATAGGCGCGCGTCTTGGGAAAACATTATCAAAACGGTGTTATGCCATTTTTTAATTGGTTTTATCCATCTCAGACGGAGCCATCCGGCACAATGGGTAGAAGCAAATAATGCTTCGCATAATGGCAAGCTTGTTATAAAACCAACCCGGCGAGTCGCCTCTTTTACTCTTTCCCGCATTCCCTCGCCACAAAAACTCGCTATTGCCACCCAATTTTCATACGTGACGGTTTTTAATGGAAGTATGAATCTTACGGTGATTTGTGGTTATCGCGAACTCTGATCAAAATATGCAGCCATTCAGGTTAATGCCTGACACAATGCCCCCATTTTCTCGATATCGTGAAAAAATGAACATCAATCGGAATTTTTGAAAATAGGAATATAAGTATCCTCAAAAAGTTTTTTAACTTTAAGGTTTATGTCGTCGATATGTTTGACACTCAAGCCGTCTATTTTTTCCGCCGCTTTGAAGTTCTTGATATTTATCTTCCTCGAGTGAACGACAGACACCAGTTTATTATTGTAAAAAAACAAAACTACACGCGGTCCCGGCGAGGGGTCATCCATCCAGCTTTCATAGTAAAGATATGTTGCAAAACCCCTTTCATTAATCCAGTCTTCATACTCATATTCGGCTATATATTGTTTCATATAGTCCATCGTCGGCGTTACATTGCTTTTGTTCAGTACCCGTTCCAAACCATTTTCAACTGTGGATTCCTTTCGTATATTATTTTTGTGCGTGTACAACACAAAAGTGGCGATATACCTGCCGGTCAGCTTATCGTATTCGGCATCATAGAAGAAATAATTCTCTTCCAAAACGGAAGCCGTCACGCCTATTTTGTTTCCCTCACGATTAAATAATGCAATGCCTGGTTTTGAAAAAGCTGTTTTTTTGAAAGTCGCTTCAAAACCAATCAGATGCCAGTTTTCATGCCCCGAACTGCATTCCACTCGGACACCGTCATTTAAACTTAAAACAACCTTGCCGTTCGGTTTTTCCCTTATATTAGCCGGTCCGTCAATAGATTCAGCGAAAGAGCGGTGTGAAGGAAAAAGAAACATAAAAACCCAGATGACAATGCTCGTTTTCTTACAAATCAATCTTAAAAAGACCGACGTTTCCATTTCAATATCTCCCTAACAATGTGACAAATACAGTTTCCCTCTTTCTGTTCTCCATGCATTGTCCCTTTTCCCTAATTTCTGTTTATGCTAATTTATCATGAAATCACCAGTAAAACAAACACCTTAGCAACTCTCGATTTGTTACAGCAATAATTCACCTTGACAGACGTCAAGGAGATGGTGGGGGGGAGAGGGCGGGTTATTTGTTTTTGAGTTTCATGATTTTCTCTACGAGCGGGGTTCTGTCGAAATAGACTTCGTTGCGGCGGATTTTTCCGGAGTCGTCGAACTGGACGAAACAGACGCCGACGCAGACGAGGGTTTCGGCTCCCACCGGGATATCCGCTCGCCATTTGTTGAGGAAACCGCCTTCCATCGGGATGCCTTCTATCTGGGTCCACACCCAATCCGGGTTCTGCGCGAGGAGTTTTTCGAAATATTTCAGCAGGGCTTCCTTGCCTTTGACGCCGCCGGGGATGGCGGGGTCGAGATAGAGCGCGTCGTCCGAATAGAAGGAGGCGAGTTTTGCGGGGTCGTTGCCTGTCCACGCGGGGAGCCATCGGGAAGCGAACTCGCGGGCCTGTTCTTTCGTCATCATCGCAATATGTCTCCATTTGACAAAGACTGAACCGGCGCGGGCCGCCGCCGCGGGCGTCCGAGCCGTTATGCTTTGATTATAGCACACGGGGGGCGTGTCAGGCGCGTTGTTGCGCGGAGGGCAGGAGCGCGCTATTATTAGACGCGTTATCAGGGATTCCGGTTCTTGAATATTTATCTGGAGAGAAACCATGACAGAGGAAAAAAGCAAACCGCTCGCGGCTCCTGTGAAACTGGCGGATTTCGTTGAGTACGCGGAAGGGTCGGTTGTCAGCCGGGAAGTCATAAAGAAGGACACGGGGAATGTGACGCTGTTCGCGTTCGACGCGGGGCAGGGGTTGAGCGAGCACACGGCTCCTTTCGACGCGATGGTTCACGTGTTGGACGGGGAGGCTGAGATATTCGTGGGAGGCGAACGGAATTTGGTGGGGAGCGGGGAGGCGATAATCATGCCCGCGAACGTGCCGCACTCGCTGAACGCGGTGTCGAGATTCAAGATGGCGCTGATAATGATAAAAGCGAAGAGTTGAGAAGCGGCGCGCTTGCTGCGCGGGCGCGATGTCAGCGCGGGGGCGCCACAGGCGGAACGATGTTGGCGGGCATCCCCGGCTGAGACAGCCTCCTGTATTTCTCCGCTTCGTCCAGCATCCCCAGTTCTGTGTATATTCTTTCATACATGAACATGTCGATGGTCTCTGTCGGGCCTGTCATGCTCTTTTCATCCAGCAGCTTCAGCGTTTGATAGAAATGCTTTTCGCTCTCGGAGTAGTCGCCCTGCTGTTTGAGAATCAGCCCGGTGAAGAATCCGCATTCGATGTTGCGCGGATGAAGCGACGAGCATGACCTGAATAGTTCGAGAGCGGGCGCTATGCGTTTCTGCGACCAGAAATTCTGCGCGGTTTCCGATATGAAATCGGAGACGATGGCGCTTCCGGCGTTTCCGGCGGCGGCGGGATGTTTCCCTAGAGCAGCCAACTCCTCCATTGATATCAACTGCGGTTCGGAACATAGTTTGAACAGGAACCCTTCCGGGTGGAACTGCATGAGTTTATACAGGCGGGAAGTCACCAGTTTTTCTATTTTATTGTAATACACGGGCCTTGCCGGGTAGTTCATAAAGAGGAGCGTCTCGTGCATTATGGAAACGAGGCCGTCCAGCAGGCGCTCTCTGACGACGCGGGATGGTTTTTGAGTGGACGGCGCGATGCCGGCTAGTTGTTCGAGCAGGGCTTTGTAGTGAACTTCCGAGGGGATGATTTCCTGCCCGGCGGAAAGGAGCCGTATCGATTTTCTGTAAGGCTCATTGATGATGAATGGAGGGCGAACGACCACGATGTCTGGCCTTATGTTGAGCGCGCCCTGAAAGTATTCGAGAGAATAGAGCGGGTCGGGTTTGTGGTCGATGATTAGGACGGCGTCTCGTCTGGCGGTTTTGAGGATGGTTTCGGCGAAAGGGGCGGAGCCGTCATGTCTCATGTCTGCCAGCCTGTCCGAGTTGACGGCGAAGGGGAAGGCGGCGACGGCGGCGCACGCTGCGCAGACGGCGGCTGTTTTGAGCGCGGAGGAGCGCGGGGAGGCGAGTTTGACGAGTTCTGCGAGGCCTGCCGAGCCTGCGGCGACGAGGGCTGTGGCGACAAGGGCGAGATGGGCTTCTCTGACGTTTTCGGGGGAGGCAAGGGCGGCAATGGCGGCTATGCCGGCGGCGGCCCAAAGGCCGGGGATGGACGCGTCGGCTCTATCCCTCCGGAGCGCGGTTCCTATAGCGCCCAGCGCGACTATGGGAGGGAAGGACGAGTAAGCGAGCCGCAGCAGCGAGCTGCCGCCGTACAGGAAGTTCGACGCCTCGACGCCTCTGAATATGAGCGGCGCGGGATTTGCGACAGGAGCGTCGTATCCTAGCCACGGGGCCAGAGGCGCGTCCCAGTTTACGTAGATGGGCGGCCTGAACGCGGCAAAAATCATAGGAGAAAGAGCGGCGAGCGCCATGAAAACTGCAGCCGCGATATATGCCGGTTTTGCCGGGCCGAACCTGCCGCGAAGCGCTGTCGGGAGGGCCGCTCCAAGCGCGAGAAGCGGAAGAATCCCGTGATGGAAAGCGCCTGCGGCGGCGGCGAAGACAAGTAGGGCCAGTGGTCGCGGGCCCGGTTCACGGGCGGCCCACATACACGCCGCAAGCGACACGGCGGCAATGAAAACCGTCCACCCTCCGGCTGACATCGTTCTGAATTGAGCGGCGATTTCAGGGGAAGCGCAGAAGGCGGCGGCGGCGACTGCCCCGCCCGCGATTCCCGCGAAACCTTCACCGGCGGCCTTGTTCACTGCGGCGAAAATGAGAACCGCCGAAAGCGCGAAAACAATCGAAGCGGCCACTGCGGAGGCGAACGCGAAGGTGTCCATAGGGAGCGTTCCGGCCGCGCGGCCCAGAACCTGTGGAAGCGGATAACCGAAGAATGAGATTTTACCGAGAACGGCGGAGCCAAGGCCGAACTCAGGGCCGTTTCCCCAGCCGAAGAATGACGCCGCGCGCTTAAGCGCCACCGCGTATCCCGCGATGAACGCCAGAGCGACCGCGAGCCTAGAGCTTTTCATTCCTCGCAACTCCGGATCGGGTTGTTACCCGTCGCCTTTCTTTCGATAGAACTCATTGCCTATTCCGCGATACATTATCAAGCCTAAAACAGGGACGAGCAGCAAAACGAACCAGAACAGTTTGTCCATCAGCCCGAAATCTTTTCTTCTGAGGCATTCGACCAGATGGAAAATCCAGAATACCGCGAACAGCGATGTCGCGGTAATGGCAGTGATTTTCAAAACTGTTTCGAAATGCATCGCGCGCCGCGAGTCCCCCGTTAAGCTTCATTGTAGATTCGCGCGGCGGGCGTTGTAAAGCGGAGGCGAATGCGGGGCGGCTCAGGCTGATTGACCGCGCGCGGCGGGCGGGTGGTTTGTCATACGGCGGCGGTCTGCTAAAATGAACGCGTGAACTATGAACCCGGCGATTAGGAAAAACAGTGGGCGGTCGATGCTTGCGGAATCACAAGACGATGACGGCCCGGCAATGAAGGAATGTCGCCGGTGTTTGCGGAAAGAGACCATTAAGTTTTTATGAAAGCGGCGATAACGGCAATAGCGGCGCTTGCGGCGGCGGCCTCATGGTTTGCGGCTCCGTGGCTTCCGGTCGCGCTCGTCCCTGCGGCGGCGCTCGCGGCGGCTCTGCTGTGGACGGTTCCGCCTCCGAGAGAAGAAGAGTTGTCCGAGTTGAAGCCCGGCGGAGCGCGTGGAAAAGCGCGAGGCGCAAGCCTCGCGGGGTCTTGGGAGGCGAGGTTCAACGGCGGGGAGTGGGTGTCCGTCCGAGTTCCGGCGGATGTGGCGACAGTCGCAAAAGGATTGCGTCCGCTAAGGAGAATAGAATACCGCCGACGGGCGGATTTTCCGGCCTTGAAACCCGGGCAGAGGCTGTTTCTGATGTGCGACGGGATGGGGGGGACGGCTGACATATACATCGACGGGGAGAAGGCGGCGGCGCGCTTGTTCGGGTTTGCTCCGGTAGAATTGGACATAACGGAGTCAGCCGGAGGAAAAACCGCCGCTGAATTGCGTATTGTCATCAAAGCTCCGCGCGTTTCCGAGAACCCCGGCGGGCGGTCAGGGATGGCTCCGCCGTTTGCGGGCGGCGTGTACGGAGATATTCGCGTTGAAGTCAGGGACAGGGCGTTGATATCTTCGATAACCGTCCGCTCGGAGGGGGGCAAGGACATAATAGATATTGAACTCGAAGGAGAAACCGAGTCGCCTTCGGCGTTGGCGCACAAGGTCGAGGGCGCTTCCGGCGGAGCGGCGGCTGGCGAAGTCATCATCCCGCCGTTCAGCGGGGCGACGACAGCGAGCGTCGAGCTTGAGGGCGGCTCTCTGCCAAGGTGGACTCCGGAGTCGCCGGCCCTTTGCAGGGTGTCCGCGACGCTAATCTGCGAAGACATCAGACACACGGCGACGGTTGAGACGGCAGTTAGGGGCATCGAAGCGCGGGACGGCCGGGTCGAATGCGAGGGAGGCGAGGCGAGGCTTAGAGGAGTTATAAGGAGCGCGAACTATCCGCCGTACGGCGCGGGGGCGCCCGCGTGGGCCTGCGCGAACGACGCAAGAAGCATAAAGGAGATGGGGCTTAACGCGGTATATTGCGACGGCATGCCTCCCGGCGAGGATTTTTTATCGGCCTGCGACCGCGCGGGGTTGTGCGTGATTTCAGATTTTCCATGGGAGGCGGCGCGGAGGTCGGCCGGGGAAGAGGAAGCGAAAGCGGCGCGCAAGCGGGCGGGCAGGGCGGCGCGCTCTCATCCTTCTTTCCTCTGTTTCACAGGCGAGCCTCTCAACGTCGAAACAGCGCGCTTCGACCTCTGGCGGGACGGAGCGGCGCGCGAGACTGTCGAGGCGTTCGGCGGCGGCCCCGGCGCGCTCGCTCTGGATTTCATCGACACGCGCTGCGGCAGGGACGACCGCAGGCTGCGGGAGATGCGCAAGACATCCGCCGACGCCTCGGCTCTCAAGGCGGCGGACAGCGCGGGAGTCTCCGTTTTCTTCGTCGGTTCTCTTTTCACTTGGGGGATAAGCCAAGGCGCGCTATCTATCAACAGACAGAAAAAATCGTCCGTCGAAGCTATAAAGGAATATTTGAGGTCGGGCGGGATGCTCGAACCGGCAAGGCCGGCCCCGCCTCCCAATCTGCCGCTCAGGGCGGTTCCGATTCTGGCCGTCGTTTTCGCTCTCGCGCTGATAGCCTATCCCGCGTCGAGGGAGTTCTTTTTTGCCGCGCCGCAAGTTTTTATGTGTTTCCACGGGCCGCTCACAGCCGCAGCGCTCGCCGCGGCGATGCTCGTCGCGTTTTCGTTTTCGGCGGCGCTTTTGACGGAGTGGAATCGGGGCTGGCTGCCGGGCGCGGCTCCTTCTCTGGGGTTCCGCGTCTTGCTCGCGCTGCAGAACAGTTTTATTTTAAGAGCCGGAGTCGCCGCGTCGGCGCAGGCGTATCTGTTTTTCGCGGGGGCGGTCGCCTTGTCGGTCGCGGAGGGCGCGCCATTCTCGCAAACTGCATGGCCGGCCATGCTTTCCACGTTCTCTTGGGCTGCGATTTTGCCCTTGCTGTTCGTTCCCATCGAACCGCTTCTCGTAGTCGCCGCGTCGGCGGCTTTGGGATTCATTTATCTGCTGTGGTTCTTCCCCGCGCCTGTCGCGGCTCTTTATATAGTTATTCAATGGCTTCCGTGGGCAGTTCTGTTTCTCCATCTGAAAAAAGGCGATATATTCCGCAGAAAACGCCGCAGGCCTTCGCGCGGATAATCCGCGTTTTTATTAGCTGTACAGCAAATAACACTTGTTAGTTTGTAAACAAAGTTGATTCTATTTTGCGGCGGGATTGTCTCTGGTGTCGAACACCGGGAGGCTGCGGCCCACAATGGCTGTCGGTTCGACGTCTTTCAGCCATGAGAAGCAGTCGCCTCCGCGCGCCCGCTCGAAGGGATTTATACCGTATATGTAGTTGTAGCTGACGGCGATAATTCCTTGAGTCGGCCTGCAGGGAACCCAGTCGTGCATGACTCCGTACAACGCGGGAGGGGCAACGCCGTAGTTGTACAGCATGACGCGCTCAAGCCCGTTCTCATTCATATATGTTTTCAGAGCGATGAGGTTCTGCCCCCAGTCGAGGTTGGATTCCAGAAGCATCCGGCTCGCCTTTTCGGGGCCGCCGGCGGCTTCGTTGAAATATGATATGAAGTATGGATACTGCCGGACCGCTCCGTTTGCATGCCAGACGAGAGCGAGCGCGATGGCGCACGCGGCGGCCGCCTTTTTTCCGTTCATCCCTGCGATTCCTTTTTCAGCCAGTCTTCCGCACAGAAAATATATCGCCGGAAGCGCTGGAAGAAGGTATCTGACGCCGAGGTCCACTTTTGACACGAACGAATAGAAGAAGAAAACCATGACGGCGGAGACGGCGAAATAGAGTTCGAGCGCGCGCGGACGCTTTGCGACAAAAGATGCGGCGGCCGCCGCGGCGAGAGCCAATGCGGGTATGGATTCCTTCAGGAGATAAGTCCAGACATAGTAGCCGCGCCATCCTTCGGAGGAATGTTTTTCCATAAGGTAGAAGATGTGAACTTTGCCCGCCGCCGCCATCTGTGCGTCGATGCCGAGGATGTAGTATTTTGGCAAAGGAACTCGGAGCCAAGGCGCGGTTTCGGCCGCCGCCCTGAAAGCGCCGCTCCTGAAATTGAGATCCGAGAAACGGATGAAACAGTCGTCGAACCCGTAGGAAGCGTTCAGAGCCAGCGCCGCGAAAACAAAAGACGCCATCAACCAGAGAAGCGTTTTTGCGGCAGCCGCTTTTGAGGGCGCGTCCGCGACAACGTTAAGTTTGAAGATTCGAGGAATGAAGACGACGGCCAAACAGATTGCCTGCGTCAGAGGAAGAAGCGCGCCGGTGAATTTTGCGGACACCGCAAGTCCTGTAATCGCGCCGCACAGCGCGGCGGTCTTTAATCCGGGAGAACTGACGAGCGCGTTGAACGCCAATATACCGGCAAAGCAGAACAGAGCCAGCCCGGCGTCGAGAGTCGCAAGAGACGAGTGCGCGAGCATGTTTGATGAAAAACAATAAAGCGCCGCGGAAAGGAGGGCCGCCGCCGCGCCGTAATAAACCCACGCCGCAGCCGCGAGCAGCGCGCCGAGAAGAACGCCGAGGATGAGCGTCTGCTTTCTGGCAGCCTCGACGAGTTGATGGTACACGGGCGCGTTCGTTATCGCGAAATGCCATTGGGTCTTCATGCTCTGAAGGTCTTCAGGCCGCTCGTCTACGATGTATGAAGGGTCGTGTTTCAGCAATGGAATCGCGAGCCACCGACGCAGCAGGGGCGGGTTGCCCATGTAGTCAGCCGCATAGTTGCCTGACTTCAGAATGGAATAACCGATAGGGATGTGGGTGAACTCGTCGACGGTCGCGGAGTTATTTCGGATGAACCCCGCGCCGAGAGCGGCGAAGCACGCGAGCATTATAGCGGCGGCAGCCGCGGTTGTAATCTTTTTAAGTGGTGTCAAATCCGCCTTTTCGGGAGGCCGCGAGGCGCGGAGACTCCCGCCCCGAAATCAGAATTTAAAGAAATAGCCCGCCGCGATCCTGCCGAGAGAGCCGATGTTAAGGAACATGTTAGTGTAGCAGGCGTTTGCCATAGGGCAATAGCAACGGTTGTCGCGAATGAAGCGCCGGGCCTCCGCCGCCGCCGGGCCTCCCCATACTTTGCTGAAATTGTAGTTCTTCTCCCGCACATTGCCCAGAGACTTCGCGAGCGTGCAGCAGGCCCAGATATCGCCGTTCGGCGCTATGTGCCCGGATGCCATTCCCGCGTAACATGGAACGACCTGAGTCTTTTCTTTCATAATGCGCGTCGAAAGCTCGTAGTAACTCCTTCTGAAATCGTCTATGGCGTCGATGATGGCAGAGCCGGTTTTCGGGGGCCTTGCCGCCGATGTTATAGCGTCGGTTATTATCTCGTAATCCTCGACGGCAGGCTCGACATCCTTGTTCTGAACGCCTAGTTCCGCGCGCCGCTGCGCCGGTTCGAACCGGTGAAAATCAGGCTCGAAATTTTTAAGGTACTCTATCAGTTTCGGAACCCCGTCGCTGTTGAACCGCGATATCACAGTGTGGAATCCGACGCTCATGTTTTTAATCTCAAGTTCCTTCAGTGCCTGAAGAGATTCCAGAACCAGAGAGAAACTGCCGTCGTGGCCGCGAATCTTGTCGTGTTTCGGACCTATGCCGTCCACCGATAAGTTAACGATGAAAGATGTGTTGGGGTGAGTCGAGGCGACAGCGCGCGCGAAGGAAACCAGCCTGTCTGGGAACGACGCGTTGGAGGCGATGGTTACGGCGTCGGGTCGCGCCCGTTCGATTATCGCCGTCGCCACCTCCTCGATGTCCCGCCGCATGAACGGCTCGCCGCCCGTAAGCGTTATCCATCGCGGAGGATTCCTGAACGATTTGAACACCGCGTCGTATTCGCGCGCCGACATCTCGTCCGGTTTCTTCCTCGACACGTTGCATGTGGCGCAGGCGAAGTTGCACCGGTTCGTCACGCTAACAGCCAAACTCAGCGGTTCGATCACCGGAAAGCCGAACTGTCGGAACATGAGGTAAAGCGGATATCTTCTCGCAAGCTCGAGCATGCCAATATTTTAACCTAATTCAGCAAGGGCAAGAGATTCCTGAAAAAACAGATTCGGCGCAAAATCAAAATCAGCGATGATTTGAGGATACCGCAATTAAAGCGCCTAGGTTGAAAACCCGGCAGACGCGCATGCTCGCGAAAAAGACTAGCTCACAAGCGGGTCAGCCGTGTTTGGGCATCCATGCGCCCAAGCCTTCATCAAACTCTCTGGAAAGGTCGTCGAATTGGGTTTCGAACAGGACGGCTTCGAGAAGAATGTGGGCTTTGCCGCCTTCGCGCAAACAGCCGACCAACGTGTCGCCGCCGCGTCCGGCGACGACGTGAAGATGGGTTTTCGGAGCGTCGTCTTTCCAAGAAACACTGCCGAACGCCACAACTTCGCGCACGTCCGCGAAATCGCCCCACATCGGGACGGTGGGCAGGCTCAAATCCTGCGGCCCTGTCACTACCCGCCCGCTCCCAAGCGCGCCGAGTATAAAAATGTAACCGTTGCGGATGTTTTCTTTCCGGGCAAGCTTCGCCAGTTGCTCTACCGCCGATTCTCCATGCTCTATCGTTATCGCGAATACGCGCTCCATTTTTCCCGTCGAATATTTCATGTCCGCTCCTCCCGGTTTGAATTTATCGCTTGCGAACCACCATAGTATATCAGCCCGTTATGAAATCAACACGGATTAAAAGCGGCTCGGATTTATCGAAACTTGCCAAAAAACAGAAAACCCGCGTCTTGCAGACGCGGGTTTGCCGAGTTCTCTTTTGAGGGCAGTTTATCGTCTTGCCCGGGACCGTCTACGACAACCCTCTTTGCAGTGCGCCACAGCGCGCAGTGTCCACTTCTTCATGTTTAACACCCCCTTTATCCCTGTTATTATGTTTATGATAACTATTTCCGCCTTTAGTGTAAATCCCGCCGGGTTCAAGTGTGGCCTAATCCGCAGCGTTCAAAATATAAAAACTCCGTTGTCGGCAAAAAGGTTCCTATGTTTGAAAAAAATCACATCGGGTTCATTCCGCTGAAAGCCCTCAGGGATATGTCACAGAACGCATGGAACATGGCGATTCCGAACACGTTGCCCGACATGCGGAAAAGAACGCCCGCGCCGCATCCCCAGATGATGAATGTGAAGACGATGTAAACGGCGAGAGCGGCAGGCTCAAACATACCCCATGCGGAAGGCAGATGGAACGCCGTGTAAGCGGCTGCGGCAATAAGAATGCCCGCCGCCGGGCCTCTCGCCGCTTCGATCCGCGTCTGAATGTAACCCCGGAAAAAAAGTTCGAGAGCGAATGCTGTTATGAAGGCCGACGGTTTTGCGGCTGCGGCGAACAGCGCCATATTCAAGTCTCCGCGCGGAGGGAACGCAAGCCCCGCCGCCGGGACAACGAATATAAGAACGGTTTGAGCGCCTCGAAGGGAAATGCCGAGCGTGGCCGGAGAATCTTTCATCGAGGATGCGGCGGCGAGTGTCAGAGCGATGACGAGAGCGGAAAAGAGAACGCCCGCGCGGTCAGCGTCGAAGGGCCCGTCGGCCAGACGGTTTGCGCCAATGGCGGCAGCCGTCGCCGCAACGAAAAGCGCGAGCGCCACATACTGCTGAGCGCGCGGGTTGTTCACTAACGGAATTATTATCTCCCGCGCCCGTCCTGTGGCTCGCATCAGCCCCCAGCACGCCAGCATCGACGCCCACAGGTATGCGTGTATTCCCGCCCCTTCCAAATTCATGCTAAAAGCTCCGCTCGCGCCCGGAATTCTGTTTTTCGTGATTTGGGTTGAGTATCGTCATATTTATTATGGAGAGACAGAGATTGCTCGCAATTACGCCGGCGAGTCACTCAGCCGGTTCGGCGTCGCAGCGTACGCCAAGCTTGTCCAGCCATTTCAGAGGCGCGACCCTTTCGATAACTGATGTGAGCGACACGGCCTCGCAGAGCATGTGGAAGCCAATCAGAAGTCCGAGCGCCACCCATCTCATTGTGGCTGACAGCTCCCACACGACCAGCAGTCCGAGAACCGCGCCGATGACGTTCGATCCGGCGTCCCCTAGCATTCCTCGGCATCTAAAATCGATCGAGGCCATGTTGATGGACCATGCGATGAAGGGGACGATGAGGAACCAAGTTATCGGGAGAATGGAAGCGCGCCCGCCTAACGCCCCTCCTATGAGGGAGCCTGCGAGAATAAAAACGGTGGCCGCCGCGAAGCCTTTTATAGCGCGCCCCGGCCTTACGTCCAGCATGTTCACCGCGTTCGCGCACAGCGCTATTATCAGCGCGTCCACCGCTATCATGGCCGGGCCTGTCGCGCGCCTGAAAATAATGTTAGCTCCAAGCGCGAGTACCAATCCGAAGAACGCTTTGATGAGCGCCGTCGATATCTCTCCGGTCGCTCCCGCCCGCGCCAGATGCCCCCTGAACCCGCCGCGCTCGCGTCCCTCAAGCAGGTCGTCCACCAGCCCGAGCAGCGAAAACCCGATGACAATCAGCGCCAGCGGCCCGGCGTAGTTCGAGATGTCTCCCAGAACAAGGGACGCCGCAGCGACCATAAGCATCGTTAGAAGCGCGTAGCCCACTCCGACGCTCGTCGGTATGCTTCGCGCCATGAAGTTCAACCTGACGTGTCCCGCCTTGAAGATGACGCGAGTCATCAGCCTGAAAACCCCCGCGCCCGCCGCGAACCATGCCAAATGCCATAATATCAGTTTAATTGTCATGTGTTAATAATACTCCAACGCGTCCGCGAAATAAACCCTGAAAAACATTCGCGGACTGTCAGTCGATATAAGGGATTTCGATTTCCATGAGGTCGCGGGCGACGGTGGTTTCGGGAAACACGGCGCGCGCCTGTTCCTGAATGTCCGACGTGTCGAGATAGCGGGCGCTGATGTGGGTGAGAGCAAGTCGGCGGACTCCTGCGGCGCGCGCGATTCCGGCGGCTTCGGCGGCGGTCGAGTGCTTGCGCATCCTCGCCTCGTCCTTCATGTCTTCGGCGAACATCGATTCGTGTATCAGCAGGTCGGCGTCCCGGCAGAAGGGGATTATCGGAGGATGATAAACGGTGTCCGTGCAGTAAACGACGCGGCGGCCCTTGCGCGGCGGTCCCAGAACGTCCGAGGGTGACACCGTTCCGCCGTCCGGCAGAGTGACTATCTCGCCTTTCTGAAGAGAGCCGAAAAGCGGGCCTTCGGGCACGCCTAATTCGCGCGCGCGGTC
Organism: bacterium ADurb.Bin236; assembly: GCA_002069885.1. Classification (GTDB taxonomy): domain Bacteria; phylum UBP15; class UBA6099; order UBA6099; family UBA6099; genus UBA6099. Next base: position 6,982 of record MWCD01000032.1, on the reverse strand, counting down.
GAGGTCGAACTTGCCCGGACGCACGCTTTCCTGCACCGCGAACGCGAGGCAGGGCACGGAATGGTTCACGGGAGCCGCCTCCACGTGGAATCCGTCGCATCTGACGACCATGCCCGGAGCCGCGACGTTGATGGAATATGGGAAACGCGCTCGCAACTTTATGTCGCGTTCGAGAGAGCCGAAGAACTCGGCCAGTCCGGGCGGGCCGTAAACTTCCAGCGGAGCCTCCCGCTCAAGCATTGTTAGCGTCATGAACAGTCCCATGAGACCGGAAAGGTGGTCGCCGTGGATGTGCGTGATGAATATCTTGGTGAGTCTGCCGAAGCCGATGCCTTTGCGCATAAACTGGGTCTGCGCGCCTTCGCCGCAGTCGAACAGCATAATCTCGCCCTCGTGCATAAGGGCCACTGCGGGGAGGGATCTGCGGGGCGTGGGTATGCCTCCGCTTGTGCCGAGGAATATTGCTCTCAAGGCTTGGAGATCTCCGGCGAGTCGGTTATTTGTGATTCCATGAGTCTTTAAGGCAGGGGTGTTGCTCCCGCATGAACGCCGCAAGGTCTACCGAACCTCTGCCCGGCGATTTTGCCAGCGATATGTATGACGGCTGTTCGCTGTTTACGAAAACACCCGTCACAGCCGCAGACGAAGAAGCGAGCGACTCGTAGTTGTAGCCGCCTTCGAGCACGATGCCGACCGGGCACCGGGCCGCTTCCCGCGCGTGCTCGAATATGGCCGCGAATCCTCCATCATCCAACAGCGCGCCGCCCAGAGGGTCGCTGCGGTGTCCGTCGAATCCGGCGGATATCAGTAGCAGTTCCGGCTCGAAGCGTCTGATCGCCGGACCGACGCACTCCTCCATAAGATACATATAGTCGTCATTGCCGCTGCCCGGTCTCATGGGCAGGTTCAGCGTGTATCCGAATCCGTCGTCGATTCCCATCTCCGTCCGCCCGCCTGTCCCCGGATAGTGGGGGCTTTGGTGGAACGAACAGAAAAAAACGGATGGGTCTTTGTCGAAAGAATGCTGCGTGCCGTTTCCGTGGTGAATGTCCCAGTCGAGAATGAACACGCGCCCGACGTTGTGGTTTTCCTGAGCGTGGCGCGCTCCGATGGCGATATTGTTAAACAGGCAGAACCCGTGCGACTCGTCCGCCTCGGCGTGGTGGCCGGGAGGCCGCACGAGGGCGAAGAAGCCGTCCACTTCCTTTGCGAACAGCCTGTCGATTCCTTCCATCACTCCGCCCGCCGCCAACAGCGCCACTTCGTAGCTCTCCGGGCATATCGCTGTGTCAGGATTAAGATAGCTTATCCCGCGTGTGTATTCGCACTCTTTTTTGATATATTCGACATAAGAGCGGTCGTGTATCATCGCGATGTCCTGAGGAGAAGCCGCGCGAGGGGCCAGCCATTGCAGCCTGTCCGTCCAAGAGGCGGCAAGCAGTTCGTCGCGTATCGCCGTCACTCGCCCCGGATTTTCCACATGAGCGCCTGTCTCGTGCTCAAGATACCGGTCAGAGTAAACTATCCCAATTTTGCTCATCGCGTGTCGCGTCTCCATGTGCCCGGCGGGGATTTCCACTGTGGTGGGATTGTCCGATACCGGCCATAACTTTCCTATTATATAATCGGCGGGCGGGAATTTAAAGACCGCGCGAGTTTGCTCGTGTTGCCTGTCCGCGTCGGCTGGAAGCTCGCGATTTATCTAGGATTCGCCAATGAAAAATACGACTTAGGAAACCCCCGGGGGTTTTGCCATTCCTCTCATTTACAAACAACCAAAATGATGCAAAAATGTCAAAAAAGGTTTTTCCAATCGCAAAATACGAAGGCTGTTTCAAACGGTTTTTATAGTTATTCTTCCCTGCCGCCGACAACGAGGCGCTTGACCCTTATGTGCGGGCCGCCGTTGTCCACCGGCGCGCCCTGTCCGTTTTTTCCGCACGTGCCGGGGGATCTCAGGTGGAAATCCCCGCTCACGGCATCCACGTTTTCCAGCGCTTCAAGCACCATGCCGGACACCGCGACGTCCCTTAGCCTTTCGTGGAGCGCTCCGTTGCGGATTAGCCAACCTTCCGCCGCCCTGCACGTGAACTGCCCGGTCTCTGTGGACACGTAGCCGCTGAGAGCGCCCTTAAGAAGGATCCCCCGATCCAGCGCGGACACCATTTCATCAAGGGTGGAATCGCCGGGCGCGATGAACGTGTTGCTCATTCGCACTATCGGCCTGTTTGCCGCGCTTTCCGCCCGCGCGCTCCCGTTCGGCTCCGCCCCGAATTTGGCGGCCGTCTCCAGCGAATGCAGGAACTCTTTTACGATTCCTTTATCCACCAGAACGCGCTTGCGCCCGGCGACCCCTTCGGAGTCATACGAGTAAGAACCCCACGCCCCGGGCAGCGTCGAGTCGTCAATTATTGTTACCAACTCGGAGCCTATTCTTTTTCCCATCCTGTCGGCGATTATCGACTCCCCTGACCACACGAGGTCGGCCTCGGAGTTGTGGCCGAACGCCTCGTGCACGAACAGCCCGGTGATGCTGTGGTCGAAGATTACCGGGTATTCGCCGGGAGGGGCGGGGGTCGCCGATAGCAGATTGACCGCTCGCCTTGCCGCTTTTATCCCGAATTCCTCCGGTTCCAGCAATTCCATTATTTCGTATCCGGCCAACCTGCCGACGCTCTCGTATCCAGTCTGCCGCAGTTCGCCGGAGCGCGCCACCACGTTTACCGCTGCGCGCGCCCGCGACGTTTCCATCTCCACGTATGTTCCGTATGTGTTTGCTATTCTAACTTTTGAGACGCCGTCGAAGTAGGTGAGCCGGGTGTTCTCGATTCTCGAATCGAACTCGCGCGCCGAGCGCTCGTGCGCGAACATGTCCTTCACTTTTTCTGACACCGGAACAGAGTCCGGACGCTTTTCGGCGGAGGCGGGGACAGACGCTCTCGACGGCGCGACGCGGGCCACGGAGGCTGGTTCGGCGACGTGCGGCGCGGCAGCCCGCGCGGCTTCGAGCGCTTCTTTCAGGCATCTCCTTGCCGCGGCCTCGTCGTCGTCGTTCGTGGCTGCGAATCCCCATGCGCCTCCCACCAACGTCCTAACTCCTATGCTCCGCCCTCGCGACGAATGCACTTTCTCCGTACGTCCGTCCTGTATCTGTATCATCGTCGAGCGCCCTTCGCCTCTTCTTGCGTCAGCGAATTCCGCTCCTGCCGTTATTGCTTCATCCATCAGGTTCGAGAGCAGTTTTTCCATTTTCCAACCTCCGCTGCCCGCCGCCGGGGCGCCGGGAATAAAAAAGGGCGGGAGTGATTTCCCCCGCCCTTTGTTCATCCATTTACAACTGTTATCACTGATCCTTAATCGTCATTTTCATCTTCGTCATCTGTTTAGCGTCGAGAGCTGTTCCGCCGCCGATGACCTGTACGACCGTGTCGGCGCCGAAATCAAGAACCGCCGGGTCGAACGGGATAACGCCCTTGGCGCTCGCGACCGCGATTTTCTTTCCGTCTTTCACGGCGACCATGTTTGCGCTGCCGTGGCAGGCGCTGCAGTTGAGTGCTTTCTTCGTCACGTTGTGCGTGTAGTACGGCTCGACTGACACGAAGGTTTTTCCTCCGTCAAGCTTGATTGTCTTCACGCGGCCGGTCGTGATTTTTCCGTCTGCGTTTATGAGCATCGTCCAGTCCATCTTCGGGGTGAACACGCCTTTGTATCCGGATTTCGCAAAGTCCGCGAACTTGCCGTCGAACATCGATATGGAAGCTTCCACGTGGCAGGACTGGCAGGCCAGTTTGCCTTTGTGAACTTTGTGCGCTTTGATTTCCTGATCTTCTTTGTGGCAGTTAAGGCAGGAGGCTTTGATCGCTCCGGCGTCGCTCTTCGTATTGAAGCTGCCTTCGTTGCCGTGGATGTCGTCGAAGGCTTCGCCTATGTGGCAGTCGTTGCAGATCATCTTGCCTTCATGGACGTCCAGCTTGCCCGCCGCCTTGCTCAAATCGAAAGTGGCTGCGATGCTCTGGTGGCAGCCGAGGCAGGTCTTCGGGTCGCGCGTGTCGGCGGCCTTCATGCTCGTCACGTGGCAGGCTTTGCAAGTGGCTGTGTGGCAGCTTTTGCAACCGAGCGTGTCGTATTCGGCCTTGGTCAGGCTCTTTAGCCCGCCGGCGGCATCGTACCAATGCTTCAATCCCGCGCCCGTCTTGTGAAGGCTCTTTGTGTGAAACTTTGTGTTCGCTTTCGCCGCGTACGCAGCGGACACGAACGCCGCCAGCGCCAACGCCACCATTGCGGACATCGCGATAGCTTTTGTAGCTTTCGACTTTTTCATCTCTCGCACCTCACCCTTTCCATTTGTCGCTCTTCTATGTATATGAGCGGCTGTTTACTTACATCTACCTTAAAAAAAGCGCGCGGACGAACGTTTTCCGCTCCGCACAGGCGCTAATAATATTACAGAATCGCGCCGGTTGTCAATTCAGCTCGAAAAATCCGGCAGCCATGATTCCCGCATCCTCCAAACTCGTTTTTCACGCAGTAATTTGTCGTTAATGTCGTTTTGATTTGACTGTTTTTTCCTGCCGTCAGTTCAAAAGAGCGGGGACAGCTTGAAATAAGCAGGACAAGAATTAATAATAGGGCTATGGAATTGTTCAGATTGAAATATTCGGTGGCAGCGGCTCTGGCGGCGTTGGCGGTTGCGTTTTCGCCGGTCGGCGCGCGCGCGGGGTTCGACATCGACGCCGCGATAAAGAGTTCCGCCGAGTTTTCGGACGAGGGCGACCACAAGCGGGCGTTCGACGCGCTTGACAAGGCGAGGTTGTATGCCGAGGAATCGGACATTCCGAAGTTGCACGCCGCAAGGGGCAGGGCGCACGGGCGCGCGGGCGACTATTTCAACGCGATATTGGAATACGGAAAAGCTGTCCGAAACAACGGCGGAGACTCCTGTATGTTCGCCGAGAGGGCGCGTTTCTTCGAGACTATCGGGGAGTACGGGCAGGCGTGGGCGGACGCCTCTCTGGCGGCGGCGCGCGGGTGCGAGTCTTCCGCGGCGCTGTCATTGCAGGGAAGAATGCGCATGATAAGGGGCGATTACGTCCGCGCGATTCGCCCGCTTGTGGAGTCCATCGAGCTTGGCCCGGAGCTTCCTGACACTCTGGCGGACATCTCGACTGCGTATCTGGCGGCGGGGCATCCGAAGGTCGCGGCCCAGTACGCGCGCGCCGCGTCCGACCTCAGGCCGGACGAACCTCATCTCATTTCACTTCTCGCGGACGCGCTTTCGATGTCGGGCGCTTACGAGGAATCCATCGCCGCTTACAGGCGCGCGCTCGAACTCGATCCCAAAAAGGACGTAACCGCGAACAACTACGGGTTTACTCTTTTTGCCGCCGGCAGAACGGAAGAGGCCGCGCAGGTCATCGACTCGCTCAACAGCCGCGCGGCGAATGCCTACGCGCTCTGCAACGCTGTCGAAATCAGGCTGCGCCAAGAGAAACACGCGGAGGCTTACGGCTACGGACAGGCCTGCCTCGAACAGATGGATAAGCAACGCGGCCTCGCGCACTACGAACGTTACTACATCAGGGCGGTCGCAGAGGCGATGCGGGCCATCGAGACGGACAGGGAGGAGCTGCACCCGCTCACCCAACTCGACCTAGCAGACCAGAGAGAGGTCAAGGGCGACCTCGCGGGCGCTCTTTCACATTGTCTGGTGGCCTCGATGCTCGAACCGTCGGACCCGGATATCCTTCTGCGGGCCGGAAAACTGTACGCCGCGCTAGGCGACGCGGGCAGAGCCGGCTCGATGCTCGAAACCGCCGCGCGATTGGCTTCCACTAATTCGCGGCTCACGTCCAGCGGCCGCCAGCAGCCAAGCTGGCAACTCGCCAGCCCCATCTCCCGCACGGACGCAAAGGTCTTCTCCGCCTCGGCGCCGAGGGATGTGAAGACACCGATGGTTAACGCGGACATAACAGCCTCCATTCCTGCCGAGGTAACGCGCGCGTCCCACGAGACTTCGGAGTCAGGGACGGTAGCGCCTGGCTGCTATTCTACCATGTTCACGAAAAGTGTGCGCGCGCGAAAAGCACGCGCCGCCCCGGCGGACGATCAGTAAACCGTTACCTCGTCCGGCGTGATCTTGATCAGCACGTAATCCGGGTCGTCGTGCCCATTCGGAAAATACGGCTGCCAGCTCTCATGCCAGAGGGTGCGCTTCACCTCAGCGTCAGCAATTATCTCCGCGTGCCCAATAATTTCCACGGTGGTGCCGTCGGCAAAGGCGGAGATAGCCACGCGCGGCTGCCGGCGTATCTGCGCCACTTTCTCCGACGAGACCAGCGAGGCATACCAGATGACGCCGTCATCCTCAACGTGGGCAACGGACATCACCCGCACCGTCGGAACGTTGTCCGCGGCGGTGGCGAGATGGGAAATTTTATGGGTGCGCAGGAATGCCACGGCCTGCTTGAGATTGTTCGTCGCCATGACACACGCTCCTTTCACGAATAACCCATAACTCGATTATTGTAATGAATATTATAGCATAATATTCTCTACAACAAACGGCTTTCCAGGAATACTCCCGAATGCTACACTGCTACACACAGAGATTCTACCGGAGAACGGCGTTACCGTGCGTCAACTTTCACGGTCACGCGGACGTTCCTGCAGCAATCGAAGCGCATTGAGCGTGACGAGGATGGTGGCGCCCATATCGGCCAGCACCGCCAGCCAGATCGTAAGCCAGCCGGGAAAGACCAGCGCCAGCGCCAGCGCCTTCAATCCCAGCGCCAGCGCGATATTCTGTTTGATGATGCCGAGAGTTTTCCGACTCAGACGCATCGTAAACGGCACCCGAGAGAGATTGTCGGCCATGAGCGCGATGTCGGCAGTCTCCAGCGCGGTATCGGTGCCGGCAACGCCCATCGCGATGCCCAGGTCGGCGGTAGCCAGCGCCGGCGCGTCGTTGATGCCGTCGCCCACC
>MWCD01000031.1 GCA_002069885.1 bacterium ADurb.Bin236 | reverse complement strand
GATCCGCCACAAAAGAACTCACCGGCTATTCGTTGCGCAGCTCCCCGCTGGGGGAAATATCTTCGGTGGTCGCGCGGTGGCCATGCAGAGCCTCCCTCGTCGCGCGCTCTTTTGCGGGCGCCTTGCGGCCTCTTCTGGAGGCCTCGAAGCCTCCAGGACGTTTGGCCTTGCGCCCGCGCTTTTTTTTTCTATGACAGATCCGTGACCGGGCCGCTTGGCGGCTGGGGGCGTCTCCCTCATGTCGGTTTCCGGCAAACGCTTCGAGGCCGGCTCCGGGACTGTCGCTAATCGCTCCTGTTCCTCGCCGTCTGCGCGTTCGCTCGCTGTCGCTCGCCCGCGTCCTCTCCGCGCCTGCAACAACATTCGTCCGACGCCCCCCGCCGCCCCTCGCGGCCTCTTGCTCGCAGCGCGCTTCGGTCGCCGCCGTCCCTTGGGCCTTCGAGCCGGCCCGCCGGGCCGGCGGCTTCCCTTCGCTTTTTTGTGTATAATTTACGCATACTTTCCGCGCCTTTTGCGGGCGCTTCCCGGAGGCGAAGAATGCGCAGAAAACCGAAAATCCGCATTGAGGCAATGATCAGCGAAGAAACACTAATCCGACTCAACGAGCGCTGGAGCAACAAAGAGCCGGAACTATCCCGCTCACAACTCATCGAGAAAGCAGTTAGGCACTACCTTGATGAAATGGACTCATTGCGCAGATACGCCGAAAAAGGCTTTAAATAAAAAAAATCCACCCGGCAGAGTGGATTTCTTCCCGCTAGATTCAGCAATCGGGCGGTATGTATTGCCGGATGGATTTTAACACGCCATCCTTGACAGGTCAATATTTCGCGGGTTACACTCCCGCCAGATTCAGTAATCGGGCGGTTTTGCGTTTCTGGTGGTGACACACCGAACGCCACACCCCCGAAAAAACCAATCAAGGAGGCCCAACATGGAGCCTACAGAATTTCAGTTTCGCGTTCACGCAGATTTTTTACCCCCGGACTTCATCATCACCAGACGCAAAGCAGTTGACATGTTCGCATACTACATTGCGAACCTGATTCGCGCCTACGGATGTCCCGGTCATTGCAAAGATCTGCCAGAACAGCCTTTCAAAAGTTGCCGCAGTTGCGACTCGTTTAACGACGAGCGGCGGCTATTAACATGCTGGTTTCTGGTGGCGTTCTTAAACACAACGCCGCCATGCGCCTTAACTCAGCAAGACAGATTTCCCGGATTTGATTTATCTCCCGCCGGAAAGGAGCCCGCATGAACTCAGGATATCAGCCAATCTTCCGCGCGCTCCTCGATGCCGCCGCCCGGGCCGGACTATCTCTGGCCGGGCAGGGACTTTTAGTCCAGCTTCATCTTCGAGCCAACCCCCGGACCGCCATCTACCACACAACAGCGCGGCGCCTCGCAGAAGAAACCGCGCCCAGCGGGGCCGCGTCCATCGAGCATGTTAGACGACAGATGCAATATCTTCGTGAACTCGGCCTTGTCGTTTATCCGACAGACCGAACAAAGCACACATACCCGGTATATCTGCCGTCTTTCATCCTTCAGGGAAACCCTCTCCGGATCACACGACCTTGGCCGCAAACCCTGATGATCGCCGCAAACACACCCGGCTTCCGGACGGCCCGCAAAAATGCTGGCCAGAGTCCCGGCCAGAGTCACGAGTTTTCAACACAGTTAGATTTCCCGATTGTTGAAAACTACATTGTAGCCTATTTGCAACACGCTCAAAACGACTGGACTTTTCAACATCGAGACGTGTTCAGCGTCAAAATAGAACACGACCCGAAAGGAAAATTTCACAGTTTTATTCAGTTATCAAGGTTCAACTTGGGGAATGCTGGACAGAGTCCCGGCCAGAGTCCCGGCCAGAGCGCCCCCCAAGAGAGTACACAAGCAAATCTGGGGTTTTAAAAGCGTTTAAAACGAAAAAACGAAAAACAGAACCATAAAACCCCAGATTTGAATTTCTGATAAAGGCGACAAGAGAACTTCGAAGAAAAAACCGGAGAAGCAACGCCCTTACCAGCTTACCAGAACGCCGCCGCCGCCTAAAACCCGGCGGAACCGGACAATTGAATAGTGAAGGGCAGACCCGTTGCAATCGACCTGGAGTACGCCGGACCGCTCGCATTTCCGCAGAGCTTCCTAGCGTATTCTTCTCCTTAGAAAGGAGGTGATCCAGCCGCAGCTTCCGCTACGGCTACCTTGTTACGACTTCACCCTCCTCACCAGGCACACCTTAGGCGCTTCCTTCCCTTGCGGGTTAGGTCAGCGACTTCGGGTGCACCCGACTCGGGTGGTGTGACGGGCGGTGTGTACAAGGCCCGAGAACGTATTCACCACGGCGTGCTGATCCGCGGTTACTAGCGATTCCAACTTCATGGAGTCGAATTGCAGACTCCAATCCGAACTAGGGCCGGCTTTAAGGGATTGGCTTCACTTCGCAGTGTTGCGACCCGTTGTACCGACCATTGTAGCACGTGTGTAGCCCTAGGCATAAAGGCCATGCTGACTTGACGTCATCCCCACCTTCCTCCAGTCATAAACTGGCAGTTTCCCTATAGTTCCCAACTTAATGATGGCAAATAGGGATAAGGGTTGCGCTCGTTGCGGAACTTAATCCAACACCTCACGGCACGAGCTGACGACAGCCATGCAGCACCTGTCACCAAGTTCCCCGAAGGGCACTCCCCTTTTTCAAGAGGATTCTCGGGATGTCAAACCTAGGTAAGGTTCTTCGCGTTGCGTCGAATTAAACCACATGCTCCACCGCTTGTGCGGGCCCCCGTCAATTCCTTTGAGTTTTAATCTTGCGACCGTACTCCCCAGGCGGGGCGCTTAATGCGTTAGCTTCGGCACAGGAGGGGTCGATACCTCCCACACCTAGCGCCCATCGTTTACAGCTAGGACTACCAGGGTATCTAATCCTGTTCGCTCCCCTAGCTTTCGCTCCTCAGCGTCAGAAACGGTCCAGGAAACTGCCTTCGCCATTGGTATTCTTCCTGATATCTATGCATTTCACCGCTACACCAGGAATTCCATTTCCCTCTCCCGTCCTCTAGCCGGGCAGTATCACACGCATTCCCCGGGTTAAGCCCGGATCTTTAACATGTGACTTACCCAACCGCCTACGAGCTCTTTACGCCCAATGAATCCGGATAACGCTTGCGCCCTACGTATTACCGCGGCTGCTGGCACGTAGTTGGCCGGCGCTTCCTATAGGGGGTACCGTCAGCCGTCGCAGCTATTAACTACGACGGGGTTCTTCCCCCCCGACAGGGCTTTACGATCCGAAGACCTTCATCACCCACGCGGCGTCGCTCCGTCAGACTTTCGTCCATTGCGGAAAATTCCTCACTGCTGCCTCCCGTAGGAGTCTGGGCCGTATCTCAGTCCCAATGTGGCTGGTCGCCCTCTCAGACCAGCTACCCATCGTAGCCTTGGTGGGCCGTTACCCCGCCAACTAGCTAATGGGCCACAGGCCCCTCCCTCGGTGGCCGCTTGCAAGCAGAGGCCGCCTTTCCTCACCGAGCCATGCGGCTCTGTGAGCATATCTGTATTAGCAGCCCTTTCGAGCTGTTATCCCAATCCGAGGGGTAGGTTACCCATGTGTTACTCACCAGTTCGCCACTTTCTCAACCCGCAATCGGCCGAAGCTTCATGCGGGAGAAACCGTTAGACTTGCATGTGTTAAGCACGCCGCCAGCGTTCATCCTGAGCCAGGATCAAACTCTCCGACAAAAATAAATTAAATTGATTTCTTGGGGTTGTGATTCCCCGGTCCCCTGCCTAAGCAGGCTTCCGGTTCTTCGTTGCAACTGGCTTCTTCACTATTCAATTTTCAAGTTCCACCGTTCCGACTGGCATCCCGCCTGTCTTCACGCGACAATCGCATATTCTACCGGGTGGGTATCGTTACTGTCAAGACTTCAGAAAACTTTTTTTTCAACTTCCCACTTGCTCTTCTATTATACCCATCCCCGGCGTTTTTTCAAGCGCCCGGAACTCTAAAGTTTTCACGCGGGCAATCCCGCGCTTTTCACTCTGCCCGCTCAGCGCAGTATTATCCTCGCGTCAACCGCCGCGCATCCCCTTCCTTCCTCGTACGCTATCAGCGGATTGATGTCCAGTTCTTTTATCATCGGGAACTTCGTCACGAGGGTGGATACTCTGTAAAGGACATCTTTGAGAGCGTCGCGGTCGGCGGGGGGCATGCCTCTGAAAGCGCCCAGCATTTTGGTTGCTTTTATTTCGGCAAGCAGCGCCGAAGCGTCCAACGGCCCTATAGGGGCTACTCTTATTGCCATATCTCCGAGGGCTTCCACCGCCACGCCGCCGACGCCGAACGTCACGACGTGCCCGAAGGATTCGTTTAGAGTCGCGCCGACTATCATTTCTCGCCCTTGCTCGGCCATCTTCTGCACATGAACTCCGGATAGGACGGCTCCGGTAACTTTTTCCGCCGTCGTCTTCATCATCTCTTCAAATGCGGCGCGGCATTCCTCGTCGCTCGATATGTTCAGTTTCACTCCGCCCGAATCTGTTTTGTGCAGGATATCCTTTGACGCTATTTTCATCGCCACGGGATATCCCATCCCGGAAGCGACGGCGGCAGCTTCTTCGGCGGTGGCCGCTAGTTTGACGGGGACGGTGGGAATGCCGCAGGCTTGCAGGACATCCAGCGCTTCAACGCCAAGCCTTCCGCCCTCTCCCGCCGCGTCAAGCGATCTCTTTATACTATTTCCATCTATATCCTTTATTATTGGTTTCTGCGCGCGAAGCTCGTAAGCCGAGGAGTGATGGTTTCGCAGGATGGACAGCGCGCGCAGGGAGCCTTCCGGGCTGCTAAATATCGGGAAGTTGGTGGTTTTCTGAATCTGCGAAATATCGCTCGGCGCGCCGACGAGAGACAGCGCTATCGGCTTGGGTATCCGCTTCAGCATAGAGTCGAGAATCGGAAAAATATTCACGCTGTCGGATGTCAGGCCGGTGTCTCGCATAAAAATCCAAGAAAGTATTAGCGCGTCGAACTGAGGCTCCTGCATGGCGCGAACGACGGTGTGCGCCACCATCTGGAGATCAAACATGTCGCCGAGGTCGAGCGGGTTGGTCAGTCTTATAACGCCCGCGCGCACATGTTTCGATACGTCGTCCACGAAATCCTTGCTGAACGGCGGTATCTCGAATCCGTATTTTTCGCACATGTCGGCGAGGATTACGGCGTATCCGCCCGTCGGAGTTAGGATAGCCACCCGATTGCCTTTCATAGGGGGCATCTTGAATATTTTGCATGCCGCCGTCATGTCGTGCATGTTTTCGATTCGGGCGACGCCTACTTGCTTCAGGGCAGCATCCACTACGCGGTCGTCGTTGGCGATGGCGGCGGTGTGAGAGGCGGCCACTCGCGCGCCTGTGGCGGTGGTGTTAGATTTGAGAACCACAATCGGCTTGCGGCATCCGCGCACCGCCTCCATGAACTCGCGCCCCTTGTCTATCTCTTCAAGGTACATCCCGATTACACCCGTGCATTCGTCGCTTTCAAGGAAGGGTATTAAGTCCTGCTCGCCGATATTCAACTTGTTGCCGAGACTGACGTATTTATTGATTCCGAGGTTCTGCGCGGCGAACATGTATATGAAGCTCAGCCCTACGCCTCCGCTCTGGGTCATCAAGGAAACATTGCCGACGGGAAATCGGCTCATACGCACGAACGGCAGACATACTCCGTGGTCCTGATTGATTATGGCGAGGCAGTTCGGCCCGATGAAGCGGATGTCGTTCTCGCGGGCGACGTCTATCAGGCGCTGTTCAAGTTCCTTGCGTTCGCCGCCGAACTCGGAGAAGCCGCCGCTGGATATGCACACTCTCTTTATTCCTTTGCGCGCACAGGCTTCGAACTGTTCGGGCACCGCGCGGGACGGAATCAGCATGACTGCCAGCCCCACGTTGCCGCTTATGTCCTCCACGCTCTCATATATCTTCAAACCAAAGACCGAGCCGCCTTTTTTCCCGACCGGGTATATGCGCCCCTGATACTGGAAATCGAGCAGGTTTTTCACGATATTCCTGCCGAAATTGTCGTGAGATTCCGAAACTCCTATGACCGCTATGCTTTCAGGATAAAAAAGTTTTTGCATGATATGAAGCCCCTCGCTCCCGTATTCTTTCGCCTCCGGAACATACTCCGGTTATTTTTAGAAGTTCATTATAACCTTTTTCAGAAAAGGCGCGTTTTTTTGGTAAAAAAGGATGGGAGGAAATGCGAAAATGCTCAATCCTCGAACAATTCAGATTTCATCAATCCGACGCGGGCGGCGAGAGGCTCTGATTTCAACGGGTTGTATATGGAGAAAAGAGTGTCGCCGTTTTGAGATAGCGTTAGCCGCCATGGGCGGCCTAGGTTTTCAACGCTCATCCACATGGCGAATAATTCTGCGAAATCATCCATCCAATTCATTGACGCGTAAAGTGTGGCGAAAGGGCTTTCTGAAAGGGAGCGATAAAGAGCGGTCGCTTCGGATATTTTTGTGTTAGGGCCGCCAAGCCTGTAAAACACTATGCCGTCTCGCCCGTCGAAATCATATTTGCGCGCGGGTTTGCTGTATGACTCCCAAAATTCATCAATGCAAGCAAGTTTTTTGCGCGGCGGTTTGCTTCGCTGCACTATTATATCGTACAGTTTAGCCGGGCCTTTTTTCTCTTCGCCTTGAGTTATTCTCTTTGCGTAGTCGAACACATGCGCGATTTCATGATAAAAAATGTAGTATAACCCAGTTCTGTCCGCTCCGATGTCGATGCTGACGTCGATGGATGAATCGTCAATAATGAATGCTGTTTTTTCTTTCTTCGTAATCCATTCGGAGGCGTTCATGTCGAGTGTTTCGGGGTTGATGGCTATTATGAAATATTCTTTGTAATCAGGGCCGGCAAGACGCGAGACTAAGCCGCTACCTATCAAGTTCTCTACGAAATAAATCCCAAGAAGGCAAGACTCGGCGGTCTCTCGGACAACAGGCGGCAATGAGTCGATTGCGGCCCTGATGTCTTCGATGTGTTCGGGAGCGGGGGTGCGCGCGCGATACGGTTTGTCGGGCTGAATAAATATTTTGTCGTTAAGCGAGAGTATTTTAATTACAGATTCAGGGGCGGGGCCTACGCGGGAAGCTAGGTCTTCTCGCAGCGGAAGCGAGCGCTCTGAGATAATAAGTTCGGCGTAGTCTTTAGTTTCAGCGAAAGCTCGGCAGGCGAAGGCAAGCGTAAAAAAAACGGACAACAAAAACACGCTTATGAACCGCGCGCGTTGCGCCGCATTTTTATCAGACGAACCATGCATGAAAATCATATTAGCGCTCTTCCGGTAATATCATTCCGTGGTGGCGCGCCATCCAGTACGGGAGCAGGAAGAACTGGGCCATAGCCTCGGAGCGCCCGCCGTCGTCGGCGTCTAGCGCAAGCATGTTTTCAGACCATCTAATCGTCCGCGCTTCCTCGTAAGGGAGAATGAAAGCCATTTGCGCCGAGCGGAACCTGTCGTTCTTGGGAGAGAGTTTGACGTCCGCGCGGACGCTGTTGAAAACGGAATGTTTGACTAGGTCTAAAGGAAGCTCGCGTAGCGTCTGGACCGCTGCGTCGAGGCCGTAATCCTTCCGCGCGAACGCCCCGAAGATAACTATCTGCTCGGCATTGCGGTTGGGTAGCAGTTCTACATGCGACCTGCGAAGCCCTTCTAAATAGTAGTCGCTCCTCAGTTTTTCGTTTTTCTCATACCGCAGCAGATTGTAGAAGCTGAGGTATCCCATTTCGTAGCTGTCGTGGTTTATCTGGTTGCGGTCGCAGATAGATTTCCATTCGCGGACGTTGCGGTGGTAGTTATGCTCTTTGACGAGGTTTTTGTAGTGTTCGAGATATTTTTCGTCGCCGGTGATGTGGTGAGCGGAGATAAGGGCGTTGAGGATTTCCGCGGAATTCAGGCCTTGATCGCCGAGCGGGCCGGAGCCTCGGTTTACCCATTCAGGCTCGAAGTGGCCGTCGCTAGTTGTTTTTCCGTCCACGCCGACTAATCGGTAGCCGTTGTCGATAATGTGATCCATCATGCGTGCGAAGGCGGAGGCGATGCGCGCCTTTTCGTTTTCGTCGGCGCAAA
Source organism: bacterium ADurb.Bin236 (assembly GCA_002069885.1). Lineage (GTDB taxonomy): Bacteria > UBP15 > UBA6099 > UBA6099 > UBA6099 > UBA6099. The sequence goes on along the minus strand of MWCD01000031.1, from coordinate 36,156 downwards.
GGTCGTAATATATCGGCAGACCGAACGCATGCCCCACCACCTCGTCCACGCTGGTATCGTTTTTCCAGCAGAGGGACTTGTCGGGGAGAAAATGCCAGTTGTGAGGGTCGCCGCCGGGGCATCGTTCAGGTGGCAGGACGCTACGCGCGGGCAGTCCGCCGAACTCGTCGGGGGAGACGGTCAGAAGAAGCAGCATCGCCTCAAGAGAGCGACGGGCGTTCGCCAGAGCTTGCGGGTCGCCCGTCGCGGAGTATCTGAAACATTCGGCTGCAAGATACATCTCCGTCCATTGCCCATCGTTGTCATCGTCGGTGAGAAAAAAAGAGTTTACGTCGCCGGGCGAGCGAAGCGGAGAATCAGTGATGAAGCCGTCGCGGTTGTGGCGGGCCTGCATTATATCGCTGAACAAGAGAGCCTTCTGTTCGAGGGTCATTTCGCGCTGCTCTATTCTTCCGAGGCCGCCGTCCGTGATGACTGAGACGGAACGCCCGTCGGCGGAGACGGAGAGAGCCGACACGTTGTCACCGGGCAGCCATCTGCGGCCCGCGAAATATCTCCAGCCACTGCCGTCAAAGCGAACCACGCCTCTTGTTGTCCCTGCCCAGAAAACGCCGTCCGGCCCGAAATCGACGCATGTGACGTCCTCGTAAGGAAGCCCTTGCTTTCCGGTTATCGTCTTAGTGGAACCATCGGGAAAAGACACGATTATCCCGGCGGAGGAAGCGGCCCAAATCGAGCCGTCCGGCTCGGCTGCTGATTTCTTGCAGCTAACAGAGCCAGCGGCCCCATCTGCTTCGCCTCGCGCCCATTGAAGATATGGAAAATCGACAACAAAATCTATGTCTTCCAGCGCGCCGGAAGCGACGCAAAGTAGCGCGTTCACGGCAATTATTGTCTGGAAAACCGCTATCAGCAAAACCGCCTTTTTCAAAACTGGCATTTTTGTTCCTCCGCAATAGCTTCATCAGTTTCAACTCTAGTTTTTCGTCGAAAAAATCAGGGTTTGTCTTCCGAAGTCCGAGGTATTTCATACAATGCCAAAAAGCCGATGTGGCCGGTCTCATAAGAATTGTTGCGCACCGGAATCTCCAAGACTTTTATGTAATTATTTTCAAGCCACTTATAAGCCGACGCTTGTTTGTCCTCCGTGTTGACATGGCCGAGAATCCAGAACACCCAGACCCTCTTGCGGTCGGAAGCCGTTTCGCTATGCCATCGCCCGATATCAGCCTCGGTAAGTTGAATCTTGTCCGCGTTCAGCTTGTAGAAATTGTTTTGAGGGGCGCTCCAAAGGTTATAATCCGGACTGAATCTGCTCGCGGGGATTGTTTCATTCCAATAGTAATAAATGAAATATCCGTAAGGAGGAGACATAACCATAAAGTCTCCGGGCTTCGCATTCGCTTCAATATATTCCGTAGCTGTTTTCAGGTTGTGAGGTCTGTCAATTCGAGTCCAGTAAACATACAAGCAGGAAAACGAAAATAAAGAAAAAAGAATGAGCAGAGCAGTCGCGACGAAAGGCGCGCGCTTGCCAATCTTGTCCGCGCCAATTCCAAGCAAAACACAGAACAGGGGAACAAGAGGAACATAGTATTGACTGGTGTAATCGACGGAACGGAACAACATGGCCAGCCAGCCCAAGACGGCGGCTCCGCCGAGAATAGCCGCGCACATAGCCGCCTCAAACCTGTTATGAGAGCCTGTCAGAGCTACGGCTATAACCGCTGAGAACGACAAAAGCGCTGCAGCGACTGCGGCGAGCGGGAGCGTTTTCTCATCAACCGCGCGCCCGACGCAGAAGTCGAATAAAACCCCGGCAAGCCCGCCTACGGGCGCTGTTAAAAGATGCGCCAGAGCTTCTCCGAACGGCGCGGCTCCGGCGAGAGCCGTCACGCCGTTCTCTGTCATAGAGAGAATTTTCGGAACTATCGCGACGGCTGGAATCAGATGGCAAACAGCGACGCCTACGGAGTTTCCGCCCCATTGTTTGCGGGTGGCGACAACGAAGCACCCGGCGCAGAATACAGCTAAAAGATTAAACAAGTGGGCGAATACCGCGAGGGTCGCGCCCGCGCAACATGTGAGCAGCCACCAACGCCCGCCTCCCTTGCTCAGTTTCAGCAATGACGTTATCCAGACGGTTGAGAACAATAGCGCGAACGCGGGATACCTTAAAGTCTGCGCGAACTCAGCAAGAAACGGGCTAAATGCATACGTCGCGACGGCTCCAACCGCCGCTCTGCGCGGCAGACACGTCCATGCCGCCCACGCGAAAACGATCATGGAAATCAGAGACCACGTCAGCGGTTCCGCGTGAAGCGCCACAGCGGAATCGCCGAAAATATTCATCCAATAGTGAGAAACAAGATTGGGAAAAGGCGTGTGCTGTTCAAGCCTGTAATGTTCAATTATTTTACGCGGAGCGTCGAACTTGGAAGCAAAATAGATGAATCCTTCGTCGCATGACAATGGTTTTTCGCCGAGCCGCCATGCTCGGATGAAAACACCGAAGAGCAGAAGGAAAAAAAACGTGGCCCGGCTATTTCTTTCGCTGTTGCCGAACGCCGGCGCTCCCATCTCAGTTTGCCCATGGAGGAATCGGTTTCAAAGCTTCTTCCTTGGTGGCCGGGACGATAGTCGTGTATTCGTAAACCTGAGGATTAACCAGAATTTTGCTAAAGTGTCCGTTGAACGCGGAAGACCCCGGCGGGACCACCCAGTAAGAGTTGATTTCAGCGGCATCTCCGAACCCGTGCCAGACTGTGTCGTACTTCAACTGTCCGCCTTCTCTCGTTCCAGAAAACTTCAGATAATAGTCTTCGCTCTTCTCGGTTTGAACGCTGAACATGGGAAGATAATATATCCTGTCCCGCTCCGTCCATTTGCCCTTGAGAAGAAACACTATCTCCGCGAGAAGCCCCAGAGGTTCGCCTCTCATGGGGAATGTCCTCGGAGGCACAGCCGGAGCATCCTCGTACTTTATCGAAATCACTCTATTGGTCCAATCGTAATAGACGGTTTTGTTTATTCTCACGGATGACGGCGGCGCGTATGATTTCGTCGAGCTTGAGTAAAGAGACCAGAACTGCGTAAGGAATTGGGCGTTGCTCTCGATGTGGGTTCGCATAACTCTTCCGGTCGAGTGGTGAAAGGTTTCAGACACTATGGTCTCGGTTTTTTGAAGATTCATATCGTGATAGTTCTGCTCTGTGCGGCTGGTTATGGTGATGACCTGATTGCCTGCCGGGTCCGTCTCGAACTTATGGATGATATAGCCGTATCTGAAAGTGCCCGACCTCGGATCTGTGACTGACACAGTAAAATACTGCTCCTGTGGATTCAGCCTTACAGGAGCGAGCATTTGCGGAGTTATCCTTAAAGCGTCCCTGAGTTCCGGTTTCACGTATCCGAGATATCGGGGGTCGGACTGGGATAAGGCGCGCGAAACGCAACAGGCCAGCGCCGCCGCCACAACAATCGCCGCAAAGATTTTTTTCGTTTCGCGTTTCATCGCCGACATTTTAACACAACCCCAGGCAAGATGTAAAAGAGGAAGCGCGGGAAATCATTCCGGTCCCGTGATTCCTTCCGCCCGTTTTGGCTTCATTATGGAGACGCGTCGTTTTTTGGATTATAATTCCGCCGTAAAACGTATGAAAGGACGAGCGCGATGCAGGACGACCCGATAAGACCAAAAGAGAAGTTCCTGATGTTCGGAGCTCCCGCGATAGAGGACGACGAGATTGAGGAAGTTGTGGCCAGCATGAAAAGCGGCTGGCTCGGCACAGGCCCCAAGACCGCCCGTTTCGAGGAGGACTTCAAGAACTACAAGGGCGCGCGGCACGCCGTAGCCGTCAACTCATGCACAGCTGCTCTTCACCTCAGCATGCTCGCCTCCGGGCTTCAGCCTGGAGACGAGGTCATTACCACCGCAATGACGTTCTGCGCCACCGTCAACGCAATTATTCACTCGAAGGCTGTTCCTGTCATTGCGGATATCGATCCGGCGACGATGAATATCGACTGCGCCCACGTGGAGAAACTGATAACTAAAAAAACCAGAGCCATCCTTCCCGTGCATTTTGCCGGAAGGCCATGCGACATGGACGCTCTGACGGCGCTGTGCGATAAACATCGGTTGAAACTCATCGAAGACTGCGCGCACGCCATCGAGACCAGATACAAAGGGCGGGAGGCCGGAACGTTCGGCGATTTCGGTTGCTTCAGTTTTTACGTGACCAAGAACATCGTCACGGGAGAGGGCGGCATGATTCTCGCAAGCCGCGAGGAAGACGCAGCGTGCCTCAAGACTCTAGCCCTTCACGGCATGTCCAAGGACGCGTGGAAACGCTTCGGCGACGAAGGATTCAAACACTATCAGGTCGTGGAAGCGGGCTTCAAATACAACATGATGGACATTCAGGCGGCTATCGGCATACATCAGTTGAAACGCGTCGGGAAATACTGGGAACGCAGGCGCGAAATATGGAACCGTTACAACGACGCTTTCAGTTCGCTGCCCGTGGAGATTCCTGCGGAACCTGAACCTGACACCAATCACGCGTATCATCTCTATACAATTCTTATTAATGAAAACGCGGCGGACGTGAGCCGAGACTCCTTCCTCAACGCGATGACCGCCGAGAACATCGGCGTCGGCGTGCATTACATGAGCATTCCGGAGCATCCGTTCTATCAGAAAACATACGGATGGAAACCGGAGGACTACCCTGCGGCCATGAGCGCCGGAAGAAGAACGGTCAGCCTGCCTCTCTCGGCAAAGCTTGAGGACTCCGATGTCGAGGACGTTATCGCCGCAGTGAGAAAAAGCCTGAAAATGTGACGCCGCGCAGGCGGACGGAGAAATAGGCATGTCTGCTACTGAACATGAGATAAAAACGCTTGACGTCGGTTGCGGGACAAGCAAGGAACCCGGTTCCGTCGGGATGGACCGCGTGGCGTCGGTGCGCCCGGACGTGCTGCACGATATAGACAGTTTTCCGTGGCCTTTCGAGGACTGCTCTTTCGACAGAGTTCTGCTCAAGCACGTCATCGAGCATGTCTCGGATGTGGTCAAAACCATGGAAGAGATACACCGGGTCGGAAAAAACGGGGCGAAGGTTCTAATCATCACTCCTCACTACTCGTCGAGCAATTCATGGACCGACCCGACACACAAGCAGCATCTTGGGTTCTACACTTTTGAATTTTTCTGCGGCGGAGAAGGACGGATCGGCTTCTACACGGACGCCCGGTTCGAGATAGTTTCAAAGAAGCTCGATTTCTTCGGAAGATACCGGAGGCTGGGAATCGAATGGCTGGCGAACAGGATGCCGCGCTCATGGGAGAAATACCTCTGCCACATCTTCCCGGCGAGGAACATGACAATTCAAATGCGGGTAATCAAATGAAAGACTCAAAGAAAATAAAGCTCGATTGTTGCGTGGACATGCCGGAAAAAGCGAAGAACGTAAAAGCGTTCCTCGTGATGGAGATAATGGAGAAAGCGCAGGAGATGGAGCGGGCGGGCGCGGATGTCATCCATCTGGAGGTGGGCGAGCCGGATTTCGACACGCCTGCGGCGGTAATCGAGGCGGCAAAAAACGCGCTCGGCGGCGGAAAAACCCATTATACCCACAGCATGGGATTAATGGAACTGCGCGAAGCCATCGCCGCGCACTACGACAAAAACTACGGCGTCGATATCAACCCGGACTGTATAATCGTGACTTCCGGAACATCCGCTGCGATGAGCTTGGTCTTCTCGGTTTTAATTAAGCCCGGTTCAGAAGTTATGATAACCGACCCGCATTACGCTTGTTATCCGAACTTCATCAGGTTCGCCGACGGAGTCCCCGCGATGGTTCCCGCCGACGAGCGGGACGGTTTCCAGTTCAGGACGGAAGCGCTGAAAGAGCGGATAAACAGCAAAACATGCGGAGTATTAATCAACTCGCCGTCGAACCCGGCGGGAACAATCATCAACGAGCGCGGGCTTAAAGACATAGCGGAACTCGGCATACCAGCGATATCCGACGAAATCTATCACGGGCTTGAGTACGGGGGCGATAAAGCGCGCTCGATTCTGGAATATACGGACAACGCGTTTGTGATAAACGGGTTTTCAAAGCTGTACGCGATGACAGGCTGGCGGGTCGGATATGTAATCGGGCCGAAGGAATGCGTGCGCGTTATGCAGAAGCTTCAGCAGAACTTTTTCATATCGGCAAACTCGTTCGTGCAATGGGGCGCGATAGCCGCGCTCGAACAGACTGCCGAAGATGTCCAGCTCATGGTCGAAACTTACGACAAGCGCCGCCGCTTCATGCTTTCCGAACTGAAATCCATGGGATTCGACATACCTGTGGATCCGACAGGCGCTTTTTATATTATGGTCAACATGAAACATATCGAAACTGACTCTTATAAACTCGCGTTTGAGATTCTGGAGAAAGCGCGCGTGGCGGTCACCCCGGGGATTGATTTCGGCTCCGGCGGCGAAGGCTTCATAAGGTTCTGCTACGCCAACTCGATAGAAAACATCGCCGAGGGGATGAGGCGGCTGCGAGGTTTCCTCGGTGAAAAGGCCGGCTCCTGATGCCAATAGGTTTCGACCCCGGCGAGATTTCCCCCGAATTCCTAAAAAAGTATTACGCTGACTCGAAGGGGATGCCGTGGCAGGCTCCGAAAGAAGAGTTCCTCAGGGACCCCGCAAACAGGCTGAGAGTTGAAATTCTAGTAGAGGGAATTTGCGCGGAGGCTCCCGCGACCGCGCTCGACGCAGGATGCGGATCGGGTGTCATCGCATCAATCATCTCGGAAAAACTGCCTTGTTGTTCGGTTTCCGGCGTGGATGTCGCGCCTCTTGCGCGCCCGGTTCCCGGTGTGGATTTCAAGACGGCGGACATTGCCGCCCTGCCCTTCGGCGACAATTCTTTCGACGCGGTGGTATGCTCGGAAGTCCTTGAGCATCTTTTCGACCCGGCGGAGGCGGCCAGAGAAATCGCAAGAGTCCTCGCGCCCGGCGGGTCGGCCTTCATAACTGTCCCGAATCTTTTTTCGCTCGATTCAATAGATGGAGCGACGGGGGCGGTATCCGCGTTGTACAAAACGGCAGAGCGGGCGCGCGGCGGAGATAACGTTTCCACGCACACAACACACATAACGCGCATGTCTCCTAAAAGATGGAAAGGATTGTTGGAGGGAAACGGGTTGTCGGTTGCAAGCGACGCCCCGGTTTATCTTTTTCCATACATCCCCTATTTCCTCAAGGTCGCAAAGCGCGCTGAGTTCTCGCTTTTCGCTGCGGATTCTGTTGTGACGGCGTGGAGAGAATTTGAAAGACGCGCGGGCAAGCTTCCTCTGCTCAAAATCGCAGGGCAATTTCATTTCTTCCGGTGCGTTAAAAAGAAGTAGCTGTCCTCCGAAGCGTGGAATCAGGAAAAATCATTCGTCGGTCTAGCGACGAATCTGATTCTGAATTTGGGCGGGCGGGCAATCACGCACGTGACCGAGCAGTTCGGCATGAAGCCGATGTGAGGCGCGGCGATAAGATAGTTAAGCGGGTTGCGATCGACAAGCTCCAAGAGAAGAGCGGCAAGGAAAAAGTTATGCGCCACAGCCACGACGCGCTTGCAGGGCAGAGCGCCGAGAGTGTCCAGACAGTATCCGGCGCGCCCTGTCAAATCCGCCCGCGACTCGAAGCCCGGCAAGCCGAACTTTGACCAGATATTGAACGCTACGCCCACCCCGACTTCCATCATCCTGTCGCGAATCGCTTTTCCTCCGGGGATGTTGTACATGGTCTGGGACATCTTGTTTTCAGTTTTAAGGCCGCCGAGAGTGCCTTTCTCAATGTGAACTTCGCGGAGTTCTGGCATGAACTGAATCGGCATATTGTGCATTTCCGCCAGCGGCTGAGCAGTCAGGGTGGAGCGCGTAAGCCCGCTGGAATAAATCATATCCGGCTTGATGCGTCTGGCTTCGAACCATTCGGCGGCGGCGCGCGCCTGCATCTCGCCCAGTTCGGAAAGCGGGTTGTCTAGGAAGCCCTCGTCGTTGACGCTCATCTCGTCGAAAGAGACGCCCGCCACGTTGTCGAGCGATTCTCCGTGCCTCACAAAGTACAGTTCCGTCGCCATTGTCGAACCTCGCAGGATGTAAGGCGGAAGAAGCGGAACGGTCGCTCCGCAAGCCGCCGAAAATTCAAAGCTCGTAGTTGATGTTTATGATTTCAAGCCGCAAGAGCCGTCCGAAGTTCTCCAGCGCGCCGCCCAAATCGTCGAATATCCTGAACCTGTTGTCTATCCCAAGCATGGAGAAAACGCTTCGGACATTTTTCTGAGGATTGCACAACAAAAGAGAGCCGCCCCTTTTTTCTATCATGGAGGCGAGTTTGATAACAAGCCCGATACCGGCGCTGTCGAGAAATTTCACCCTGTTGAAATCGAATATAAAATTTAGGCACATCTTGTCGAGTATCTCTTGGATGATTATCTCAAAGCTTGGGTCTTCGTGTCTGGCGAGATTGCCGCCGAACCTGACAAGAATGACCGGCGGCTCGTCGACTCGGGGAAGGTTTCTGTCCATGCTGTGGGCTGCCGCTCCGCGCGTTTATTTTATTTCGTATTTCTGAAGCGGCTTGTTTTTGTCGCGCACCCATTTTGCGATGTCCGACAACTTGAAGCGCACTAACTTATTGTCCACCCTGACATGAGGTATACGGCGATACTGCACCCATTCGACGAGAGTGCGTTCGTCAACCTGTATCATCTTGCTCATCTCGGGAATGGAGTAGAGCCGCTCTTTGGGCGGTTCGTTCTTTTTGCGGGCCATCCCTTGTTCACCTCGCCGCGAGTGTTTTGGCTATTCTATCACCTAACGCGCCTCAGTTCAATGTCAAACGCTACGGATTCGTTTTTTCACCCGTCGCGCCGTCGTCTTTTCTGGCGCAAATCAAGATTCCATCATGAGCGGTGATCAGGTCGTAGTCATCCCTGACAAGTTTCTGTATGAAAGCGAAGAGGGGTTTCTGCGCCGCTGCGACCTCGTATTGCGGTTTGTCTTTTAACGCCGCCTCCATCCCTTCAGATAGAAGCGGGGCTTCGACGACAATCAGCTTGGGAGGATTTTCGGCTACTTCGTAAATGAATTCTCTTATTCGTTCGTCCGCGTATCCTTTAATGAAGAGCGGCTTGATGGTGGCGTGTCTAGTGGGAGCGGCGCGGCCCGAAAGCGCGTACAAAAGCGCCGAATCGCTCCAGACCAGAACCCGCTCGTCCGGGGTCGCATTCCGCGCCACAAGTTCCGCGACGAATTTCTTGTGGAACCATTCCATCGGGCCGCCGCCGGGACGCGCTAATCCTGAATTGCCGTGAGAATGGGCCGGGACAACAGCATGGAATGCCACCGCCATGAAACTTATCATGAATAACGCCAGCGCCGCGCGGCGTCGGAGCGCAGGAGCGGAAATGCGGCTCTCGTCGCAAAGACTTCCGGCTCCAAGCATGACGGTCGCCGGAAGCAGAAGAGACATGAACGACGACGGGGTGAGAAATCCAGACACCGAAATTGCCGCAATCTCAAAAAACAACCATGCCGCGAGAGACTGTCTGAGAGGAGCCGAACCGGGTTCATCCGCCGCGCGCTTTGCGCCGGAAAAAAACAACAGAATAAGAGGCGAAGCCAGCGCCGCGATTTTTACCGCGCACGAAAAGCAGAAATCGAGTCGCGGCAGCACCCCGTCGGCGGCAATTACATGCAGGTTCGAGCCTAGCGCCTGCGCGAACGGAGCGGCTACCCCGGACGCGAACAACGCGATGGCGAGCATCGCAGGCGGAACGATAAAACCGGCGATGAAAGCGCCCGCCCTGCCCCGAACGGCGATAAGCCCCACAACAACCAGAGCGGCTTCGCGCCCGATGAAACAGGCAGCCGCCCCCGCCGCTAGGCCCGAAACGAACGCCGCGCCCGCTCCGTCTCGCCCGGAGCGCCTCACAACCGACAGAAAGAACAGAGCCGAAAACAATGCCGCCCAAGAATGCGGCGAGTTGGGAGCGCCGAAGCTTGTCAGCGCCGCCGACGCCATAAAGAACCACAAAGCCGCCGTCCCTGCTCCTGAAGACGCCGCCCCTATGCCTTTCAATATGAAGAACACTGCCGCGCCCGCTCCCGCCAGCCACAATAATTCCAACACGGTGGAAGTGATGAATGTCGGCCCGATAAACTGAGCGAGGGCGTTTACGATAATCGTGCCCGGAAGGCGGTCGTACCACACATCGGCGTAGGGAAGCCCCCCTTGCAGAAGACGCCCGGCGGCGTACAGGCTCAAGGATGATTCCGCATGCGCTATGTCTCCGGGAGACTCAAGTCGGAGTCCGGCGGCCACAAGCGCGCCGCAAAGGACGACTATCAGCGTCCTAGCGCCCGCGCTTAATGTCGGTTTCATTCCATCCATTTCCGGCTCCCGTTTATATATGACATTATATAACATTAAGTAAAACCCGAATATTGTTGCCCTGCCGATTGGGTTTTGATATATTAAGTTCCAATGCGGTCTCATTAAAAAGATATCGGGAGCGTGAATATATGATGAAGAGGAATCGCAAGGCGAACGGAATAAGAAGCGCTTCAGCGAAACTTGTGGTCGCGGCGCTAGCGATTGCGATGCTCGCCGGGTGTTCGGGCAAGCCCAAGAGCGACGACTCATCAGGCAAGCCTTTCCCAAAGCTTCAGCTTCTCTACAACATCTCGGAAAGCCACAAGCTAATTGCCGAAACCCTTCAACAGATGTGGAAAAAAGAGTTGGGCATACAGGTCGACCTAGCCAACGTCGAATGGAAAACATATCTTAAGTCTCTCCAATCTTTAGATTATCAGATAGCCCGCGCTGGCTGGATAGGCGACTACCCCGATCCGAACACATTCCTCGACATGTTCGTCACCGACGGAGGAAACAATCAGACGGGATGGAGCAACGCTGAATACGACAGGCTGATAAAAACGGCTGCGATGGAGGGAGACGCCGACGAACGCATGAAGATGTTCCACGACGCTGAAGAAATTCTGATGAAAGAAATGCCGATAATGCCGATATATTTCTACGTGAACAAAAACCTCGTGAAGGACTTCGTCAAGGGAATGCATTTCAATATGCGCGACCTTCACATTCTCAAATATGTCTATCTTGAGAAAAATGGTAAAGTTCTGCCACCGCAGGAGCAGGTGTTCCACTTCAACCTTTCGGCCGAGCCGGAGACGCTCGACCCCGGACTAATGACGGGAAGCGTGGAGTTCACTATTTCGACGCAGATATTCGAGGGGCTCGTGCAGTACGACCCGGACACTCTCGAACCAATCCCGGGGATGGCGGAAAGCTGGGAGGTCAACGACGAGCACACCGAATTCGTTTTCCATCTGCGCCGCAACGCCAAATGGACGAACGGCGACCCGGTTACGGCGGGCGACTTCGTTTATTCATGGAAAAGAGTTCTCGAACCGGAAACGACCGCCGAATACGCGTATCAACTCTTTTACATCAAAAACGCGAAAAAATACTATGACAAGGAAATTTCCGATTTCTCGCAGGTGGGATTGAAGGCGGTGGATGATTTCACGCTGAAGGTGACGCTTGATTCCCCGACACACTTCTGGCTCGACCTGCTCGCTTTCCACACCCTGATGCCGGTCAACAAAAAGTGCGTCGAGAAATTCAATGACAAATGGACGAGGCCGGAGAATATCGTGACCAACGGGCCGTTCAAGCTGACTGAATGGAAGCCCAAAAGCAAACTCGTAATGACGAAAAACCCCGGCTATTACGACGCCGCAAATGTCCGCCTGTCGAAACTGGTCGCGTACTCCGTTGAGGACAACATCACGGCGGTGAGCATGTTCGAGGCCGGACAGTCTTACTGGGTGAACACAATCCCGCTGCCTTACGCGGAGAAATACATGAACGACCCGCAGGCGAAGAAGACGGATTTTCTTGCGGTCTATTATTACAGGTTCAACACGACGAAAGAGCCGCTGAACGATCCCCGCGTGCGCCGCGCGCTCAACCTTGCGATTAACAAAGATGAGTTGGTGAAGTTCGTGACGAAGTCTGGAGAGAAAACGGCGACGACGTTTGTGCCTCACATGCACATGAAGGACTACGAGCCGCCTCAAGGCGAGGACTATAATCCCGAAGAGGCGCGCCGACTCCTGCGGGAAGCGGGCTACGCTGTGAAGACCGGAAAATAAAGGAACGGATTCCGAGGACGAATGCTTAGATATGTCGCCCGGCGGCTGCTGACCGCCATCCCGGTCCTCTGGATCATCGTCACCATTACTTTTTTCATGATGCGTCTGGCTCCGGGCGGGCCTTTTTCAAGAGAGCGCGTCATGCCGGCGGAAGTGCAGAAAATGATCGAGGAGCGATATCACCTCGACGAGCCTCTTGTTAAACAATACTTCAGATACATGGGCAATTTGCTCAGGGGAGACCTCGGCCCTTCGTTCAGATACAAAGACAGGTCGGTAAACGAGATAATCGCCGCAGGGCTGCCGACCACGCTGCAACTGGGGTCGCTCGCACTGCTGTTCGCGCTCTTGGTGGGCATACCCGCCGGGTGTTTGGCGGCCTTCCGCCAGAATTCCGCCGTTGATTATGCGGCGATGTCTTTTTCCATGGTCGGCGTCTCCGTGCCGAACTTCGTCGTCCTCTCCACGCTTATTTATTTCTTCGCCGTGAAGTTGAAGATTCTGACTGTCAGCGGCTGGGGCCGCTGGGACCAGATGATATGCCCCGTTGTGGCTCTCGGCCTGATGTACAGCGCGTATATCGCCAGACTGTCCCGCGCGGGGATGCTCGAAGTTATCCGTCAGGACTTCATACGGACCGCACGAGCGAAGGGACTGCCCGAGAGGCTGGTCATCATGGGAGCCGCCATTCTCACCGGCTCGCTTATCATAGAGACCATCTCAGGCGTTCCCGGCATTGGCCGCGAGTTCGTCAACTCCGCGCTGAACCGGGACTACACTCTTACCATCGGCACGGTGATTCTATACAGCGGATTTCTGATTATATTCAATCTCGCGGTGGATATCGTTTACGCGTTTCTGGATCCGAGAATTGTTTACGAATGACAACCGAGACCGAAAAGACATGACGAACGATAATGAAAAAACCAGAGCGGCGGCGGATGTCCAGCCGGTGAAAGGCACGAGCCTCTGGAAGGATGCGTGGCGTCGGCTGTTGAAAAACAGAATGGCGGTGGCGGGCGGCGCGCTGCTAATCCTCATCGCCTGCGCGGCGATTCTTGCTCCGACGCTCACCCCCTACGCTTTCGACGAGATACACCTTTCCGACGGAAATCATCCGCCATCGCGGGAATATCCTCTGGGAGCCGACCATCTTGGACGCGACCTATTGACCAGAATCCTGTACGGTGGACGCGTTTCTCTGGCGGTGGGCATCGTCGCCACTTTCGTCAGCATCATAATCGGCGTCAGCTACGGGGCAGCCGCCGGATACCTCGGCGGCCGCGCGGACAACATAATGATGCGCTTTGTCGACATCCTTTACGGCCTGCCTTTCATGTTTCTTGTCATCCTGATGATGGTGATATTCCACAACGCCCCGGCGGAAAAGAAACTGTACCTGCTGTTCATCGGGCTTGGCGCGGTGCAGTGGCTGACGATGAGCCGCATAACAAGAGGCCAGACTCTTTCTATAAAAACGAAAGAGTACATACTGGCCGCGCGCACTTCAGGCGCCGGCGTGTTCCGGATCATATCACGGCATGTCATCCCGAACCTGCTCGGCCCGGTGATTGTTTACGCCACTCTAACAGTCCCGGCCGTCATGCTCGAAGAAGCTTTCCTGAGTTTCCTCGGCCTCGGCGTTCAAGCCCCGATGGCGAGTTGGGGGTCTCTCGCTTCCGACGGTCGGCAATCGCTGGACACCTATCCATGGCAGATGATTTTTCCGGGACTCGCTCTCGCGATAACCCTGTTCTCCCTCAACTTTCTGGGAGACGGCCTGAGAGACGCGCTCGACCCGCAGATGAAAGACCAGAAATAACGACTCGGAAGAACAATTAATATGGCCGAACCGGTACTGTCAGTTCAAAACCTCGTCACCAGATTCCACACGGCGGACGGAGTGGTGCGCGCGGTGGACGGAGTTTCGTTCGACCTAATGCCCGGCGGATCGCTGGGCATTGTCGGCGAAAGCGGCTGCGGAAAAAGCGTCACCCACCTCTCCTTTCTCGGACTCATCCCCCAGCCTCCCGGAAAAATCGAGGGCGGCAAGGCGCTGTTCAAGGGCAAAGACCTGCTAGCGATGAAACCGGGAGAGTTGCGCAAAGTCCGAGGCAACGACATCGCGGTGATTTTTCAAGACCCTATGACTTCGCTAAACCCTGTGCTGAAAATAAGCCTCCAGATGACAGAAGGCATGATGATTCACAAAGGAGCGTCGAGAGCGGAAGCGGAGGCGCGCGCGCTTGAACTGCTGCGCGCCGTCGGCATCCCTTCTCCTGAAAAAAGATTCCACGACTACCCGCACCAGTTCAGCGGGGGGATGCGGCAGCGAGTGATGATAGCTATGGCCCTGATGTGCGAGCCTGCCGCGCTCATCGCCGACGAGCCGACTACGGCGCTCGATGTGACCATTCAGGCGCAAATCCTCGAACTCATCCAGAAAATGAGAAAAGAGACTGGCGTGGCAGTCATCCTTATCACCCATGACTTGGGCGTGGTGGCTAGCGTGTGCGAAGACATTCTGGTGATGTACGCAGGGCGGGTGGTGGAAAGCGCCGCGACCGGCCCGCTCTTCGCGCGCCCTCTTCATCCTTACACCTTCAGCCTGCTCCGCTCCATTCCTCGTCTGGACGCGGAACGAAAAGAGCGCCTCTTCTCCATTCCCGGACTGCCTCCCGACCTCATTCACAACCCGCCGGGATGCAGCTTTAATCCGAGATGCCCGTTCGCGGTGAAACGCTGCTTCAGCAAAGAACCGCCCCTGACGGAGATCGGACCCGGAAGAAAAGTCGCCTGCTGGGTGGATATCGAATCGAAAAAGGAGCGCGCCACATGAGTGTGTCTCCTCTTCTATCGCTCCGTGACGTCAAAGTCCACTTCCCAATCCGGACGGGCTTAATCCGACGCAGAATAACAGGCTGCATCCGCGCTGTGAATGGCGTTTCTTTCGATATCGAAAAAGGGGAAACCCTTGGACTGGTTGGAGAAAGCGGCTGCGGAAAAACCACCGCAGCCAAGGCCATCCTCGGCCTCGAAAAAACGGCCGCCGGAGAAATCACTTTCGACGGACAGAACATCGCCGGCTTGCGCGGCGAAAATCTCCGCATGATTTACAAAGACCTTCAGGTGATTTATCAGGACCCGTACGCGTCTCTGAACCCGCGCATGACAGTGCTCCAGATAGTCACCGAGCCTCTCGCTTGTTTCAATGTAATGAACGCGCGGGAAAGGCAGGCCCGCGCCGAGGAACTTCTAGAAACCGTCGGGCTTGACCCGCGCTACATAAGGAGATATCCACACGAGTTCAGCGGCGGCCAGCGGCAGCGCATCGGCATCGCCCGCGCGCTCGCTCTCAATCCCTCGCTGATTATCTGCGACGAGCCGGTGAGCGCTCTGGACGTCTCCATCCGCGCGCAGATAATAAACCTGCTCGAAGACCTGCAAAACAAATACCACTTCAGCTATCTTTTTATAGCTCACGACCTCAGCGTAGTGCGGCATATAAGCAACAGAGTCGCCGTCATGTATCTTGGCAAAATCGTCGAGATAGCCGATTCGAAGGACATCTACGCGTCGCCCGCTCACCCGTACACGAAAGCTCTTCTCTCCGCCATACCGATACCCGACCCGGAAGTGGAGGCAAAGCGGCGGCGCATCATCCTTACAGGAGACGTCCCCGGCCCGGATTCAGAAATTCCCGGATGCGCGTTCGCGTCACGCTGCCCGGTCAAGATCGACCGTTGCGAAAAAGAATCTCCCGCGCTCCGCGAAATCGCCCCCGGCCACTCGGCCTCATGCTTCCTCGCATAAATGCTAATATCGAATTAGGGTTGAATCTTTTGATATCTTGGCGTTTCGAATCGGATATCGCCGCTTGAACTTTGCGCGGTCAGATGTTGAGGATTTTCTCCGCCAGCGCGCGAAGGCTTTCGGAACCGGACAACAGCGAGTCCGCCTCCTCGTCTATCTCAAGAATCTCGTCGGAAGTCAGTATCTCTTTGCACTTGTCCATTATCTCTTCCATTTCCTCCTCGTACGGCAACGCGCTGTCGAGTATCCGGAAACAAAGATAGATGATCCTGATGTCTGCTCTTGAAATTGCCATTTAACCCGCTCCCTCCGCGTCATCCATCGCAGAAAGATTTTATCATGTCATCTAAAATATTTGAAGTCACAACCGTTTAATGACTGCGACGCGATTTAATTCCATTGCGCCCGCGCGGTCAGATTTTTCCGGGACTCCACTCGAAGTTCATTCCGTCCATCGCGCCCAGACCGCCGAGGAGTCCGGTCAGGCCGCTCATAATTGTAGAGAACGCGAACAACGCCACTCCCAGACAGAACGCGACTATCGCCGCTATGAACAACGACCGGTTCGTGTTCGACACATCCAGCGCCGCCTCTATGTTTCCGGCTATCGCCAGAGCCCTAATCTTCGACGCGTTCACCATTATCACTATTCCCAGAACAAGCACGACTGGGAACATAAAGTTCAGAGCGCAGCAACACATGAGAGAAAAGATTGTCATAAGCGTTCCATGCGCCATGTAATCGGGAATTCCCACGCTTCTGAAATCAAGCCGGTGGTATGCGCGCGAGGGAGCGGCATTTGCATAGTAACCGCCGGGAGCCGCGCCGGAGCCGGTCGCAGTCTGATTCTCTGGCGGAACCGCATCGGCGGCTTCCTGCGCCATTGCGGAAAGCCTAGCGCCGCACGCGTAGCAGAACCGCGACTCATCCGCGTTCATCTTCCCGCATTCCGAGCAGTACATGAAATTCCCTCCGTTCGCGGCGACGATTCGCCCTGATGCTTATTATATCCCTTTGCGCCGCGAGGGCAACGCTTTGCCGCGCCAGCAACCGCCGCGCTTTATTTCATCTTGCGCGGTTTCTTTTTCTTTGCCGCAGGCGCGGCTTGCTTTTTCGCGCCGCCCGGGATTCTTTTCGCCCTCGCGTGACTCTTTGCCATTCCCGCCGCGATCCCGGCTATCTCATGTCTGAGACTCTCCGGCGCGAGCGCCTCCGCACCTTCTCCCCAACTCATTATCCAGCGGCGGATTTCCAGTGTCCCGGCAACTTTTGTCTTGAATATTATTGAGCCGTCTTCCAACTTGTCGATTTCCTGTTCGGGCTGCCATTTATGCTCTTCAATCAGTGGAGCCAGCTTTGGAGAAAACAAAACCTCCACGTCAGTCTCCGCTCCCTGAAAAACCGCCCAGCTTCTTCTCACATGGTCCTCGATTGAAAACCCTTCCGGATATTCGAACTTTTCCCCGGTCGCCTCTATGTCCTTCATCCTGTTCACGCGGAATGTGCGGACTTCGCCCCTGCTATGGCATCCGCCTAACACATACCATGAATTGCCTCTGAAGATCAGGCCGTACGGGTCAATCTTCCGTCGCGTTGTCTTGCCGCTGCTGTAGGAGTAGTACGAACACTCGATGGTCGAACGCGATGCCACCGCTTCGTTCATCGCTTTGAGCGCGTGGTTAAGCTCCGAGCTTCCCTTGCCTCGAACGCTCACCTTGCCTTCGAGAGCCATAACCATCCGCCGGGATTCCTCCGGAAGGAGTTCGAGCAGCTTTGCCGCCGCTCCTCGCGCCAGCCTCGAATACACGTCATCCTTCTGCCCTTCGAGCATGGTTCCGCACATGACAAGCGCGAGCGCCTCGTCTATCGTGAACCTCACCGGAGGCAGCGCGCTCATGCTCAGATACGAATAACCTTTTCCGTTGTACACAAGAGGGATATTGGCCGCGTTCAGTTCGTTCAGGTCGTCGTACAACCTTTTCTCGGATATCTCGAAATATTTGGCGAGTTTCTTCGGACCCCAGTCAGGGTGATATTTGATGACGGTGAGAAGCTCAAGAAGCCTTGCGAGTCTGAGGTGTTTCGCCATGCGGCCTCCCGCGCCGCCGCGCGCGCGGCGCAAATCAGTATACCTCGAACCTGAAGAATTTCGAATCGCCCTCTTCGCTCTCCGCTCCGTCGGCGTGCGGCGCAATGACGACCTTTACATGCGGCCCGGCGGCTATAGACCTTCCTCTATCGTCACGCTCGTATGTCGCTCGGGCGTCCGCCTTGCTCGCGGCCATGTCCGCAGCCTCGGCGATAGACACCCTCGTTATCGTGTGAATAGATATTCTTTTGTCGACAATTTCCGGCGCGCATTCGAAGTCCACGTTCGGAGCTTTTTCGCTCCACGCTTCGAGCATGTCGCCAACCCTCGCTCCGTCTACCGACATCGGGGCCAGCATCGCGTTCAAACCGGACGGCCTCAACTGAAAAAAAGCGACCGCCATCCAAAAACCCGCAAACAGGGCCATGCGGCGGGACGCCTTGCGGCTCCCTCTGAATCTGACGTCGAAAAGAAGTCTAATCGCGAAAACGACGGGAAGGAGGATGAACAACGCCAGAGCGGCGTTGCTGTACGGCATCCACGCGGCGGCTGTCCCAAGCCCCGCACCGGCGATTAACGCTATCAGAGAATCCATCGCGGTTCCCCCCTCGTCGCCGCCGCGAAGAGCCTGCGGCTCGCCTTTCCCTAAAATCCCCGCAACTCTTCCAAGTTCGTTCTGGCCATCGCGCCCACTTCCCCGAACGGAGCTATCTCCAGAATTTTCCGGAACGCCTCTTCCGCTTTCCGGCTCTCCCCCAACTGCCTGTACAACATGCCCAGATTCATGTGGGCGGGCACAAAATATTCGCTCATCTCTATTATCTTCTTGTATCCGAGTTCCGCTTCCTGCAACAACCCCGTCTCGTGCTTCTTTGCGGTTTCCTCGTACATATCGAGGATCACGTTTCCGACTTCCATTTCGAAAAACCTGTCTATGCCGACATTTATGAGGAGAGTCGCGATCGGAGCGAAGATGAACCCGGCGGTGGTGAGGGCGACCGCAGTGGCGATCGGCACATCCACCAGAGTGCGACCATTGCTCTTGATCCTCACCCGCGTCAGGTTCGTCTGCCTCACAAGCTCTCTGAGCAAGTTCTGTATCTGCCTGCCGCTGACCTCGTAAACATCCGCCGCGTACGCGTTAAAATCGCCCGTCTGATTCCTGAAATTGCTTAGCGTCTTGTCGTAGTCGCTTCTGGATTCGGGGCGCGACAGTATGTTGTACGCGCGGTTCACTTCCCGGAACGCCTTTTCGTCGCCGTTCCCGGTGTCGGGGTGTAGCTGTTTGGCAAGCCTGTAATACGCTTTTTTTATCTCGTCGGCTCCGGCCGTTTCCGGAACGCCGAGAATTTCATAGAAGTTATCCATCTTAAATTATCCCGCAAGAGAGCGCGAGCCTTCCCTGTCTGATTTAACTTGAGGATTCTTTCATCAGTTCGTCGGAGTCCGCCGGCGGGACAGCCTTTTTCCTGCGTTTTTCAAACAGCAGGATTACGATCCAGTAAGGCGCGAGCACGACCAGCGTCGCCAAGCCTGTCGCCCACTCCCTGCCCGCCACCGGCATCACCGGGGGAAGCGCGAACAGCACGAGAGCCACCGGAATAATCGCCGCCGCTGCCGGTTCGTAAAACGCGCTCCACGGGAACTTCAGTCCGAACACTCTGACCGCCATCACAAAACATACCGCGCACCCGATCCACACCGGCCCTATGAATCCGGCCATAGGCCACAGTATGTTCCTCGTGTACGACAGCGCCGTTATCGACACCGTCATCGCAACCACCACCGCCACTAGTATGACCGCAGGTATCTGCGGTCTCTTCAGTCCTGTAAACATGTTGATGAGCACAAACAGAAGAGCAAGCCCGGAGCCGCCTATCACGCCGAGAACGCCTAGCGGGTGCATGACTTCGGCGGGGAACTCCTTGCCGTTCATTATCTCGATCAGCGGGCCGATGATCACTCCGAACAGCGCGATAAAGCATCCGATTATGGCCATCGACTGAGACATCGCGGAAGTATAATAGTGCTGCATCAGGTCGCGTCTGCCCCTGTCTTCCGCTTCCGACATCGCCGGGATTACCGCCACGGCAATGCCGGTGATCAACATCGGGGCAAGCCCGTAAATGAGCGCGTTGCCGAAATGTCCTATAGCCGCCTCGCAGCTTTTCGATGCGGTTTCATAAACGCAATTGCGCGCCGAACTGAAAAGCGGCCCTCTCATTCCCTCAAACGGCAGCCCGTTCATCCCGACCACGCGCACTATTATCGTCGTCAGGTTCTGAGCCAGAGTCATACTGAAGAAAGCCACCGCCGTGATTCCGCCGAACTTTAATATCCGACCGTACAACCCGTGCGCGGACTTGAACGCAATGAGCCTCTTAACCGGGACTAGCCCCGTCTTCGCCACCACCGCCATGGCGACCCCAAGAGCGATAAGGTGTCCGATCCCCACTCCCGCCACCGCGCCTACGACATCCCATCTGTCCGCGCCCGGCATCGTCCTTTGCGCCGCCACTATCAGCGCCGTTGACGCCGCGAATATCCCTATCGGATACACTATGTTGCCTATCGTCATTAAATCGAGCCGCTGGAATCCGTTCAGAATTCCGTTCACCCCCCAGAACAGAGCCATGAATGCTATCGTTATCATGAACACAATCGTCAATGCCGCGGCGAAAGCGCTCATCGCGCCTGCCGACGCCGCAAACAGAGAGGCCGCCGTCGAGACCGCCACCACTCCCAACGCGACCACGAACATCAGCCGGCAACCGTCCGTCATGAATTTCAACGATTCGTCGAATTCATTTTCATAATGCTTCGACACGAAAGTAACTATGGTCTGCGGTATGCCTAGAGCGATCAATGTGGCCACGGCGTATGCCGCTTGAAACAGCGGGGAAAAAAGCCCCATGCCCTGCTCTCCAAGAAGCCTCGGAGTTACCGCCATCCACATGGCCTGAAACACCCCCCCCGCCAGAAACCCGGCCATCGCGATTATTCCGCCCGCGTTGAACCGTTTCTTCTTTTCCTCGTCCGTCGTCCCCGCGCTGAACACATCCCCGCGTTTTTTCTTTTTCGCCTCTTCGGCCATCGGTTTACCGCCCGCGTTAAATTTGAACGTACCGCACAGGCAATAAGTCTACCACCATACGGAGGAATAATGGAAGAGGCGCGCGCGCCGGCCCCCTGCGCCCTCGGCGTTTGCCTTTTCCGCATCCGCGATTAAAATGATTCCACAAGGTTTGGAGGCGCGAAAATGATTCCTGTTGTTTCTTTTGTTGGAGACTCGAACACTGGCAAAACATCTCTCGTCGAGAAGGTTGTCGCGGAACTGTCATCGCGAGGATGCAAAGTGGGAACCGCAAAATTCACCCGGTGCGACTTCGATCCGGACACCGAGGGAAAAGACACTTTCCGTCACACAGCAGCCGGCGCTTTCGCCACCGCGCTTGTCGCCCCCAGAAAAACTGCTCTCTTCGTTCCTTCCGACCCTGCTCCCACTCTGGATGAAATCGTTTATCAGTATTTCACCCTAGCGGATATCGTAATCGTCGAAGGCGGCAAAGAGCAGGAATGCGATAAAATCTGGGTCAAAGGAGACGGCCCGGAACCGAGAGGTTTCAACGCTGAAGACATGATAGCCGTCGCCTCCCCCTCGGAATTCGAAGCAGGCGTCCCAGTCTTCGACCGAAACGACGCCAAGGGCATATCCGACTTTATTCAAAACAGATATCTCAAAAACGTTTCGCGCAGCGAAGTGCGCGTCTGGATAGACGGAAAATTCCTTCCGGTCAAACCTTTCGTCAAGGCTTTCATCGGCCAGACTATAAAAGGGATGCTGTCATCCCTCAAAGGCGGAAAAAAAGGAGAGCGAATCCACATTAAAATCGGGCGTTGAGCGCGCCGAACGACAATACCGGCGGCAAAACATTCTTGCCCACCGGGTATTGATAAAATCAACGCGTCGCTTATACTGATTACGGCTCAAAAGCAAAAAAAGGGCGCGCTGTCGAGCGGCCCTCAAATATGAGAGGAGAAACACAATGGCTCACAAAATCACAGATGACTGCGTTGCCTGCGGAGCCTGCATGGCGGAATGCCCTGTCGAGGCCATCAGCGAGGGCGATGAGATTTACAAAATCGACCCCGAAACCTGCACCGACTGCGGCTCCTGCGTTGAAGTTTGCCCGAACGACGCCATAGTCGCTGGCTGACAACTCAGTATCGAACATACCGCCCGGCGGTCGCCTTAGCGCCCGCCGGGCTTGTTTTTTGTCCCGCATCCCGCCACGCAAGATAGACTTTTTTTCTAAATAAATATATCATCGCCATTATAAGGGGGGCCGCCATGTTCATTGACGAATTGAAAGAAATCGAAAGTCTTTACGAAGAAGGCTCCGTCCCTGAGCCGGAAGAACTCGAAGGGGAATTCTACGTTGTCGTGCCGTGGTTCCCGTGGTTCTCGCTCGAACTGCTCAAGCACAGGAAATCTGCGGACATCGCTGGAGACGGGGAAAATCTCATCCTCGATGGCATAAGCTTCGGCAAATTCAGGCTTGAGAAAGGCTCGGATTCGCTTCTCATTGATTACGATCAGTCCGAAAACAGCGTTGTAATGCGCGGCGTGGTGGACCGGCTGCGCCGTCTGCCCGACGGCAGACTCATCGGCAAGCTGTACTACAAGCTTTTCGGCCAAGAGATTTTTTTGATGTTCTTTGAGATGCGCAAGAAGTGACGCGGCGTCACGGCGCGGCGGCGGACAGCGTTTCCTTGATGTTCTTCACCACGTCGAGCGGGTTTTCGCCGGCTCGCGGAAAAACCTCTGCGATGACCAGAGGCCGCCGCGACGGCGTCCTCGCGGACGCGTAGCCGCCCGCGTCGAGCGCCGCCAGAAACGCCGCCAACTCCTCTGCCCCTATTTCCCCTCCTTCAATCCCGAACGGAGGGTGTTTGTCCCCGTATAAAGGATGCGCGGCGTCCTTTATCACGCAGTTGCCGACATGCGCGTGCTGAAGAAACGGACGGCATCGCGATACCGCCCCCTGTGCCGTCTCTCCCATCAGCGGCAGATGGCTCAAGTCCAGTGTCAGCGAAAAATTCGGATGGTCTTTAACCACCCTCCGCGCTATCAGCGCGGCGTCCGCTGAAGACCCTATTATTCTCTTTTTATCAATTTTAGAATCGAAAAGCTCCAACGAAACGACTAGCGGCTTCTGTGGTCGGGCTTCCCGGCAGAAAGCGCATAACTCCCCGATTGAATCCACCAGAAACCTGAAAGCTTCGCCCTTCAACTCGGCGGCTACATTCGGACCGCCGCAGAACACGAGCGTCTTCGCCCCGTAATCCATCGCGTCGTCCGCAAGCTGCTTCAGACGCGACACCGCCCTCGTTCTCTCCGCTTCGTCTCTTGAATTAATATTTAAGTTTTCCGCGAATATTTCCGGCCCGCAACCGTACGCTATCTCTTTGCCGCTTTCCTCCGCCGCCCGCCTGACCTTCTTGCGGTATTCCGGAGTCTTAATCCACCCCGCCTCGACCGCGTCGAAAAACGGGTCCGCCAAAATCCCCCTGCACCTCTCCACTCCCTCCGCGGTCTCTCCGGCCCGCGCGGGAAACGCCACCGGGTTCATCGCTATTCCCCAGTAATATTTGTTCCCCTTCATTCAGTCAGAGCCTCCGCGCGCCCGCCTACTTCGCCGTCTTGGCTTTCGCGTTGTGTTCTTTCCTCTCTTTGTCCCATCCCAGCGAGTCCTTCAGCTTCTTAATCTCCAGCGTCCGCGCCAAGTCCTCTTTTTTGTATTCCACGAAATGGCCCTTCAGCGCGGTGAACATAAAGTGGAATCTCGCGAAATCCCTGTCCTTGTGCGCCCCGAGCAGAATCTTGGTCGTCTTCGACGAAAGCTCAGGCGGGAATCCCTTCTTGTATCCGAATATCCAGTTGCTCTGGTACGTCGTGCAATATATCTGCCTATATGGAATCCCGGACGATTGAGACGCTTTATCCACCGAACCCGGAGCTCCGCCGCCAATGAGAAGCAGATGCTTCGGAACCGCGAACACCTCAAAATTTCCCGCCCTCAAAGAATCGATTAGAATCGTCATCGGGCTTGTGCCCACATATTTAACTTCCTTGTAGAATGACGCCAGCGGCTCCTTAATGCCGTTTTCATGCAGGATGAACCTTGTGCCCAGCGTGTCAGAGCCGCCCCATACCATACCTTTAGTGTCCGCGACCGTCTTCGCCGAGCTTTTAGCAGACACATACAGGCACATGTCCTCGTTCTTTTTTCCGCCCATCGTTAATATAAACGCCGGCTCGAACAGATTCGGATACTTGCTCGTCATGTCAGCGTATTCCAGAGCGTTCACATATCCCATGTCCGCCCTTCCCGCCTTCATCTCCTTCAGAGTTATCTCCGTCGCCAGTTCTCCCGGCGCATACGCCACGGTCGTCGATTTCAAGTCCGCCCCGGTCTTGGTTCTAACTATCTCCACCAAGTCGATTATCATCTTGTTGACTGTGGAATCCGCAAGACCTTGCGCCACTGGAGCGATGAACACTTTCTGCTGAGACAAAGCCGCCGCCGAAACCATAATTAAAGCCGCGACCATCGCTATCATAGTCATTCTTCGAGTTTTCATGGCAGGAAGTCCTCCTTGTCAATTAATGCCGTCAAACCGAGTGTTCTTACAGAGGCATGTTGAATCTATCACCCTCGAAGCCGAGTGTCAACCCGCCGCCGTCCGCGCGGCGCGATTTATTTATTAGCCAGATAAGTTATCCCCGACAGAACAATGTCTCCTACGCATATCTCGATGTCCGCGCGCCGCCTGACCTCCGGAACCTGTTCAAACTTCTCTAATTCCCTAATATCGTCGCCTGTCAACCCCAGAAGTGCCATCCCCTGAGTCGTCCCCTCAGCGTCCTCCCGCAAAAAATGAAATCTCTTGCCATCCGCCTCTCCCCATCCCCTGCTGTGCCCTCTTGCCGTCGCAGGAACCATTGCCGCCGCCCGCCCTATCCTGCCCGATAGAAAAGCCGGGTCCATCAGCGACCCGCACACGAACACCCTTTCCGCGCTCTCCCTCGGATCCACAAATTCCCCTTCGGGATGAAAAACCACAGCGAAGATTTCCTTTATCAGCGTTGCTTCAAACATTACATCCCCTCCCGCGCTCAACGGCGCTCAGTTCGCGCGCCTACAGTTTCTCAAGAATACTTTTGAGCCTTCTCTCAGTCCATTCAAGCACCTCTGCCATCGCGTCCGCTCCGTCGTCGTACACTCCCGCAAGCGGAAAATCCGCCGCCGAATCAAAATCAAACAGCGTCTCAAACAATCCCCTCGTCACTTCATCCGGCGCTCTCCGGCGCGACAACGGAACCATCATTTTCTGAAACAGCGCCGCCTTCTCATAGTCCCGAAAAACATTCTCTTTGAGCCAATCTGTCAGCGGCCTCTCCTCCGTCCTCCGCTTCCCCGGACAAAAATCCATATCCTCCGCGAACGCGAATACTTCGCCCCTTGACGCGTCATGATAGTGGATCACCGGAAACAGACGGCATCCCGCAGGCCGCGCGGGATGAACCGAACACAGCCGCCCGTCCAGAAAAGGGCATCCCCCCTCGCCCATGCGGATAAGACATAAAGGATACGCCCCGTACTCCGCCCGTTGTTCGAGAATAAGATATTTATCTATCAGTTCGCGCGTCGGCCGCTTAAAATGCGCCCTCAGCTTTAGCATGTCCACTGTGTTGAGAAATATTTCCAGACCGCTCGCGCAACATACCCCGCAGCATTCGCATTCAAATGCCACAGAAGAATCAGGAGCCAGAAATCCCGTCGCGCCGTCCATGCGAAAATTCTAGCGCCGCCTCGCCCGCTTGGCATGCAGAACCGGAATTAGAATCCGCGCTTTTAATTTGATGTATATACCGATGAATAATGCCTATCTAGAAAACATCTAATGCGCGATGAGGAATATGCCTTAAACCTTTGTCATTTATCGAAATCTACCGTCACATTCGCGGGGGCGAACAGAAACACTTGGCTGCCTATCTCGCGCGTAGTCCCGTCCAGCGCGAATGCAACTCCGTTTAAATAGTGTATCGCCCAAATCCGCTCTTCCGGGGTCAACTGGCTGAAATTGACAATAGTCGGATTTCCGTCTTTCAGTTCTTCTGCGGCAATTTTAGCTTCGTCGAAATTGCGCGGGGACATCGCTATTATTTCGTCCCTGTAAAAAGTCTGATCGGCCATCTGTTCATCCCCGCCTTTCGGGCGATATTTCTTATTAATATAATCCGCCGGGCGTGTGTTAAGTTGCAGGATTAGACAAAAAACCGCTTGATTACAGCGCGGCCTCTGCCGCCTGAAACGCCTTCTCCACCGCCTCCTGAGGAGTTTCCGCGTCGACGAACAGAGCGTCGTCGCACCCCATCTCCTTCAGCCGCCAGCTCTTTAAGGCCACAACCGGCCGCCCCGACTTCAGCGCAAGAGCTATCTCCGACAGCGTGCCGTATGCCCCGCCCACCGCTATCACCGCCTGAGACGTGAGAACGTTGACAAGATTTCTGGCATGCGACATTCCGGTCACTACCGTAATAGAAATATAAGGGTTTGCGCTGTCAGGGCTATGCCCCGGAAGTATGCCGAGCGTCACCCCCCCGGCGAGAGCCGCGCCCTTCGCCGCCGCCTCCATTACTCCACCCAGACCGCCGCACACCAATATCCCGCCGCGCCCGGCTATTCCTCGCCCGACGGCTTCGGCCATTTCCAATTCATCCGGGGCGGCGTCCCCCGGCCCCATCACTCCGATTCTAACAGCGCGTTTCATGTTTCCGCCCCCGTCATATAAGAGAAGACCTTAGCA
This sequence comes from bacterium ADurb.Bin236, assembly GCA_002069885.1. Lineage (GTDB taxonomy): Bacteria > UBP15 > UBA6099 > UBA6099 > UBA6099 > UBA6099. The sequence continues at coordinate 9,134 of MWCD01000031.1, read as the reverse complement.
GGCATATTTTACCACATATTTGTCAATATCGCGCGAGCGCCCCTTCCATAATTCGCTTATCAGCGCTAAAATAGCATTTGAAAGATGCCGCCGATTATGACATTCTTTGACGCCGGATACAGAGAGGTCCGAGAGAAGGCGCTTCGCGTCGGGGAGTCGCGCGCTCAGTCTTACCGCACCGGCAATATGGCTCTTGTGCCTGAACGCTTGGTAAGATGCGTGTGGTACGACCAGCGGCTGGACGCGACCCGGCTTAAAACTGCCGACGGCAGACGCGTCCGCATACTGTCTCAAGGCGAGTGGAACAGCGGCGCGGGACCTGATTTCTTCGACGGCGCTTTTATAATCGAGGGCGAGGAGCTTGCCAGAGGCGACGTCGAACTTCATGTGCGCTCCGCCGACTGGCGCAGACACGGCCATGACCGCAACCCCGCTTACTGTTCGGTCGCTCTACACGTAGCCCTCTGGAACGACTATCCTGAGCCATTCGTCCTCAACTCCAGAGGCGAGGCGATTCCTCAGATAATCCTCGCGGACTTTCTTGAATCGGACATCGAATCGCTTGAAAACGACATCGACATGGAGAACTATCCGTACAACTGCGACAGCAAAACAGGCCTGTGCAAAAAGGCGGTCGAGCATAATCCGGATGGTTTCGCCAAACTGCTTGAGATGGCGGGCCGCGAACGGCTGTTTTCCAAATCAACGAGGTTCCGACTGGAACTGAGAAAACGCGGCTTCGACGAAGTACTATACATGGGCACGATGAAGGCGATGGGCTACAGGCACAACAAAGCGCCGTTCAGACGACTGGCCGACGCCGTTCCCCTGAAAGCAATAAGGAAGGCTCTCTCCGCCTCTCCGGCGCTCGACAGGGGCCTTGTCCTTCAGTCTCTTTACTTCGGCGCTTCAGGGTTGTTCTCAAACATCGAAGCCGAATTGTGGGACGAAGAAACAAGGGCGTACTGCGCGGCGATAAACGAGGCATGGGTGAAACACGGGCATCTCGTACGAGGCCGCCTCGGACGCGCCGACTGGACGATGAAAGGCGTCCGGCCGGCGAACTTCCCTCTGCGTCGCATGGCCGGAGCAGCCCGCCTTGTTGCAGAAAAACTCGACGCCGACCCTGCCGCCGCCGCTATTGGTTTCGCTGAAAAAATCAAATCCGCGCGCGATATCAAATCCATGAAGAAACTCGCCGACGGCATATCCTCCATTTTCCGGGTAGAAGCCGACAGATATTGGTCTCAATACATGGTTCCCGGCGGCAAACGCCTCGATTCCACCCCGCCCCTCATCGGCAAACCTCTGGCGGATTCCATTGTCCTCAACATCATCATCCCCGCGTTGCTCTGCCGCGCTCTAGAACAGGATGACTCCGTTCTGCGAGACAGGCTCATCGATTTGTACTCCGTGTTCCCCCGACTGGAGTCCCACGGCATCGCGAAGATAATGTGCCACAGACTATGGGGGTCCGAAAAAGGAGACCGCGACATCCTATCCGTCGAGATGCGAAGACAGGGACTCATCCAACTGTTCTTCGATTTCTGCGACGAAAATATTCAGGATTGCAAAAAGTGTTCCATGCGGAACATGCTGGACTTCTCCGCCTGACAGCCGCCTCGCCAAATGAGCCAAACTATTGTGCGGGAGCGCCGTCCGTTATAAAATGATGAAAATCGGGGAAAGCGGATGCGTTCATCGGCATTGGCATATCTATCAATAGCGCGGCAGGTGTTGCTCGCGCCTGTGTCTTTCTTCAGGGGCATGTCCATTACCGAGGGAATAAGGCAGGCGACTTATTTCGCGCTGCTCATTTACTACTTCAGATGCGCGTTCTTTTTCATCGGAAGCTACCGTCAGGGCTATTTCTTCGACCCGCGTTTTCAGGCGATAGCCCCGGTTTCCGCCGCCGCCATCATAGCGCTATCCCTGATCCCCTTTCTGCTTCTGCTCATTCTTTACTCTCAGTCGATTTTCCTATATCGGATCGCGAACTTTTTCGGCGGCACGGCCAACCTTGAGGCCGCGTATAAAATTTTCGCCTTCGTTCTGTTCCTTTCTCTTTTCCAGTTCATACCCGTGATCGGAACAATAGCCCACATTTACGCCATAGTCCTTCTGATTATCGGGGTAAGAGAAGTCTTTAACGTGGACTGGATATCCTCGGCCCTTGCTCTTTTCTTTTCATTCGTGTTTACTGCCGTCCTTTACCTTCTGTTCCTGTTCCTTCCCGCATATCTGCTGAAGCTTGTGTTCGTGTCGATATAGAATCCCAATTTCACAGACATAAAAAAACTCCCTTCGAGTATCGAGGGGAGCTTCGAAATTGCAAATCCTTTTTTCTATACGGCGTCCTAAATGATGCTACTCCACATTCATTATCGTCGGGGTGATGATTATCACGACTTCAGAATCCGTGATTTCTTTGTATTTGCGCCTGAAAAGCGAGCCGATCACCGGGAGTTTTGAAACTAGCGGCAGTGACACTGAGGTGAGGCTTTCACTGGATCTGACCATGCCTCCAAGAATGATGGGCTGGCCGTCCTTGCACTTCACCTCTGTATTTATCTCCCGCGTTCCAAGTATAGGGCCTTCAATGCTCTTAATCTGGTTGGCTGATATGGAGATGTCCAGCACGACATAGTCGTCAACAAAATGAGGCAACGCGGTGAATGTGAATCCCTCCGTCGCATACCTCGTCTCCTGAGTCTGCATCGTGGTTCCGTCTTCCCGGGTGGCTGTTCCGTAAACGATGTAAGGCCGCTGGTCAGAAAAATCGAATGAGACCGAAGAGCCTTCTGGAGCAATCATGGTCGGGTTGGCCACAACGCGTCCGTTGACCTTCTCGACAGCGACCTGAAGAGACGAGGCGAATGAAGCGACGTGGTTCGTAAGAGTGTTGTATATCATGAACATGCCGCTCATCTGATCAAGGTCCGGCGCTCCTCCGTCGATGAATGTCGTGTTGTCGTCTTCGCCGCCTCTGCTAAGCGAAAAATCCCCGTATGATTCGGCCACGTCTCCGCCTGTTACGAATTTGCCGTCCGCCGCCACGTAAGCAAGCTTATATCTGTCAACATCCGTCTGCATAAGCTCGACAATCTGAACGTCGAGTTTAAGCTGCGGATACGGCTTGTCTATTCCGGCGATGATTTTTTTGATTATTTCCATTTCCTGCGGTCGGGCAAGAATCATCACCGCATTCTGCTGGGTGTCCGGGGTGATGACCCACTTGTGGCCTTGAGAAGGATTCTCTCCGCTCAGCCTCTCGCCTGATCCCACCAGCTTGGCAGAAGGCATCGCAAAGAAGCCTCCGTCCACCACGCCTTCCTTGTACGGCTTCGATTGCATTATGTTGTCGACCAACTGTGCCGTTCTTATGGAATACACGTATTTCAGCTTAATCGTCTCTAGTGAATATGTGTCGAAGACGCTGGTGTCCACCGCTTTGAGAAGATCGACAACCCTCTCCATGAACTGTTTCTGGGTGGATATCACAACTGAGTTAGTCTGATACTCATAGGAGAATTTTGTAATTCTGTTCATATTGCCTGACTGGGCTTCCGACCCGAGTCCGGGCTGCTTAACAAGATTGTCGAGAAATTTTGATTCCATCAAATCAGTCACGCTTAGATATTTCAACTTCACCACTCTCGTGATGTACTGTCTGTCTTCGACATCAAGCCCGCCCAGAATCTGCATCAAGCGCTCGTATCCGGATTCGCTCCCGGTGTATGTTATCGAATTGGTCGGCTCGCTGAACAGCAAGTTGTTATAGTATTTCTCAAGAGGCTCGATAAATGACTGGTTGTCCGAGCCGTATAGGTCCCTTATGCTGATGTATTTGAGCGGTATGGTCTTGATAATCGTGGCTCGGAAAGGAACATCGATTCCCTGAATAAGGTTATAGAACCTGTTATATATTTCCTCTTCTCCGACGAATATGATTGAGTTGCTATGAAAATCCAGAGTTACGGTGTTTATGGCGACCTCGTTGGCGCTGTTGCCTGAATACATGGATGGAGCTTGTCCCGCAATTGACAGCCCTCCGAAATACGGATTCACCGTCATCTGCCGCAGTTCGGTAGCAAAAGTTCCTGTGGAATCCAACTGTATGTACTTCAACCTTATTATCTTCGTCACTTGCGACGTCTTCTTAGTAATTTCTCTGACCGGCACATCCAGTGTGGCGATAAGCTCTCTTGCCCTGCTTAGGTCTTTTTCGATTCCTCTCATGAACAGAAGGTTGGCTGAAGCGTCACAGGTGACATCTGGGGCGACTGCTTTAATTTTTGTGACCAGATCGCAAGCGAACGAGTGCCTCGGCTGCACAACCACGAAATCCGTCGGGGTTGCGGTGTCCTTATAGACGCTTGCCGTGTCTTGCGTGATCACTCCTTTTTCAGCGGTCGATCTTGTCATAATCGCGTAGTAGTCGCCGAATTTTCTCCACGACCAGTTGTTGGAAGATGTGATAATGTCAAGCGCGTCTTCAAGCGTGATGTGCGAAAGAGTGATGGTGATTCCCGCGTTGGCTCCCGCGCCGCCGGTCGTCGACTGTGTCTGAACCAAAGCGGCTTCGACAACAATATTGGCTCCTCCCGCCGCTTCCGAAAGCAGCCTTATGGTCTGGGATATATCCGCGTCCTGCAAAATCACAGGTCCGACTATATAAGGCGACGTGTCCATCCCTTTGACTCTGGCCGGAACTACGAACTCGCCCGCCTTCCCCATTGTAGCTTTGGGATATGGGATCTGAGTTGTCCCAGTCTTCTGGTCGCCGGGAACTTTTATTTCGGGAGGCAGGGATTTAAATGTGTCTGGAAAAGATTGGGATTGGGATTGCGGGGAGAAAGAGAAAGAAGAAGCGGACTGTTTCGCTCCGCCGGCGTACATCTGGAATGTCTGTCCGTCTCCTGAAAGATCGAAATCATAATCCACGTTGGAGTTCAACCGCACCGTCACGAACGTTGATGTCTGAGAATTAACCGAAACTTCCCTTACGGACACTTTGTTGACGTTTCCTCTATTGACGTCCAAGTCCTGATAGGGAAGGCTTGAGCGCGTGTCATAGAATTGAATAAGCAGGTGCGGGGGAGTTTCGTACTCCTTGACCCTGTAGCGAATCTTTCCGGACGCCTTGAATTCCAAGACGACTTTGCCGTCCTGCTCGCGGAAATTGACTCTGTTCAGCTCGATGACGGACTGCGCGAAAGCCGTCGAACCTGCCAATGTCGCGAGCATCGCCAAAGCGATTGTTTTCAATATGATTTTCATATTTTCAGATCAATCCTGCCTTTCGCTTGTTTGTTTCTCCTGCGCCTGAAGGTAGTCGTTGAACGTTCCGGGTCTGCTCTTTTCGCCTTCTTCCCCTTCGATCTCCGTGCCGAACTTCTGTTCCAGATATTGTTTGTAAAGGTCGTTGATATTCAACCCCGGCAGTTCGGGATACATCGCTTCTTCGGGAAGAGTGGCGATCCTTTTTCTGGTGAACATAGTGAGTTGAACCTGCCGGGCGTCTTTTTCAAGCAAAACTTCGTATTGAGATATTTTTTTGACGACAGCTTCATTCTCAAGGATGTCGCCTTCGCGTACTATTTTGATGAGTTCGCCGACCTCGACCATTGCGATCTGGCCTGTAGGGGTCATGGCAGTCCCAATAACCCTGAACTTTTCCGGGTTGCTGCGCTTCATCACATCTATCGGACCGCCGGTCATTGTGACGGGAACGAACGGGTCCATTCTTCCCGTGTCTTTTCTAAAATTCGGATAAATCATATCGAAACCGGCCTGCTTGATCAGTTCCGAAGCGGCGTCGTCTTTCTGCTCTTCAGGTTTCTTTTCCGACTGCTCGCCGTCTTTTTCCGGATCCCAGTCAAGGCTTCCGGTCTCTCTTAGAGGAGAGCCTTCGTCCGGTCTTCTGGAAGAGGTCACGCCTCTGTCCCTAGAGTCTCTCGACGCGCGGGGGGCGGAGTCTCTCTTCTGATCCGTCTTTGCCGCCGGCGCGGAGGGTTTTGCGGCCGGAGTCCGCGACGAACAACCGGACGCCATAAAAACCAGAATTAAACAGGCTGCAAAAACCGCCGATGCCGCCGAGCCTCGCATTATTCTTTTCATTTTTGCCGGTTTAGGCAGTGTCATTGATCAAACTCCGGCTGTTGCTGTTTCTGTATGTAGAATGTCAACGGCATATCCACTTTCAACATCACATGTTCGCCTATTTCAATTTCCTGTTCCGCTCCGCCGTCTACTGAGTCAATCTTTCCGGGAGACAGCGACAAGCTGTCCACGACGACGAGTTTCGGGAAAGTCGTCAGCTCATTCATGAAGTTGTGCAAATTGCGGAACGTCCCTGAAGCTTTGAATTCTATATCGCTCGTGGAGTATTCTTTCTTTTCGTCGAATTTGATTTTTGCGGGATCCTTCGTCGCGGCGGCCGGCGCGGGTCTTGAAGCGCCTTCTCTGGCCACGCTGCTTTTCGATCCTTTTCTTCCTTTGGTGGACGGTTTTAGCGATTCCACGTTCATGTTGGTGGCTTCCGCCAGATTCTCCACAAGCACCAGCACGCGAGGTATGAACACATTTTCCGGAAAAAATCTTTCGATTCTCACGATCTCGGATTTCAGCCGCGCGATTTCCTGTTTTGTCTCCTCGAGCAGTTTCTGTGTGACTTGTATTTCTCTCACTTGTTTTTGTTTTTTCGCGACGATTGTTTCCAACTCCGTTATTCGCGCCTGCCTCGGCTGATAGTAATAAATGAAAAACACCGCGCCGAGGGCTATCTCGGCAATCAAGCCGATGATTATGAGAAGGTTTTTATTAGCCGACAGCGAGCCGATTTCCATTATAAATCCTCTGGCGAAAGTTCGTCTTTGTCTTTTCTGCTTTTAGAGTCGTCTTTGGCGCCGCGCCGCGCCGCCGCCTTGGCCGAGGCGGCTCCTTTTTCTTCTTCCTCGGACTTGGCGTCTTTTGCCGAAAGCTTCATGTCTCCGGTGATTTTAAACGATTTCGCAAACGAGTCAGTTTCCCCGCTTTTTGAGCCTGATTTCTGAGCGGTCGCCTGTTCAAGCGTTACGGTCGTCACATAGGGTATGGAATTGAATTGAAGCATGAAGAAACCTATTGAAGAATAGCTGAAGGTTTTTCCTTCAAGGCTATACGCGCCGCTTCTTTCTCCTTCAAACTTCGTGAGCCACACGTCTTTGGGAATCTTGGCTCTCACCTCGTCAAAAAAGTCGACCCACTGTCTTTGGTTGCTCGATATGCTGTTGACGAAATCGCGTTTGCCCTGCAGATAGTCTTTTTCGGCTTTTGCCTGTTCGAATGCGTCGAGCGTTTTTTGAAAATCCCTCAGCTTGAAATCTAGGTCTCTTATTTCGGCTTCAGCGGCGCTGATTCTGTCGCTGGTGACATACATGACGCCCAGAACTCCCGCCGCCAAAACTATCGTGAGCAATATCAGGGGCCAGAGTGGCATCTTAAAGCCTTCTCCAGCTTCTATCAGAACCTTGGGTTGCAGGTTTACTCTAATCATCCGGTCAATGCCTCTCCGCTAGCTCAGGGAACCGGCCTGAGTCGCGCTTCCGAACTCGTATGTCGGCTCGACAGTGACGTTCAGGCAGTGTCTTCCGAGAAATTTCTGAGGCATCTGCCTCATCGCAAGACCTAGGGCCACGCCCATGTACGGAGCCATCTTCGCGACCGCTTCGTCCTTCATGTCGCCGATGTAAAAAATGTTCTTCAGAGGGTTGGCGTGCGCCACCGGTATGCCGAGGTCTTCCTCGAAGAACGCCGCGACGCCCCTCAGAAGCGAGCCGCCGCCGGTGAGGAGTATCTTGGTTACTCCCTCGCCCCGGTACTTGGAAGTGTAGTACGCCAGAGACCTTCTGATTTCTAGGGCGAGGGTTTCGATGTGCGGACGCACCAACTCGTGCGCATCCCTCTCCTCTTCGGTAATCGGCGCCCTCTCTTCGTCGATGAAAGCGACGGCTTTTTCCCTCTTCAGTTTCTCAGCTTCAAGATATGTCAGCCCGTAACCCGACTCTATCGCGTGGGTTAGAGTGTCGCCCCCGACCGCAAAGACTCGGGTGAATCTTAAAACGCCGTTCTTCAATATATTCAGGCTCGTCGATGTCGCTCCCATGTCTATCAGCAGAAAGGTCTGAGTGAAAGTGTCCTGATCGTCGAATAGGGACGACTCGACCACAGAGCGCAGCAGCACGAACGGGTCCACGTCTATTTCTACGGATTCAAGCCCGGCCACATGCGCGGCCTCTATCCGCCTCTGGACAGCTTCCCTGTGCGCCGCCACGAACAACACGCTTGTCTGCTTCACATCTCCCTGCTGCATTTCTCCCAGCACTTCGTAATCGTATTCCATCTCGTCAAGCGGGAACGGCAGGAACCTTTCCACTTCGCTTAACGCCGCGCCTCTTATTTCCTTGTCATTCAGATTCACTCCGGGCACGGACACCTGCCGGATAACCACCGCCCTGCCCGGCAGGGAGCAGACCACTTTCTTTTCCTTAAAGTGAAAATGCTTCACTATCTGCGTGAGGGCTTCTCCGATGGCCTCGGCGTTGTTAATCACGCCGTCAGTCACCGAACCGAGCGGTGTCGCGGCGTAGCCGACGTTCACAAGCTGGAGTCCCTGCGAACTGGTTCCCGACTGAGCCAGCTTGATGAACCGGGACCCTATATCCAACCCCAGCTTCGCCTGCGGCCCTCTGGACAATAATTTGAATTTGGCCATCTGTTCTTTCCAGTTCCGATTTACGCTGTATTATTATACAAATCACAATAATTTGTAAATTGGCATCACAAGAATATATATAAATAGCGCGCGCCGCGCCGGGATTCTTTTTCCCCGCGACTGCCGCGCTTTCATATTCTCAAGCGGGATTTTATCACGATACGCCTTATTCTTCTCTCTTTTTTTTGAAAAAACCGCGCGGCGGCTCTCTCCTGCAATTAAACATGGGAGATTTTAGCAAATTTCTTCTAGCAGAAAACCTATTCTTCGTGATTCAGTTCGAGGGCAGGAACGGCAGGTTGCCGGGGGGCGGCACCTCCATCCAGTCCAGCGGTATGCCGCCGAGTTGTCCGAAGTATTGCCTGATAACGGCGTCGTG
>MWCD01000030.1 GCA_002069885.1 bacterium ADurb.Bin236 | reverse complement strand
GGCGAGCCGATAAGGTGTTCGAGAGTTTCGTTGAACATTACGGCGTCGAACGAGGCGTCCGCGAAAGGAAGAGAGCCTTGAGCCAGATCGACCTCGGAGACGGGGATGCCGAGCGAGGAGAAAAGGTCGAGAGGTGGCGCGCCAATATCTGGCTGAAACTGTTTGCCGGGGTGTTTGTCGGCTGCGGCGACATCCCAACCGATTTCGCGGCAGAGGGCGGAAAGGTGTCCGGGAGACGCGCCGGCGTCGAGGAGTTTGGAGCCGGGCGAGGGTGGCGCTCCGATGAGCCGCAGCGCGAACATGTATCGTTTCCTGTTTCCGGCAAAGAACTTCTCGTGCTGAGTGCCCGCGAGCTTTGCGGCCAGCCTGTTCGAGGCTTCTTCAAATATGGATTCATTCAATTCGGGCACGGGCTGTTTTCCGTTCCGGCTGCTTAGTGGCGCGTCCTATAAATAAATATTCCCGGACTCTGCGAGGGTCCGGGGTTTTTGCCGCAGGATGTCAGTCGATTTCTTCTTCGGTTTCGTCCGCTTCGATTTCCGGCTCTTCGACCTCGTTGTCCCAAGAGTCGATGGCGGAAAGAATTTTCTTTTCGAGGCATTTCATAAAAATTTCGCGGTGGGTTTTGCGGCGGAGTTCGACGATTTCCTGAATGGGGGGGATTTTGGCGGGTTGGGCCGGAGCGGCGACGGGTTCGGAGGCGTTCTTCTTCGGCTTGGCCGCAGGGGCGGGAGCCGGCGATTCAATTTTCTTTTTTACAGGAGCAGGTTTCGGAGGTTTCTTTGCCGGTTGTTCAGGCGCGGATTTTTTCGCGGCGGATTTTTTTGTCTCAGGCGCGGCGGTCTCGGGCTTTGTTTTAGCAGTTTTGGCGGGGGCTGATTTTTTAGGTTCGACGGATTTGCGCGCCGCCTTCGGGGCGGGCGCGCTTTTAGCTGTTTTCGCAGCTTTGGCGCCTCTAGCAGCGGGTTTGCCCGCAGGGGTCTTAGCGGTGGTTTTCTTAGTCGCCATTTTCTGCCTCGCGCGTAAATGTCAAGCGGCGGTTCACCGCATAATATAGCTAATAGAAAAAGCCATTTCAAGTATTTCGCGCGCGGGCGCGCGAGGTGGAAGTTCGTGTCTTTGTGTCTTCGCGGTGAAAACCGCGTTTATGCTAACAAGCGGAAGAGCGCGGGCGCGATTAAGATAAGGTTAATCAAGGACTTCTTTTGCGGCTGCCACGGCGTAGAGGGAGCCGGTGACGCAGACAAGCCCGTTCGCGCCGGCGGTTTCAGCCGCTTTTTTCAGAGCGGTGGCGATATCGGGGGCGGAGCGGACTTTCCTGAAGTGGATGGAGGCAATTTTCGCCAGAGGCTCCGGTTCCCAAGCCCTGTCGTAAGGCAGGCCGGCGACGACGATTTCGCCGCTGATGGCGCGCAGTTCCCTGAGGGCGCTTTCGGCGTCTTTGTCTTTCATCATGGAGACGACGAGGGCAATTTTGGGTTTCGACGGCCTGCCGGACAGGTGGCGCGCCAGCGCGCGGGCGGCGGTCTCGTTGTGAGCGCCGTCCAGCAGCACGTCCGGCCCTCCGCCTGAAGGACGCACAAGCTCCATTCTGCCGGGAAACTCCACGCTTTCGAACCCGCGCTTCATCTCTTCGGAATCGATGTAGAACCCCGAAGCTCGGAGCGCGTCCACCGTCTCCATGACCACCGACATGTTGATTTTCTGGAATTCGCCTTCGAGAGGCAGGAGGACGTCGAACTTGGGAAGGCCTTTGGGGCGCGCCCTGAATATGGCGCTGTCGCAGGCGTTGGGGACAGCCGTAACGAGGCGTTCGGGGGCGGCGAAGGAGAGCGCGGCGTTTTTCTTTTCGGCAACCTCGCGCAGTACGCGGGCGGCGGGGGCGCGCTGCGGCGCGGAGACCGCTCTACCCCCGCTTTTGATTATCCCGGCCTTTTCTCTGGCGATGTCGGTCATCCTGTTGCCGAGCACATGCTGGTGGTCCCAGCCGATGGTTGTGATGACCGAAACGAGGGGTTCGACGATGTTGGTGGCGTCGAGCCTGCCGCCGAGGCCGGTCTCGATAATGGCGATGTCCACGCCGCGCGCGGCGAACTCGCCGATGGCCGCAGCGGTGATAATCTCGAAATATGTGTATTTGTCAAAATCCCGGCCTGCGAACTGAGCCACTCTTGCGACGGCCTCGCCGAACGCTTTTTTCGATATCATCTCGCCGTCGAACCTGACGCGTTCGCGGATGTCGTTTAGGTGCGGGGAAGTGTACAGGCCGGTGGAGTAACCGGCGGCGCGCGCCACCGATTCCAGCATGTGGCAGACAGAGCCTTTGCCGACCGTGCCGGCGATGTGGACGGCTTTGATCGAGCGTTGCGGGTTTCCCATCAAGCTCATCAGAGAGCGTATCTGGGTCAGGGTGAATCTGGCTTTGAGTTTGTGGGCGCGTTTTTCCCAGTTGGAGAAGTTGTCCAAGTAGGCGATGGCTTCTGAGTATTTCATGTCATAAAGCCTTAGACTAGGGTTATGCGGAAAGGCGCGTCCGTTTCAGCCCTGTCACACCTTGTCGAGCTTCTGTTTGCCGATCTTCACTTGGAACCACGGGCGCACTTCTTTGTCCAGCTTCTTCCAGCCCTTGGATTCCTGCGTGGCCCACACGAGATAGTCTTTGGTTAGCTGCTGTTTGAGTTTCGTTATCGAGAGTTTCTTGTAAATCTTCATTTCGCCGTAGCTCTCGCGCATGCTCTTGTCCTCGTCCATGTCCCAGTGGAACTCGACGAAGGCGTTGGCGATTGATTCGTCGAGGGTTTTTTCGGGGATAAGCGGGACGATGAACATGTGTTTTTCCCAGTCATAGACGGAGTTGCCGCTGCCGGGCACGAGCATGACGGTGGGCAGCCCCAGTTGTTTGATGCGGGTCTGCGCCGAGTCGAATATCTCCGGGTCCACGTTGTCGGCGAGGAACAGGTTGATGATGTCGCGCACTCTTGTTTTCGTGGCGATGTCCTTTACGCCGACCAGCACCGAGGCCGAGTCCATCTTGCATTTCTTGGCGGTCATCAGCACGTATTTCTTTATCCTGATTATCTCGTTTTTGTAGACGTTCTCTTTCTGCTTGATGGACATCGTTTTCATGGCGCGGATGTGGTCGTTGATTTTCTGTGTTTTTTTGGCAAGCTCGTCCTGCAGTTTAAGCTCTTCGAGGACGCGGCCCTCAAGTTCCTCTCCGATGGTGCGGAACTGGGTCAACTGGTCTTCGGAAACGCGGCCCTTGAGGGTGGTTATATACTTCATGATGTGGGCGGCGATCTGGGTCTTCATGTTTTTAATCTGTTTGATTTTCTCGCGTTCGTCCATAGTAATGGACTGGCCGGATTTCATTTTTCTGTCGAGCACGGCGGTCTTGACGACGATGCCGTCGAGCTGCTGGACGAACTTGGCGGCGTTCTGCCCGCCGGGGAAGGACATCACCATGTCCGAGCGGCCTTTGACAATGGCCCGGATCCTGTCTTGGCAGGCCTTGAATTCGGCCTCCGCCTTCTTTTTGTCCTCTTCCAGCTTGTCGAGTTCGTTCTGCCCGAACGCCTGTTTGTAGACGTCCTGAAGCATGTCGGTGAGGTAGATGTATCCGAGGGGATGTCCCTCGCCCGGAGAGAACTTTTTGTCCTCGGCCATCTGTGCGGGCACGTTCGAGTCGTCCCTGAGGAATTCGGGGTCGAGCAGGCCGAAGTTGATGAGTTGCAGGTCTTTTTCCTCGAACGGGATGATGTTGTCTTTGACGCGCGGCAGTTTCTTCTGCACCACGCCGATTATCATGTCCCAGTATAGGGCGTTGAGTTTGGCAAGGTTCTCGCGGTCGCTGGGGTCTTTGCGGAACGCGGCGATTATCTCGTTGATAACAGATTCGTCGGCGACTTCTTCGCCCTCGACGCTGATGTGGTCGGGGATGTGTATGACTTCGCAGATGGCGCCGTCCTTGTAAACGAGGGCGACTTCCTGCTCGGCGCGCTCGACGAAGAACTGCAGGGAGCGCAGCACGTAGTCGCGGTCGAACTTCTGGGCGCCGGGGGTCATGTCGAAAACGAGGAACTGGCTAGGGAACGACTCGCCATAGTTGATGATGCGCCCGAAAATGAACTCGTTCCAAGAAGCCTCGGCCACTTTCGCCTGTTTGAGAAGCTCGATGTGTCCGAACTCCACGCTGCACGCGCGGAACTGGTCTTTTTTCGGGTTGAGCACGAAGTTGATATGTTCTGAATCGAGGGTCTCAAGCTCCTCGATTTTGGTAGCGAAGTTGAATTTGGGGGCGGCGAAGGGCTGGGCGGAATCGGCTCCGCCGTATGACTTCGGCCTGAACCCGGTGTCCGAGCAAATCTGTTCGTACTCCTGATTTATCATCTCGAATCCGGACGCGAGGTCGGAGAGCAATGACTCCGCTTTCGCGGCGAACGGGGCGGCTGCGTCTCCGAGGTCGGCGGTCTCTGACTTGATGCGCGGGGCCAAGGCTTCGAGGGCGGTCAGGCATCCTTCCGGGCCGTTGCCGAGCAGGGACACGAGCTGGCTCATCTGCTGGGCTGACTTCATCATGGTGGCGTTCAGCAGGGGAAGCCGCTTGGCGAACATCTTCAGGGTGTGAACGACCAGCGGCGGCTTCTTCATCATGTAAGGCTCAATTTGAGCCGCCGGAACCGGCATCGCGTGGACTTCGGTGAGGGCGCGAACGCCGCTGCTTCTTTCGAGTTCTCCGAATATCGCGTTCTCCCCGAATATGGCTCCTTTTTCCTGAAGCGTTTCGATGGCCCTCATGCCGACGAACACTTCAAGTTTGCCCGCCAGCAGGAAGTACATGCTCTTGTCTATGCTCTTGTCCGGGCAGATGACGTCGCCGGGGTTAAATGCGGCCACGCCGGGCTTCGGGTCTCCCGCGGGCTGGGGGGCAGGCTCTCCGCCGGCCTTTTTCTGGTATATCCTGTTGTGGTATATCGTGTGGTGCGCGGAGAAGGGAACTCCGATAGTCCCGTAAATGTCCATCGGGAGCGAGCCGTACTTGGAGACCATGCGGCCTATCTGGCAAGACTCCATCTGTTTGGCTTCCGCCAGAAGGGGAAGTTCTTTCTGTGCGGCTTGGGCCGCCTTGTCAAGCTCGTCTATCATCTCGTACAGAGAGCGGGCGGTCTCTTCGAGGAACCCTTTCGCCTTAAGAGACAGGGAGTCGATCCTGTTGATGCTGTGGCTGGTCATGCCGAGGCGCTGGGCGATAGTTTTCGAGAGGGAGAATCCGATCTTGGGGTTCTGCATGACGGTGGCGTCGAAGCCTTTGCCGCGCAGGTCGATGACCATGACCTGAGCGGGGCCGTCGTCGGAGACTCTGATGGAGGCGGAGCGAGGCTCGCGGAGTATTGCGCCGATTTCGCCTATGAACGCGCCCGCCGTGTCCACCACGCCGACCAGCATGCCTTCCGAATCAACGCGCTCCGGCCTGACCGCTCCCGGCCCGTCAGAGTCCACCACGTATATGTGGAGAGAACCCGAGCGCAGCACGAAAATCTCGTTGCTGTCCTCGCCCTGCAGGCACAGGTATTCGCCCGGTTGTAGATTTCTGATTGATTGAGTCGAAGCTCCGTTAGACATCTCGATTTCTCCTTCGTGCGAGTTTTTGCTTCCCGCCCCGGTTCAGTTTTGCTCTTTATCCGGCTCCGCGCCGCGCGGCCGCCGGGTTGATTTTTATTTGTTTCAGCGCGCCGTCGTCATGGCGGCGACTCTGCCTCTTTGCGTGCCCACATATAGAACGCCGTCCGCTATCGCGACCGACCCTCTCATCATGCCTTTCATCAGCTTCTTCCAGACTATCTCGCCCGTCTTGACGTTAACCGCGTACAGGCGCTGGTCGGTCGAGCCGACGTATGCGACGTCGCCTGAGACGACCGGCCCGGCGTCGAATCCGCCCATGACTTTGAAGCTCCAGAGGATTTTGCCTGACAACCTATCGAGTCCAACTAGGGTTCCATCGAACATTCCGCCCGTCACCAAGATGTCGCCTGAGAGCGCAGCCGAGGCGGACACCTGTTCGTCGATTTTTGTTTTCCATAACGAGTTGCCCGTGCGGGCGTCGAGCGAAAACATGTTCCCGTCCCAAGAGCCGAAATAGACGCGTCCGAAGGCGACCGCCGGAGTCGAGTATACGCTCTGTTTCGTGACGTGTCTCCAGAGGATGTCGCCTGTCTCGGCGCTTATGGAGTACATTGTCCCGTCGTCCGAGCCACAATAGACGACGCCGTCCACCACCGCCGGGGCTGCTTCCACCCAGTCCTCCGTCTCCACTATCCATGCCGGGAGCAGGGTTTCTATGTCGAGGGCATATATCCGGTTGTCGTGCGCGCCGAAGAAAACCTTTACGCCGTCGGTCGCCGCGCCGCCCTTAATCGGAGCGCGCGCCTCGAAACTGCCGGCGACTTTTCCTGTCCTCAATTCCAGCTTGTAGAATTTTTTGTCGAACGAGCCGATGAAGACGTATTCACCGACGATGATCGGAGAGGCGATAACGTCGTCTCCCGACTCATGCCGCCAAAGTTTTTCTCCGGTGTCGGCGTTCAGGGCGTGAACCGCGTTGTCAGCGGAGCCGAAGACTACTATCCCATCCTTGACCGCCGGAGACGAGCGGACGGCTCCGCCGGCGTCGTAGTTCCACATCTCGGCCAAAGGAGGGGCTAGGGTGTCCACCGCGACGCCTGTGGATCCGGGCGTGTTGCCTCTGAAAGATAGCCACGCGGAGCCTGTCTTCTGTCTGGCCGGCTCTAGCCGGGGGGCTTGATTTGCGCAACCGGAGAGAAACGCAAGCGCAAGTGCAAGCGCCGCCGCGCGCGCGAGCGCGCCATTCATTTTTACTCTCTTTGTTATATTCTTTGTCATAATCATTATTCGCCAGAAGTTTAGATTAACATTAAACATGCGAAAAATGAAGCGCCGGAAAAAAATCGCATGAGTTGGAAATAGAGGCGAAAGCGGCCAAACCGGGTTTTTTGACGGAAAAATTCATTTAAAAGCGAGCGTTCGCGCCGTCTTCCGGGCCGGGCCGCCTGTAGTTGACTCCCATTGCGTCGAAACGCGGCAGCAGACTTTCCAGCCGAGCGAGGAATCCCGCGTAATCTTTCGTCTCTTTCGGAGACCATGCGACTTCCGCCAGCGCGGCGCCGCGAGGCCATGTCATATATTCGGCCAGTTCCTCGGAATCAATATATTCCGTCCAGATGTTGCCCTGAGCGCCGATAATCCGTTCCGCCGCCGGGGTTCCGGCCAGAGCGGGAGGCACAGGCTCGAAACCGTACACTTTCGCCAACTCTATCGGCCTGCCCACTCTCCGAGGTTCGCCTGTTTCGGCCTGCATGTAGTCGAAGTAGCAGTGAGATGTGGGACTCATCACGACATCGTGGCCTTCGAGGGCGGCGGTTATCCCGCCCTGCATTCCCCGCCAGCTCATCACCGCCGCGCGCGGCGGCAGCCCTCCTTCCACTATCTCGTCCCACCCGATTATGCGCTTGCCGCGAGATTCGAGGAAGTTCTCGATTCTTTTCATAAACCAGCCCTGAAGCTCTTCTTCGTTCGCAAGGCCCTCGGTCCGGATTCGCTCCTGACATTTCGGGCATTGACGCCAGTTGTGTTTCGGAACTTCGTCTCCGCCCACATGGATAATCTCGCCGGGAAACAACTCGGCAACCTCGCCGAGGACTATTTCCAAGAACTCGAAGACCCGCTCGCTGCCCGCGCAGTAGACGTCCTTGTGTACGCCCCAGCGGGTGGAGACTTTCAGCCTCTCGCCTTTGCAGGATAGGCCGGGAACGGAGGCGATGGCGGCGACGGCGTGGCCGGGCATCTCGATTTCCGGAACGACGGTTATGTGGAGTTCGGCGGCTCGGCGGAGGATTTCCCGCATGTCCTGTTTGGTGTAGAAACCGCCGTGCGCGGGGCCGGAGGGGGACATAGAAAGCTCGTCCGCAGGAGAGCTTGCCCCGCGCCATGCCCCTGTCTTGGTCAAAGCCGGAAACGCGTCTATCTCCAGCCGCCAGCCCTGATCGTCCGTAAGGTGGATGTGCAGGGTGTTCATTTTGAGCGCCGCCATCGCTTCCATCATCCTGAACACGAACTCTTTGGGGAAGAAATGCCGGGACACGTCGAGCATGAGGCCGCGCCAGCGGAAACGGGGCGCGTCCGATATTTTTACGCACGGCACAGAGGCGGCGATTCCCGGCTCGGCAGGAAGCATCTGGCGGAGGGTCTGAGCCGCGTAGAACAGTCCCGCCTGAGCCGGGGCGCGCAACTCGACCCCTTCCGGGGCGACGCTCAACTCGTAGCTTTCAGGCCCGTTCGCGGCGAGCGCGGCGTCTATCGCAAGCGACACGCAGCGCGCGCCCGGCGGACACGCCGTACCCTCGCCTTTAGCCCCGAAGTATCCGTTTAGAACTGCCAACGCGGTTGCCGCCTCTTCTGACGCGATGATTATCGTGTCACGCGAGAACTCGAACGTCCCCTCGCAGAATTCGGCTCGCGCGGGGGCTGGAATTATGTGTGGGAGCGCCGTCCGTTCTGCAGCGCGGGCAGTTCCGCCCGCGACAGCTAGCAGCGCGGCCGCAACCATCGCAATAGTCGTCGTTGTTTTCATGTGGGTTCCCTCTATTCCGGCTCTTTTTTTTGGTCGCCTGAGCCGGTATATGGGTCGTGGCGGAGACCCGCGAATGGGCGGATGTGGGAAAGCACGGTGAACATGTCTCTCTGAACGGGCTGATCCACTTTGCGCACTTCGCGCACCGTCGCCATGAACAGGAAGACAAAGACAAAACGCAGTCCGGACGAGATGAGAAAAATATGTTGGAGGGGGGATGCGTAGATGATGGTGACGGCGCCGGAGGCTATGGCCGGAGGGGCGGAGACGGCGAGGGCGGCGCCGAACAGAGAGCCGATGCAGATGCCGAAGCTGTTGAAGAAGTTGAGGTAGGCGGCGGCGCGGGCGCGCTTGGGCGGCGTCACGGCGTCAAACAGGAAGTTCGCCGTCGCCAACGACCATCCCGCCCACGCAAGCCCGGCGGCTATCTGGATGACCACGATGAAATAAAAATCAACGGACAGGAACCACAACAGGGGCACTACGGGGATTATCGCGCTGGTTATCCGCAGGACAAGGCGGTTGCCGTACTTGTCCGCAAACGGCCCCCATTTTCTCATTGCCATGAATTGCGAAGCTGTGAACACTCCCTGCGCGATCGTGTATTGCAGATAGCTGAATCCGAGGTCGCGCAACATGTACACCGCGAAGAAAGGAGCCGCCAACTGCACGGACAGGCTCATAAACGCCACGAACAGCACGAAGTGAGCGAAGTTTGATTGCGGCGTCCTCTTTATGAACTGCCAGAAGCTGAAGTACGAGTCCTCGTCTTTCCTGTAAGGAGCTTCGAAATGGCGGGACAGCGAATATATGGAGCCGAGCCTGCACAGAAGGGCGGCGGCCAGCACCAGCGTGAATCCAAGCCTAGCGTTGTCTCTGTTGTCATACTGTTGCAGTATCAGTCCGCCGGCGAATATCGCCGCGAAGGAGATAAGCTGCGAAAGCCCGTTCCGCCTGCCGAAATACTTGCCTCTCGACTCCGCCGTCGTCAGGTCTCCCATCAGGCTGTTCCACGCGGGAAGCGACGCTCCGTTCACAGCAAAATAGAACATCGTCAGCAGTATCATCGTCCACGGCGAGAGCAGATTGTAAAACGTCAGAACTGTTATCGCCAAAAGGAAAATGGATTGTATGGACGACGTGGCGACCACGATGCGTTTGCGCACCATGTATCTGTCCACAAGAATTATCGAGAGGAATTGCGCGAAAGCAATCCCGAGTTGCGGGGCCGCTGAATATATGCCCACCTGCGCGTTCGTGGCTCCGAGAAAAACCAGCAGAGGGATAAAATATGTTTCCGCAAAACCGACCATGGCCGCGTAAAACGACGCGTCCCATACGCTGAAACGGAGGCTCTTCTCCCTCTTGGCCTCCGGTATTCGCGCGCTTTCTTGTTCCTTCTCGTCCGTTCCGGACATCTCTTCCCCCATATACGTCTGAATTCTAAGTTTAATATGTAAAAGCGGCTTTGTCAGGATGCTTCGGCGGAAAAAGGCGGGTTTTAAGGTTTTTTCAGACATGAAGCGCGAGGCATAATGTGAAGCTGTGGCTCCGCGCTAGGCGCCGACACTGTTGCGCAAATCCAAAAAACAACGACTTGGTGTGCGCGATATCGTTTCGCAATTCGGAAACAACAGAAATCATAATGCCGATAAAGGAATTTTTTGTGTCGCGTTGTCCGGCGACGGCGGCGGAAAGTTTTTTTACGCAAAGCGGTTCAAAATGTCCTTTCATAACGCTTTTTAGGGTGGAAGCGAAAATACGGCGCGGAGGAAAAAAAGATGGAAAACTTGAATGAGGAAAGAAGCACGCCCGAAACTTTTGAAATCAAGGATGTGGAGATATTCCGGGCGGGAACATGGACGGACAGCGCGGGAAGGACGGTCGCATATACGGAAGATGATTTGAAGGAGATGGCGGAGGCGCACCGGGCGCTGGAAGGCAGGCTCGATCCGCCGGTGAAACTGGGGCACGACCCGGAGCAACGGCTGTTGAGCGCGGACGGGCTGCCTGCCGCAGGGTGGCTGAGGAATGTGCGCGCGCAGGGGGGGAGGCTGTTGGCCGACCTTGTAGGCGTGCCCGCAAAAGTTTATGACCTGATACGGGCGGGAGCTTATCGCAAGCGCAGCCTAGAAGTGTTGCACGGATACCGAGACGAAGCGACAGGCGCGACGCACAAGCACGTGGCCACCGGGCTGGCCCTGCTCGGGGCCGCGCTGCCCGCCATCGGCTCGCTGGCGGATATCGGCGCGCTCTACGGAACTTCAGGCGGCGGCGCGGCTTACCTTTACGAATCCGGCCCGGCGGGCATCCTCGATGACGGCGGCTCGGATGTGGCGTCCGAACCGACCGACGCCGATAATCCGGAGGACGAAATGACCGCAAATGATATGATTGAAAAAATTGCGGCGCTCAAAGCGCGGATAGCGGAACTTGAAGAGCTTCTTATCATTGCCGAAAAACAGGATGCGGAGCTGGACGAAGGCCCTGAAGCAGAGAGCCGCGAGGAAACCGCAAGCGAAGACGGGACCGGCCTTGACAATGCGGACGCGGAGGAGCTTGAAGTTGCCGGCGATGTCGCCGACGCTTCTAAAGAGGTTTCACCCGGACAGGAGGAGGCAAGCGGCGCAACCGAGCCGGAACCGAACGCGGCGGAGGATGGGGGCGGAGACGAGGCGCAAGAGGGACTTGCGGCGGACGGCGCGCAGGCGGCTTACGAAACGGAATCGGAGCCTTCGGAAGACATTGCGAACGAGGACGAAATCGCCGTCCCAGAGGAAGAAAATTCACAGGAAGCCGGGGCCGCCTCGGAAGAGATGTCGGCGGCGCTGGACGAGGCTCTTGAGAAACTTCGCGAGGCCCGCGAACGCCTCGACGAGCAAAGGATGCGGGAGGCCGCGGCTCGCGAGCGCGCCCGCCGCCAGTTCGTGTCCCGCAACGCGGGCAGAATTCCGCCCGCGTTCAGGGGCCTCGTGATAGACCTTTTGGCGATACTGGACGGAGACGCGTCGGCGGCGTCGGACTACGCGAGAGCGGCCGGAGACGAGTCCGGGCTTGCGGCAGGGTTCAGAGGATTTGTGTCCGCTCTCAGCGAACATCCCGCGATGAGCGAGTACGGGAGAGAAGGCGTCAGCGGCGGCGGCGAGGCCGGCGGGGCGGGGGACGACTCTGAAGAGCTGATAAAAAGCTACTGCGCCGCGCGCGGGCTGGACTACGACGACGCGTCCGACTACTCCCGCGCCGCCCTCGCCGCGCTGGAATATGTTCGGCCCCCGTCATCGGACTTCGACGGCGACAATGGCCGGTTGCGCGAGAGCAACAATTATTCCGGATCGTATCCTTGTGACAATATGCAAACTCAGTATAATAAAACCCAAAAGGATAATCGCCTTGCTGAATATGGGTTGTTTGGAAGTGTGAAAAAACACCTGAGCAGGCGTATTATTCAAAATGAAAGCGGCGAAGCTTTGTGTGTGGTGGGCAATAAAAAAGGAAGCGAAAGAATGGTTCAAATGTATTTAGCGAGTGGAGGAAATTCAATCGATTATTTATTTGACGCAGATGGAATTGTAATAATTGCGGGACAAAGGTTCGCAATAAATAATCACAAAGAGGTTTATTCTTCAGGCGTCATAAAAACAGCCGGATTTCCTTTAAGGGTTAATGTGACAAATGACCGTTCAGGCATAATAAGGGTTTGGGGCCCGGCCATAAGCTGGCACAGCAGAGCCGCAGCGCTTTCTTGGGGTTGGCCGATGTGAACATTATAGCTTTGCGGCATCAAGAAAATGTGGTTGAAATGGAGAAAAGAAGCTATGAGGCGGAGCGAGGTCCTTTTTCTTCTTGCGGGATTGCCGGTGGCGACGCTTATTTCGTTGAAGCTTCTCGTGGCGTCATCATTTCTCGTCATAGACGCGTCAGAAGGACGAATGGGGCGCGTCCCCGCGACAATCATAAGAGCATTCGGCGGACATAAGGACGCCGAAAGAATGATTCGCTCGGTTCGCGATTACAGAGACGCTCAATATGACTTAACCGGGAATCTGCTTCGGATGAGCGAACGATTTCCTCTGAGCGACGAGCCTCGTATTTCTATGATAATAGAGGGCATTCTGTCGGAGGAAACAGGAGAAATGAGCAGGACGCATCTTGCGAACGCCCTTTCTGCGGCTGTAGGGACGAGTTTTAGTTGCTGTGCGGCGAAGCACTCCGATGCCGGCGAGTTGATCGGTTGGGTCTGCGAGCCGGGAGAAGAACTTGGAGGCGGAGCGGACATGGTTGAGTATGGCGCGTCACAACGTCCGGACTCGTATTACTTCAACGAATGCGTGATGAAAAAAGTTAGTAAATGGTGGGAACGGAGCGGAACGCTTCCGGACGCTGTCGAAAGGAACGCGCCATGACGGATGTCAAACGGGATAAAGGCAGAAAAAGGACTTTCGTAGTTTTGGCAGTGGCGATTGCGTTTTTTCCGTACGGCGCGTTGGCGACGGGCTGGTGGACGGAGTTTCTAATGTGGAGACACGGGGCGATGCGTTTGACCGCTGAAGGAGCGGCCATGCTGCTTGCGGGGCCGCCGTTGACCCTGCTAGCCGGAGCGGCGATCGGGATATTGACGACGCGCGCTTTCATCTCTGCGGCGCGAAAAAATCAGAACGGCGCGGCGGGCTATCTGCCGGGCGCTATTCTCTCGGTTGTCATAGCTTCTCCATCTGCTTTTCTGTTCGGATTTGCCACGCTCGCGTTTTCGCCATTGTTGCGAGTTCCGCTTTTAGGAGGCAATAATCCTATCAACTATCTGCCCGGAATTCTTCTTGCCGTCGGAATCATGCCGGCGCTGATGATTTGGGTCTCGTCTCGTTTGGGAGGAGCCGTCGCAGCGGGATTGTTCCGAGCCGCGCGCTTTTGATGGCAAATCCAATTTGAGCTTTATGGCTATAGTCTATTTCACAAATAGCCGATTTTGAGTTGAACGGAGTTCAATAAAATCGGCGCGCCAAGAGTTTTTTCGGAAGGGGCGCGGGGGAACCTGTTTTTTGCAAAAAAATGGTTCCCCCGCAAACACACACAAAACTCTTTTATACAATAGCAAAAAGCTATTCAGCGCCGCATTGGAGGCCGAGCGTCGGGTCGTACAGGTTCATTTCTGACAGGGCTGAGCGGCGGGCGGTGGCTCTGATGAAAGCGATGTATTGCCCGGCGTCTTTTTCAATCGCTTCGGCGTCGGACGGAAATATGCCTTTTCCCGACTTTTCGATGGCGCGCTCGAATTCCATCCAGAGCCGCCAGCCGTCGGGTTGAAGATCGACTTTGACATCTTGAACCGACGCAGAGCCTTTCCAAAGCGCGTTCCAGAACCCGGCGGTCTTGAAGCTTCGGCAGGCAGGCTCCCAGAAAGCTTTTCCGTTTGATTGCGGTTCGGCAAGATGGGCCGGGACGATTCCGTTCTCGAACTCGCGCGCGAGGCCGGGCACGACGACGCCGAACTGGCCGCCCTCCCGAACGAACTGGCCGATGTAGTCAATGTAGTGTTCGTCCGTGCCGAAATAATGATAGGCGTCTATCGAGATGACGGCGTCGAAGAACCCTGAGGCGAACGGAAGCGCGTGGGCTTCCATGCGGAGCGGGCAGACCGAGTCCTGAGCGCCGGCTTCCTTGACGCGTTTCCAGTTGTTGTCTTGGCTCATCCACAGGTCCGCCGCCCACACGCGGACGCCGAACTCGCGCGCAAGAAATATGCTTGTCATCGCTTTTCCGCAACCCAAATCGAGAACCCTCATTCCGGGCTTTAGTTCCATCGCCTCGCACAGCCATTCACAAAGCCACAGCGCGTTCGGCCCCATCTGGTTGCTTAGCTGCCAGTCGGGATCGTAACTCGCCGAGCGGGGAAATTCCGGTTTGATTAACATTTCTTTAAGGTCTTCCATAACACAATCCTCTTTTCTGAAAAACAAAACAGCTTTTATTTATTAACAAAAACACCATTCGCTAACTTGCCGCGATAAATGAGGGCGGCATTCCGCGCGGCGCTGAACATCCGCCTGAATTTCGCGGCAGATTCGGCATTAATGATAGCGCGCAAGTGGCGAAATGGCAATAGAGGAAACGGAATGCGAGAGACAAACGCCTCCGGCGAGGGGGCGATAAAAAGGGGAGGTGAAAGAGAGATGGCGGAGATGAACGAGTTGTTGGTGGCGACGTACGCGCTGAAGGCGGGCGAAGAGCCGCTGGAGCAGTGTTGCGTGGCCGTGCTCGACACCGAGACGGAAGGTCAGGTGAAGAGGCCCGGCGGAGAGGGAGCGGGCAACGTGGCGGGAGCGCTGAGGGACGCGGCGCTGACGGAGGGCCGGACAGGCTCTTTTCAGGTGGCTGGGATCGCGAAGGTGAAGATAGCCGAGGCGGTCGAGATCGGGGACACGCTTATCGTGGCGGACGTCCAAGGAAGGGTGAAGCCTAAAGGAGAAGGCGAACTCGCCGCCGGAACCGGAATAGTGGGCCGCGCGATAAGTTCGGCCAACACGGCCGGCTCGCTCGTGAAGTGCATCCTGTGCATTCCGGGCGAGATCAACGCTTGAACCCGAATCCTTCGTTAGGGTTCGGGTTGGAAAAACTTGCCTGAGGAGGCGGGAAAATGAGCAACAGAGGAACGATTCACATCGATCAGGCTCTGACGAATTTTTCGTTGAAGCACTCCAACGGGGCGCTGATAGCGGACCTGATCATGCCGCGCATCGACGTGGCGAAAGACAGCGACGCCTATTTCGTTTATGGCAGGCAGGACTTCAGGACGACTCGGGACCTGCGCGCCGAAAAGGCGGACACGAACTTCATCGATTCATGGAAAATCGAGTCGACCCCGACATACAGGTGCGAGGAGCGGGCGCTGGCCGACTTGGTGAGCGACCGCGAGAGGCGCAACGCGGACGCCCCGCTGGCCCCCGACTTCGATGTCGCCGAAAATTTGACCAACATGCTGATGCTGAACCGCGAGAAGCGCGTTGCCGACATTCTGTGCGACACTGCGACGTTTGCGCTCTCCGGCAACTTCATCGAACTGAGCGGCTCCCGGCAGTGGAACGACGCCTCGTTCGACAGCGATTCCAAGGAGGACGCCATCGAGTCGAGGATAGACGCGGCGAAGGAAGCGGTGCGCGGATCGATCGGGCGCGAGCCTAACGTGGTGGTCATCCCGGCGGCGGTGGCAAAATGCGTCAAGCGCGACCCCGCAGTGCGGGAACTTATCAAGTACACCGACAACACGCTTCTGGTCAACGGGGACCTGCCCCCGGCCCTGTGGAACCTTCGGGTGCTGATCCCCGGCGCGGTGTTCGACTCCGCCGAGGAGGGACAACCTTTCGCGGCTTCCGACGTATGGGGCGGAAACGTTCTTGTGGCGTATGTGGCTCCCAACCCGCGCACGCCTAGAACAATGACCTTCGGCCTGACGTTCCAGAGCCAGCCGCGCCAAGTCGCCAAATGGCGCGAGGACGGCCGCAAGAGCGACGCCGTCGAGGTTTCCGAAATCATCGTCGAGAAAGTCGTCAGCGAATACTGCGGCTACCTCATCAAGGACGCCGTCGCGATGTAGGCCGGATGACCCGAACCGCGCCCTTTTTTGAAGGCCCGGCTCCGACTTTATTTCAACTACATTCTTCCGGGAGGACGGCAAGCCCTTAGGCGGCGAGGCGAGGGGATGATTTCCCCCGCGCGCGGCGCGGCCCCGGACCCGTGATCCTCGAGCATCCCGCATAGACCGAAGGATTAGCCTGCCTTCCCGGAAGAATGTTTTTTTCAGAATGAAAAGACGAATAATCACTTGCGGGATACAAAAACAACCTGAGTTTCGGAAATACATATTTTATACGCGCGGGCTTGTGGCGCGGGAAAACAGGGGTGAATAACAATGGGAAAAAGAACGAGTTACGACAGGGACGGAATGGCAGTGAAAACGACAAGGCTGTATCAGTCCGATGGGAGCGCGGGCGAGGTCGAGCCTGTGGCTCTTCCGACGATCACGTGGAACGCTGCGAGGGAGGACTACAGGGCGCTCAGTTGCGCGCTCGAATTCAACGGAGCGGTGTATAACCACTCTTCGGACGGCCCCGGAACGATGGTATTCATGGGGACGGAGCAGATGTTCGCGATCATAGCCGACGAGCCGCACAACTTGATGGCGTCGGGGATAACCGGCGAGAGCGGGCCTCTGGCGATAGCGCTTGTGACGGACGGGGAATCGCGCGCGACGATAGTGTGTCCGAACTCCGTGGCCGAGACTCTTGAGGCGACTGCCGACCTTGTGATAATGAGCGTTTTCGCTGCGCCGGAAGGGCCGGGCGCCGACTTCGGCCCGGTGAACACTGCCGCGATAACGGCCGCCGGCGCGGCTCTCTGGGGCGGCGACGGGCGAGGCGGAGACAGACCTCTCCCGGAACCCGTCATCGAATGGAGTCCTGTCGAAGGCGACGCCCCCGCGTTATGGGGCGGCGACGGCGCGGGCGGCGCAAGAATGTCTACTCCCTCCATCGTGTGGAACGATGTCAGCGAAGTCTTCGAGGGATACTGCTCCGCGCTGTCGTTCGACGGAAACGACTACACGGACGATCCCGGACAGTATCCGGTTTCCAACTTCTGCCATTATGTGAGCGGCGGATACGGAGTGACAGGATGGGGAGCGCGGGTGGCGGCGGACTCCGAGCCGGAAGAGTTGCTGGATGAGGAAACGCCGATACTCGACGGGCTTCAGGACATCGACGCGCTACTGGTGGAGATTGACGCCGACGCGATGGAACTGGGGTGGCTGCGGCTGACGCTGCTGTGCCCGGCGGACCAGATAGACGACTTGCTGGAAAGCCTGAGCGCGGGGCCGATGGCATCAATGCTGATGCGGATAATCAGAGTTCCGTCGCTGTTCGCGGCGGCGGGGGCGGAGGAAGACTATGTCTTCAACGCGGACGCTTTCGGCGGCGCTGTCGAAACAAGCGTGGCTGGCTCCGGAACGTCGTTTCCGGAAGGCGCGGAAGTGTTCTCTTTCACGCCGCAGCGAGACATTCTTGTCATCGGAGTTGCCGGGGAGTTTGCGGCCGCCGGAGCGGACAACAAGTTGCGTTGCATGTTGAAGATAGACGGAGCGGACGCGTACCCGGTCATATTGTCCGAGACGCCGTCCGTGTTGGAGGTGGTCGGCAGGGCGCATTGTCCCGCAGGGGGGAGAGCCGCGCTCGCCGTCGCCGTCGAAAATGAAACAGGCGGAACCGCCACAGCCGCCCTGTTGTACGCCGAGGAATAAGCGATTGTTTCCGGGCGCGGCCCCGCGCCGCGCCCGGCTTTTTTCGCATGAATGAATAAATAGCGACATTGCCCTGCCGCAAGGCGGCCGGAGCTAAGGAGGACTCACATGTCTTACGGAACTGAAAACGGAATCAGCAACAACCTGATAGATTATGCGGACCTAGTCGTATGCGAGGCGATAACCGAGGATATGGCCGCCGACTGCCGCGCCGCAGCGGACGCGATAATCGACGCCCGGCTTGCCGCCGCCGTCGGATTCGCGGCTCTTCCTCTCTCCTCTCCGCCAGCCGTCGTGAACGGGATATCGGACGATCTGGCGACGTATTTTCTGTTGCGGCGGCTCTTTACAGGAAGCGCGCCGAACGACTCAGAATGGGTGGACAAGTTTTACAAACGCCCGCTCGAACTGCTCGATAAATTGGTCGAGAGCGGAGGAGCTTTGGCGTCCGGCTCCGGTTACGGCATGGACTCCAAAGTTTCCACCACCACTCCGAATCAGGACAGGATTTTCACCGTCGAGCGCACATCAGGCGGCGCCAGCGTCTGCGAGCCGTTCGAGGGCACGATGGAGAATTGGTGAGCGAGAAGAACGGCGGAAGCATCATACAATCAGACATGAATCGCTGACGATTGTTTGAGACAATCGGGAAGAGATAATAAGCATGGGAGAGAATTATGGGAACGTTCAGCGGGAAGGAAATCACGGAAAAAGTGTTGAGCTGCCTCAAGGCGGATGCCGCCCTGTCGGGATACGTGAAGAAGTTCTCGGCGGGCGGAATTGATTCGGCGAGGAATATCTTTCCTTTTGTGTCGGTGGACGCGGTAGAGAACGAAGCCGAAGCGTTGACGATCGGGAAAGCGGGGCGGATGAGAAACGACTGCGCGGTCCGCATATACGGCGGGACATTCCACACTCTGCCTGAGACCGCGCACGCGGGAGATGAAACATCCGGAGCGAAAGGAATACTGCAACTAAACGCGGACATCCTTAACGCGGTCGTGATGAACGATTTCGGGGGCGCGTTCGAGGCTCCTGTCAAACTGCTGAATTCGTCCACCGCGCACAAATCCGGCTCCGGTGGCAGGTCGTGGGCCTGCGAAGTCTCGCTGAGCGGAATGACAGCGACAGACAAGCAATCCGCTTGAAACGAAATGAAGAGGTTGACGATAAGGAGCGCCGGACCATGAAAATAGACAACAAAGAAATTCTGGACAACATTCTTGAAGCGCTGAAAAGCGACCCGAAGCTTTCCTCATACGTTAAAAGAATATCGCACGGAGACATGAGCGTGTCGCGAAAGATATTTCCGTTTATCGATGTCGGCAATTTTCACATAAGGCAGGACAAGGCGACGACCGGAAGCGTGGTTCTGACATACATGATAGAAATAATCGCGGGAACGAAGAGTCTTGCGCCGGGAGTCGCGCGCGAGGGCGCGGAGTGCGGCGGCGTTGGAATAGTCGAGCTTTGCGACGACATCTGCGACGCGCTGAGGGGGCGCAGAGTCAACATGTGTTCGAGTCCCTCATATCTCACGAAAAGCAATCCCGACATACTGAGTGACAAGGGAGAAACCATTCATATCGGACAAGTGACGATCATCGCAAAACTTTTGGCGGCGCTTTAGACTATGTCGCAGACTGCGCAGCGTAAGCGTCGGTTTTACATGCGGACGCTTTTAATGGTTAGATATTACGCAACAAATAATATCTCATTGTCGTTAGATGAGTCGGTTGAAAGGAGTATAATATGGGAGAGATGAAAAACCGATTCAGAGAATACATCGTTTGCGGTCCTGACATCTCCACCGCGAAATGCGCGAATCCAGAGAATGGGGAATACTTTTATAACGAAACGGCGGCTCTACCATTAGACGCTACTCATTGGAAACCTAGACCAAATGATGTAAGAAGACCTGATTATTATAATCGGCTTGAAATGGATAGGAACAAGGGCGAGAGAAGGTATAAGCCTCGTCCAGATGTGTCACGAGAGATTAGGCAATTCAAAGAAGAATATGCTAAATGGGTAAGATGGCATGCATATTATCATCATACATCTCCAATGCCAGCTATTGAAGCGGCAAAGTTCTATGCTTCACGCGGCAGAAGGGGTTTTGTATGTTTTGATTGGGAACAAGCCACACATAAGTGGGCACAAGAAGCAACGAAACGATACAAATATATCGGCCCCCCGGAAGAGCGCATTTGGTATGTTGAAAATTTTGTGACAGTACCAGTCATAGGGGGAGGACATATAATTCTAGATTCATTTCTCATCGGCACACCGGCTCCGCAAACACCATGGTGAGAGGCGTTTATGAAAGCAGATCTCAGAAAGTTGCTGAACAAGTGGGCAAAGCTTGGTCTAGTCTATTCATTGATCGTGGTTTTGGCGCTTATATTAGTAGTTTATGTCCCGCCTTTTAATGGCGATTTCGCGTATGGTTTATGGGTATACATGTTTTTCTTATGGTTTGTTTACGTTTTTTTCGGCGTGGTGGTTTTAATAATTCAACTGATGATTGAAATTAGGCAAAAACTCAACTCGCCTTAAAATAGACACAGCCGAATCGTATGTAGTATTGCCTGTATTGATATTTTAAGCGTTCTCTACAATTGCCTAAAAACGAGATGTCTTCGGCGATTAGCAGGAAAACCAATGAACAAATATTGTTTCCCAAGTGTTTTTTCGGTCGCATCAATATATTTCCTGATTCCGTTTTTTTTCAACAGTCCCGAAATCGGGGACCTATTTATGAGAGGCAAAGACAATAAAACAGAATTAACATGGATTACTACCTCTAATGAAAAGAAAGAATGGAAAGCATAATACGCTTTTCCTACCAGATGTAATATATGAAGAGCAATAAATAAAGGATGATATTATGACGAAGAAAAAAGATAGAAAGACATGTTCCACAACGGAGTTGCATGAGTGTGGCGGGCGCTATTTTGGGCTGAGCGAGAGCGAGTTGGCTTTGCAAGAGTATATATTTGAAGGGGCGGATGTCGGAGGAATTACAGGACGAATAAGAGGTTTGACGGACAACGAGAAAAGGATACTTGTGAGTGTGTTTGGAAATGAGTTGGATTACGGTAAAATAAGGGTACATATCGGAGGCGTTTTCACAATATTGGGTTACAGCAGGGGAGTAGGCAACAGAATTTGTGTTGTAGAGGGAGATATTGAAGAAGACGGTCAAGTAAACAAAGATGTTTTGATTCATGAGGCGGCGCATGTGTGGCAGTATAATAACAGAATGGGGTTTAGATATGCGACAAGGGCATTACGTCAGCATTGCATAAAGACGATGACAGACGTATTGCCCGGCGGGTTGAGTTATGATCCTTATGCGTACAAACATCTGATAAGCAAAAGCATACCGTGGGACATCTGGCCACCGGAAGCTCAGGCGGATTGGATAATGGAAAACAAAAGATTGCCGACGAAGGAAATGTATGAGGGCGATGGAAAGGCAAGAAAAGATGTATTATTACGCCGTTGGTTGAGATACTGAGAGGCGGCGTAGGAGACGCTCAGAGAAAGCAGTGATAATTGATATGTATAACAGGTATAAAGAAGCAAGTCCGACATGGAAAGGAATCATTGCCACGGCGGTGGTCGCGCTATTTGTTTTGTTGTATCAACCAGTCATATTCGCGCTGATGATAATAATGGAGTGTCTGGCTGGTCCGCCAATGGGTGTGAAGACAGATAGGGAGAATTACGCGGCGGCGGGGTTTGACGGAGAGAATATAATAATCTATCTGTCCGATGACATGAAATTCGAGACCTCTCCTAAAAGGGTCGGCTCTATTAGTGTATTCAATTACGAAGAAAACGGAGCGGACGGTCATTGGGAAATTGAGAGCCTCGAGCTTGACGAGTTGAGAGAAGCGGGGCTGAAGGATTGTGTTGACACGATGTATCAGCAAAAAATCGCGGCAAGGATTGTGTTTGGACAGACTCCTGAGTGTTATAGAGAGAGAGTGAAGACGCAAGGGTTGCGAGTCGGATACGCGTATTATGTGTCTTTAAGCGCGGTGGCGAAGAGGGCGAAAAAAGGCAGGCCGGACTCGGTTTATTTAGCGCTCGAGAAGTGCGGAGGGAAGACGGACGAAGAATGCGCGCGGGATTTCGCCGAGGGGCGAAGTCAAAAAGACTATGTTGTCGTCGGATGCCGGGATGACGAAGCGCGGACGTGCCTGCTAACGAATTCTCCGGCTCCGCCTGACATCGAAGAGCGAATAAAAGCGATGCGCGCCGGGAAGTAATTCCAAAACAAACTTATTCATGAAGCAAAACGGAGACAGGCGAAGGGTTTTGTAGTATTGCCTGCGTCGTTTTTTAAGTTCCGAATTGATCCCGGATTCGCCGATAGAACTGGCGAACCGGGGCGATTGTTCATAGCGGCGAACTGCGTCGTTGCCGCCGAATTTTTTGTTCATGAACCATAAGTTCTATTTGCTGCAAAAATGCGCCTTGCGTCTCGCATTTCATCCGCTCTGAACAATCGCTCCCGAGTCTTAAAGATGGATTTGAATTGATATTACGAACAAGCGAAAGAGCGTTCGGAGGTGCGCGAGTGGGAAGGCGGCGCGCGGACGCAATTTAATAGGGGAGGAGCAAGGAGATGACTATAGGAATGCTTGGGCATTTGGGGCTGAAACAGGAATCGGAATATGGAGCGGAGGCGACGCCGCCCGTTGTGTTCGGGGATATTTCGAGCGAGTCGTTCAGGATGGACAACGGGGCGCTGAGGCCGGCGACGGCGAACGGGACGCGGTTTGCGCGAAGGACGTATCCGGGAGCGGTGACGGCGAGCGGGGGAATGACGCTGGACATGAAGCCGGAGGGGATAACGCCGTGGCTGCTGAAGGGGTTGTTCGGGCGGGTGGAGAGCGCGCTTGTGGAGGATGGAGTGTATGAGCACAAGTTCGCGCCCGCGCAGACGCCGGACTTGCCGAGTTTCACTGTGCAGGTGGGGCACGGCGAGGGAGGATGCGCGAACTGGCTTGGGTGCGCGGTCGACTCGGCGACGATATCGATATCTCCGGGGGAGACGCTGGAGATGGATGCGAGGATGACGGCGCAGAGGCCAGTGGCGGCGACGCCGGCGGAGCCTTTTTACGCGAGCGCCGGGGCGTGGGTGGCGGCGGACGTGGAGTTCGTTTTCAACGGTGTCGGCAGGCTGGACTTCGAGGATTTCCGACTTGAGATAAGCAACAATGTGGAGTCGGCGCTGACGTTGAACGGAGAGAGATGGGCGAGCGGTCAGTTCGCGCGAGGGTTCGAGGCGGCGGGGACTGCGAGTTTCGCTCTGAGGTCGGACGCGGACACGAGGAGGCTGTGGGGAGGGGCGGACGCGGCGACGCCGTCGAAATCGCTCGCGCCCGGTTCGCTGTCTATCTCCATCGTTCACAGGGACTCGATAACCGGCGAGAGGAAATACTCGCTAACGATAGATTTGCCGGAGATATATTACACTGCGGCGGCGGCGAATATCTCGCCTGCCGGGGAAAGGATATCCCAGACGGTGGCGTTCGTGGCGTCGCCCGACCCCGCGACTGGAAAGATGATTGAGGCGACGTTGCGCAACGGCGAACCCGGATATCCCGACCCGGAATGAGGCGTCCGTCTTTGTTTCAACTCGAAAAACCGAATAGGATGAAAAAGGAGGGAGAAATGGCGTATAAGGGAAGAGCGGAGAAGAGGTATACGGCTGCGGAGATGGCGGGAGAGGAGCGGGTGACGGATTCAGCGGGAAGGGCGTGGAGGATCCGGGTGTTTCCTATAGGGCGTCTGGAGGAGTTCTACGGCGCGCTGGCGGACATGTGGGTGTCGCCGGTAGCAGGAGGGGCATGGGCGGTGTTTCTGCAAAAGACGCTGATGGCGGCTGAGCCGGGGCTGTGGGCGAGGGCGCGGCGCGCGATGGGGTTGCCTGATTATTCCGCGCGGTCGCTCTCTAAGATGCTGACGCTGAAGGACGCGAAGGAGTTGAGGGACCGGGCGGTGGAGGCAAACCTTGACATCTGTCACGACGAGTTCGCGGCCCGGTGTGCGGAACTGGTAAAAAAAAAGAGCGGTCTGGCCGGGAAGGACGAAGAGGAACCGCCGGGGCCGACTGGGGAGATATAGCGGGAGTGATGTTGCTGAGGTTCGGAATTGAGCCGGGCCGCGCGGCGGGGATGACTATGAAGCAGTTCAACGCAGTGTGCGCGTTCATGGACAGGGAGCGGGCGCGCGAGGCGGGAGACGGAATGCTGAACGAGCTGAAAGAAAAGGTTTTCGGAGCGTCGGGCGGTTTGAGGAGAATCTGAAGGCCGGGCGAAAGCAATCCGGGAGAAAACGGAAGAGTCCGGGCGGCCGAGGGCGGCTGTCTGTTTTGTGGCGCAATGTGAAAGGAGGTTTTGGATGATGAAGGATTTCGACAGGGAGATGAGCGAGGCGTTCAGGGGGGCGTTTGAGAGAGGGATAGGGGAGGCGTTGAGCGGCGGCCGGATAGGCGAATCGATAGGGAAGGAAATAAAGAGCGGGCTGAAGAGGGCGATTGGCGAAGCGATAAGGGGCGCGGCGTTCGGGGGCGGAGGAGCGACAGGGTTTCTGGCGGGCGGAGCGGGCGGCGGTGGAATAATCGGGGGCGGGCTTGGCGGCGCGCTCGGGAAGTTGCTGGGAAGCGAACTGTCGTTTTTCGGGGGCGGAGCGGGCGGGGTTGTCGGCGGGTTGCTCTCGATAGCTTCGATGACGGGGCTGCTGGATAAAAAGAAGAAGCCGGAGATGTCCGGCGTAGAGGAGATATTTAAGAGCGGAACGGCGTTCTTCGGAGGGGACATGAGCCAGTTGTACGGCTCGGAGGTGTTCGAGCGGGCGGCGTTTTCGTCGCGGAACGCGGACGGCGGGATGCTGAGGAAATTCGCCGAACCGAGGATGTCGCCGGAAGTGACGGTGCACATAAAGCCGTCTAGGGAGTTTGACGCGATATCGGAGGACAAATGGGTGAGGTCGTCGGTGATGAACTCGATATCGGGGCTGCCGAGGCGGACGAACTTCAATCACGGATAAGACGCGAGTTGACGGATGGCAAAATACGGGCGGCGTCCGGCAAACGCCAAAAGAAAGGCGGGGCGAGGCGATGAGCGGAGACGCGGTTTTGATAGTGAAACGCAGAGGGGAAATGGCGGAGGACTTCGGGGACGGACTGAAGTTCGTGTTGAGCGGCAGAGGGGCGGAAGCGGAGCCTGAGCCGGTTGTCAGGGTGGACGGCTCGCGGGCGGACGCCGGGGAGTATGTGTTCGATCCCGGAGACGCGGAAACGGCGGCGAGCGTGACGTTCCACGAGACGCGCGCGGGGCGCGAGGTGAAGTGCGATTATGCGTGGAGGCTAGAATGCGGCTCGCGCAACGAGTTGTCGGTGTACGAAGTCGAGCGGGAGCTGAATGTCAAGGCGGCGAAGGACGCGAACGGCAGAACGATAGTGACGGAAAGCGCGGAGAAGACGACGGGCTGGCGCGGGCTGATTGTGTGGGAGTATGCCGAACAGACGTTCTGGGACGAGATAAGGCGGATTGCTGAGACGGTAGGAACGACGTTCGATCTGAAAAGGGCATCGCTCGCGGCTCCGCTGAACAGTTTGGAGCGGCTGTATCCGGCGAGTTATCCGGCGTTCAAAGAGATACCCGGAATGCCGGGGTTCACCCGGATTGCCATGAGCGTGATTCAGCTTGAAGCGTGAAAAAACGGGCGTTATTAGAGGCTGTTTTGCGTTTCGGAAAAGCGCAAATGCGGAGGCGGGATTATGGATTACAGGGATGTCGCGTTGATGGAAGAACAGATGGCGGAGTTGAAAAAGGGTTGGCGCAAGACGGCGTGGCGCATGAAGATACTCAAACCGGCCGGGGCAAAGGCTCTGCCTGCCGCGCAGGAGGCGACGGAAGTTGTGAAAGTCGATCCCGATGTGGCGGGAGCGCAACAGCATCCGTATCATACTGTCAGCGGCAAATATAAGAAAATCATTCATGATGAAAAGCGCAACAGGACTTTTCTGCTGCACGACGAGCGGCTTGATTCCGAGAGCAACGCAATAGTCTCAATAATAAATCATGATGAAGAACCGGGAAGCGGGGACTATATCGACGTAGTGAATGCCGGGACATGCGGAGGCTGGCCGGGGCTTTTCGGCGAATCGGATTTTCCGTATGACATTGCGTTCAACCCGGACAAGAATCAGTTGGCGATAGCGACTGGCGGGGCGGGAACGCCGGGCGTGGGCGGAACTGGCGTGGCTCCTTGCCTGATAATCATCGATTGCGCGAAAGAGAAAAACGAGCTTTTTACCGGTCAATGCAACCGACTATCCCCTAACGATAACTATCTCGAATGCGAAACGTTTTATGCGCCGCGCGACATAATCGGGACAACTTCGGCGTGCTGTATAAAATTCGTCAGATACTATCGCGGGCGGTGGTGGGTTTGGGCGCACGGCGCGGGTTTGTTGGGAGGCGGCGACCCGGTGTTTAGACAACTCGGATATTTCACGCAGGCAGGGGAATATAGCTTTGTGATGCAACACGGATGGATCCCCACGCCGACACAGATAAATCATTCCGGGGAACTTTTCGACTCAAGCGTTACCGTGTTGAATCAGCCGAGCATAAGCCCGATGGGACATGGCGCGCTTCTGCAGGCTAACGGCACAATCGGAGGAGATGTCGCGCTGCCGTTTTACGATGTCGGCTCTTTCGAGGTTCAGGACAGCGGGGCGCAGGGCGAGATATTAATGGTTTCAAACCCGAATTCGACATATCCGGTTGTGACAGGGGGCTATTACGAAGCAAGCGCCTTCGGAGTGGAGCCGTTTATATTCAGGCTGGATATTGAAAGACTGCTTGCCGGAACGTCGGAGGCTGTTCACAGCTATGTTGCGGAGTTGGAATCCGAGGTGGTTTCGCTATATGTTGAAACGGCATCAGATTATTATTTGTTTCACCAAGTTGCCGGTTTTGACATAAGGACGGTTGAATTTGAGGGCGTGGTCGGCGCGGCGCGGGTTCAGATAGAACAGGCGCACACAGGCGGCATAGACTGGGTTGACGATTCTGACGACTTTAATTCGGATGCTTTGGCATATTCGTATATTGAGGGCGATTACGGGACTTCGTTTTGGAGCGACGATGGAGATTATTTTCCGGAAAAACGCCCCGTAATGACCAATCAGGTTGTGACGTGTAATTCCGGGTCGCTTCAAATAAGAATAGGCGCGAACTACAAGCGGCCCGCCGAGGACATACCGAAACCGGAATATTTGGGGGGCGGGGTGTGGCCCGCGCAAGACCCATTTACATTGAGATTCCCGACTTATGTCTATCCATACCCTTGCAACGGCGGCATAGTGGATTGTATAGACGCGAAAAGCGACGCGCCACTGATGTTGGAAAACGATGATAAGCTGCCGGAAAAAGATTATTTGCCAGGCGGCGCGGAATCCCCGTTAAAATTCGGCAAACAAGTCGATGTGTCCGGCGTCCACGCGAGAATCAGCAATGGCATAACTTATTCTGAGGAAGCCGGAGCATACGCGTTTCCGGCGTGGGCGGCATCGATCGCCGATGGGTTCGGCGAAGGCGCGGGACTATGGCGGCACACTGGCGACAAGTTGACGCGGCATGAATCGGGGCTTGTCAGGCCGTCGCTAACATACGATTCTGACAGCGGCAAATATGTGGCGACTTGTTGCGCGATAGAGTGGAACGGAATTGTATATTCCACCAATGTGTTTGAGCCGACAGGGACGTATTGCGCGTTTGTGAATGCGGACGGCGACATATTATATGTCGGCTCACCGCAGTCTTCGCAAAATCCCGAACCCAAAATTGTTTTGCTGGACGGAGAGGATTTTGACATTGACGGCGAAGGCCCTGTAAACGCGACGCTTGCGAGGCTTTTCCCCGGAACGCACAACACGCCTATAACGCTGTTATATCCGGCATCGAACGCTATAGCCATAATTGCGACGCTGATGGCGGACGGTCATGCGATAGACAAGACGATTAACTGGCTTTTCGTAGGAACGGGCGCGGGAAAGGATTACATATTAAACGACAAATACATGATATCGAATGACGCAAAGTTCATCGGGGGCGATGGCGCGAACGGGGAGAGGACGGACGCGGAAGCGCTAGCGTTTAATAAAACAGGCGCGATTGCCCGATTAACCGACAATCACGCGCTTGTCGTTTCGAGAGACGAGCTTGTCAACGTCGGCGTTCTCGACCCGTTCCCGGTTACAAAGGCAGGAAGCCCTAACCTTGCGATTCAGATATACGACCTGAAGGAGTCCGGGTTTCTTGATTTTCGGAGGGACGCCGAACTTGAGCATATTGACGACGCAAT
This sequence comes from bacterium ADurb.Bin236, assembly GCA_002069885.1. GTDB lineage: Bacteria > UBP15 > UBA6099 > UBA6099 > UBA6099 > UBA6099. Next base: position 19,079 of record MWCD01000030.1, on the reverse strand, counting down.
AAGCGATGTCAACGCCGGAATATCAGGAGCGTTTGTGAACTTCAAAAACCGGAGCATGGGCTTTTTTACCGGCAAGGGCAGCCAGTCTCTAGCGGATAACGCGCGAGGCGAAATCTGGATATGGCAAATAGAGAAAGAGGAAGGCGAAGGCGGGGGATGGTCGCGAGATCCGCGCGTGTGGTGGGACGGAAGCGCGCCGGACATCATCATGGGGGCGGGCGCTACGCATCCGGCAGACGCGTTCGGACAGCCCGCGACGTTCTTTGCGCCGCGATGGAGTCAAAGCAAGGGGCAGGCAAGCTGCAGGTTCTCGTTCGGCGTGCGCGGCGCGGAGTATCTGCCGTGGGCGAGAAGCTCGCTGAACGAGAGCGAGGGATTGCCCGGAAGCTACGACGGCGCGCTGCAGGATATGTCGAGGTTGAACGTGGAGCGCGGGGTCTGGGACGGCGCGGAGTGGACGTGGATAACGGAGGGGCAAGCGTTCATAGCGCAGTCGCCTGCAGAGATTGAAGAGGGGGCGGCGACGATGGAGGCGACGGCGATGGGAGCCATCGCGACGTTCGTCACGAGGTCCGTCTATCAGGGCTATCACTCGCCGGAGCTGAAGATAAACGCGAATGTTTTGCTGACGAGCGACGACGGGCTGACGTATCGGCATGAAGATGAAAATGGCAGAACGACGGATTTGGCGTCAAGGCCGGAGCCGGCAGTGTTCGCGGACGGAGAGCAGGTGGCGGCGTATTCCATTGATTTGGCTTCAGGCGAGGTTGTGTTCGATGAGGATATGTCGGAAAAAGCAATCACGGCGACGTTCAACTCGTATGTTCCGGGCACGAACGAGGCGGAAGACATAATCGTGTGCGCGCTGACATATCCGCAGGAGCTTGGCGGTTGCGGGCTGGACATGTCGTATCTGACGCGGACGTTGTCGGAAGCAAAGCTTGAGAGGGAAAGCGCGGCGGTCTGGAGGTTTCCTAAAAACAACATATTGAGGAACGACGAGAGGAACAGGGTAAGGGTGAACGGGGCGGAGATGGAGGCGGGAAGGGATTACGAGTGGGAATATCGCGCGGGGAGGATAGTTTTTGCGTCGCCGCCGGCGGAAGGCGCGTTGGTGGAAGGCGACTGCGCGTATTGCTCGATTCAGAAGAGCGGAGTCACGCTGCGGCCTCTTTCGCTCAAGCCGAAGACGCATAACACGACGTATGACGCGATAAACGAGGTGTGCCGTCTGGTCGCGCCGAATTATATCCTGAGAGAGGGCAGGGACGGGAAGATTGAGTGCGATTACTTTGCGCAGAAACCGCGGGGCGGCGAGGACGCGACGATATCGGATGGGGACATCGTCATAATGTCGCTGGAATGCAACCCGGCGTACGAGGCGGTGGCGACGAGGGCGCTGAGCTTCGGGACGGGCAGGATCGAGGAGCTTCCGGATTACTGTCGCGGAGCGGAGGTGGAGGACGTGTGGCCGCACGGCTGGCATCCGGGGGCGGACGTTTCATCCGTGACGGACGGAGACCCGGCGACGGGAGTGACAGGTGGATATGGCAAATGGGGAGAGCCGGGTGAGGGATTGACGCTGGACGTCCAGAACGCGCTTGCGGCTTCGGAGCCTGACGGGACGCCCGCGCTGTTAGTGGACATGGGGGAGCTTCGCGAGCCGGAAACGATAGTGGTGGCGAGGCCGTCGCAAGTGTCCACAGAGGGCGAAGTGGGCGGAGTGGTTCAGATAATGAGCGTCTGGGGGTCGGCGGACGGAGACGCGTTCGTGAGAATGGCGGAGCCGTTTCACGCGCCGCCGGGCGGGAACGTCCACCTGAAGGCCGGAGTGAACTTCGACCGGGGCGTCAATGTCCGGTATCTCAGGGTGAACATCCACAGCCTCGGGCTTTACAAATGGGGAAGAGACAAGACTCACAGCCAGATAGGGATAAGCGAGATACAGTGTTACCCCGACACGACGATAATGGGAGAGGCGAGGCTGCAATCGGAGGACCCCGGCGCGCCTCTGTACGATAGATGGGGACTGCTTGAGAAGCACGGTTTAAAGACGCATGTGGCGAGGGGCGGGGCGGAAGACGCCGCGCTTACGACGCAGGCCAAAGTCGACCTCGACGCGCGCTACACGCTGGAAGAGATCGTCAGGCTCGTCAGCCGCGTCTCCATCCGGTCGCCGTGGCTTCCCGGCGTGCCGGTGTTCTCCACAATCCGTGTGATAAATAAGGCTCTCGGCGTGGACGAAACTTTCTTCGTCGAGGACCGCTCGGCGACTGAAGACGGGGACGAGTTCGGCGGGGCGACTCTCGCATAAGAGAAACAACCACGCAAGAGAAACAACGCGCGAACGGGAGTTCGCGGCGGAGCGCGCCGGAGGGCGCTGTTTTGCCGCGCGGCAAATCATGTCCGATGCCGGACGCGAGAAGAGGAGGCTCTAATGGCGAGGAGATTTATCACGAAGGAGACGCGGGTCGAGCAGATAGCGCGCAACAGCGGAAGATCGGAGACGGAGGCGGCGGTGCAGACCGCGCTTGCCGGACTGAGAGCGCAGATTCAGGCGGTTTACCAGATGATTTCGGAACTGCGTCTGGCGGACAACGAGCCGCGCGACGAGAGAGGGGAAATCGCCCCGGCTGCCCCGGACGCTGCGGCGACGGCGGCGATGACGAACCGAAGCGGCGCGGGAATGAATCACGGGGACGTCGTGACGCTTCACGGCGCGGCGGGCGGCGCGTTCGACGCGGCCTCCGGAGCGGGAGATTTGTCGGCGCTCGGAGTATTGTGCTCGGACTCGCCGGACGGGATTTCGGACGCGGCGCCGAACGGCGAGAAAGGAGAAGTGTGCCTGTGCGGACGCATGAATGTGACGGCGGACGCTGACGCAGCTCCGATAGCTCCCGGCGACTACCTTGTCGCTTCAGCGGCGGCCGGGCGAGCGGAGCGAGCTTCGGAAGCGACCGAAGCGGGAGCGTTCGCGGTGGCGCTCGAAGGCAGGGCGTCGGGCGTCGGCCCGGTGGCGGCTTTCGTGACCGGCCCGGTTCCGTGGGCGGCGCGGGAGGCGTCGGCTCTCAAGAGCCACAGCCGCGCCCGCTTTGAGCGGGACGGTTTCCTCGTTCCCAGATATGACGACGATGGCTCGATTACGGGTTTTTCCGGATACGTCGCCGGAGCGACGCTGTGGGCGGACGAGGGCATGGAGTGTCTCGCCGCCCGCTGGACTCTCGGATACGACGCCGCAGGGTTGCTGTCAGGCTACACGCATTCGGTTTACGACGCGTCCGGGGCTCCCGTCGCGTCGATAGTCAGGACAATCGCGACACAGCAGCAGAGGGTGGCGGCTGTGATTTCGGAAATATCATAAGGAGGCGCGCATGTTCATTATCGCTCAGATACAGGAAATCAGGAACAACCTAGGAAGGCTGCTTGGAAAGGTGAAGGTCACGGACGGGGAGAACGACATGCCCGCGATGGACGCCGAATCGAGGGCGGGATACGCGCGGGTGACGGACGGAGAGAGGACGGCGGGAGTAACAGGCGGCGACCGGGCGCTGCGCTGCTCGGGCGTTCCCTCCCGCCCGACGTGCGATCTTCCGGGCGGATGCCTGCTCATCCCTTTCGGCGAGGTCGAGGCGGGATGGACAGCCGCCGCGTCGGACGATTTTGCTCCCTCTCCGGGGTTCAATCTCTACATAACGGACATTTTTCTGAGAGTGAACGGAGACGCGGCGGCGGAAATAGCGGTTCAGCACATCCCCGCAGAGGCGGCGATAATCGACTCGACCGTAGAGCAGACGCTGGCGGTTGTCGCGTTCGGGATTCCGAACAACACGTCGGCGGCGTTCGCCACTCCGATAAGGATTCTGGACGGCAGGCAGTTCAGAGTGGAGGTCAAGCTGGGCGGCGCGACGGACTTCGACATCGACGCGCTGCTGAACGGCTATGAGGAAATAGAGTGACGCGCGCGGGAGCGGAGGAAAGGGGGCGAGGATATGCCGGACATTGACGGATTGGATAGAGACATCGAATGGATTCGGGAGTCGCTGGAACGCATCGAGTACAGGCTGCACGAGATGGAGATCGGATGCGGGGGAAGGCACAGGGAGATAGACGGGGAGCTTGCGGCGCTGAGGGTGAAGGCGGGGCTGTACGGAGCGGCGGCGGGCGCGGCGCCGGCGATAGTGGCTGTCGCGGCGATGTTCCTGAGATGACGCGGCGGAATGGCGCGGCGATGTCCGCGCGAGGGAGGCAAAGACCATGAAAAAAATCAGCCCGAACTTCCACGAGGAGGAGTTCGCCTGCAAGTGCGGCTGCGGGCTGTCCGGGATCGACCCGGAACTGCTGTACGCGCTCGAATGCGTAAGAGAGAAGTTCAAAGCGCCGGTGACGGCGACGTCCGCGCGCCGGTGCGAAAAACACAACCGGACTGTAGGCGGGGCGGAAGAGAGTTTTCATCTGACGGGCAAAGCGGCGGACATCGTGGTGAAAGGAGTTCCGGCGGCCAATGTGGCGGACTACTGCGAGTCGCTTATCCGCGACAGGGGCGGCGTCGGCAGATATCCCGGTTTCACTCATATAGACGTTCGGGGGAAGCGCGCGCGCTGGCGCGGCTGACCTTCAATGCTGATTTACAGATGAATCCCCCGAATAATAATGAAGGATTCGGATTCAAACAAAACCCAAAGGAGAAATATCATGGAAAACCTGACATTGAACGATTACGCGCTCATAGCGCTCGTCGCGATTATCGCGGCGAAGAAACTGATGTCGCTCGCCGGATGGGACAGAGGCGCGATAGTGGCCGACGAGTTGCAGTCCGCGCTGGCCGAAGCGAGGTCTTTCATCCTGAAAGCGAAAGCGGGCGACATCCCGCAGATTGACCGCGCCGCCGAGGTTGCGGCGTCCAAACTCAAAGGCGTCGACGCCGAAGACGTAAAACCCATAATCACGGCGCTGGTCAACGGCGGACAGGACGCGCGCAACGGCGCGACATTCAAGATTGACGGACAGGGGAACATCGAAGTGAACCCGGCGGGAGTGGCGGCGAAACTCGCCCGAAAATCCGCCAAATGGCTCAAAAAAGTCTTTTGAAGATTAACCCGCGCGCATGGAAAGGCAGGGGCGGGCGCAGCGCCCGTCCCCGACCGTTCCTAACTCGTTGGACAAGAATATGAAAGGGGAAAAACAATGGGAACGATCCTAAAGGCGGCAGTGAAGGCGGAAGCGGCGATTAGGGAAATCGAGATGGAACTGGAGACGATGAAATGCTGCGCGGAGCTTGGGGCGGACTTCGAGGACGCGGACGGATACGCGCGGGGAGCGATGGAGGCGGACAAAAGGAGACGGGCCGACGAAGAGATGACCGAAAGCAACAACGGAGTCGCGGAGTTGCTTGACCTCTCCCCGGAGGGAAATAGTATAATTGAAGCGGGGAACATACTCGGAAATATCAGCGTAAGGGCGGCAACCGCCGCGGGCTTGCTAGTTGCGCTCGAAACAAAGAAAGCCGGAGACGGCGCGTCTGTTGAATCGGACTACGCGAAACTCTCGAAGGCCAAAGACTTTCTTAAAGATATTGCAGAGCGGGCGGAACGAGGCGTGAAGAATACAACTAAATCAGCGAAGGATGCCATAAAGGATGTTATTTTCAAAAAACTGGCATAGCGTTTGGGACTATCGTCAATCATAGTCCAGTAAGAGTATTGATAAAGGGGAATGATTATAACGGATCTCCAGACAAGGTATATTTGTATCCGGGAGAGAAGTCCACTAATTATCTGCAAGACGCAGATGCAGTGATAATACTGCCCGGTCAGAAGTTTTTTGCGCCCGGTACTGGCAAGATAGTCGCGGCGGGGGCAATTAAGATATTAGATTCATCACGTTTTGCAAGCATAACGATTAGCAATGACATTCTTTGTGTAAATGCATTTGGAGCGTCTTACGTGGATCCGGTTACAGCGAGACAGCTCGGTTGGACGCCATGAAGATTATTTGTCGAGGTTATCATGGCTTGTTTGATTGGAGAAAAAGGGCGGGCCTCTAAAGGGGCGCGCCCTTGTTTTAGTTTTGTCTGTGTTTCGACATGGAGGAGCAGATGGATGCTAAGAAAATAAAAAAGGTTGCGGTCACGGGCTTGCTTGTGGCGGTCTGGGCGGCGGCGGCGTGGCAGACGTTCATCATAATCGGCGTGATTGGCATGAGGCATCCTAAAAGCGTTATTGGGGCGCGGGAAATTGGATCGGCCATAGTCGGAAAATATGGGCCTAGATGGACTGTAAAGCATGCCATCATCGCCAGCTCTTATTGTGCGCCTTCGGATTGCGAGGCATTTATCGCGGTCGACGATTTACACAAAAGACGTTCGCTGAATGAAGAGAGATATATCAACATGATGGTGGCTTTGATACTCAATGAGAAAACGCCGATATTCAACGCGCGTTTTTTTATATTCAAGCTAAACGATTTTGCCGGGACATCTTTCGACCCGGACGGTTTGTGCTACTGGCTCCCGAAGGCAGAATGCGAGCAATGCAGCGCTTATAAATGTATGACAAGGGACGATGAGGAAGCGAAAGGGCTTTTTGATTCAGTTAGGGAATGGAGTGAACATAAGCGACCGAAAAAGGAAGCGCCTCGTTGAGAGCAAAGGGAATGAAAAGCAAAAAGACAAAAAAGGCTATGGTCGCTTTCTTGCTTTCGGCGGTCTGGGCGGCGGCGGCGTGGCAGACGTTCATCATAATCGGCGTGATTGGCATGACAAGAATGCCAAAGGGTTATATCCGAGCCGCGAGTTCAATTGTCATTTCTGATTTAGGTCCGAGGTGGACAACAAGATACGCAATCAAAGGCATAGCAAAATGCGACAATGATTTCGGCGTGTTGGAAAAAGTGGAAAAACAGTCGAATCAACAATCGGGGGGCGGTTCAATTGTTTCATATAAAAAAATGAAAGATATGACGAAAGAAGAAACCTATGAGCTAAATGATGATGCGCTTACATTTATTGCCGCATGCAGTTCTTTTGACGCTCTTTGGAGTCTGAGCAAGCGTTATTCGCTTGATAAGGGCCCTTATGTGTCGATGATTGTTGACGCGGTTCTGGATGAAAAAACAGAACCATTCTGCGCGAATACGCTAATTCTTGCGCTTGAGAATATCAGACATGAGCCTCTGAGCTTCAGGTTTTGCGAATGGTATGAGATTCAATATGCGGATGGGCGAAGGATGGAGGAGTGCCTTTCGTTTAACGATAAAGATTTAAATAAAGTTAGAAGCGGAATAAGGGAATGGCGGGAAAGCATAATGGCGCAAACGGGAACGCATCGTTGATAAAGGAAGAAATGAAAAGCAACAAGATAAAAAAGGTTGCGGTCACGTGCTTGCTCGCGGCGGTCTGGGCGGCTGCGGCGTGGCGTGGGGAATTAAGGGGAAACTTTTGAAAAAGTTTTCCCTTAAAATCCCTTTCAAAATCTTTCATGCTAGCGCCAAAGGCAGAGCTTCGCTTCTGCCTTTGGCGCGTGTCAATGAAAAGATTCTGGCAAAGGTTTTTAGTGGAATCTTGCACATAAACGATTTCACATCATGCGTTGCGTAACCGCAACCGTAGGGGCGACCCTTGCGGTCGCCCGAAATGTTAAAAGGGCGGGGGCAAGCCCCGCCCCTACGATTACGATTTTACAAGGGGCGTCGAGAGAGGCGCGCGGAGCGCGGCGCTGCCGACGACCATTGAAACGTTTTGAAGAGAATCCAAAGAGAAACTTTTTCAAAAGTTTCTCTTTGGCCGCCGGAGGCCGTGTCCGCCCGAATCCTTGCGACGGCTTTTAGAAGGCGGCTATTATGATGATAAGGAGGATGACGGCGGCGGCGGCGAAGAGGACGCAACCGCCGATGGAAGGGTCTGCCGCGATTGGCGGCTTTTCGGTCCGGCTGCGCGGGGCGCCCATGTCCTCGTCTTCCGTTTCTGCCATGTACATAAGCATGTTGTTCAGGGCGAGGAACTCAAAGAAATCAGGGTCGCCGGGTTCCGGCATAACACACCGCCTTAGTCGCCCCGCGACGCGCCGTAGCTTTAGGAAATGCCGGTTGAGCGCGCCCGGAACATATCCTGCCTGACCGGATTTCTACTGGGAAACCCGGAAAATTACTCTTTTAAATATAGCTTTACGCATAGCATCTCACACAATTAAAAAGATGTCCACACCGGAGCCGCGCGGATGGCGGGGAGAAAGCGAGCGAAACAGGGCGGTATTCGTTTCGGGCATCGGGTTGAAAAACCCGGCGTTCGGCTGAATAATGTTTGGGACTACATCAAGTTCCGGGCGGCCGAGTCCGGGGCGGGGAAGGGCGCTGACGCCGATGCTTGCCGACAAATATAAAAGCTACATGCACGACATGATTAGGAAGGTTGTGGATGAAATAGGGCCGAGGCCCCCATGCGGGCCGAAGGAAAGGATGCTTGGCGACATGCTCGTCAAGGAATGGAAGCCGGTGTGCGACAAGGTGGAGAAGCATAAATTCAGGTGCAGCCCTTACGCGTTTCTGGGTTTCATGCCGTTTGCCGTGCTGCTGTACATGGGTGGCGTGGCGGCGTATTGGTTCTATCCTCAGTTGGCGCTGGCGCTGTCCGCGCTCGGAACCGCTCTGCTCCTGTTCGAATTCGTCCGCTACAAGGAATTCGTGGACTTTCTTTTCCCGAAAGCGGACGGCGAGAGCATAATAGGAACGATAAAGCCCAAGGGAAAAGTGAAGCGGCGGGTGATAGTCTGCGGGCATATGGATTCGGCGTACGAGTTTAACATCTGGCTGGTTCTGAAAAATGCGGCGATCCCGGTTATGATCGTTGGGATAGTCGGCGTGCTGACGTTGTTCTTCGGAAGCATCGCGAAGACGGTTGCGATGTACGCCGGGGACCCTTCGGCGCAGGTCTATAACATAGTCGGCTATGTCGCGCTGGGGCTGGCGCCGGTGGTGGCTCTTTTCTTTGTGTTTCACACGTACAAGCCGGTTCCGGGGGCTATGGACGACATGGCGGGAGTCGCCGTGGCGTCGGCGCTGGGAAAGATGCTCAAAGATGAAAAGTCGGCGGGCGACCCGCTGAAGAACACCGAAGTCGTCCTGATCGGCATGTCCTCCGAGGAGGCCGGACTGCGCGGCGCGAAAAGGTACGTTTCCGACAACAAAGCCAAGCTCAAGGAAATCCCGACATACGGGATTTTCCTCGACGGAATATATGACGAGAAGTTTCTGGCGGTGATGACGCGGGAAATCTGCACGGGGGCTAAGCACGACCCCGCGCTGGTGAAGCTAGCGCAGGAAGCCGCCGCGAGCCGAGGCTTCCCGATCAAGACCACGCTCATTCCGCTCGGCGCGTCGGACGCCACCCCGTTCTCGCTTGCCGGAATCCCTTCCACCACCATAGTCTGTCAGGACGTCAGCAGGCTGGTTCCGAACTATCACACCCGCTATGACACCATCGAGCACGTGAGGCCGGAATCGCTGGCCGTCTCATTGCAATTGACGATGGATATGGTGAGGAAGATAGACGCCGGGGCGCTCGATTCGCGGTAAACTGGATTTTGGCGTCCCGATATGAACCCTAAAACCGAATGAATCGTTTTTTGCTTTCGGCGATTGGGGAAAATCCTTTTCCAAAATTTTCGCCTCTTTTTGTTTGATCGCTTTTTAGAACATTGCGATGTTTTCGTTGATATTTACAAGGCCTTGTTTCCTATTGACGAATCCGGGTTGAATCGTCGACTCGAACTGCCGTCACATGCGAAACAGTATGCGCCCTCGTTCACGCTCGATTCGTGAATCGTCCCTACAAAAACGACATCCTGATTATCAGCGACATACAGGATAAAGACATTGCCTTAAAAATTTTCCAGATATATTTTCACATGAGAGCCGCCGAGCGAAGGCGCGAACGCCTCCGCTTCGCCGCAAGAAGGAAATGTTTTAAAAGGGTTTAAGGGAAAACATTTTCAAAAGTTTTCCCTTAACTCCCCGCCTTTAGAGCGGCAAAGCGACAGGCGCGACGCGGCGGGCGGATTCGTAGGCGGCGAGAGCGATTTCGAGAGCTTTTAGGCCGTCGATAGCGGGCACGGGAGCCGGGCCGCCGCAGCGGACCGCGCGGACGAAGTCGTCGATAAGCAACGCGTCCATGTTGTCGCCCCATCCCTTCCACACCGTCATCCCCGCCCGGTCGTCGCTGCAAAGCGCGTTCTGCGCGAACGCGTCAAGCTCGATCGCTCCCGCGTCTCCAAATATATTTATCGTCACGTCCCCCCACGTCGGGAACGATTTCGGGCGCGACCAGCTCGTGTCGATAGTCGCGAAAAAGCCCCCTTCGAACTTCACGGACAGCAGGCCCGCGTCGTCCAGCCCCAACCCCGGATGCAGGAGAGAGTTTCCGACTTCCGCGAACACCTCGACGGCGTCGGCGGCAAGAATCCAGCGCAGGACATCCGCCACGTGGACAGTGTGGTCGATAACCGCGCCGCCTCCGGACATAGAGGCGTCGAGGAACCAGCCGGGAGGCATGCGTCCGTGATTCGTGCAGGAGGCGGCCATCGGAAGGCCTATCTCCCCGCCCATGACTTTTTCCCTCAACCTCGCCACCGGCGGGGAATACCTGACAGGGAACGCGACGGATAGAATCCGCCCCGCGCGCTCGAACGCAGCCATCATCGCCCGCGCGTCTTCCAGCGTGTGCGCGATAGGTTTTTCGCAGAGCGCGTGGACTCCGGCGGCGGCGCACGCTTCAGCGTCCCTGCGGTGCGCCGCGTTTTCAGAGCATATCACCGCGAAGTCAGGTTTCAGCCGGTCGAGCAGCTCCGGCAGATTGTCGTCGTAAGCCGCGCCCAGCTTTTTCGCCGCCGCGCTCCCTCGTTGCGCATCGTCATCGTACACGCCGCAGACGGAGACGTCTTCCCGCCGCGCCAGACAGTTCGCGTAACTATTGGCGTGCGGGTGAGCGAAACTTGCCATGACCGCTTTAAGTTTCAATGGCGACAACCTTTCCTTCCCTCGCGGAGCGCGCTATCGCGTCTGCGGCGGCCACCGCGAGCGCCGCTTCGTCCGCGTTTATCAACGGTTCCGCCCCGTTTTCCACGCAGTCCAAGAAATGTTCGAGTTGAAGCGCCATCGGAGATTTCGATGTCGGGTTTTCGAGCCGCGAGCAGCCGTCGTAAAGCGAAGTCTTGAGAGCGGGTTTGGAGGCGCTGTCGATGTGCAGCAGCCCCCGGTCTCCCGCAAGCTCGAACTCGTATCTGAAACCGATGTTAGCGGCCCAGCACGCCTCGAAGTGGGCCATGGCCCCGGACTTGAACCGAAGAGTCGCCAGAGCGAAATCGAGCCCCGACGCCGGGTCGCATGCCCGCCGCGCGAATGCCCTTTCGGGCGCTCCCAGAGCCAGCAGCGCAAAATCTATGTCGTGAATCATCAGGTCGAGTATCACGCCGCCGCAGAGCGCGTCGTCGCAGTACCATGCGCGCGATTCCGGCGGGCGGTTGGTCAGCCGGCGCGCGCGCGCCACTCCCGGCGCTCCGACATCCCCGTTCCTGTAACTGTTCAGCAATGTCCTGTAATCCGGAAAAAAACGCAGGATGTGGCCGACGAGCAGCAACCGGCCCCTTGAGGCCGCCAGCGCGGCCAGCGCCCGCGCTTCAGCGGGGTTCGCGCACAGCGGTTTCTCGCAGAACACATGCGCCCCGGCTTCCAGAGACGCCCTGACCGCAGGCGCGTGCAGGTGCGTCGGCAGACACACGTCCACCACGTCCGGCCTCGCTCGCTCCAGCATATCTTCGATGGAAGCGAACGCTTTCATTCCCGCCGCTTCCGCTTCCGCGCGCCTCGCAGGGTCGGTGTCCGCAGCGAACGACGGACGCGAGCCTCCCGCAGCCGCGTACGCGTCGCGCCTGACCCTTGCCATGAATCCGTATCCGGCGAAACCTATAGTCGCCATCCCGCCCTCCGGCAGACCCGCTGCCTCTCGCCGAAATGATATGTCCGCCGCGCCGCACTCGTCAATCTCCTGTTCAAAGCTCCGCAAAAACTGTATAATCGGCGGAACACGGCGCGGCGCCGCAAGACAGCGCGACACGCGAGGCCCGCGCGATTGAGGAGACAATAATGAGCCTGACGGAAAAGTTTTACGCTGAGATAGAAACCCTCAAAAACCATTTCGACGGCATAGACGGCAAACGCGAATGGGCGTATGTGACGGCAAGGGAGTTGCGCCGCGACTCCGTGCAGGCGGTGCGCCACATCCATCGCGGAAGGTTCGACGAAGCCCGCGAGCTGATAGCCAAAGGCCGCGACGCCGCGGTAGAACTCGCCGCCCTCGAAAGCAGGTTCGGTTTCGCTGAAGAGGCACAACAGGAATACGCCGAAGCCGCCCTCACTCTGGCTTTCATCTCAGGACAGGAACCGCCCTCGCGCGAGGACATCGGGGCCACCGAACGCGGCTACCTCCTCGGCATGGCGGACGTCATCGGAGAGCTTCGCCGCCACATTCTCGACCTGCTCCGCAACGACCGCATCGACGAATCAATCGCCTTCATGGACCTGATGGACGACCTGCAGGGCATCCTGATGAAGTTCGACCACACGGACGCCGTGCTGCCGATGCGCCGAAAACAGGACCAGTTCCGCCCCATAATCGAACGCACGCGGGGCGACCTCACCAACATCATCTGCCAGAAAAAACTCGAACAGCGGCTCCGCGAAAGCGCTCAGCCGGAATAGCCTACGCATCCCGGCACAATGGATGAATCCTTTATACGATGAATTATTTAATTTTACCCATCGTGCCGGGCGCCACCCACAACCCTGTTGTGGGTGTGCGATGAGCAAAACCAAATAAGAACAGGTTTATTACTTCGTATGCGCGCATAAAAAAAACCGCCCCGGGGTTTGTGCCGGGGCGGTTTTGGTTTTCTTAAATCCGAAATCAGCGAGTCTTCCGGGTTCGGAACGCGCTCCGCGGTTGCTCGCGCGACAGCAGGCTCAGGTCTTGAGGCCGCCGCTCACGTTCAGCGTCACTCCGGTCAGGTAGTCGGAGCCGGAGGTTGACAGGAAATAGACCACGCGGGCGATGTCGATGGGCGCGCCCATGCGGATTCCCATGAAGTTCATGTACATCAGGGACTGCTGGCGGTCCTGATCGGGGATTCCGATGTCGGAGCCTTCGGGTTTTTTCTGGGTGAGGCGTGTGTCAATCCAGCCGGGAGCCACGCAGTTGCACTGCACGTTAAACATAAGGCCTTCGATGGCGACCGTCTTGGTGAGACCGACGATGCCGGATTTGGCCGCCGAGTAGTTGGCCTGTCCCTTGTTGCCGAAAAGCCCGGCGACTGAGGAGGTGTTGATGATTTTGCGGGATTTTTTCTCTTTGCCGTCGGCTTTCGCCAGATCGCGCATTGCCGCCATCGCCGCCTGACAACAGAAGAACGTGCCTTTCATGTTCACGTCCACTATGAAGTCCCACATATCTTCTGACATCTTGTGGAGCATGCCGTCGCGGGTGATGCCCGCGATGTTCGCCATGATGTCCAGCCCGCCGAACTTGTCGAGGGCGGTCTTGACCGTCTTCTGCACGTCGTCTTTAGAGGCGACGTTGCCCGCGATGGCGACGCCGTCGCTGCCCGCCTTCTTGACCAGTTCGAGCGTTTCGTTCGCCGGCTCGATGTCAAGGTCGTTGACGATGATCTTCGCGCCGCCTTCAGCGAGGGCTACCGCCACCGTCTGCCCGATGCCGCGCCCTGCTCCGGTGACCACCGCTACTTTTCCGTCTAATTTGAAATCATCAAGTATGGCCATTCTTTTCCCCCTTAAACAAGCGTTATTTTAATTTGATGTTGCGATATGAATGTTATCAGAACGGCGGCGCGGTTGTAAAGGAAAAAATTCACAAACCGGGACGCGGCGCGGACGCGAATGTTCAGAAGCCGATTTTGTGTTGAACGCAGTTCAACAAAATCGGCTCTCCAAGAGTTTTTCGGGGAAGGGGCGCGGGGAAACCGGTTTTTGCAAAAAACGGTTGCCCCGCAAACTCATAGAAAAAAACATTGAATAGGCGGTATAATGTTGCGCGGGAGCGTGGAAGACGATGGAAACAATGAAGAACAGGGCGGCTGGCGTTGCCGCCGCGATTATATTGTCGCTGTTTGTCAGTTCGGGCGCCGGCGCGGCCCCGGTGGTAAGGAAAGACAACCGGCTGTTCGCTATGGGCGCGCAGCTTGCCGTGATTTACAACATGGAGACCGGGACGTTCGACATCGCGAGGACGAACGGCGAGGCCGTCGCGCGGGGCGCTCGCGCGGAGGTCGTCGTCACGGCAGGCGGCAAGGAATCCACTCTCTCCACTCGCGGGGCCGCCAAACTCGGCTGGTTCTTCGAGGACATCGAAGACGCGCACGGCAAAGGAGCCTCCGTCAGCGTCACAGCCACCGGCTCCGGGTCCGACCCTGACGTCGTTCACACTTTCCGCGTTTACGACAACCAGCCTTTCATACTGATGAGCGTCACGGCGCAGAACGTGTCGGACAAACCCATCGGGGTCAGAAGGCTGTCGCCGATTGTGGTGGACTCAGGGGACGGCGAATCGGGAGTGTTCCTCGGACTTGACCCGGCGGACGTGGTGGCCCTTGAGAACGGACACAGGCTGGAGTTTGATTTCTGGGTGAGAAGGACGCGGGCCGCCGACGGGTCTGACAGCAACTGGAGCGTAGCTCTCTACGACGAGAAGTCGGGCCGGGCTTTGGTTGCCGGGTTCCTGTCTCAGCGCGAGGCGTTCGGGTCGGTGTCCACAGGCAGCGGCGCGGTCGAGCCTGCTTTGGACGCGCGCACCGGCAGGCGCGGACTGGGTCTGTTCCACGCCCGCTCCGCTTTCACGCCGACACACCGGGTGGCCCCTTATACGGCGCTCGAATCCGACGCCTTCTTCATCATGGGCGCTTGGGACGCGCCTCTCGGCGCGCTAGACGTTTTCGCCCGCGCATCAGCGCAGGAAAACAGCGTCCCCTCTTCCCTCCTCCGCCCCGTGCCGACTTTCTGGGACACTTGGTACTCCAAATATTCCACCGGCATCAACGAACAGATAATACTCGACAACCTCGACGCCGCCACCGAAAAGCTCGCCCCGTTCGGTCTCAACGCATTCCACATCGACGCGGGCTGGGAGAAGCGCAGGGGCGACTGGGAGCCGAATGAAAAATTCCCCGGAGGGATGAAGGCGCTGGCGGACGCGATCCGCGCGCGCGGCCTCACTCCCTCCATCTGGATCGCCCCTTTCTCGGCTGCCGCCGATTCCCCCGTCTGCGTCGACAACCCCGGCTGGTTCCTCGACCCGGACGCCATCGGCTCCGCCATCATACCGTCCAACGAGCGCGCTCTCGACATCTCAAACCCGGAAGCCCTCGCTTGGCTGAGCGGGGTTATTTCCCGCGTCGTCCATGATTGGGGCTTCGGCATAATCAAAGTCGATTTCACCTACTATTCGCTTTTGGGCAGGAACTACGCGGCGAAGGGCAGAACGCGCGCGGAGATATTCAGGGACGCGTTCAAGGCCATGCGCGCCGCCGCCGGGCCTGATGCCTACATCCTCGCCGTCGGCGTGCCCGTCGGCATCCACGCCGGGCTGGTGGACGGCATGAGAACCGGACTGGACACCGCCCCCCGCATCGGCGAAGAACGCGGTTACGCCGCGCAGGGCTTCAAACCTGCTTTCTCCTCAATGATTCGCAGGCAATTCCTAAACAACATCCTGTGGCACAACGACCCGGACGTCATCTACACCGGCTCTGAAGAGACAGCGAAAAGGTGGGGAGAAAACCCGCTGCCGAAGGACGCGCTCGCCGCGTGGGCTAGCGCCGTCGCCTTGTCAGGCCAGATACTCGAAATCGCAGACCCGCCAGCAGATATGACTCCGGACGCTCTGGCAATCGCCCGCGCCGTTCTCCCCGTCTTTCCCAAAGGCGCTCGACCTCTCGACCTGTTCACAAAAAACTTCCCGGAAATCCTATCCCTCCGGCTCGACGCCCCGGACTCCCCTCGCCACATCGTCGGCATTTTCAACTGGGGCGAAAACGATGACAACGGCGCGACAATACCAGCCGAAGCCCGCCTCGTCCACCTTCCGTTTTCAGCTCTCGGCCTCTCTCCCAACGCCCAGTGCCATGTCTTTGATTTCTGGAAAAACGAATATGTCGGAAACCCGAAATTCGGCCACGCCGTCCGGCTGGCTCCTCATTCCGTTCAAGTCGTCTCTGTCGTCGAAGCTCTCGACAGACCCCAATTCATCGCCACCAACAGACACATCACGATGGGCGCAACAGACGTCCGCTCCGTCTCTTGGGACCAAGCATCGCTCGAACTGCGCGGCTCTCAAGACTCCGTCGCCGGGTTCGACTACGCCCTGACATTCCACGCGCCGGAGCCTTACCAGTTTGACGTCGCCGAAGTCGCAGGCTCCTCGGCAGCAGCGGAGCTTTCGCCGGAAGGCAGAGTGATAACCGTAAGGTTCACCCCCGCCGAATCCGGAAATGCGAATTGGACCCTGAAATTCAAAAAACCCGGCCCTCCCGCCCCTGACGCCCACAAGAAAAAGAAATAGCCCTGCTCGCGCGCAAGGCTTTTCGTATGTGTGCGGGGAAACCATTTTTTGCAAAAATAGGTTTCCCCGCGCCCCTTCCAAAAAAACTCCCGGACGCCGGTTTTCGCTGAACTTCGTTCAACGCAAAAACCGGCTTCTTTCCATAGTGAATTCCCTACTCCCGTGTTGGCAAAAAAGACGGGTTACTTAAAACAAAACATTCAATTTGCCAAATAGGGAGCATTATGATAACATCGAAGCAAAGCATTACAAAAATCGGCAATATCTAAAAAAACAATGTTCATAAGGCCTTTTATGGATTTTGAGACTTGAAGTAACAGAATACAAGGAGCATCGTATAACATCTCGCAAGTGAGTAACGTTGATGATGATAACCCGTAATTGTTAATACTATCAGGAGGGTTAGGGTTATGAATACAAAGATAATAACAGTGTCTTCTGGCGTCGTTGAAATGGCAGATTTGCTAAAATATGAAAATATGATATTGGAAAACGCGAATATAAGTGAACCTGAAGTCTCTAAATTCTTTGCCTTTGTTCCCAAAATTTCTTTTGATGGATGGCTATGAGAGATTAGAAAGAGAAATGTGGTTATCCACACCTCAAAATGAACAGATGTACCGTGTGGATTTTTGCAGGAAGAGGTATGGCTCATTGTACTGGGATATAGTTGAACTTAAAAAGCCGGGGGTTTCGCCGCTAGTAAAGAAAGGTAAACACTGGAACTTTTCATCTGTAGTACAGAACGGAATAAACCAATCCCTTAATTACAGAAATTTGATGAATGATAAGACAAATAGGGAATTAACTGAGAATAAAACGGGAATTAAAATTTACAAACCTAAAATATTGCTTATTGCAGGTAGAAAAAACAACAATATCAGCAATGAAGAACTGATTGACTTGATTAACAATTACAATAATATTGAATTTTTAACTTATGACGATCTTTTTAATTATCATAAAGCAATCTATAAATCATCACTGATTGTTGTCCCCGTGTTCGAAGGCGATGACATACCGATAGAAGATTCTGGGGTTCAACTTAAAAGACATATTCAAGAAATGCTAGTTGTGTTGACAAATAAGGAAAGACGTGTTCTCGAATTAAGGTTTGGATTGATTGACGGAATACCGCGTGATTGCGAAACGATAGCAGAATCAATGAATGAAAATCCAAGCAATATAAGAAAGATTGAATCAAAAGCTTTACGCAAGCTTAGGTTTCCTCCAACTACCAGATTTTAAGAAGTTCTTGGAAAGAAACAATTAGAGTGAATCCGAGGACATTGTCTGTATTGCTTAGGGATACATTGCGGCAAGGGCGTTGGGTTTCGCGCGGGCGGTGTATAATGTAGAGCGTATCAGGGGATAGCAAATCAGAGGGCGGCGGGGGATGATGGAGCTTTTCAAAGAGTATTATTACTATCTCGATCTGCTGGCGGGTTATTTGTCTCCGGTCGTTTTGTTTCTGATGCTCAGGAGCGGGCGGATAGACGGTTTCATGTGGCGGGTTTTCTGGCTGGGCGCGTTGCTCGGCGCTCTTTGGGAAGCGCCGATATTCATATTGAGCGGGGAAACCACTGCGTTGCCGATAATCGTCTGGCACAATCCGTTGCCCGCGCATTATGTCGTGTTCCTGATATGTCATTCGCTGTGGGACGGTCTGCTGTTCGTGATAGGCGCGCGGCTGGTCATAGGTTTGTGCCGCGGGCCGCATTTTCAGAGCTTCAGGCTCCGGGAGTTGGCGGTTCTCTTGCTCTGGGGCCAAGCGTCTGCCCTGCTCGTCGAACTCTCCAGCACGATGAACGACGGCTGGTCTTACATCGAATATCCGTGGAACCCCGTGTTGTTCCTTTTCAACGGACACAACATAACGGCGCTCATTCAGGTTGTGTGGGCCGCCGCCCCGGTTCTGTTTTATCTTGCGGCGATAAGATTAAATACGAAAAACCGATAGAATCGGTTTTCGCCTTCGGCGATTGGGGAAAAACCCTTTGAAAAGGGTTCTTTCCCAACCCCCTTTTCCGAAACTTTTCGAACATGGGCAAAAAGCGGGTATAGGCATTGGTGAAAGATGCGGAATAAGCCGGTTTTGTGATGAACGAAGTTCAACAAAACCGGCGACCGGGAGTTTTTTTGGAAGGAGCGCGGGGAACCTATTTTTGCAAAAAATGGTTTCCCCGCACACAAACAAATTAATCTCTGAACACATTCATTAAGAGCGCAAGCGAGTTTTCGAGGGAAAGAAAAGCTGTCGCGCGCTGATACTATATCTGATGGAAAAGAGGCGGGAGAGATGGCGGCGAAGAAGAAAAAGGGCAAAAAGAAGAAGGCCGGCGGAGGATGGGCTCCCAGAGAAGCGTTCGATGCGGGAGCGTCGCGGGCGCTGATTTTGCACGCGGCGATAATCGCGGCGGCGGGCGGGGCGGCGTTCGTTCTTTCGGGCGCGATTGGGGCGGGG
>MWCD01000029.1 GCA_002069885.1 bacterium ADurb.Bin236 | reverse complement strand
TCACGTGCGGCCATTGCCGCGAGCCGTTCGAGCGCGGCGGTTTCTTTATTCGACTCGAGCATGGCGGACATATCGTTGACATACCGGTCTGTCCGCGATGCTTTGATTCGGGCGATCTCCTCGAAGGAATGATCGACCTGAGCGGACATCATGCGTCACATCCGATTGGGTTGGCGTAAATTGCGAAAGGAGGCGGTTGCAATGCGTATCGAACTGCGGGGCGGCGAGAAATTCAACGGTTCGCCGTTGAAAATCGTCACCCAGATGAAAGGCTCGACCATGTTCTCGGACGTGCGAAGCGTCCGCGAGTACGTGGACATGGTGCTTCGCAACGCGAAGATGGTGGAGAACTTCGAACTGACGGTGAAGGGAAACACGGACGAGGAACTCGCGCGGTCGCTCGTTTCCGAGTTGATCGAGCGCGGTCTCGCACGGGAGGTATGAGGATGGATGACGACCCCATCGGGAAGATCGAGCGTTTCATTACTGAAGAGAATTGCTATGTAGTGATGGGACAGTTTCGGCGGCTCCGGGTTCTGACGAAAGCGGATGTCCACAGGGCCATGGGAATGAAACGCGCCGAGTGGATCAGTTTCATGAAGGAGAAAGCCGGAATCGCCGGACCGGGCATTAAAACGGAAGGAGAACGGAATGTCGAATAAGAAGAAGCGGAAGGCGGCGCGCAACATTCAGAATCTGAAACGCGATTTGAATCCGTTAATCACGATTGACGAGTCCAGCGGCGAGTCGCTTTTCATGATTGTGGATTTCTCGCTTCCAAAATGGAATCACGTCCGTCGCATCATATCGAAACGGCTGGCGAACCGGAATATCACATCGGTAATTTACGCCGGAACGCCGGGGCCGGACAGAACCATCGTCAACAAGATAAACATCCTTGAGATGCGCGACGCGCCGGAAGCGAAATTCTGGGAGGCATACAAGGCTCTTGAATTGCTTTATCGAGCCGCGGGAGGCACTGTCGAACTTCGCAATTACGACGGCAAGACAATGCAGGAAGCCGCCGCGATGATGAAGCGATTCAACCACGCGCTTGTGTGGGAAGGTTCCGAATGCGACCGGATAAATCTATGAGGGAGATGGAACGATGTGTGGTTTGACGGGAGTAATCCTCCAGACGAAAAGACGGCGGAAGACTGAACAAGAAGAAATCGGACGCATTTTCACCGAGCTTCTTTTACTGAATCAGTCTCGCGGAAAGGACGCCGCTGGACTCGCCATGGTCCGGCGCGACGGCACGTACTCGCTGTGCAAGCGTCCGGGCCCAGCGGCAAAGTTGGTTTTGGAAGACAAATACGCGGAAGTCATCGGGCGGCTCGATAATGGGACGACCTGCATTCTCGGGCACACTCGGTGGAAAACGCGAGGCACAGAGGCGAACAGCCTGAACAACCAGCCGATCCGCGCCGGCGCGGTCATCGGGACACACAACGGGACGATTCTCAACGCGGACCGACTTTTCAAAAGATATCGATTGCGCCGCACCGCCGAGACCGACAGCGAGTTCATTTTCCGGCTTGCGGACAAGAAGGAAAGCATCGAGGACTTCACGGTTTGCGCCAGAGACGTCCGTGGCGGCATGTCCGCCGTTTTTACGCGCACATCGGCGCCTAATACGGTTCTGATCATAAAGGGCAACAAGCCGCTAACTCTGTGGTATCACAAGGGATTCCGGACTGTGTTCTATTCATCCGAGGAATGGCCGCTCATGCGGGTCATCGGAATGAGCCGAAGCATCGTGCGGCTGGACGTCGAGCTTTTCACGCTGTCGATGTTCAACGTCTCCGACCTGATGGACTTTCGGCAGATGGATTTGTATTTCAGTTCAAACGGAAGGAGCACCATGTCTTGGCTATCAAACATGTCTTTGTTTACGGAACTTTGAAAAGGGGGCAGCGAAACCATGACCGCTTCTGCGGCGACGCGCTCACCATCGAGTCTGCCGTCACAACCGGACGTCTCTACCAAACACCATACGGTTTCCCCGCCATGTTCGACGCACCGGACGGCCAAGTCTTTGGGGAGGTCATGACATTCCCAGACATCGAAAAAACGCTCGAACGCCTCGACAAGTTGGAAGGATATCGTCCCGGCGACAGCAGGAGCCACTACTTAAGGATTGAGAAAAGTGTAAGAATTGTCGGTATTGAAAGAGTAGTCCATGCTTGGACCTATACTTATTTAATAAGTAAACTGCGCTCGGAATTCACTCCAGTTCCACATGGCTGTTGGAATCTATCTTTTTGAAATATCCTATATTTCAAGATAAAGCTGTTCATCAAAATTAATACTCAGCATGTTTACGGCTTCTCACAAAGAGAGATTTGTATTATTCTGCTACATTCAGACGCCATTAAGAATAATTATTGGCTGCATCTAAAACCTATATTATCAACATAATATTCTGGGCGATTACCATCGCGGTACGATACTCGATGCCATCCATAATAATTGCGCCACGAGCCCCCCCTGATGACGTTCTGAATGCCTGATGATGGACCTGTCGGATTAGAGGTTGGGCTTGATGAATAGTAACTATCACTGTACCAATCATTAACCCAATTCCATACGTTACCTCCCATATCCATTAGTCCATAATAGCTTGCCCCCGATGAATAATTTTTGACATCCGAAGTATCGCCAACGCAATATACATCTACATAGCCATTAGCTATATTACAAGTCATATTAGTATTGCCCCAAGGATAAATGACTTCTCTTGGGCTTGGCCCACGTGCAGCTTTTTCCCATTCTGCCTCAGAAGGCAACCGTCCCCCTATCCATTGGCAAAATGACCTTGCTTGATACCAGTCAACATTAATCACTGGATAATTATCAAAACTCGCATTGTCATAATAATTTGAACGTGTATAAGAAGATGATACTTTAGGTGTAGTACAGACTCCTGCATCAACGCATTTCTTATACTGTGAATTTGTCACCGCATATTTTTGAATTTTATATTCTGAAAGATAAACATTGTGTTTGGGTTTTTCTTTGGCGAAACAGTCAGTATCTGCGTCAGCACACCCCATAACAAAAGACCCAGCTGCAACAGTAATCCATGGGTTGTCAGTTGTGTTTCCTCCAACACAGGTTCCAGATGAACAAGTTTGGCCAAGGTTGCATGAATATGTACATGACCCGCAATATGATGTGTTCGTGTTAAGATTAATTTCACATCCGTTATTCCAAGAATTGTCGCAATTGCCATAATTGGGAGAACAATAACAACTTCCAGAGGAACAATACCCATTTGATCCGCAATTTATCCCTGCGCAAGAATCGGTCTGAGAAACGATAACTGGAGAATCGACAACGTCACTTGTCGTACCATTCACCCTACAAGCAGGTGAATATGACCCCGCTGAAGAATACGTGCATATTTTTGAATAACCCGGTGCAATAGCTGACCATGAATCTGCAGGTTTGCACTTTCCTTCAAGCAAAGTTGGATATGCTCCTGCCAAAAGACAGGTTAAAGTAAATGATGTAGAAGTTGAACCTGAAGATGGGGAAATGGTAGCTGTAACACTCGATTCTGCTTGTACAGATATTGCTGTATCAACATTGTCGGTTATTGTGCCATTAATACGGCATCCGGGTGTATAATTCCCCGCACTTGTGTATGTGCAATATTTCGTAGTCCCTGACGTGATCGCACTCCAATTATCTGAGGAAAAACATCGCCCTTCTATTGAACTGACATTTCCTTGTGTTGTACATGTTAGTGATACTTGAGCTTGTCCTCCAGACAAGGTAACATTTGCTGGTGAAGCCCAAGCCGTAACACTAGGTTGGGTTACTGAAACATCCAAAGCATATACGTATTGTTCTATCCCAATTTCACCATATTTAATATATATATATCCTTTCGCACCCCATGAATCGCCCCAACTGTTTTTAACAATCCAATATCCACCAGCGTCGTCATATCCCACTATAGCCATGGCATGCAATCCAGGAGTGCATTTTGTCCTGTCATTTTGAAAATATTTTGTCCATTCAGAAACCGGCTTGCTATTTTTGATATCATCAGGAATACATTGTACGAATTTATATATGCCACTCGAATATGAATAAAAGTCATCGTAAATTAAAATTGATCCTGCGGCAACAGGTCCTTTAAGAAGTCGATTTTTTATTTCTGTTGCAGTTTGTGGCACAAGTGTCGTCGAAATAGTTTTTGTTATTCTTGATTGCCAATTCGAGCATTTATTAGTAGCGATATCACACCAATATCTTTTGGTATCGGAGTCCCACACACAGTTAGAAAGAGCATACGGCAAACACGCCTCATCAACTACACCTACATTTTTAAGATGATCGAAAGCAGAGGCCAAAGTCCAACCCGGATTTGCTTTGCAGTCTCGACCACCACTTGTATATAAATCAGCTTCAGATAAATCAAAACTTGGATTTGGCGTACCGTTTGAAATACCGATTACAGCTTCCAGTACTCCCAAACTTGCAAATGCTACACAGCTACCACATTTTTGCTGATCTCTCGGTGGTGTGGTAATCCAGTTCTTACCATCTTTGTTACGCCAATCAAACGATGAAGGTAATTGGCTTGCTTGTAATGCATTTCTCATAGCCACTCTGGGAGTTCCTGTTGCAGGTTCGGGAAGAGCTCCGAGAAGGGATTTTCGTTGTTCATAAGAAAGACTTGTGATGGGGTTTTCAGCCGCGACCCATTGAGCACCTGAGTCCTGAATAGCAGCGCTAACTGATTCAACTTCTGTTTTCTGATTTTGTTGTGGAGTATTACTAACAGTGCCCCCACCTCCTCCGCCACAACCCGAAAGCGCAATTACCATAATGGAAACAAAAATTGCCTTTATAAACAACTTTGATCGGCTATTCATATGCATCCTCCCGAGTTAATTGTTACATTTCGATAAAAATCGAAATCCTTTGAATACTCACTCTACATTGTGTCCTAACGATCCGATTGAGAACTTCTTGTCTATGTTCAAAAAGGATCATATATGACATGATTAGGCTTGTAAAGAGGGTAAATTAGCAACCATTCACGCACAGCGTACCCATCAAGCAACCCTTGCTGATTCTGATGTATTCTCCTTTCTGTTAACCGCGCCTGTAAAACAGCGAAAGATGTTAAAGAGAGAATGAGAGAGTCAGAGAGCGGAATGGGCGGGAGAAAGGGTATGACGAAGAGGGATGTTTGCGGGGTTGCGAGAGCGCGGTTTCGTGAATGGGAGAGGAACAAAGTGAAGAGACGGGGCGCGGAGGGGTGAAAAAGTCTGTGCTGGGGCGGGATTTTTAGAGTCAGCAGTTTGAATCGTTCGGAACGGCGCTGTTAAACGAAAAAAGCCCTGTAATTCAGGGCTTTTTGTATTCAAGCTCCCCGAGCCGGGCGCTGTAGATAAACCAAATTCCCGGAAAATCGTCGAGTTCCCTCTACCCCAATATCAGAAAAACGGTAAAAAATATAAGATAAAGAAAGAAAACAGTCGCTCTGGCGATGGCGGAGATGTTTCTATGTCTGAAAACGGTGGATTAAAGCTGAATAAAGAGGAAAAACGGAATCAGGGCATTGAGACGGCGAAAAGATATCTCCTGATAATGGAGTCCGAACAAATACAAACTCGCGCAGATCTCGCCCGGCGGCTAAAAGTTTCCCGCGCCCGGGTCACCCAAGTTTTACGGCGACTGGAATCCGATTCATGACCACCTAACGGCGGGGTAACGGCGTTATATATAATGTATAACATGGGGTAACATGGAAATAACACGAGGTAACGGGAACTCCATCCAGCTCCAAAATTCCCCGCCAGATATCTTCTAACAGAATCCCCCGCTTTCTTGGGGGCCGAAAATTCAAACTTGGCTTCATTGCAGGCTTTTTTGAGATTCTCCTCTGGGGCAAAAATATCCGTTTCAGACGCATATTGAAAACGAATCGGCTGGAGGTAAGAGTGATGTCGAAGATGATGTTTCATCCTTTTTTCCTGATGCTCGCGCACTGGGTCAATTCCCACCTCATTGAAGAGATTCAGTACCTCAAAGTCGAGAATAAAATCCTCCGGTCAAAAATCAAGGGGCGTGTCATCGTGACAGCAGAAGAAAGAACCCGGCTGCTGCGTTTCGGCACCCCGCTCGGCCCACGCCTCAAAGATCTCATCTCTATTGTAACATACGCGACTTTCCGGCGCTGGGTCAACGGGCGCGTTTACAAAGGCAAGAAAAGCAATGTCGGGCGTCCAGCGATCCCGAAAGAAACGAGGGATCTCATTATCCGCATTGCACGAGAAAACGCGCATCTGGGGTATTACAAGATTCTCGGCGAGCTGAAGAAACTGGGTGTTAAGGTCGGGCGAACGTCCATCCAGACGATTATTAAGAGCCTTGGGATTGAGCCCAGCCCGCTCAGGAGAGATTCCAAATGGACTGATTTCATCCTCACCCACATGGAGACGTTGATCGCTTGTGACTTCTTCACAAAGGAAATATGGACGCTCCGCGGCCGCGTGACGGTCTATGTCTTCTTCTTTATCGAACTCAGAACGCGTCGGGTACATCTGGCGGGTATGACTCGATACCCAAAACGCCGATGGGTGGAAAGACGAGCTGCCGAAGTGGTCAAAACGATGCACGACTCAGGTTTCGAGCCGAAATATTTGATACGGGACCGGGACGGGAAGTTCTCAGAGGAGTTTGATTCTATTTTTGAGAGGAACGGCATCAAGGTGGTAAAGACGCCGGCGCAGAACCCGTCCTGCAACATTTATGCGGAGCGCTGGGTCTGGAGCGTGAAGCACGAGTGTCTGAATTACTTTTCTGTGTTCGGAAAACACCACCTGAGATACATCATCGAGAGCTACGTCGATTACTATAATCGCTTCCGCCCTCATCGAAGTCTGGGAAATGTCCCGATAAGCGGATTGCCGGAATGCCCGACGGATGGAGTGATCGAGAGCGTTAGTATTCTCGGTGGGATGTTCCACCATTATCAGCGAAAAGCGGCATAGTCGATTTGTTCGTGTGCAGTATCGGAATGTGGGGGTAATGTCAATCGTTGTTTCTCTCTGTCTTTCTCGTCCCAGATGTGGGCAGGCAGCGGAGAAAGGCTGTATGCGATTCTTGCCCTATCACAATTTAGATTCTGTTTCCCGTCAAGAAAAGATGGCGGGAAATTCCTACAGACCGATGGTCTGATGTCGTATATGGAACAGAAAACACTTTCGCCGATTTTGCCTTGTAGCGCTACGCAACGCGGATTCTTTCCCGTCGTTCCCTTCATCGCGCGGAGGAACTGATTCACATCTTCCGTCATATCCTCCGGCACGGATGCCGCGGTTCCATCACCTGCCTCGCGCCAATAAAAAGCCGTGCGGAAATAGGCGCAGCAGGCACCGCATGAAAGGCACGGATTATTGCTCGAACCCGATACGTTCTTCATCCCGGCTTTACGCGCTCGTGGACATTGATCGAGGCTCGAAGCGCTCGATCATATTCACGACTTTCTTGATATCTTCAATCCGGTTTTTATCAGCGATGAGAGTCTTTCCGCCCGCCCTGACAGCCACGATGTCGTCAACTCCGATTAGCATCAGCGTTTCGTTCGGATCGTCGCTGAAGACAATATTGCCGGACGCGTCATACGTATGTACTTTTCCCTTGAAATGATTGCCCTCGTCGTCGCACTGGAGGAAATCCTTCAGGGCGATCCATCCGCCGACATCGCTCCACATGAATTCAGCAGCCACGCAACGCACGTCCGTCGCTTTCTCCATCACGGCGTAGTCAATGGAAATGGACTCAAGGTCTTGAAAAGCCTCCCGCAGTTTTTCCGGCCATGCGGCGGTTGATTCATACTCGACGGCGCTTACG
This sequence comes from bacterium ADurb.Bin236, assembly GCA_002069885.1. Classification (GTDB taxonomy): domain Bacteria; phylum UBP15; class UBA6099; order UBA6099; family UBA6099; genus UBA6099. The sequence continues at coordinate 40,100 of MWCD01000029.1, read as the reverse complement.
ATTTTATGATAATGATCGAAAAGATGCGTCCGCATCTCCTCAAGGATTGCATCCGAGTTCCATGCGAACATGCCGGAGTTCCAGAAATGCCTGCCTGATGTAAAATAGATCTGTGCCATTTCACGGTTTGGTTTCTCTTTGAATCTCGCCACCCGGAAATGCGCGATTCCCGAATCGGCGCCCAGGCTTTCGCTCATTTCAAGGTATCCATACCCCGTGGCTGGGAACGTCGGTTTGATGGCGAAAGTGTAAAGAGCGTTGCTCTCTCGGGCTTTTTTCGCGGCTGAAAGAACCGTCTTCCTGAACTGCTCGACCGGTTCAATAATATGATCCGCCGTAACCGTGATCACTACCGGGTTGCCAAACCTTTTTTTTGCAATGGCCGCGCTAAGACAGACTGCGGCGGCGGTGTCGCGCCGCGCTGGCTCGCCGATGATGTTTACTGCGGGGATTTCGGGCAATTGCTCTTTGGCGAGATTCACATACGCGTCGTTTGTGATTACGAGGATTCTTTCGGGTGGAAGGATCCCTCTCAAGCGGTCGCAGCTTTTTTGGAGGAGCGTCCGATCATCCAAAAGAGCAATGAACTGTTTCGGCCTTCTTTCGGTGCTAAGGGGCCAGAACCTAGTTCCGGACCCTCCAGCCATGATAACGGCAACCATGTTCAGATCATTATCGTTCATGTCGATACCTCCCCATGAAAATGTTTCAGGCAGGCAAAGTCATCAAACGATGACTGATTCCGTTTTTTTTCTTCATTCTCCCTGCGTTGATTGTCTTTCATCTGTTTAGAATTTCTTCATAAATCCGGATGTAATCATCAACCATCCTATCGGCGCTGAATTTTTCCTCAACCCATTTTCTGCATTCGTATCTGTCGAGTTCTTTCACCTTGAATAATTTTTCGACGGCTTCCTCAATTGACGAAACGATGAAACCTGTGCGACCGTCGCGTATAACTTCTGACATGCTACCTCTCTTGAACGCAACGACCGGCGTACCGCACGCCATAGCCTCGATGACGGAAAGGCCGAAAGGCTCGTCAAAATTTATCGGGTGAAGAAGCGCATAAGCGCCGCCGAGAAGTACATTTCTTTTTTCCGGGCCCGCCGGTCCCACGTATTCTATTTTTTCTTTGTCAAGAAACGGTTGGATGTTCCTCTCGAAATATTCCCTGTCCTGAATTATCCCGGCGATAACAAGTTTCATATACACGCGCCGGGCGATTTCTATTGCTTCCCTGGCACCTTTGTCGTGGTGGATACGTCCGAAAAAAAGGAGATATTCTCCTTCCTCCTCGCGGAATGTGAACCGGTTCAAATCAATGCCGTGATGAACGGTGGCGATATAATCGAGTTCCGGACTGCGGTCGGTGTCGCTTATGGAGACATAGAAGGTATTGCCATTATATTTTTTGTAAACAGGTAGTATTTTCGGCGATGAGAATCCATGAATCGTTGTCAGAACCGGTGTGTTTGTCATCGCCGTGTACGTCAGGGGAAGGTAATCGAAGTGATTGTGTATGATGTCGAACTCGTCGCCGCGCTCGAAGCATTCAGAAATGTGGAGGCATTCCCAGACTTTCGGAATAATCTCTTCGTCTTCCTCGTATCCGCGCGGGCATTTGCTAACGAGTTTTCCCTTTGTAATTGAATCACCTGTGGCGAACAGCGTGACATCAATCCCTCTCTCAACAAGTCCCTCCGTGAGAATCGAGACGACGTATTCCCAGGGACCATAGTGTCGCGGCGGGGTACGCCATGCAATCGGTGAAAGCATCGCGATACGCATTGTTCATTCCTCCGCCATGTTGTTGTGTTCCCTGAGCCAGCTTAGCATTTCCGACAGGCTCGCGGTGGCGAGGGCGATGCAGGAATCCGCGCCGCCGTAATAAAGCAGGATTTTGTCACTGTCCCGTATCCATCCGCAGGGGAACACAACCTTGTCCACGTCGCCGAACAGTTCGTATCCCTCGGAAGGGCCGAACACCCATTCATCCGATCTTGCGATCAGGCGGCCGGGATTATTTAAATCGAGCAGCGCCAAGCCAAGTCTGTAAATGACACCACTTCCCGTGACCCGGACGCCGTGGTAAAGAATGAGCCAACCGTCTTGTGTCTCAATAGGCGGCGGAGAAAGCCCAATTTTATTCGCGTCCCACCAGCCGCCTCTTCTCGCGGGAATAAGCATCCGATGGTCGCCCCAGTGTTTTAGATCGGGTGAATAAGAAATCCAGATGTGCGCTCCCGCACCGGTGATGTGTGGAACCGGCCTGTGAATCATGGCCCAGCGTCCGTCAAACCGGCGGGGAAAAAGAGCGGCGTCCTTGTCCTCCGGCGGCATGACGGGGCCTTGCCGCTCGAATGTCCGAAAATCCTTCGTAAGCGCCAGTGACACGAGCGGCCCACCTTTTGAATAGGCCGTATAGGTGACCGCCCAGACATCTTTTTCTTCGAGATATGTCAACCGCGGGTCTTCTATGCCCCAGATTTCCTCGGGGTGGGTGTCGGGACTCGGCGGCAGCGTAGGTTCCGGATCGATGCGCCAGTTGTGGATTCCGTCGCAGCTCCTCGCCGCGGTCAGATGGGAAATCCCCCGTTTGTCTTCTACGCGGATGAGAAGCAGAATGTCGCCATCTACTTTCGCGGCGCCCGCGTTGAAAACCGTGTTCGCGGGATACGTCAGATCGTTCGCCGTCAGGATGGGATTACCATGATGGCGGTGAAACAACTCTGTAAACTGAGATTTGCCCATGTGAATCCTTCTCCGTCAGAATTCCATTTCAAGTACGACCGGACGGCCCGTTTTTTTGGCTTCCCGCGCAAGCTCATAAGCGGTTGTATATTGTCGCGCGACTATTTCCCACGAAACGACCTCGTCGAGATACTTTTTCAGGTTCCATCCGAGTTGCAGCCTGAGATCCTCATCGCAGGCGAGTTGAATCACTTTTTCCCGGAGCATCTCCTTGGTGGTGAAAAGAAGACCGCCGCCGCTCTCGAGCGTCTGCGCCGTCAGCCCCTCCATCGGAGCGGTGGTGACGTAAGGCTTGTTAAGAGCGATGATTCGAGCGAGTGTACCGGACTGGGTTTCATCCACTGACGGCAGCACGATGAAATCGCAGACCGCCATCAATTTGTAGTAAATATCCCCCCTCGGTACGAACTCGTAGTAGTGAGCAATGCCTTTCTTTTCGAGCGCGATGGTGTCGGATTTCCATTTTTCATAATCTCCCCGGTGATCCGGATCGCGCATCGCGCCAGCGGCGAGCAGGTCCCAGTCCTGTCCGCAACGCATCAGTATCTCCTCATGGATTTCCTCCCATATCGAGAGAAGGATGTCCCATCGCTTATTGGACTGAATCCAGCCGATCATGCCGACGAGATGATCGGACAGTCCGAACCGGTCCAGACCGAGTTCTTTTTTGAGAGGAGGCACTTCCTCGAGCTTCCAGCGTTTGTCCGGTCGCGCGCCGTGCGGGACTATCATAATGTTGCGCGGCGTCCGCCAGCCGCGCCCCTGAAACGTCCAGTCCAGCCGCCACTTCTGATAATGGCATTTAAAGAGCACGAGATCGCTTCTGCGACACAACTGGTAGATGAATTCGGCTTCCGCATCCCTCAGGCGTCCGTGAATCGTATGAGGCTCAACAATGACCGGCCACTGGTTGATCGCGTCCAGCAAATCGAGGAATCCCTCGTTGCCGTCTCCGATTCCCCTGTCATCTTTGAATTCATACAGCCCGTACTCGTGCTCGATATGAATCGCGTATGGATCGAGTTCCCTGATCTTCTCCGCGACTGCTTTCCACCAATCCCGCCTGGACATGTTTATAACGGGGAAAACGCTTTCTCCCGCGCCGTCGGTGTGACTGATTATCAGCACGTCTCTTCCGGAATTCGCCCTCCGGATGAATTCCGCAGCCTCCTCCGCGAAGACTGCAATGCCGCACAGCCGGGGCGGCCAGGAACTAATCATTACAACCGGTTTTTCAAGCAATGCAGAGAACCTCCTCCTCCTTTTCATCCGGTGACATATCGGCGGCGGGTGTTTCGCTGTGTTGTTTCCCACGTTGCACCACGGGTTGCTGAAGTGAATGCATGAACATCAGCGACAGTAGCCACGCAAGAGTGGACTCCGCGCCCTGATTGTCGTTTGCACCATCGGGCGTCAGTCCATCCCGGCAACCCCCGGTTGTGTAATCGTAAATCGGTGTGTTCAGATCGTTTCTTCCCAGGAACCAGTTGAAGCACATTCCCGCGGTATCGAGCCATTTACCGTCCCCTGTCATATTCCACGCCTCGATGGATGCCTCGATCATGTTCATCGCCTCGATGGGCTGCTGGTCGAATCTCGCCTTGACGCATCCTTCTCTTGTGAGCCACCCGCGGTTGCCGATGGGGGCGAAGTGGCCGTTGTCCCGGCACGTTTGTGTTTTTACGAGCCATTCGAGAGAGCGGAGTCCCGCGTCCACCATTTCGTCCCGCCCGAGCCACTGGCCGGAGAGCAGAAGCGCGTGGGGGATTTTCGCGTTCGCATAAGTGACGATATTTTCAATCCACGGCCAGTCTTCAGAGGCATTCTCCCTGTATGCCGTGAACAGGCGGCTGGCCAGTTCCTCACGGATTCTCCGCACTTCGCTGTCGCCGCCGAAGCGCCGCAGGTAGGCGTGTATGCCAACAAGCCCGAACGCCCACGCGCGGGGCGATGTCATGGAAAGAAGCGCGGGAAGCGCCTTCTCGAAGAGGCCGAGCGCCACTCTTGTCAGTTCCTTGTTTTCCGAAAGGCCGACGGTCATGCCAAGTCCCCACACGGCGCGTGCGTGGCTGTCCTCCGAGCCGGTGTCCTCCGCCCACCGCCGGTCGTAGCTCATGAAATTCCGGAACCGTTCGGTTTCCTCATTGAACGCCTGATAAAGGAAGCTCATATACCGGCAGGCGAGATCGAACACCTCTCCGTTGTCGGACGCAAGGTTCATGCCCATCAGAGATGCTATGAGCGCTCTCGCGTTGTCGTCAGTGCAATAGCCGTGCACCCTGTCCGGCACGACGTACTTGGCATGTTGAAGCATGCCCGTGTCATCCGTCATACGGAACAAGTGATCCAACTTGATTTGGGGAAGTTCGGGAGATGTTTTTTCAAGGGTCATGAGGGAAATTCCGAATCTGGGCCGCGTTTCCCTCTCCTCCCTCACTTCGGCGAAAACTTCCATGTATTTTCGTGCCACTTCCTTCCATATCATGCCGCGGCAGAAGGTATAAGCCCGTTTCCGCATGGCGTGGCGCTCGATATCGTTGCCGAGAAGATCGAGAACCTGTTCTGCTATGGCGTCTGAATCCCGGAATGGGACAATCCTTCCGCGTCCCTCGTCGAGAAGTTCCTCGGCGTACCAGTAGGGGGTCGAGACCAGCGCTTTGCCCACACCCAGGGAATAGGCGAGAGTTCCCGACACGATCTGTTCCCTTCCGAGGTACGGTGTTACATAGATATCGGCGGCCCCGAGAAACTCACACAGTTCCTCGAGTTCCACGAATCGGTTGTGGAAAATGATGTGTTTGTCCACGCCCCTGTCCACCGCGAGGCGCTGGAGGGAATGTCTGTAGGATTCGCCCTGTTCCCGCAGAATGTGCGGGTGCGTCGCGCCGAGCAGGATATACACGATATCCGGGCGCTCCTTCACGATCCGGGGAAGCGCCTCGATCATGTACTCGACCCCCTTGCCCGGTGAAATCAGGCCGAAGGTCAGGAGAACGGTTTTCCCCTCGACTCCGAACTGATCTTTGTAATAGTTTGGGTCCACAAACGGCATGTCCGGAATTCCGTGCGGAATCATCACGATTTTTTCCGGGGGCACAGAGTAGGTTTCTCCGAGTATTTTTTCCGCCGTGCGGCTCATTACGACAAGCCGATCCGAGTATTCGGCGATTTTTTCAAGAACATCCTTCTGTCCAGGCGTCGGTTCCCTCAGCACGGTGTGAAGCGTTGTGACAACGGGCATCCTGAGATTTCGCAGCAATTCGACGATGTAGCCGCCATCGTTGCCGCCGAAAATGCCATACTCATGTTGAAGACATACGAAATCGAGCTGGCTCATGTTGAGAAAATCCGCCGCGAGATGATAATCGTTGATGTTTTTTTGATTCACCTCGAAGCGCACTTCGGACGGATAGCGGTATCCTTTTGGCGTGTCGTTCATGACGACCGCGAAGCAGTTGTTCCCCGGGGCCGCTTCGGACACGGCACGCAGAAGGTCGGTTGTGAACGTGGCAATGCCGCAGCGGCGCGGAAGGAAGTTCCCTATGAATGCGATTCTGTTCGGAAAAAGTCCGGATTCACCCGATGGATTCATAATCATTCCCCCTTTAATTCATTTTCCGGGCGTTCGAGCGCTCAAGACGCCGGGTTGTCCCGCTTGCGCGAAAGCCCGTAACTATTGAGAAGAATTTCCCTTTCGGATTTTTTCACCCCCACCATTGAGGTGATATTGTCGAAGTCCTCCATGTTTATTTCCTCTCTTACCAGGCCTTCGAGGGCGAGTGCGAGAAGCCGTGTCTGGAATGCGTCGCGCTGATGCGCCGTTCCCGCGCTGTACAGAGCGAGAGCCTCTATCGTCCGCCCGGAAGCGCCGTCCGTACTCGACGATTTCATCCGTTCAAGTTCTCTGGCGTCCAAATATCTGAGGTTCGCCATGATATGGGCCGCCAACGAAATATCTACTCCGAAATAACTTGATATCTGCGCCAGATCGCAGACGCTGACGGGGTTCATGCCGCGCCTGCCGCGACCGTCCACTTGCGTTTGTCCCGCTGCGTTTTTGTCATCCCCGCTCTCAGAAAAGATTGTCAGAGTGCTGCCGGAGGACTGGCTCATAGTGTCCTTGCCGAGGCTCTGGAGGTATCGTCTCAGGCCGGTTTCCGGGATGAGAAACCTTCCTGCGAAGGCGTTCGCCCGCAATTCGGTGAGGGAACCGCTGTCATCCGAGCGGCAAACAACCCATTTTTGCCGCCTGTCGAAAATGCAATGCGCAAATCCGTGGGCGCAAAGGAAGCGCCTCCGTTCATGGGATAGTTTCTTGTTCACGACTACCAGTGCGCCCGACTCTTCGCTCATGAGAAAGACGGATGCAATTTCCTTGGGCATGGAAATTGCGGTCGTTCTGACACCGCTTATTGCGAGGGTTTCCGGCACGTCCCTGATGGGGCCATCGCCGAGATTCAGTCTGAGTCTCTCATGTTCCGCGGCAACTTGCCCCTGATGTATCGCCTCCCATTGCGATGTCGGCTGCCTCGCGTCATAGTCCGGCGGATTGAGCGAGCAGATTCTCAACCCGAGTTTTTCCTCAAGTTCGGTGAGCGTGATTGACAGCGTTAGGGCATTGCGCAGTTCCAGCAACGTCTTTTCATTACTTTTAATAATTGGAGCGGTAACGGCGATTTCATTGCAGATTCTTTCAGGATTGGAATCGTCGTCGGCGCCCCCCGGAGTCATGAGACTGGAGGGGCTGCACTCATAAATGCGCGCGAGCCGCTCGATGTCCTCCGCCCGCACCATTCTGTTACCGAGTTCCATCTGCGCCAGGGTCGAACGCGACACCTTCAGTTCCTTTGCCACTTCTTCCTGACTTTTTCCTCTGGACATGCGCACCTGCTTCAGCTGCTTTCCGAGAATCTGCGCTTTTATGGGCATTATTTTCCGCCTTTCCGGTTGAAATTTTGAGGCCGCGATTGACGCGACGATTGTTACGAATTATAACAGTATTGACGAGCCGTGTCAATTATGTTATAATTCGACATCGTTCGGAAGCGCGATGAGCGGAAACCGGACCTGACAATACCGAAAACGGCGGTGTTCAACGAAAACAGGGATAATTGCAAGAAATGGCAACGATGAACGCAACAAACAAACGCGACTATTACGAAGTATTGGGCGTTGACAGAAACGCATCCCAAGATGAAATCAAAAAAGCGTATCGCCTGCTGGCCAGGCAGCTTCATCCCGATGTTAACAAGACCGACCCGGACGCCGAGGCAAAGTTCAAGGAGCTTTCAGAAGCGTACCAGGTGCTGAGCGATCCGGAAAAAAGAGCCGTCTATGACAGGTACGGCCATGACGGGTTGAGCGGCGAACATTTCGGAGGCTTCGGAGACTTCGGTTTCGGTTCCTTCGGCGACATTTTTGATTCCTTCTTCGGCGACTCGTTTTTCGGGGGTAGAACGCGCGCCCGCCCCCGGGGGCCGCAGGCCGAGCGCGGAAGCGACCTGAGATACGATATTGAGATATCCCTGTTCGAGGCCGCGTCCGGGAAAAAGATCGAGGTGGAAATTCCTGGAAAAACGGAATGCGGCAAATGCGGCGGGAGCGGCTCCACCGACGGGCGTCCGCCTGAAACCTGCCCGGACTGCCGGGGAACGGGTGAGTTGCGGCATGAGCACCGGACGAGTTTCGGGCAGTTCGTGAATGTCCAGACATGCCCCCGGTGCCGGGGTCTGGGAAAGGCGCACGTGAACCTCTGCCGCGAATGCCGGGGCGCTGGAACGGTTGAGAAAACAAAACGGATAACCGTGGGCGTGCCCGCCGGGATAGACAATGGCCAGAGGGTGCGTGTTTCAGGCGAGGGAGAGCCGGGACTCCACGGCGGACCGCGCGGTGACCTCTACGTTTTTGTTCATGTGAAGGAACACGAGTTCTTCAAAAGAAACGGGCCGGACATCCATTGTGAGATTCCCATCAGCATTACACAAGCAGCTCTCGGCGATCAGGTGGAAATCCCGACGCTCTGGGGGAAAGAAAAGCTGACCATACCGTCCGGAACGCAGACGGCGACGGTGTTTCGGCTCGCGGGGATGGGAATGCCGGATTTGAGAGGTTCGCGCAGGGGCGACCAGTTTGTGGAAGTCAGAATTGTGACTCCAAAGCACCTTTCGTCAAAGCAGGAAAAACTGCTGCGGGAATTCGCGCGAGAGTGCGGGGAATCCGCCCGGCGGCCGCAGAAAAAGCTGTTCGACAAACTCGCGGATATGCTTGACGTCGATCTCGACATCAAGGCCGATTTCATGGATTTTCGCAAGAAACATTAATGCCGGAGGTTGTGAGTCATGCCGATTTATGCCTATCAATGTGAAAAATGCGGGCACCAATTCGAGGTGACGCACGGTGTAAATGAAAATGGGAACAGGCGGTGTCCCGTGTGCAGGAGCGCCGCGAGAAAAGTATTCACCCCGGTGAGCATCCTGTTCAAGGGGAGCGGATTCTATTGCACCGACGCGAAAAAGAAAGCGGTCGGCGCATGCAAATCCGCGGGTGGAAACGGAGACAAATCCGCGTCGTGTTCCACCTGCGCTGATCCTTCGGACAATTGAAGTATTCATGCGGGGGCTGAAACTGCGGACGGATGAACCAAATAATAATGGTTTTTATCACTGAAAGGAGGTCGTTTTACAATGATGGACACGGAGAAGAATATCCTTGTGGCGGAGAGGGAAAGCGACACGAGAAAATTCATCGTTTCTTCTCTGAAGAAGTACGATTGTGAGGTGATCTGCGCCGATAGTGGAAGGGACGCCTTGAGGATCGTTGAAGAGAGACTACCTGATCTTATTGTCTCCGACACCGAACTGGAAGACGTAAATGGATACGATGTATGCAAGTGGATTAAAAACGAGGATTCACCTTATAAGGACATTCCTTTGGTTCTGGTGTCCGACCGCACATCCCTTCAGGATCGCCTGCGGGGTTTTCTTGCCGGGGCCAATAAATATATCTGCAAACCGTTCAGCATCGAAGATTTTCTCGATGTGACCAACCTTCTTATAACTAAAAAGAAACAAACCAACCATAATAACTGGACGCTTTCCGATGATTCGCTTTTAACGGATGGTTTGTTGAGACACGCCTGAGAGCCGGAGGCTGGAGGGTGCAAGATGTCAAACGCGCAGACTACACAGCTCAAATCGGACAAAAAAACGAGAGACATCCTACTTTCACGATTGATGTGTGGTGATGATTCGGCTCGCAGGGATTTCATCGAAGCCAATCTTCCTCTTGTATATTCCATCGCCGGAAAATACGCGGCTGACGGGGATGACTTCGAAGACATCGTCCAGGAAGGCATCATTGGGCTGATTCGCGCGCTTGAAAAGTACGACCATTCGCTCGGATACCAGTTCAGCACATACGCCACCTGGTGGATCAGACAGGCCATCGAACGTTATTTATACACCTGCGTCGATACTATTAAGAGACCGTCCCAATTCGGCTCGCATATCAACAGAATATCGTGTGGGGAACAGGATTTCAGGTCAGAGGCGGGTCGCATGCCGACTTTGAAGGAACTTTCCCACTACACCGGGCTGGATGAAGACCGCATCAAAAATCTCCAGGCTCTCTACGCGGGCACATTGTCTCTCGATGCGCCGTTGACCCCCGATAACAGAAACAACCTTTATTACAACATCGAGGGGCCGGATAGCGTTGAAGAGGATGTTATTGAGCGTTGTAAGGACGAAGAAATAAAAGAAATTGTGGACGATGCACTGAGCGGACTCTCCGAGCGCGAACAGATGGTTCTCAAAATGCGTTATGGACTCGACGGCGGGAAAGAGAAAACCCTGCGTGAAATAGCGCGTCTCATGGGGATTTCCGCCGAAAGGGTCAGACAACTTGAAAATGCTGCTTTCGGTAAACTTCGTTCGTTGAAAAAGATCAGAAGAATTCGGAGTTGTCTGAACTGAAAGTCAAATCGTGGGCGGGGCGGCGGGTTCAACATATATCTCACAACGTAAGGAAAGGAGCGGCGAAAATGGATTTTCTGAAGCTGACAAAACGCCGGAAAATGCTTGTCTCTGTTTTTACGGCGCTCCTCATTATCGCCCTTCTGCTGTTGTCGGTTACTGCCGGAAAACAGACAGACCAGACGGATTATACAATGCCCGGTTTTGGTATGTTGGGATATTTGGACACTTCGGATCGTAGAAAAATATCAGTTGTTTACCATCTGGACATGCTGGATTATCTGTACTTGTTAGGGTATCTCGACACCGATGTTGAAATAGGCATGGATGATGACAATCTTTCAATTCTCGCCTCCAATGACCGGGCAGATAGTACGGATTCCTCATCGGACATTAACACCAGATTATCCGGTGATGGGAGCTGAACGTCGGTCTTGAGAACGATGGGAGACAAATAACATGTGGAATCTGATTCACGCGATAGCGATTAACATGCCGGATTCCGCGGTTCGTACCAGAAGATACGCTGTTGCCGTCGGTATAGGAATTGCGTCCGGTCTTTTCTTCTATGCGGCCGCCAGGTTTGTCATTACATCCATAATGGTGTTGATGAGCCATGTCAATTAATAAGGATTTTACATCGCGCCTTATAATCGGTGTTTCTCTCAGTCTGATCGGTCTTTTTCTGTGTTGGTACAGCTGGACGACGTTTTTTCTGGTCTGGTCGTTTTTCGCCGTCTTTGCCATGAAGGAATACCTGAAGATGGTAAGAGACGCGGGTAGTAGAGCCAATTTTCCAGCGGCATTCCTGATGCTTCTCGCTCTGATGGGCACGGCTGTCGCCGCAGGCAGAAATCATCAAATTTTCAACACGATTTTCGCGGGATTCATGCTGATTACCGCAGGGCTGTACTCGGTTTACTCAAAGACGGGGCGTGAAAAATACAACGCTCTTTTCATAACAGGCTTCGGCGCGATGTACATCGGCGGAGCCATGGGCTGTCTCATCAGCCTCCGCGATTTTTCCGACGCCAACATACCCGGAGGATTCTCCGGTTTCAGCATGTTTTTCATGGTACCACTCGTCGGCGCGTGGGCATCCGACACGGGAGCTTATCTCACGGGACGCTTTATCGGGAAAGACAGGTTTTCGCAAGTAAGTCCGAACAAAACCGTCGAGGGCGTCATAGGCGCGCTTTTCGCCGGTTTTACGGCCACTGTGGCGTTCGGGGAATTCGCGGGTTTCCCGAGGCATCTCATGCTGTTTCTCGCCGTTCTGATTCCCGCCGTGAGCCTGTGCGGCGACCTGTTCGAATCGGCCATCAAGAGGCGGTGCATGGTCAAGGATTCCGGCGCAATGCTCGGCGCTCATGGCGGTGTGCTGGACAGATTCGACAGCGTGTTCTTCTCGATTCCCGTGACTTATTTTGCTGTTTATTTTCTGCATGTTTATTCGTATATCTAAAAATTTGCCTAAGGGGGGATTGTTATGCCATACCACGAATATGAATGCAGAAGATGTGGAGAAATATTTGAGTTCAAACACTATTACGGAGAGAAACCTAAAAAACGATGCCCTGAATGCCATGGCAAACTTCAGAAGGTGTCCTATCCTGGATTCTCCAGTTTTAGGGGAACCGGGACGCATTCGAGGGGCGATGAAAAACCGGGAGGCAAACATACATGTCAAGTAAAGATGGAACAGCGCCGCAGGGCGGCCGGAATGGCAACGGTCGCGGGAAGAGACTTTGCGGGAGGCAGAAATCAACCGGCGGCCTGATACAGCGCGAAAAGAGCAGTTCTCACACCCGAAAGCGACGAGTCCGCATCGAAAACAAAGAGGGGAAAGACGACGGTCCGGATGCGCAGGAGAATATACGAAAAGGAATGAATGAATTCTCAAATATTGAATGGTGGCAGTAGATGGTTCAGAGGAGGTGATCCGTCGTGTGAACAAAAGCGCCGACACGGTTCATGCGACACGCGCATGACTACATTTTTAGACCAACTTTTCAATGTCTGATTAGTTTGAAAGGAGGAAATGCGATGAAAGTAAAGCCGTTGGGGGAAAGGGTTCTTCTGGAAAGAGTCGATCCGGAAGAGGAGAAGACGTCCGGTGGAATTTATCTTCCCGACACCGCCAAGGAGAAACCGATGGAGGCGAAGGTCGTGGAAGTGGGACCGGGCAAGAGAAACGAAAAGGGTGAAGTCACGCCGCTCGAGTTAAAGGTCGGCGACAAGGTCATCATCTCAAAATGGGGCGGCACGGAAATCAAGATAGACGGCAAAGAATACACCATCATCGGTGAAGACGAGATTCTTGCCAAGATCGAGAAATAACAAGGAGAGGAGGAAACGAACATGGCCAAACAGCTTTCTTTTGATGAACGCGCGAGGCATTCGCTTGAAAGAGGCGTCAATATCGTTGCGGACGCCGTGAAGATCACGCTCGGCCCCAAGGGTCGGAACGTTGTGCTTGAAAAGAAATGGGGATCGCCGACGATCACCAATGACGGTGTGACCATCGCCAAAGAGATTGAACTCGAAGACCCATACGAGAACATGGGGGCGCAGCTTACAAAGGAAGTGGCGAGCAAGACGAACGACGTGGCCGGCGACGGCACTACGACAGCCACCGTGCTGGCCCAGGCCATGGTGCGCGAGGGATTCAGAAACGTCGCCGCGGGTTCCAACCCGATGCTGATTAAAAGTGGCATTAGGAAGGCAACCTCGGCCGTGGTGGAGAAAATCAAGAAACTTTCAGTGTCCGTAAAGGACAAGCAGGCGATTCAGCAGGTGGCCGCGATATCGGGAAACGATCAGGAAATCGGGGACCTTATCGCCGACGCCATGGACAAGGTTGGGAAAGACGGTGTCATCACCGTGGAAGAGGCCAAAGGAACGGAGACCAGCCTGGAAGTGGTCGAGGGGATGCAGTTCGACAAAGGGTACCTCTCGCCGTATTTCGTCACCGATAAGGAAAACATGGTGTGCGAGTTTGAAGACCCGTACTACCTTCTGTTCGAGAAGAAAATCAGCGCGGTCAAGGACATTATCCCGCTACTCGAGAAGGTTGCCAAGGCCGGGAGGCCCCTTGTGGTCATCTGCGAGGAAGTCGAGGGCGAGGCGCTTGCGACACTGGTGGTAAACAACATCCGCGGCACATTGAAGTGCGTTGCCGTGAAAAGCCCGGGCTTTGGGGACAGGCGTAAAGCAATGATGGAGGATATCGCGGTTCTCACAAACGGCAAGTTCTTCAGCGAAGACCTTGGCATCAAACTCGAGAACGTCGAACTCAGCGACTTGGGCCAGTCGAAAAAAGTCAAGATTGCGAAGGAGGACACTACGATCATCGAGGGCAAAGGCACGGCCGCCGCGATCAAGGGGCGGATCAGCCTTATCAAAAAGCAGATCGAGGAAAGCGATTCCGATTACGACCGCGAGAAACTCCAGGAGCGCCTAGCGAAACTGTCGGGCGGAGTCGCAGTCATCAAGGTCGGCGCGGCTACGGAGACGGAACTCAAGGAGAAGAAGCACCGGATGGAAGACGCGCTCAGTGCCACACGCGCCGCAGTGGAGGAAGGGGTTGTCGCGGGCGGCGGCACTTGTCTTGTGAATAGCATGTCCGCGCTGGACAACATCGAAACCGCCAACGACGACGAGGCCATCGGCGTGAATATTGTCAAAAAAGCGCTTGAATCGCCCCTCCGCCAGATTGTCGTGAACGCAGGATACGAGGGCGCGGTCATCATCGAGGAAGTTAAAAAGGCCAAAAAGAACCACGGATACAATGTCCTCGCTAACAAGGTGGAGGACATGTTCGAGGCTGGCATCATTGATCCCGCCAAGGTGACGCGCTCGGCGCTTGAAAACGCGGCCAGCATCGCGGCGATGCTTCTCACAACGGAATGCTTGGTCTCGGACGTACCGGAAAAGGAAAAGAAACCCGCGATGCCCGGAGGCGGCATGGGGGATGATATGTACTGAACCACAATGTCGTTCGAGACAGGGCAGTATTCCACGGGCCTCACAGGGGGCCCGTCTTTAATCGCAAACGATTTTCGGTTGAAGGAGGTTGATTGCCAATGGCGGCATGTCGAAAATCTGAAATCCTCATCGTTGAGGATGTCAACGACATCAGGGAAATGTTGTGCGAATTCTTCATGACCCACGATTTCAGGTGTTCGGGAGCCGAGAACGGAAAAAGGGCAATGGAGTTGTTCGCCGAAAAGAAGTTCAGCCTGATATTCCTGAATTACGAACTTCCGGACACGAACGGGTATGAGTTGTACAAGATGATCAGGGAGAACAACAAAACCGTTCCAATCATTTTTCACACCCCGCATTACAAGGCGATGAGGAACAAGATCAAAAATGATCGGAAAGTAGGATTCATCGATAAACCAACTCTGCTGACAACCTTATATGACACGGCCATGAAACTGCTAAATAATTGAACGCGGAGCAGCTGGAATGTCTATATTCCCGTCACCGCCCCAATGAAATCGGAATAAAAAACAGGGCGCAGTCTGTCTTTTGGATACACGTAATCATTAGACAGGGCGTGAGTTTTGCTGTTCAGAATTGTTACGTTTCTTTCAATTCGAACATAGTTGCTTCGGCAATCACCGGGACGATAGTTTTTCATTCCCAGTATCGGTTTCGCACGTGCTTTTCTAATAACCTCACTTTTTTGTTACCTGCTTTCATTTTTATAACAACCCCACTCACTTTTCCGGCACCCCCTCGATTTTTTATAGCAACACTCCCCGTTTTTATGACAAGCCCCTTGGTTTTTCCTTCATAACCCCAGCAATCGTCACGCACCCCTTCCCGGATTCAGTCCGCGAAAAATAATTTTGGCACACTAAATAATCCTTTAACAATCAGCTTTTATCGCCATCGCGGAATCCCCGTTTTCTCCCTTCCCGCCGCATCTGGCATCGCCTTTGCATTTATAGACCTGCATGGGACGACGGACAGAAAACCCGAAGATCGAAGTCGTGTACGTGCCGACCAAGCGGACGCCGGACGAGGAAAAGCTCCCGGTTGAAATCCTTGCCAGCTGGATAATGCGCGACCTCGAGAAAGAGCGGCTTGCCCGAACAAACGAAGGAGAATGCAATGAACCTCGATGTTGAAATTGAAACCGTATCCGGCGAAGCGATACGTACCCCGGGTGTGGAAATCTATCTTCCCATCGAATCCGTTGTCCTCATTCGAATCGACGTGGAACGCGCAATGAGAAACCTCACCCCCCGGCAGCAGGACATCTGCAGATTCATCGCCGCCGGCCGGACACAGACGGAGGCGAGTCAATTTCTCAAATGCAGCCGAACCGTCATCAGCAAGGAAATCGCCACCATCCGCAGGGTTTTCAGGCGGTTTCATCTGGACGACTACGTCACAAACACAGGCGGAAGGAGTGAAAACAATGGCCGATGACAGAGACCGGGAAACCCTGACGTATTCGAGCATCAGGGCATTCCGCAACTGCCGTAAGATGTACGACCTCAGGTACAACCAGCATCTTGCGCCGATTGATGAAGATTCAGAGGCGCAGGCGCTTGGGACCATCTTTCACGGGAGCATGGAACGATGGCACAGGCGTGATATGGCCATCCCAGTGGGACAGGCAATAAATGCCATCCTCGAATACATCGACGGCGCATGCCCGGACAGAATCACAGACGACCGGCAAAAGAAGATATGGCATCTCGCACGCGCCATGTTTCTTGGGTACATCAAAAAGTACCCATCCGATGCGTTCGATGTCGTTGCTGTTGAGAAGGCATTCGAAAGCGAGATCGTAAACCCGGAAACCGACCATTCAAGCCGGACGTTCATCATGCGCGGCAAAGTGGACGGGATCATCGTGAAAGACGGAAAGCATTACCTCCTCGAGCATAAATCCGCAGCAACAATTGATGGCAACTACATTGACCGTTTGCCGATGGATTTTCAGATTATCCTCTATTCCGACTACATCGAGCGTTTCATGAATATCCGCATCGCGGGCATTCTTTACAACGTCGTCGGAAAAGCCCAGATAAAACAGGGCAAAGGTGAAACGGTCGAGGAATTTCAGAAACGGCGCGCTGAACTAATCGCAAAATCCAAAACCGGAAAAACATCCGCAAAACAGTGGGTGCCGGAATCGGATGAAGAGTTTCAGGAGCGGCTCGCCAAGAAGTATTCCGAGAACGACATGTTCCACCGCGAGATGCTCATAATCTCCCGCGAGAACTTCGATGTCCTGCATTCGGAAATATGGGAGCTGACACAGCAGCTTCTCCTCGCCCGCCGCACCGGGCAATGGTACATGAATACCGACTACTGTTTCCATTACAACCGCCCGTGCATGTATTTCCCGATCTGCCGCTCCGGCGGCAATCCGCTCGTGATTGAAAACCGCTATCGGATCGTTCCTCCCCACTCCGAACTGGATGGAGCGGGTGACAATCTGGAACCGATGTTTACGTGAGCAAAAAAAACGAAGGAGAAATGATATGCCTATCACACTACCCAAAGCGCCAACACCCAAGAAGAACGACCTCAGAAATCTGACCGTTCTTCTGCACGGCGGAAAGAAGCTCGGCAAGAGCACGTTCTGTTCGCATCTTCCGGGCGCGATATTCGCCGCCACCGAACCGGGCCTTGGGCATCTCGAAGTCCATCAGGTGCCCATTACGAGCTGGCAGGATTTTCTCGATTTCTGCAATGCGCTCGTCACGGAAAAACACGAGTTCAAGACAATCGTCATCGACACGCTCAACAACCTGTACGGCTTCTGCTGCCGGGCGGTGTGCGAGAAATACAAGGTCGAATACGTCGGTGACTTCAAAGCTGTCGGCAAGGGACACGTGCTCGCAAACAATATGTTTTACGAAACGCTGCTCAAACTCGCGAATCTCCCATACGGCCTGTGGATGATCGCGCATTCCGTCGAACACGAGATCGAAACGAGGACGGAAAAATACCGGAAGGCGGTCCCGCAGCTGCCGGACAAAGCGGCTGGTCAGATACTGGGAATGGCGGACATGATTCTTTATGCCGCCCTGCACGAAGACCGTAGCGAGAACGGCAAGTCCACATTCCGTCACGTGCTTTACACCAAACCGTCAAAGTATTTCGAAGCCGGGGACAAGAGCGGCGTTCTTCCCGGCGTCATCGATCTCGATTATCCGAAATTCGCCGCGGCGTATCTTGCCGGAAACGAATCCGCGTCCGGTAACACAACAGATTCAGAAACATCAAAAAAATGAATTCAAAAGAATGGAGGTATAAGCCATGGCTGATTACATGGATGAGGAATTCGAAAACGAAGGACAAGGGGAACTGATCGATCTTTCCCAGTGGGACGAGGAGTACGTCAATGCGCCGGTCGAGGAACGCGATTTCGACTCGGTGCCTGACGGGAAGTATCAGGTGATTGTGGACAAAGTGGCTCTGACGAAATCGCAGACGTCCGGCAATCCGATGCTGAAATGGAAACTCAAGGTTCTCGGCCCGAAGCATGAGGGCGCCATCATCTGGCGCAACAACATCATCGCCAGCAAGAACAATGTGCAGTGGTTGAAGAACGACCTTCACGTGTGCGGTCTCGACCTGGAGAAGCTGTCCGATCTGCGGAGCAATCTGGAAAAGCTTCTCAACGTAATGCTCGAAGTCACCAAGCGCACCAAGGGTGACAATGAGAACGTCTATTTCAACAGGCGCATCATCAACGACGCCGCGGGTGGCGACATCGACAAGCAGCTCCAAGAGGAAGCCGCCCGGGTGTTCTGACCTCCTCCTTTATAAGGCCGGGGCGGCGATTACTGTCACCCCGGCCTTTTTCTTCTATCACAGAACATCAGGGGAACGGTATTCCGCATGATCTTCATCATCGACACGCGAGAGAAAGACGAATACGAGTTCAGCGGAACAGTCGCCATCAAACAAAAGCTCGATGCCGGGGACTATTCCGTCGCAGGGCTGGAAGATCGCATCTCCATCGAGCGTAAAAACATCGACGACTTTGTCGGGACGGTCATATATCAAAAAGAACGTTTCCATGAGGAACTGATCGTTCTTGCCCGACTTGATTTCGCGGCGATTGTAGTCGAGGCCTCGCTGACTGACATTCTCGATCATCGTTATAAAAGCGACGTTAATCCCATTTCCGTCATCGGCGCGGTGGTGGCCATCATGGTAGAGTACCGGATTCCCATCATCTTTGCAGGCAGCAGACAACTCGCATGTCATTTGACACACGAAATTCTAAAACGATTCGCATCGAAACATCTGAGGGAACAGTGAACAAGTCAAACGCACGAAAAAAGCAGAAAGATTCAGAAGCGCTGCGGGGAACGGTCACCCACATTTATTTTACCTCCGACCGGTTCACGGCGGGACGCATTTTGCCCGAAACCGGACCCGAGACTTCCTTTGCTGGCAAATTCGGAGGGCTGAAAGAAAGCAGCCGTGTCATTCTCCACGGCGCGTTCAGCGTGCATGAGAAATACGGGGAGCAGTTCCAGGCGCTCCGGTTCGAGTACAACACAGAATTCGACGTGGAGGGAATAGCGAACTACATCGCGTCCAACCCGGAAATGAAAGGAATCGGGATGGCAAGAGCTGTTAAGATCGCCCGATTCTGCGGGGACGACTTCGACCGGATCGTGACCGAGGAGCCGGAGAAATTAATGGCGATTCCCGGAGTCACGTCGGCCATCGCAAACGCGCTTCATAACGAATGGGTAAAGCACAAGGAATACAACAGGTGCATGACGCAGCTCGCGGCGTTTGATTTGACGCACAAACAGATCATGGCGTTGATTGATAAATATGGAAATAACGCTGCAGTCATCATTCAAGAAAACCCATATCGCCTGATCGAAGATGTGCGGGGGTACGGATTCAAAAAAGCGGACACGATAGCCCGTAAAGCCGGTACTTCGAAGTCGTCGCCATATCGCATACGCTCCGCAATTACCTTTGTCATCGAAAACGCTCTCAACGACGGCGATTGTTTTGTCGAGTACCGGGAATTGATCGCCCGGGCGGATAAAATCCTCATTCTCGATTCACTCGACAGCAGGGAGTTGATTGAGGAGCAGCTGGAATGTCTGTTAAAGGAATCGGGCAAAATCATCTGTCACCCACGAGAGAACCAGTTCTTCATAGCGCTCAAATCCATTTATGAGATGGAGCGCTTCATCGCCGCTCGTTTTCGGGACAATGTCCGGCCAAACAAAAAACTTGATGTGGATGGCGCATCCGCCTGCATCCCGGACACTCTGAATGATGGACAGCAGGAAGCGGTGCGTAGCGCGATCAAAAATGCCGTGTCTTTAATCTCTGGTGGCGCGGGCACGGGAAAAACATATACGGTTTCATGCATCGTCGACCTTTACCGCGATTCAGACCTGAGTGTGGTGCTCGCCGCGCCGACCGGCAAGGCGGCAAAAAGACTGGAACAGGCCACGGGTGCGAGCGCTTCCACGATTCATCGTCTGCTGGGGTATGATGGCTCATCATTCCAGCGGGGCCCGGACAATCCCATCGACGCGGACATTCTGATTCTCGATGAAGTTTCCATGCTGGATGTTCCCCTCTGCTGGCATCTGTTCCAGGCCATTGATTTCAGCCGTACAAATCTCGTTCTCGTCGGAGACCACAATCAGCTCCCCCCGGTGGGTCCGGGAAACATACTGAGAGATCTCATTCATCTGAAAAGCATTCCCGCGACCATTCTCACCGAGGTCGTGCGGCAGGCAGGCATCCTGAAGGAAAACAGCATCACCATCCTCTCCGGCCGGGTGCCGCCGAATGTTGAGGGCACCGCCACCCGCAAGGAATGGTATGTGATTGATAAATTCAAAGACCCGAAGGATGTCGTCCGATTCATTCTATATCTTTACGAAAATGTGCTCTCCGAGAAACTCGGTTTTGACCTTATTCGGGATGTGCAGCTTCTGGCGCCCATGAAAAAGGGAGTCCTCGGCGTCGACAATCTGAATATCGAGCTTCAGCGGCTTTTGCAGAAGAAATGCTTCGAGCATTCCATTGATCCCGTGCCGCCCAACAGACGCCCGAAACTGCATGTCTCGGACAAGGTCATCCAGAACCGGAACAACTACGACCTCGACGTCATGAATGGAGCGGTCGGATACATAACACGAATCGAGCCGGGCAACGGCATATACCACATTGAATTCGACGACGGCGTCCGCGTCTTCGAGCAGGAGGCCATGAAGAATATCTCTCTCGCATACGCGTCGACGATCCACAAAATGCAGGGATCGGAATGCGAGTGCGTCGTCACGGTTGTTCACAAATCACAGTCGTTCATGCATCACCGCAACCTTCTCTACACGGCGGTCACCCGCGCCAAAAAGACCGCGATCATTATCGGCGACCGATGGGGCATAAAAACGTGCGCCGAACGGGCATTCTCCGACAAAAGGAAGACATTTCAAAATCTTGAAGGGTTCATAGATTCCGTTGATAGCCAATAACCCGAAGGAATACTATTCGACAATCACTCATGTCGATATCGGCGACGTCGCGAGGGAACTCATCGGGGAAAGAATCACAGATGAGTCCGGCGGCGTCATTTATATCGACTGCCCGCGGCATGCCAGTATTTCACATCGTTCATTCACCGTTGATACGCAGAAACAGTGCTGGTACTGCTGGGGCTGCGGCGTGGGTGGAGATGTTCTCCATCTCGTGGAATTCATCCAGTCCGGGACGGTGACAAAAAACGCATCGGGCAGAATGCCGGATTCCCATCGAGCCGCCCGTGATTTTCTCGCTAATAAAGCCGGTCTACCGCCGCTGTCGCAATGGAACCTGTCACCGGAACAGGTAGTCGAAATTGAAAAGCGCCGCTCGGAAGAGGAACTGGTATTCGGCATCCTCACTGAAATCGCCGAATATTATCATCGCAAATTCAATGCAAACGATGAAGCGCGGCAGGCGTTCAAATCTCAATATGGCATCTCTGATGAAACTATCAACACGCTTCAGATCGGTTATGCTGACAATGACGGACTCCTGAAGCATCTGAAAGATAAGAAATACAAACCGCGCGACATTGCAAAAACCGGCTGCTTCAATTTTGACTTCCACGAGAACATGCATCCGGTCTTCAAAAACAGATACGTCTTTCCCTACTGGAAGCATGGCCGTGTCGTTTATCTCATCGGGCGTCGTTCCCCATGGTCTGAAGACAGCGACTTCGAGAATCACAAATACAAAAAACTGCAGATACCGAACGACCAGCGTAAATACATCTCTCAATGCATCAACAACAGATATTTCTTCAATGAAGACGCGCTTCTGTCCCAGTCCGAGTTTGTCGTCATCACAGAGGGCATCACGGACTGCATTTCTCTGATGGAGCGCGGGTTCACGGCTTTCTCGCCGGTCACGAATAATTTCTCGGACAACGACATCGAGAAACTCTACAATCTCACGCGCCGGTTCGGACGCATATACATCTGCCAGGACAACGAGCCCAGCGAGGCGGGATTAAAGGGCGCGATGAAAACAGCGCATTATCTCGAATCACGGGGACTGAAGATATATGTGTTGAATCTCCCGCTCGGCGACAAACAGGTCCAAGCGCGCGCCCAGCTCGCGGGGATACCGCCCGACACTCCGAAAAAGACAATCGAATCGCTGAAACAGGATTCAAAGATAGACGTCAATGAATATTTCCTCACCCACACCGCCGACGATTTCCGGGAATTATTCAAAACGGCAAAGACACCGCTACAGTTCGCCATTGAGACGATCCCTTGCGATGTGCCGGAAGATGAGCGCACGGAACGGCTACAGGCCGTACTGAAACGGATATCGCGCCTGTCGCAATTGGATCAGGAGCGGTATGTCTCTATAATCTGGGACCGCTTCACGAATCCGAAGATCGGTAAAACGGCGCTCAAGGCGACAATCAAAGAGCTGAGAAAAGCCTCGTCCGTTGGGGGCGACGATGGGCCGACGCTCAAGGATGTGGCAGCCGACATCATATCTTTTGCAGGGCCGATCCTTCATGCATCCGACATCGGCTGGTTTCTGTATCGCTCCGGGGTATGGGAGTCGGTCAAGGAAGATCGGATAAACAATATCATTCTCGAACGACTCGACGCTCATTTCAAAGACAACAACACGACCAAGAACACGCGCGATGAAATCAGGCACCGCATCGAGGTCACGACCGGCGTGCTGCTGCCGATGGAATCGGTTCTGAACGGGTATAAACATCTTCTCAATGTTGAAAACGGCATGTACGACATCAAGACCGGAAAGCTGCTCCCTCATGATATGAAGTTGTATTCCACAATCCGGTTGCCGTATCCGCACGATCCGCGGGCGAAGTGTCCGCGCTGGATTCAGTTCGTTGAAGAGGTATTCCCGGACGACCCGGTGTCGCAGCGAGTGCTCCAGGAATGGTTCGGATATTGCCTTACGCCGGACACACGGCATGAGAAGGCATTGTTCTGTCTCGGCGAGGGCGTCAATGGAAAAACCAAGGCGCTGACGGTGCTCGAAAACCTTGTCGGAAAACAGAACTGCGCTCACGTGCCGCTGGATAAATTGGATATGGATTTCCACACGGTTTCCCTGTTCAATAAGCTGCTCAATCTCTGCATTGAAACCGAGGCGCGCGAACTCGCAAACACTGCCGCATTCAAATCCATCGTGTCCGGTGAAACGCAGGAAGACGCTTACAAATACCGCGACAGGTTCAGCTTTCCGGTATTCGCGCGTCTCTGCTACGCCACCAACCATCTCCCGCGATTCAGTGATACGTCGCGTGGTCTGTACCGCCGCATTCTGGCTCTGGATTTCGGACAAGATTTTTCACAGTCCAAGGATAAAGACCTCGAGACGAAATTGCTGGCCGAGTTGCCCGGCATATTCCAGTGGGCGCTTGAGGGATATCGGCGGCTGCGGGATCGAGATGAATTCGAAACGCCGCCGGCCATGCAGAACATCATCCAGGACATACGCAGGAGTTCGAGTTCCGTCGCCGCATTTGTTGAGGATGAATGCACGGTGCTCGACGGAACCAGCGGACAGTACGTGTCGAACCCGGCTCTGTACGACGCATACAAGCGTTACTGCGCGGAGAACGGAAAGAAGCCGTTCTCATCGGATGTGTTTTTCAAGGAGTTGCGGCGTGTGGTCCCGCCGAAATGTGAATTCAAACTGCAGAGAGTGGACGGAAAGGTCACGAGAGTATGCACGAACATAATGTTGGCGTAAGTATGCGAAAACCATCAATGATGCTCATTTTCTGTAACAGCGTAACACCGTGTAACAGCGCGAAAAAATGCGGTGTTACAAAAATATGCCTTATTTCGACTGGCATTTTTGTTAAGTGTAACACCGTAACACCGTTTTCCCTATCTAAGTACGTGCGCGAAAAAAATAAAAATGGGAATAAATATTATTTTTCTAAAAACCCAGACGTAATTAAGGCACAGGCGTTACGGTGTTACACCCTCGCATCTCGCATTCAAAAACTCCTTTTGCGACAGCCAATTTTATTGCTTCGCCGTGTAACGGCTCAATTCCACGCGGTGTTACACCCGCGATTCCATGTGCTGGAGGTCCGGTAATATGAATGATTCTTGTTTCGATGCTGATGGAAAATTATCCGCCGTCTATGTCGCCACGGACGCGTCGTTCATCGAGATGGACTTCCCATCGAACATGGAATGCCTGCCGACGTCCATCATGAAGTTTGGAAAAACGTTCTATCATCTGACGCCGGAATGCTGGGCATGGTTCAATCACAAGTTTCATCTCATGGAAAAGGCGCTCGTAAACAAAAAGATATCGGAAAAGGCATTCGTGGATATCCTGAACCGCATATCGGCTCTGTACAATCAGTCGCTTGCCCTCTACAGCCGTGACATCTTGAAAGAAGCGGAAAGAACCACGGACGTAAAGGAATGGGAGAAGACTCTACAGGCTCCCGTTAAACAACCGGTGCCCATACCGGTAAAACCACTCATATCAAATTCATACGATACCGCTGCCGCGCCTCGCATTCCTGCCGTGACACAAACGGCAATCGTATTTTGAGAAACCGACATGGAAAAAGAATCATATCAAAACGCATACGATGTTCTCCCGGAGAATCTGGTGAAAGAGATTCAGAAGCACTACACCGGTCGGCTGTGGGTGCCAGTTGAATCCACGTTCTTTGAAGATCGCAACCGGCTTATCTTGGAACTTCGGGCCAACGGTGAAACCACTAAAAACATTGCAAAATTGGTGAATCTTACTGACGAACGTGTCCGTCAGATAATCACGACGCAGAGCACCCAAATTTAAGTACATAAAAATTTGGGTTACGAAAATGCCCAAAAGTGGCCCTATATAAGTAGGGGGATAAATTTTCAGACATGACGGAACTCGGACAAAAAGCGAAATTTTCATTTTCGGCGATCCATCGGCAGTTCCGGTGTCCCGCCACAGCGAAACGATAGATCGGTAAACGACAATGGCATTCAAACCGTTAAATGAAAACATAAAGCAGTGCACCGCGACCAGTAAGAGCACAGGACGCCGGTGTGAGAATCCCGCCGTCAACGGATATAACGTGTGCAGGCTCCACGGCGCTCATAAGAAGAGATCGCCGAACGATCCGCCGAGAAAGACCAAGAGCGGTCGGCACTCCAACGTTATCCAGAAATACAAAAACAAACTGAACAAGACCGCCGAGGAACTCGGTGTCGATTTGTCGGTCGGTCTCAAACACGGATTCCTGGCATTCGATATTCTCACCCCGGAAGAGCGGCAGGACTTTCTCTCCGTGGTTAAACAGATGCACGAGGACTTCCAACTGAATAAGTCTTCGGACTTTTACGCCACGGAACTGGTGGCCACGAACCTGATCCTTTTCCGGCGCGCCGTTAAAACCGGCGACGTGAAGGCGGCGGAGGCTTACGACCGGATGGTTCGGATGCATCTCTCGGATTTGAAGGCCACGAAAAGCGCACGCGAGGGGGATACGATCAACGTGAAAACCACGCCCGCGGAATGGGCGGCTTCGATTCTGAAGAGGGTCGAAGAGGAAGAGGCCCTGGAACAGGCTGGCCCCGCCGGCGCCTTTTCCGAAGGATCGAAAAAGAGCGTCGCATTTGATGAGGGCGATGATGGAAAAAAGTCCGATGAACCCAAGCCCTTTGAGGAGTAAAGCGTCGCATTTGACGAAAAATACGACGGTGCCGGAGACCTCCGACCATCCAGTACAGAGCCTCTGACATCGTCACAGAAACACACATAACGAGAAGTACCGAACAGTCCGCCCCGGTCGGACGGCCCCGGCGGACATTGAACCTTGATAACCGAATCAAAGCAACCGCACCGTTTGCGCACGGTCGCGCACCGTTTCGCGCCTGTCGCGTTTTGTTGATGACATCGAAGCATTGATCGGCATCGCGGCAAAACCGAAATTTCAAAGCGACCGACCCCCTACAGGGGTAAACAACGCGGGGGTCTTTTCCCGCGACGGGTATTTCCGATTTTCGCCCCAGAGAGAAAAGAGACCGGCAAGCGGCCTCTTTAATTCTTTCCTGTCGGCGCGAGACACGGTTCTACCCCGGTTCCAATTTGAAATCTTCGACGGCTTCGGCGCTCTTTATCTCTCCGATTATCTCATTGAAGATGTCGCGGAGTTTGTATGCGACGTTGGCAGTCTTACCGCCGACATGAGAGACGAGAATGAAGTCCGTTGTGTAGGACTTCCCGTTCATCCAGCCGCCGATGCAAACCGATTCCCCGGTGCAACCCATCCCCATGTGAGAGGCCTTGAGGTTTTCGAGCGAATCGCCTCGCGTGACGTAGGGTCGGATGAACCGCTTTGCAAGTTCCCGAGCCGCCTGTTCCGTTTCGTAAGTTATGGATGGTTCCATGCGGCGCTCCCTTCAGATGGTTTCCATCGCTTCTTGCAGGGCTTCGGACGGCACATGGGCGTAGATGGTTGTCGTCGAAATGTGCCGGTGTCCGAGACTCTGCTGGACAAGCGCGAGGTTTCCGGTGCGCTCGAGCAGACTGGTGGCGAATGTATGCCGCAGACCGTGGACGGAAATATTCTTCTCGATTCCGGCGGCGGCAAGCCACTCGTTGAAAGAGCGTTGCACCTGACGGACGGACAAGCGGCGTCCCTGATTGCTTATGAACAACGCGCGGGTTGCCACCGGCATCTTCCGGCGTTGTTTCAGATACACTTCAATATTTCTCCGGCTGTGGGCGTTCAGAAAACGAATCCCCTTGTGTCCTCCCTTGGCAAAGACAGTGATTTTCTTCTCTGCAAGATTCACGTCATCGACGTCAAGACGGACCAGTTCGGAGACGCGGATGCCGGTGTTGAGGAAGAGACTGACGATGGCTAAGTCCCGGAAGGCTTTCTTCCCGCGAGTATTCGAAATAGCCTTGAGCAGTTTCTTTTTCTCGACATCCGTGAGAACATCCGGCGCGGGTCGTTCGATGTGCCGGATGCGCATTGAGGAGGCTGGATTGGATGGGTTGTGGCCGGAAGCGGCGAGCCAGTTAAAGAAGGATTTCAACGAGGTCTTCACCTTGTTTACAGAACCTTCAGTCTTAAGACCGCCGCCCGGCATGCGGGTCACCTCCGGGGACACGATGAACTCGTTCAATATATCCGGCGTAACTCCGGCGACCTCCGGGCATTGGAGACGGCTCGTGATGAACCGCTCCAATTGCCCGAGGTCTCGGAGGTATGACGACACCGTGTGTGGTGAACGCCCGTCAGCTCGCAGTTTAGTCTCGAAGAGTTCACTCGCTCTGCGGAGCGTCAGCGGCATCGGCGTCGTTTCCATCCTGTGCGCGTCCTTTCTTCATCTCGGATTTCGGGAGCGGGACTTCCGTGAGGTATCCCTTGTCCTGCGCCCAGACGAGCATCATGCGGAACACGCGCTTGTTCTGGGTGACCGTGATTTCGCTCTTTGCCTTGCCGTTAGGCTTTTTGAGGAGCGCGTCGGACTTGAAGAATGTTCCGATGGTCGCCGGGGTGAGTTTGCCGAGCTGCTTGTCCGCGCCGAAGTGGGTGGAAACGTTCTCGAGGCACCGTCCGTAAACTTCGACCGTGCGCTCGTTCTTGCCCTCGTCCGTCAAGTGCTTGAGGAATGCGGGGATTGCTTTTTCAAATGTGATCTCTTTCGCTTTCGTTGCCATGTTGAATGGCCTCCTTTGTTTGTTTTGATTCGCCGGGTTTCGACCCGTTTGTAAAACCGCTTTTTCGCCTCCTTTCGTTGTAATCGCAGGTCACATTAAGCGGTGCGGTTGCCGGAAAGCCAAGCCAATTACAAAAAAAAGATTTGGGGCAATCCGGGGACGCGCTTTTCATAGGTAAAAAGACCTTCAGGAGACGCATTGAATACAGTAGAAATGCCGAACGACCATCGCGCCATCGGGCGCATTCTGAGGAACCCGCGGCTCTGGGGTGAACACTACCTCAAAGACCGCGACGGCGGCGCGCGCCGCTATTGGTCGCATCAGAATGAAGACCTGGAATGTCCGGCGACAAACATCATCCATCTCGACGGGCGCGACTCCGGCAAGACGGTCGACATCGCAACGCTGGCTCTTCATCATGCGTTCGTGAGAAGAGGCGGTTCCGTTCTGGTGGCCGCACCGCATCAGGGCCCGGTCGACACCATCGTCGAGGAAGTGGAATTCCAGATCGAGAACAACGCCGACCTCCAGTCGAGCATCGCGATTAATGCGCAAGGACGCCCGAAGATCACCCGGAAGCCTTACTTCAAGATAGAGTTCACGAACGGCTCCGTGATTTATTTTCGGCCCGCTGGCGCTTACGGCGATCCGTTCCGGTCACTCCATGTTGAATTGGTTCTTGTCGACGAGGGCGCGTGGCTTTCGGAAAAGGCATGGAAAGCGCTCAGACAATGTCTCAAGGCTGGCGGCAGGATGCGGATTTACTCGACACCGAACGGTCTGCGTGACACGACATATTACCGCCTCACGCATTCGAAGAAATGGAAGGTCTTCAGATGGCCGTCATGGCTCAACCCGAACTGGACGCCGGAGCGCGAGGATGAACTCATTGAATTTTATGGCGGACGGGACACTGCCGGGTGGCAGCATGAGGTGGCCGGAGAACACGGGCGTCCGAGCTACGGCGCGTTCAACCTCGAACATCTCACCATCTGTCGGCAGGAAGTGCCGGAGTATATGTGTATCGACATCACCGGTGACGAGTTGAAAGATTGTGATACAGAGGAAGAACTGGCCGAGAGGCTCGACATGCTCCTCGATCTCTCGCCGCTGGATGGATTGTTCTGGATCGGCGGCGACCTCGGTTACACAGCCGACCCGACCGAAATCGTGATTTTCAGGGAGACGTCGGAAAATGAAAAAGCTGTTCTGCGTCTTGTGCGCCGCATTCACATGGAGCGCGTGGCCTATCCTCATATTGCCCAGGCAATCGCTCTGTTGGATGGATATCTCAATCCCGCGGGCATCGGCGTTGATGCAGGCGGCAACGGCCTTTCCGTGGTTCAGGAGTTGACTGCACTCAATAAATACAAGGAACTGAATCTCGCGCCCCGGCTTCGCGGATACAACTTCGGAAGCGCCGTCGTGATCGGCGAGAACGACGGGCAGGAAATCAAAAAGAAATGCAAGGAATACATGACGAGCCTGATCAACAAGGGGTTCCAGTCGCGGCAACTGATACTTCCGGCATCAGATGTGGAGATCGAAAGTCAGTTCACGACACACACATATTCGATGAAGACCGGACAGGTCATTTACTCAAAGGGCAACGACCATATCGTGGACGCCGTCCGGTGCGCTGTGATGATTCGGGAGCAGGAACGTCTTGATGGGCTCGGCGGGGTGTCGGAACTGCCGCTGCCAGTGATGACCAACGCGATTTTTAATTAATCGAAGCGTCGGGGTAACCGATTGGAAAAGAAAAACGGAAACAACAATCGTCGCAGAGGTGGCAATCGCACCACGGGGCTGTCTATCATCACCCCGAATATGGCGACCGCAGCCGAAATGAGCGCGTCCGCGTTCAGCGCACAGAACGTGAGTGATGCTATTCCGAAAACTTTTGAGGAGCGCGCGACCAAGGCGTGGCAGTTCTACGTCGAGGAACCCATTGTCCAGAACGCGATTAATTCATGGCGAACGTTCGCAATCGGCGATGAAATCCAGTTCAACTGTGACGACGAGGATGTGAAATGGGAAGCCCGCGAATTCGCAGAACGGGTTCAATTGAACAAGCTCATCAAAGATAGCGTCCTTCAGTGTCTCGTCAAAGGTGAAACCGTGTGTTTCAAACGCCCTACACAGGACGGAAAAGACATCGAGGAAATTGTTTGTGTAAATCCGATAAGCGTGAAGGTGAAATACGAAAACGGAAAACTCGTGGAGGCGAAGCAAACGGCGGAGACTCCGGGCAGCGGCGAGCCGATTGATTTGCCACTCGAACAGACACTTCATATCAAATGGAACGCGCCGTCCTACTCACCTCGAGGGAATTCGATGGTTGTCACGGCGTTTGAATCCATTGAGCTCTTAAGGGATTACCGGAGTGCCGAACGCGCCGTTGCCAAACGATGGACCACGCCGCTTCGGTTCATTCAGGTTGGCGGGCAATTCGGACAGAAGACCATCGTGCCGGATCAGAGAACGCTCAACACCGTGCGCGACATGTTGAATCGCATGGATTTGAAAGCCGGTTTGGTCGTGCCGTTCTATGTGAAAGCAGAGACATACGGCACCGAGGGACAGGTGCTGGACACGGAAAAGAAGATCAAGGAAATCAAAGAGGACATCATAATCGCGCTCGGCCTTGCGAAGTCCCTGATCACCGGGGACGGCCCGAACTTCGCAACTGCGTCCATCGGCATGCAGAAAATGATTGTCATGCTGAAGGAAATCAAACAGGTCGCCCGCGATATTCTGAACTGGATATTTTCGGACTGGCAGAAGCTCAAGGGATACGAGGAAAAGAGCATCAATTACATATTCAACGATCTCGATCTGACGAACGAGGTTGATCTCAAAAAACTATACATTGAACTTTACGACCGCAAACTCATCTCGAAGAACAGCCTTCAGATCAAGATGGACCTCAATCCCGAAGTGGAGGCTTCACAAACCGAAACGGAGTCGAAACAATCCATATCGGTCACCGATCCGAAGCTCATCATCGAAATGGTTAACGCCGGTATCATGTCCGTTGGTGTCGCGCAGGAGAAACTCGGGCTGGATAAGGAAAAGAACAAACCGGCGACCGCCGACTGGAGTTACAGGCCGCCCATGGCCACCGGTTCGGTGGAGTTCGACACAATCTGTGACGAGTGTGAGTTTTTCGACGATGAAAACAACTGGTGCGACGCGAACAACCGGGACACTCGGTTCGATTCCCGCGCATGCACCTCGTTCGAAAGAAAACGCGCAAAGGAAGGATGCGGATGCGGGCAGTAGCTGTTGAAAAAACACTCCGCGACCGGATAGTCGAGGCGACGCTCGTGTCTCTGCATGAGCGCGACCTTTATTCCGAGCAGACGATCGCTCGCGTCCTGGAATCGCTTCAGCGTTCCGAAAAGGACGTCAAAGCGAGCCTGCTTTATTACGCGAACCTTGGTTCACTGCCCGAGGGAAAGGCAATCAATCAGGCATCCCTTAAAAAGCTCCAACAGCAAATCAGGGAACACATTCGAACCGTCCGGGACGAGCACTCGCTCATTATGAAAACTGCTGTCAAAGAGAGTTACCGGTCGGGCATCCACAGCGGCATCGGCGATCTTGTCCGGGCCCAGATGCCGTTTTACCGCGATCTCACACCAGAGGGCATCAAACAAACCGGCAGCAACATCTTCACGCTGATTGATAAAGACGCGCTGGATTTCATGGCCAACTACAACGTGCAACTCGCAGGGGATGTTTCCCGCGAGTTGACTGACGGGATCAATCGCGCGATCCAGACGGGCATCGCCTCCGGCCGCAGTGTCCCGGAGATCGCGAAAGACATCGGGCGCGTGGTCAAAGACCCCGAAGAGTTCCGCAAGGCCGGAAAAACCGTTTTCAAGACGGCGCAGTACCGGATGGAGATGATAGCCCGGACGGAAACGCTCCGCGCCCACAATCAGGGGCGCATGAAGTTTTACAACACGGTCGGCGTGACGAAAGTCGAATGGATGGCCGTGGGCGACGAGCGCGAGTGTCCCGTGTGCCGCGAGCTGGACGGAAAGATATTCCCGATTGATAAAGTGCCGAACATCCCGGCACATCCCCACTGCAGGTGTCAAATACTGAATGCCTATCCGTCCGAGATATGTGGTGCAAAGAATCTCGGAGTCGTAGCCGCGCCGGCGGAAGCCGCCTGCATCCTGCCGCCGCAGACAATCGAGGATATGGCAAAGGAAAAACAGTCCGATGCGATTAAGATCGGGCAATTCATTTCAAAAGGCGAATGGGACAAGCTCACAATAAAGCAGCTCCAGGATCAGGCCAAGGCGAACGGCATCTCCATCGCCCGAACTAAGACCGATTTTCTCGATATCCTCAAAAAGAAAACGGGAACGGACTTCTCGCACCTGTCGGGCAAGGACCTGCAGGCTCTTATAAAAGAACATAAAATCGCCGCTCTGCGCAGCAAAGACGATCTGATCGATCTGTTGAAGGCAAAAGCAAAACAGGAATCGATGCCGGATTTCGGGACGATGCCGGTGTCGAAGCTCAAAGAACTGGCGCAGGAAAAAGGTATTTCCCTCAATCTCACAAAACAGGAAGTGATCGACATCCTCGATGTGCTGGAACCCGGTGTGGACCACAGCGGGCTTTCCGGGCAGGCGCTCATCGAGGCGAAAAAGAAATTCAATCTTCCGATTCTCAAAACCAAGGAACACCTCGTTAAAGCGCTGGAGAAAAACTTCAAAGAAGAGATCGGTAAGAAAGTCACCAAGGAAGCCGTCGTTCAGGTTGCCGAGGAAACGATCAAGAAGGAAAAAGATCAGATTATTTCCCTGCTGGATGCTGTCAAAGTTTCCACAGACCCGAAGGATTTCAAAACAGTTCTTTCCGCGATCAAGGACGCCGAATCTTATCTCGGCAATGGTGGCTTCTCGGTCGATGACGCCTATCTCAAAGAGAAAGCTGCGGAAATCGCAAAAAAGAAAGCCGAGTTCAAGGCCAAGATTCAGGTTATGGGGTCGAAGGACCTGAAAGACCTCGCCAAGCAAAGCAAGATCACACACTGGCAGTGGGGTTCGAAAGACGATTTCATCGCTCTTTTCACTGAGACGGACGATGCCGCGATCCAGGCCGCCAAAAACAGCATCGAAACCAAGTGGGCGAAGTGGGCCGAGAAATACGGAAAGAAGCCAGCCGCGGGAGTTCAGGCGCCGCAGCCCAAAGCGCCGCCGAAACACACGCCGCCCCCGGAACCGGTCGCGCCGCCCGTTCTTGAAAAACCACACGCGGACCTGTCGTCGGGTTTCGCAAAAGTCGATTCTGACTGGGACGCGCTGGACAAGGGAAATGCTTTCAAATATTCGAAGGACGCGAAATCGCTCGGGGGCACTCACGAGAAATATATCTACGTGGACGAGCACGGCGACGAGTGGCTTTTCAAACCCACCGATAAATTCATCGCCCATGGCGAGGAGATGGGATACCGGATTGCCCGTCTCATAAATCCCGACGCCGTCGAGGTTCGATATGTGGAACTGAACGGTCGTTCCGGTTCCATTCAACGGCTGGTAAAAAACGTCAAATCAGAGGCGTCGTTCAGGGACGTCCCCATCGGCAAACTGTCTCCGTCCGAGATCGAGGCTATCCAGCGCGAACACATTCTCGACTGGCTTATCTCGAACCACGATGCGCATGCAAAACAGTTTGTCCGTGTCGCAGATGACCGGGTTATCGGAATCGACAAGGGACAGACGTTCAAGTTTCTCGGCAAAGATAGACTTTCCATCTCCTATCATCCAAACTCGATGGAGGCCGAGCCGATTTACAACACGCTGTTCCGGGCATACCAGAACGGCGAGATCGACATCGACCTGAACGCTGCGCTTCGGGTGATCCAGCGCATCGAGAAAATCCCTGACTCCGAGTACCTTGAAATCATACGGCCTTATGTCGAGGGGCGCTTCGGCGTGAAAGCGAGCGCGGCGAAAGATGAGTTCTACCGGCTCGCGCTGGAGCGTAAAAACAACATTCGCCGGGACTTCGAGAAATTCTACAACGACCTTTATAAAGCGCGGTTCAAATCCGAGTTCCGGTTCCAGGACGATGTAAAGACAATAAAGAAGCTCTCCGGTGAAGACGAAGCCATTCTGCGTGATGCACAGATAATGAAGGGTCAGGGAAAAGCCATGCGCCTCGACGTGGACGATATCGAGGATCAGAATGCGCTCGTTTTCACACAAAAGAATCTTCAGGGCAAAGAGGAAACGGTTGTTCAATTCAAACTTCGCCCGGAATCCGAACGGAAACTTCTCGATGCGCTCGGTGAAAAAGGCACGGCACTAAAGGGACTCGCCACCGGGGACACGCTGCCCGAGGACACCTTCTACGATAAAATCCTGTCAGGCGTGAAAACGGTAAATCATCATGTCGACAGCGGGGACTTCAAATACAACGCGGACACGCTGGACGAGATCAGAAAGATACTTCCCGATCTTGAGAAGCTGGCGAAATCCGGCAAGACAGAGTCCATCCGCGATATGGCCGAGGAGTACAGAAAGACATGCGAGTCCGTTCTGGATGCCGCAAAAAACAATAAAAAGATCGCAGTCAAGTTCGATCAGTACACGGCGAAAAAGAATCTAATTGCGCAAGAGGCGAAGCCGGAGCCTAAAAAGGCTGGTTTCCGCTTCCAGAGAACAAACATCAAAATGGATCAGCGCCAGTGCCGGGGTGGCGACATCCACGTCGTAAAATCCGACACGGACCTGAACAGCATCTTTGGCCGCAGTTCAGGATTTGGACGGGGTGTGCAGTACCGGATCGAACTCGACGACGGTGTGGTCATGGATTACCGCCCGTGGGATTCCGCAAATCCTTATGCGGTTCAGGGCCAGGTGGAAATCCGCGTGACCGGCAAGATCGCGGACCCGGAGCGGTTCGAGGCCATTCTCGACAGGCTCGACCAACTTGGAATCAACTCAGTTCCCGCCAGCGCAGAGGATGCCGAGATCATGTATTTGCAGAAACAGGCATATCTATTGAAGAAAGACTCTTCTGCTGCGTGGAAAAAGATGTCGCAAAAGCTGGATTCATCGAATGCGACCAAAGCCGAGCGCATTCAGGTCATGCGGAAGTTCTGGGCGGATGAACTCGGTGTTGACGATGTAACGAAGATACCAGGTTATGACCCGACCGGAAAATATGAACTCGGATTCAAAGACCCGACCCGGCGCGCCGGATACAGGCACCAGTTACGGTTTGATCTGACGGAAGAGATGCTGGATCGGGAACTCAAAGGATACGGGCTTTATCACAATGTCACGGACAACGGCGACGTGGAAGATCTCGTAAAGACTGTGCTCGAGAACAACGGCAACATGGTCTCGACCGTCGAGAAAATCCGCATCGGCGTGAAACCCGGGGGCATGTCGCCGACGAGTGACATGGGCACCGGCGGCGCTTCTTATTTTTTTACCCGCGTGCGCAAGCTGCCGGCCAGTGGCCGGGGGAGCACGGGGCTCTATTTCAAAAAGCGGCTTCTGCGCCGGATGGATGCCATAACTTATGATCACGACGCTTTCGGCAAAGTTGTCGGCGATTACGTTCGGCGCAGACGACTTACGAGCATCGACGATTACAAGCGGCTGGCTTCAGGTGGCCGCAGCGACGAGACGATCTTTAAATATACGGTGTCGCTCGTGGATGAAATCGATGTAATCAAAACCAGCAATGCGTCGCAACGCGCAAAGGTCATCGAACTGTTCAAAAAGAAAGGCTTTTCAAAACTGCCGGATGGCCGGAAGATAGAGGAAGTGGTGCTCTGATGCAGCAGGAACTCGATGCCGTAAAACAACAGATGCAGGAGAAGATCGACCGGATTACTGAGCCCGGTGCCGTGGTTGTAGTGGACATTGGCATCCCCGAATCCGTCCGCATTTTCGTTGACCGTTTCGATATCCTGCTTGCCAGGCCAATCATCGGCGCTGACGGTTCCGTTTCCGGCCACTACTACTGGGCTGTGTGCTTTGAGGTCGGGTTCGATCAGGGCGGGCCCCAGAATGTCCGGCTTTTCAAGATGGATAATGTCCGGGAGGAACGTGACGATCTGGTACATTTCACTGACCATCGGGAGTATTCCTGCTTCATAGAATCCCTCGATGTGGTCGATACCATGGGGAGATCAGATTTCAAACAGTGGCGGCAGTATAAAAACTATAAGATGGATGCATTCGAGCGCCTGTACGCAAATTTCTCATCCGAGGCGATGGAAATGGCACTGAACTGGGAGAAACCACTTTGATGAAGATTCGCTATTTCATTGAATACAAACGTCTCGACCCGAACAAGTGGGAGATGATCCCCATCGGTGTATGGGCGCACGGGGTGGACGACCGTTCGGCATTCGAGGTCGGTTATGTGTCGGGAAACGATGCCGAGGACTGGGATGCTCAGTGTGTGGTAAATCGAATTGTAGAACAGGGTATTCGGGAACTGCCTGGGGATTTCCTCGAGCAGCACCGCGATGGTATTTCAATATATCTCGGATCGCGCACAAAGGTTGAAGAGACGGACAAGTACGGAAGCGTGACGGAACTGGTAGAAGATGTGTTGGGACAGATAAGGAAAGGAAAGATTGACTGATGGAGAAACTTATACGATTTCTACAAAAGCTATTTGCCGACAAGTTCTATGGATGTGTTATAATCAAGTTCGAGAACGGCAAGGCGACGCATATCGAGACGACATCGACAAAGAAGTGGGAATACAAGGAGTTGCCGTAAAAACAATAAAGGATAATTTATGATAGTAAAAGTTGGCACGAAAGATTTGGACACATCAAATAAATTTCTAAGATCTCTTTGGGCTGATTTAAGAAAGAGCTTTGGGAAATGTGCGTGGCAATACACCCCATATAAGGTAGGCAAGGAAAACAAGGTCGTTTTTGGTTTTATGGATATTAATGTTCCTCCTTTTTCAATTGAAGTGAGCATTAATTATGAAATGAAAGGACAAATAAAAACCATAAGTTTCAATATTGATAAAAAGACAACAGCAAATTACGATAAAATCAAAAAAAAGATCGAGGACTCTGTAAATCGTGCTAAGGTTTCAATGCTCAAACCAAGGATTTATCATTTTAAGACTAACGTAAAATCCTTTTACCTATTATCTCGATATGAAGGTGCTTCGTTTTCGATTGTGCCATGCAAACCCTTTAAGAATGGTGTCTCAGAGATAGTTTTGTCTGTATATGGATATGATGACCCTGATGCACAATCACAGTTTTTAAGACGACTCGACAATTTTATAGACATAATTTCTATCGAAACAAATTGTCCCTTCTGGTCGGTAAAAAGCCAAGAAAGCAAATACGATAAAAAAGATACAGAAATTCAATATATGGAGAATGAGACCTGGATAGATGGATATCCTGTTCAAGCAGGATTTCTTTTGATTCGCCAAAAGACCATTGAAACTTTAGATAAAGTCTCATTTATCGATAAGGATAAGCAATTAGGTTGCTTTATAAGAGCTGGATATCTATTCCATACTGCAAGAAAGATTGAAGCCCAGGTAAATGATCTATTAATAATAGATGATCCAAAAAGATTAAGTGAAGATACATGGGAGTATCCAGTGCGTGAACGAGACGATTTGCTTAGTATTGCAGCAACTATGGGAAAATCACAAAATGAATTGGCTACTGTTTTATACATTTCTGCATTGGAAGTTGCATCTTTGGTTATAGCTACGGAACAAAAGAATTGCACTAAATGTGGTCAGCCTATATATGCCATTTCAAAACGTGTCCGTGATTTTGTAGGAATTTATGGGTCTGAATATCTGCCCAGAATAATAAACGATTATTATCAAAAGCGGTCCAAAATTGTTCATATTGGCAATATCGTAAGTGATGTGGGATATATGGGCATATCAATGCCACAGCTTGATCCAAACGATGATTCTGGATGTAAAAGAGTTAATTCTGTTTCAGTATCAAATCTTAGAGAATATACAGGTTATTGCATTCGCAAAGCGATTGCATCGCAGTAATTATAGAGGGTAAATTAGAAAGACAAACAATATCAGTAAAAGCCCGGCAGTATTGAACACTCAGGCCCGGTAACCAGCCCGTAAAGCACTGAGACATCAAGCCCGGTAACACGCGAGAGATCGCATGTTGCCGGGCTTTTTTATTTCCCGCGAGGTGAGCAAATGGAAGTCGAATTCAAAACCGACATAGAGAAAATCAATTTTCTCCTCGAAGCGGACGCAGACCTGCGTCTCGGCCTTCTCGCAGCAGAGGGCAAAATCGATCTTGTCACCGAGGAACTGCCCGCTGATGAGCGCCCGAAATACATCACGAACTTCATCGGTTCCAAACAGAAACTTGTGGACTGGATATGGGGCAACACGCCAGAAGACGCGGAATCTGTTCTCGACGCTTTCTCTGGCTCGTCCGTCGTCGGCTACATGTACAAAACCAAGGGGCTGCAGGTCTTTTCCAACGACCGGCTGTCCTACTGCTATCACGCCGCCCGCGCCATCGTCGAGAACAACAGCACCCGCCTCTCCGAGAAAGACATCGAGGGGCTGCTCAAAGACCACAACTCCGATGCCGGAACATTCATTCAGAAAACGTTCCACGGCATTTTCTTTCACAACGACGTCCTCGCCCTCCTGGACGTGCTTCGCGCAAACATCGACGCACTGACCGGCACCAAAAAAAGCATGGCGCTTTTCGCGATGGGCAAGACCTGCATGTCCGGCGGCGGTTTTGGGCATTTCTCGTCCACGACCAAGGGCGGACAACGGCACTACACCACGCAGAGTTTTCTCGATCACTACCGCGACAACCTCTATCGCATCAACGCTCTCGTTTTCGACAACGGCAAGGGAAACAAGGCTTTCAACGGCGACATCGTTGATACCGCTTCGAAGGTAAAAGCCGATCTTGTCTACTTCGACCCGCCTTACGCCACGCAGTTCAGTTCCACTAATTACGAGAAATATTACCACTTCGTTGAAGGTCTGATGGATTACTGGAAGGACAAGGAAATCGACCACGCGAAAAAAATCCGCAATTACAAGATCGAAGACCCCGGCGTAACACCCGCCACCGCGAAACAGTTCTTCACGGATTTCCTCACCGCGTCCAAGCACATCCCGAACTGGCTCATCTCCTACCGCGATAATGCATACCCCACCGAGTCCGAGATCAAGCAGATTGTCGCCGACCTCGGAAAAGAATCCCGCATGAAATCGAAAGATCACAAATATCAGCTCGCCGGAAAGAACCGAAGCGGAGATCCCTCTAATGCGAAGGAACGCCTTTTTGTGTGCGCCGCAGATATGGAAGACGCGGGAGAACTTTCCGCAAACGCCAACATGGAGGACATCGCCGATCTGTGTGTCGATGCTGATTTTGACCCCGATGTTCTGAGCGCCATTGCGGGAAAGACGGACAACGTTCTTGTCACCGGATTCATCGGAAACAAACACTTCATCATGAACTGGATAGATAAGCATTTCCCGAAGGAGGCAAAGAGCCTCTTTGACGCTTTTTCCGGTGGCGCGAACGTCGCCTATTTCTACAAACGAAAGGGACTACGAGTAACGACCAACGACATCATGTCCTACCCGTACCACATCGCCCGGGCCGTCATCGAAAACAACACCGAAACCATCTCGGACGAGGAACTTGCCGCGCTTCTGGAGAAAAATCCCGACGCCGGTACGTTCATTACCGATACCTTTTACGGCTACTACTACACAAAACCGATCCTCCAGTTCCTCGATAACGTTTGGGCGAACATTCAGAAGTTGAAGGGATTCAAGAAGGATATCGCGCTCGCGGCGCTCGGCCACACCTGCAAGGCCAAGGCCGTGTTCGGCATGTTCAACCGCAGCAAGATGAACCGAACCCGGAAGATATCCGATCTGGCCGAAGGATACCGGTCGTCCAGCATCGGCAACATTCCTGTTTCAGAGTTCGTGACGGCATTCAAGAAATACGTCCGGCAGATCAATGGGCTCGTTTACGACAACGGGCAGGAAAATGCGGCGCACAACGACGACATCCTCAAGGTTCTCCCCAATGTAAAGGCTGACGTCATCTACTGCGACCCGCCGTATATTACGGAATTCCTGCGGAACGATTACGAGGATTATTACCAC
>MWCD01000028.1 GCA_002069885.1 bacterium ADurb.Bin236 | reverse complement strand
GAGACCGACAAGGCCTATGACTGGGTCACCGATTTCGAGGCCAAGACCGGCTGCAAGGTCAATATCAAGACCGCAGGAACGTCGGACGAGATGGTCGCCCTGATGAACGAAGGCGGCTTCGACCTCGTCACCGCGTCGGGCGACGCGTCGCTCCGCCTGATCTCGGGCAAGCGCGTGCAGCCGATCAACACGAGCCTGATCCCGAGCTGGGGCAAGGTCGATCCCCGCCTGCAGGATGCCCCCTGGCATACCGTCGACGGCGTCCATTACGGCGTGCCCTATCAGTGGGGCTCGAACGTCCTCATGTACAACACCGAGGTGTTCAAGGAGGCGCCGACAAGCTGGAAGATCGTCTTCGAGGCGATGAACCTTCCCGACGGCAAGCCGAACAAGGGCCGCGTGCAGGCTTTCGACGGTC
The DNA here is from genome assembly GCA_002069885.1 of bacterium ADurb.Bin236. Taxonomy (GTDB): domain Bacteria; phylum UBP15; class UBA6099; order UBA6099; family UBA6099; genus UBA6099. The sequence goes on along the minus strand of MWCD01000028.1, from coordinate 48,972 downwards.
CGATCTACATCGCCGACGCCGCGCTCTATCTGATGAAGCACAAGCCCGAACTCGGCATCAAGGACCCCTACGAGCTGACCGAAGATCAGTACAAGGCGGCCCTCGAGCTCCTGCGCGCCCAGCGCCAGATCGTCAGCCGCTACTGGCACGACGCCTTCGTCCAGATGGACGACTTCAAGAACGAGGGCTTCGTCGCCTCCTCGTCCTGGCCGTTCCAGGTCAACATCCTCAAGTCGGAGAACCAGCCGATCGCGAGCACGGTGCCGGAAGAGGGGGCGACCGGGTGGGCCGACACGACGATGATGCACACCGCCGCGCCGTCGTTCTGTTTGACAATCGGCTCCCCCGCGCGCGCCGTCAGCTTCCAGTGTATCTGGCGGAGCGAGTCGCCGGGGACGTATTCCCGAAGTCTGTAGTTATAAGAGTCGCGAAGCTCGAATCTCGCGGGGTTGGCGCGCGGGTCGGCGCGGCCGCCGTATTCGGCGAGAGACTCCCCTTCCGCGCGGTCCACTCGGGGGTGCGCAAGCGAGACTGCCCGAAGCGGAAACTCGCGCCGCGCGGTAAAAATCCCAAGAGGAGCGCCGCAACTGACCGCCGCCCTCTCCATCTTCAGCCGCCCCCTGCTCTCCGGCAAAAATCTAGCTGAAACAGTCAGGGACGAGCGGGCGGGCAGCGACACGATGAACACCCGGTCGGGCTCGAATCTTATTCCCGGACATGACAGAGACTCTATCCTCAGCATGTGCCGGGAGATTCGGGAGTTGTTTCTGATTGTGAGGACGGCGGTAGCGGGAGAACCGCGCTCGCAGAGTTCGGGAAGAGCAGCTTCGAGGGACACCGCGCGCAGCGCCGATTTCGGGGCAGCCACCGACACCGCCGCAAGAATAAGCATGAAGGAGATGACGACGTACAGCCAGCCCGACTGAATGTTTGTGGCTATGAGAAAAAGCAGTCCCGCCCAGAGAGCGAGAAAGATGAGCCTGCCGAATGCGGCGAGACGTTCGATCACGTTCTCACCCCGGACGAGGCGCGGGCAGCCTGTCAACGATAGCGGAGACGGCGGCGCGGTTGCGTTCAAGGTTGAGCCGGGAAGCCGACCGCAGCGCTATCCTGTGCGCAAGCGTTGAAGCGGCCACCGCCTTGACGTCTTCGGGAGCCACGAAATCGCGGCCCCTAAAAAGAGCCTCGCATCTTGCCGCCCTCGCCAGCGCGAGCGTCGCCCTCGGACTCGCCCCGAGCAATATCTCGTCGCTATCGCGCGTCGCCGCGGCGATGTCCAGCGCGTAGTTCTTCACCGGCTCGGACAGGTGGACGGCGGACACCGCTTTCTTCACCCGCTCGACATCTTCCAGAGTCATCACCGGCTCAAGCGAATCCAGCGGGTCGGACTCCGCCCTGTCGTTCAGTATCCGCGCCTCATCCGCGCGCGACGGATACCCTATCGCCGCCGATATTAGGAACCTGTCCAACTGCGCTTCCGGAAGCGGGAACGTGCCCTGTATCTCCACCGGGTTCTGCGTCGCTATAACCATGAACGGCTGTTCGAGCTTATGAGTGACGCCGTCGACGGAGACCTGAAACTCCTCCATCGCTTCGAGCAGGCTCGACTGCGCGCGCGGGGTGGCCCGGTTTATCTCGTCGGCCAGCAGTATGTTGCAGAACACCGGCCCGGGGTGGAACTCAAAACAGCCTTTCTGATGGATGTAAATATTCACTCCCGTTATGTCCGCCGGAAGCAGGTCGGGAGTGAACTGCGCGCGTTTCGTTTTGCCCTGAATCGAGCGGGCAATCGCCTTGGCGAGCGTGGTTTTCCCGACGCCGGGCAGATCGACTATGAGAAGATGTCCGCCGCAGAACAGGGCGATGAGTGAAAGCTCGACGGTGTCCCGTCCGCCGACGAAAACGCGCTCGATATTGCTTATGAGGAGTTGGATTTTTTGCGAAGTTTCATTCATTTTTTCATTGTATTGCCGCGCGGCGCGCGTGTCAAATAAACCCCGCGCGGCGAAAAACGCGCTCTGCATAAAGTTTTTCGAAATTGAGGCGCGCCGGGTTATACATTAATACAAGATGTTGCTATAATGAATTCATGGCATTTCCAGACGTGGCTTTGGCTGTTCCGGGATACGATTTTTCGGAGATGAACAGCGCCGGCGGAAAGCGGGCAAAGCAGGCGGGTTACTATCTTTATTACCCGCCTCTGGGGCTATGCTCGATAGCGGCGTCGCTGTCCGCGCGCGGTTTCGGCGTCGAGATATTCGACGGGCAGGTGGACGCTGGAAGCGATGAGGAATTGGCCGACCTGATAGCTTCCCGCAAGCCGAGGCTGGCGGGAGTGAGCGTTACGACCCCGGCGCTCGGCGAGGCGCGCAAGCTCATCTCCGCGCTTAGGAAGAGATTGGACGCGCCCATCGTGGCCGGCGGCCCGCACGTCTCCTGCGACCCCGGCATACTGCGCGCGCTCGGCGCGGACTACGGCGTGGTCGGCGACGGCGAGGAAGCCTTCTCCGCGCTCGCGGACGCGCTTCTTCGCGGCGGACGCGTCCCCGGCCCGGAATCGGGCGTAGTCGCCCCCGGAGACACCGCCGCCCCGACTCCCGCTATGGCCGATCTGGAGTCGATACCCCTCCCTTCCCGCTCCCTGCTGCGCAATTCCGGCGCTTATTTCAACCCGTTCATTAACACGCGCACCACCACTCTGCTGTCGGCGCGCGGATGCCCATTTCAGTGTTCCTTCTGCTGCCGAACCCTGTCTATGGGCGCTCACAGGCCGGCAAGCGTCGAGCGCGCTATGGCCGAAATCGAACTTGCCGCCCGCGAGGGCTACGGCTTTGTGTCCGTCATCGACGAGACTTTCACATTCAACCGAGAGCGCGCCATCGAAATCGCGCGCGGCATCAAGCGCCTCGGAGCCGGACTGAAATGGTCGTGCCAGACGCGCGCGGACCTTCTCGACGAGGAGGCAGCAATCGAGTTCAGGCGCGCGGGCTGCGTCAATGTCTCTTTCGGCGTGGAGTTCGGAGACGAACGCGCGCGGCAGGCCGCCGACAAACCGGTCTCAGACGCCGCCCTCGACAGGGCTTTCTCCGCCTGCCGCGCGGCGGGCCTGACTATCAACGCGTTCCTCATGATCGGCGGCCCGGACGAATCGCGCGAGGACATAGAAAGAACTATCGAATGCGCCATTGAGCTTTCTCCCGATTTCGCCGTGTTCAACATCGGCTCCCTGTTTCCGGGCGCCCGCGAATACGAAAGGCGGCTGGCCGCAGGCGAGATTGACCGCTCGGTGTGGGACGATATGGCGGCGGGCGCGCGCGACATGCCCATCCTGTCCCGGCGGCTCGAACGCCCCGAACTGGCGGAACTGCTCAGGCGCGGTTACTCGAAATTTTATCTCCGTCCGGGGTACATAATAAAAAAAGCGTTTTCGATAAGGAGCGCGCGGGAAGCGTATTCTCTGCTGAAACAGGCGCGCACGGTGGTGGCCGACTATGTGGCTAAGTAAGCCGCGCGGCGCGGGCGCGCTGTCTGCGGCGATATACCTTGCGGGAGCCGCCCTTTTCCTGTGGTCGGCAAGACCGGACATGGCTTGGGGCGACAGCGCCGACTTCGTGCTGTCCGCGCACTACCTCGGCGTCGCGCACCCCACCGGATACCCGCTCGTCACCCTGTTGGGCAAACTTGCTCTGGCGGTCCCCACAGGAGAGGCTGGTTTCAGGTTCGGCCTTGTCAGCGTTTTGTCGGCGGCGGCGGCGCTCGCGGTCTTCTTCCGCGTCGCTGCCCGGCTCGGCGGCGCTCCGGCGGGGGTTTACGCCGCACTCGTTCTCGGCGCGTCCACCTTCCTGTGGTCGTCCGCCGTAGCTCTCGAAGTTTACACTTTGAACCTGCTGTTCTGCGTCGCGCTGCTCGCCTTGGCGCTGCCGTCAGGCGGCGCGGGGCGCGCGTGGGCCGCCGTATTCTTCGCGGGAGCCGTCGGCCTCGGCAACCATGGAACCCTCGCATTCCCCGCCCTTCTGCTCGGCGCAGCGGGTCTGTGGACCAACCGCCGCTCTCTGCCTCTAGTCCTTTTCTGCGGCGCTTTCATCATCTGCGCCGGGCTTTCCGCTTACGCCTCTCTTCCCCTGATGTCCGCCCGCTCCGACCTGTTCGACTGGAATTTAGTCGAGCGCGCCGGGAACCTTCCTGTACTGATGAGCGGCAGAGATTTCTGGGTGGCCGGGGAATACAAGGCGGCGATCATGCTTGCCGCAGCGAAATCTCTGGCCGGGTCGCTGCTTTCACAGTCGTCCATTTTATTGGCGGCGGGCGCGGCGGCGGCGTTTTTCATCTCTCCTGCCGCCGGGTTCAGAAGATGGCTGCTCGCGGGAGTGTTCGCTCTCGGCGCGTTTTTCCCTGTGATGTATCCCACGCACGAGAAAGAGGAGTTTTTCCTCCCGGCGTGCGCTGCGTTCCTGCTACTAGGCGCGGCGGGACTTGGAGCGCTCGCGGGCAAAGCGAATCCCGCCCCGGCGCGGAAGCTGGCAGCAGTCGTCATCGCCGCCGCGTGCGTAGCGCATCCGGCGTGGCTGCTGTATCGAAACAACCGACTTTTCGCCGTCCGCCTCGACGACTCCCCGCGCGCCTACTCTGAAGCCATCCTCCGCGACGCGCCCCGGGACGCCATCATATTCATAGACCACGTCGCAAACGACACGGTCGCCCCCCCGCTCCACTATCAGTTCATACCAAATGTCCGCCGCGACGCCTTCGTGTTCCACCGCCTGTATCTTGCGTTCCCGTGGTACGCCGGGTACATGGGCGAACGCGCTCGCGGACAAGGCCACCCCGCCGCCATCCCGGAAATCGACCTCGCCGTCGAAAGCGGCAAACAGTACCCTCTCACCCCTGAGGAATTCGCTCGGCTACGCGAGGGCCGCACGATAAATTTGCCTTCCGTCAACATTCAGACCGCGAAAATCGCGGAAGCCAACGCGGGCCGCTGCGACGTTCTCGCCAACACCACCCGCATGTTCCACAACCCGATTCTCGAATCGACGATGACGCCCCTGCCGTCCGGCTCCCTGTTCGCGCTGAACGCCCGCGAAGGAACTCCCCGGGACGAAAGCCCGCCCGCGCTCGCCTCAGCCGGCTCCCTCTCCTCGGTGTTCGACGCTCTGACGGCGGACATGCTCACAGAGCGCGCCCGCCATTTCGCCGATTCCGGCAGACACTCCGATGTTGTGTCCTCTCTATCCCTTGCCTTACAATACTCTCAGAACGAAACAATTCACTGCGGACTGGCAGACGCCCACGCCAAACTGGGAGCCTCCGCCGAGGCAGAAAAATTCCGCGCTCTTTGCGCCGATTGGAAACTGAAAGCCTATGATATTTTTTAACCCAGACTGTTACGAAGGCTACAGATTCCCCTCTATGGGCATGCTATCCATCGCTGCCACCCTCGAAAGCAGGGGCCGCAAAATCGAATACATCGACGCCAACTATGAAAAAAAATGGGAGGAAGCGCTCGACCGCGCCGTCCCCGACCACGAATGGTTCGGCATCACCGCCAACACTCTCTCAATCGGCCCCGCCATTAAAGTCATCGAATACGTCCGTAAAAAATATCCTTCGCTGAAAATCATAATGGGCGGCCCTTACCCGACCGTCAAATACGAAGAGCTTATCCCTGAATGGGCGGACGCAGTCGCTATCGGCGAGGCCGAGGAAACTGTGTCTGAAATCGAAGACGGCAAACCTCTGCGCGAAATCGCCGGGCTGGCTTTCTTCGACGGCTCCGGCATTGTCTCTAACGGACGAAGGCCCCTCATAGAAGACCTCAGCGCCCTGCCGTTCCCCGCTTGGCATCTGGGCGACATCGACAAATACAGGCTCGAACACACGAAACGAAACCCCGTTCTCCCGATGATGACCAGCCGGGGCTGCCCTTACAACTGCATCTTCTGCGCATCCGACATCATCTTCCAGAACCGCATCAGATATAAAAAAATCGACACCGTCATGGCCGAGTTCGACGAGCTTACTCTCAAACACGGAGCGCGGGAAGTCCACTTCTGGGACGACAACTTCACTCTTAAACGCGACCGCGCGGAAGAAATTTGCGAAAACCTCATCAAGCGCAGAGATAGAAAAGTCAGCATCATGATACCCTCCGGCATAAAGCCGGACATCGGGGACTATGAGTTTTTTAAACTGATGCGGCGCGCCGGATTCTACGCCCTCTGCATCGCCGTCGAGACGGGCGATCAGGAAATCATGACCAAGCTCGGCAAAAAAGTGGATGTCTCAAAAGTGCGCGGCACGATCTCCGCCGCGCGCCGCGCCGGCATACTCATGAACGGCTTCTTCATGCTCGGCCTCCCATTCGACACTGAGGAGTCCATGCGCCGCAACATAGAGCACGCGCGCTCGCTGCCGCTCCATCAGGCCATGTTCTTCATCGTCATCCCCTTCCCCGGCACGGACCTGCACGACATCGCCGTAAAGGAAGGCCGTTTCCTGTTCCACAACGACCGAAACATGTATGAACAGGGCTTCTTCCTCGGAAGGGCCGCTTACGAAATGCCCGGCAAATTCGACGCCGCGACGCTGGAAAAAATGTTCAGGCTGGCCAACCGCCGGTTCTTCTACAGACCGCTCACTCTGCTGACTCTTGCGTTTCGGCGTATTCACTCTCCGGCCCATCTGATGTATCTTATAAGGAAGTTCTTTAGGGTGGTTTTCAGGGGACGGCAATTTTGAGCGCAAAAAAAGCAAAGAAGAAAAAACATACCGCGCGCCCCGCGAAAGAGCCTTCCGCTCTTGAGTTAAAGGTCTCGGAACTGTCCGCCAAAGCGGACTCAGTTAGAGCCGCCGTCGCCGCGCGCGCCGGAAAAGGGGCGGCCCCGGCCGCTGTGTTCTTCGCCGCCTTCGCTTGGCTGCTTTACTGCGCCGCCCCGACGCTCTACTGGGGCGACAGCGCGGAGCTTGTCTCAGTCTCCTGCAACCTCGGCGTCGCCCACTCCCCCGGCTACCCCCTGTTCACCCAGTTGTCGCGCCTGTTCGCGCTTCTCCCGTTTGACGAGTTCCCGTTCAGGGCGAACGTGATGAGCGCGCTGCTGACCGCGCTTGCCGCCACAATGCTCTACATCGCCGTCGTCAGGATGTCCCGCTCGGTTTTCGCCGGGCTTGTAACGCTCGCCGCGCTGGCGGGCTGCCGCTCGTTCGTCCATTTCGGTCTCATTGCAGAGGTCTACGCGGCGCACGCCGCGCTGTTTGCGGGGGTCATTCTCCTTCTGGCCATCGACCGCTCGCGCGGCTCCCGCCCTCTGGTCTCCGGCGCTCTACTTCTCATCTTCCTCGGCTTCACTCACCATTTGCTCATGGCTTTCGCTCTCGGCGCCGCAATCATCCATCTTGCTCTGCTGCCCGGACACAGATGGCGCGCGCTCGCAGGGCCTCTGCTCATCCTCTTCGGCGCGGCAATGATTAACCTGTTTCGCGCCTTTGACGCCGTCCCGGCGCTGACACAATACGCCGTCTGGGCGCTCGCCGCGATCGGAGCCGCGTACGCCGGATACCTCGTTTTCATCGGACTGAAAAGAAAAGGTCTCGTCCGCTTCATCAGCGGCGCTCTCGCCATCCTCGCCGCCGCCGCCGCCGTCTCTCTCGTTTTCGCCTATCTCCCTCTAGCTTCCGCGCGCGGCCCCGTCTCGGACTGGTGGGGGCCGAGAAATCCCGTCAACTTCCTGAACCTCCTTTTCCTTCAGGGATATGAATCCACGCTCCCTGCCGACAAAATGGAACTGCTCAAGCGAGTGAACATAAAGATGTTCCTCGGACAGATGTCGCCGGCGATGATGGCGCTCGGACTGCCCGGCCTCGTCCTCCTGTTCCGCAAAGACTGGCGCTCCACGCTTTTCGCGTTGCTTTGCGGCGCGGGCGCGCTCGCAGGCTCTTTGCTGATCAGTCACGGAAAACCCGACGCCCTCCGAGTCCAGTTGTTCATCGTCATGAGCCTGTTCGCGGGAGCCGGAGCTGCGGCGGTGGTCGGCTGGCGGCCCCTCCGGGGCGCTCTGTGGAAAGCCCCGTTCAGGCTCGCCGCCGCCGCCCTAATCCTCTTCATAGTCGGCGTCAACCTCACCGGCGCGGACCGCCGCCACATGAACCGCGCCGGCGGCGCCCGCATCCTCGGCGAGGCTATCATCGACGACGTCAGATCAAACAGCGTCGTCTTCATCGGAACCCAGACGCCCGGCATAATGGGCTACTTCAGAGCCTGCGAGGGCGACATCTTCAAACGCCGCGAAATAACCGTCGTCCCCGTCTCGTTCCTCCCCTTCAAATGGGAGCTTGACCGCCTGCGGCGACACTACCCCGACGTGATATTCCCGGACACTTCTCTGTTCGAGGAAGAAAAACCCGTCTTCAGAGTGGACGACCCCGCCCGCGCCAGATACGCCGTCGAACTTATGCGCGCAAACCCGTCCCGCGCCTTCTATTCCGACTTCCTTTTCATACCTCTCGAAATGGATTACCGCACAGTCCCAAGAGGCGCGGTATACAGAATCGCTCCCGGCGACATCTCCCCGGATGAGATCGACTCCATGCTCGAAGCCGACGCCACCCCCCAATGGAAAGCTTTCGGCGGCGGCCCGCGCTACATCTCCCTAGACGACTCAAGCGCCGTCAACATCTCCTCCATACACAACGAACGCGGAAAAATCTATCTCGACTACGGCGCTCAAACAGGCGACCAAAAATATTTCAGAACCGCTCTAAAAGAATTCAACCTCGCCCTCAAATACGACCCCCTCAACTCGAAAGCCCTCTCAAACAAAGGCCATTGCCAGTTCTACTTCGGGCAAAGGGAAAAAGGCCTTGAGTTGATGCGCAAAGCCCTGAAGCTCGACCCGCTCGACCCCCAGTTGTACGAGGCCCTCGCCACCGTTCTTTTCCGCCAGCAGACCCAGAAGTCGATCTCCGAGGCCGTCGCCCTCTGGACAACAGCTTTCGCCCTCGACCCCTACAACTCCCGCGCCCTTCATAACATCGCAGGCGCTCTCGTCGCCCTCGGTCAACGCGACGCCGCCATTCAATACTACGAAGCAGCCTCCAACCTCGACCCCTACTACGCCTCCCCTTACATCAACCTCGCCCGCATTTACAACCAGATGGGGGCCTGCTCGAAAGCCGTCGAAGTCCTCGACCACGCAAAAGAAAAACGCCGCGACATGCTCTGGCTCCGCATAGAGATCGCCGAACAATACTACAACTGCCGCCTTCAGCACCTCTACGCCCGCGAAGTAGAGGAAATCATGGCCGAGTTCGACCGCAACCTCGAACTCCTCTACGCCCTCGCCATACTATTCCGCAACGTTGGCCAGCACGACAACTTCGCCCGGGCCGTCCGCGAAATCAGAGACATCGACCCCGAATTCCCGCTCCAGAAATTCTATTCATCTCTCGATTGCGAGAGAGCCGTTACCGTGTTGTCCGAACTGATTAAGAGAATGCCAGACGAACCGCAGCTTCACCTCTCTCTTGCCATCAGCTACGGCAACTGCGATGAACCCGACCAAGCCATCTCCACTCTGCGCGGCGCCGCCCGCAGATTCCCAACCCATAGGGAACAGTTCAACATCCTTATCGACAGGGCGACCAACCCCGGCCAACCCGCCCCCTCCGACCCCTATCAGCCTTTCATCGAAAACTAATCCTTTCGCAAAAAGGCGCTTTGTTTTTCCTGCGTCCGCGCGGTTTTTATTGCGGCAACGCAACGCCTAAAAGCTAGGGATATCGGCGTCGGCGCGCTATGCTGACAACGTTCTACGATTGAGTTCTGGATTTGTGTCGCGACACTTCTCCTGCGGTGAAAGGCAAACGCGTTTCAAACACATTTGTCGCGCTTCAGCAATTAAATAATAATATTAGGAAGCTTTGGAAAAGGTTTCGGAGGACAACCCTTTTTCGAGGTTTTTTCCCCGACAGCCGCCGTCTGCCTCTTATTTCGGCTTTTCTTCTTCCGTTTTATATTGAGGGAGCGTTCAGCCGCGCGCTGAGGCGATTTTTTCGAGCGCGTCTTTTTCGTCGGGCAGAATCATCAGTATCTGGCGCAGAGAAAACTGGTCGAAAACTCTGGCAAGTTCGCCTTCGAGGCCGACCACCCATATTTGCTTTCCGGCTTTTTTGAACGACTGGCTGCTCTCCACGAGCAGCCCGATTCCGCTGCTGCTGATGAAGTCCATATCTTTGAAGTTGAGCACAAGATTCTTCACCTGTATGCCCAGTTGCGGTTTCACGGCGCGGCGGAAGTCTTCCATGTTCGACATGAAGACGCCACCGACGAGGTCGACCGCCACAGTGCCGTTTTCGGAATCCACAACGCGCGCCCTGTATTCAAACTCGTTGACTCTCATAGCGTGTCTCCGCCGCCGAACGGTTGGATGAAACCGTGTTTCAATTGTGATTATACCCCAAAAGAATGAGCAGTCCCGGCGGCCGGAAAAAAACACGCCTACGCGCGCTCGAAAAAAAGCGCAACTTTTTCTCTCTTAAAGTGAAACTATTTTATACAGCGCGAACGGGAGATATGCCCGCTTCGCAGCGCGGAATCGCAGAGGACCAGATCATGACAAAGCCATTCGGGGGAAATCGCGTCGGCGTGTTGATGGGCGGAACTTCGGGAGAGCGCGAGGTGTCTCTCCGCTCCGGAAAAGGGGTTCTCGACTCCCTGACTAGACAGGGTTACGACGCCTTGGGAATAGATGTTGGAGCGGATGTCGCCGAAAGGCTGCGGGACGAGAATGTGGAAGTCGCTTATATCGCTCTGCATGGAAAAGGCGGCGAGGATGGCTCGATTCAAGGCCTGCTTGAAACAATGAGAATTCCGTACACCGGCTCCGGCGTGGCCGCGAGCGCGGTGGCGATGGACAAAGAACTGACCAAGCTCGTCTTCAGGCACAGGGGCGTTCCCGTCCTCGAAGACTCATATCCGGACAGGTCGAAAAAACTAGACGTATCCTGCGCGGAGGCAATTGCGGCGACCGGGCTGCCAGCAATCGTCAAACCGCTTTCCGAAGGCTCAAGCCTCGGAGTGGAAATCGCGCGCGACGAGCGCGCTCTCAGGGACGCCGTCGGGAGGCTCGTCGAAAAGTTCGGACGCGCGATGGTCGAACGGTTCTTATCAGGCCGCGAGATAACAGTCGGCGTCCTCGGATGCGGCGAATCTCTGCGCGCCCTTCCTGTTCTCGAACTTGTCCCGAAAAACGAATTCTATGATTTCGAAGCGAAATACACCAAGGGGATGACCGAACTGATTTGCCCCGCAAGGCTGGACGCGGCGACAACGGAGCGGGCGATGAAACTGGCTGTGGCGGCGCACCGCGCGCTCGGTTGCCACGGCGTTTCCCGCGTCGATTTCATTGTGGCTCCCGACGGCGACATGTTCGCTCTCGAACTTAACTCCATCCCCGGCATGACCCCCACCAGCGACCTGCCGGAGGAAATCGCCGCCGAAGGCGGCTCCTACGACTCTCTTGTCCTTGAAATCCTCTCTTCCGCCTCTCTGGTCAAATGACAGCGGCGCTAGCGTGAAAAAAATTAAATAGATTTCAAGGGAAAACTTTTTTAAATATTTTCCCTTAATCGCATTAGAACGCCTCCGGCGGCCAAAGAGAAACTTTTGAAAAAGTTTCTCTTTGGAATCTCTTCAAAACGTTTCAATGGTCGTCGGGAGAGAATCGCTACCGCGATTCCCTCCCGACGACCCATGTAAAATCATTTATGAATAGGATTCCACTGAAAACCCTTTTCCAACATCTTTTCCCATGATATGCGCCGATGGCGCGAGCGCAGCCGCGACATCGGCGCCAGCGTGAAAGATTTTGAAAGGGATTTTAAGGGAAAACTTTTTCAAAAGTTTTCCCTTAAAAATTCCTAACAATTAACAACCATCGCGAGGAATTATTTTACAAGCGCGCGTTCGGCGGCTTTCATAAGGTCGATTATTTCCGACTGGCTGAGTTCGCGTTGAGCGGGAGCGGATGGAGCGGCGGCGGGAGCGGGCTGGATTTCAACCGTTTCGCGCTCGGTTGAGACGGCCTCGGTCTGAGGCTCGGAAGATTCGACGGCGGCAGGCTGAGAGGCCGGGGCGGAAACTTTCGCAACGGCGGGCCGGGGCTTGGGAGCCGGAGCTTTTTCAATCGAGTCCAGCGCGGGCACGACGACAACCGGCGCATCAGCCTGAGGCTCTGCGGCGCTTTCAACGATGGCGGCCGGCAACTGCGTCTCTACCGACGCTCCGGGTTCGGGAACATTGTTGTTTGTGAACCTTATCATGAAAAACGCGATAAGAAATCCGCTGGCAAGCATGCCGACGGATGTCATGGGTTTCCAATTTGCTTTCGCCTTGCTCGGAATGGTTTTAAAAATGCGGGTTTTAAGCTGCATGGCCTCTTCCCACGCGGCGGTAAGTTCCGCGCGCGCCAAGTTCAAGGTCACGCCCCCGTTTGCGAAGCTTTTTTCCTCGTAATTCTTATTCGCCTTATCGAGCCAGTGTTTCGTGTACTCGATGTGTTTAAGAATTTTGTCGGTGTCGACGTCTTGGTGGTTCATTTCCGTTCCCCCGTTTACTGCTCTTCTAATAGTAGTTCTGCTTTTATAACTAATATCAAGCAAATAAATCAAAAATAACCTTGCATTTCGGGCGAATGCGGACGGTTGGCGGAATATGCATCCATATCATTCCCGATATCTCGCGATATCCGCCTTTTTCGCCTCATTTCATCTCTTTCATAACCCTTGTAAGCATGCCTCGCAAGCGGCGGATGCCTTTTTTCTGAAGTCTGCTCAGGTACGAATTGCTGATGCCGAGTTCTTTTGCCAAATCGGTGGCTTTTTTGTCTTCGATATAAATGCCGATGACCACTTGTTTTTCTTTCTCGGTGAGACGAGAAAGGCTTTTGAGAACGACGTTGAGGAGCATCTCGTCTTCGGCGAGTTTTTCGACGTTTTTGACGGTGTTCGTGGGGTCGGCGAACATGCTGGCCATGCCGAGGAGTTCCTGCATGGCTTGGGCGCCGCCGTCGAGCGCGATGTCCTTATTCTTGTTCTTGTCGAGGTAGTTGATGACGCGGCCCCGGATGCGGAAAGGCGCGTAGGTGGTGAACCTTATCTGTTTGTCCGGGTCGAACCGTTCGACGGCCTCGATTAGGCCGACTGTCCCCTCTTGCATAAGATCAAGCATGACATCCGGCCCGGCCTTGGCTCCGGAGACGATCTTATAGACAAGGGGCTGATAGCTTTCGATTATCTTTGCTCGGGCGGCGACGCTTCCGTGGTTCTTGTACTGCTTCCAAAGTTCGGCTTCCTCGTTAGGCTCAAGACACCGAACCTTGGAGAGCTCGTTTAGATACGCTTCAATCATGGCTCTCCATCAAAACCTAAGTCGATACTCGACTTGGTAGTCGGTTTCGCTATCCTGATCTATCCCCCACTTCAGGAAGCTGCGTTTCCTGAATTCGTACCGCAGTTCTAATAGTTCTGTTTCGTCTTCTGAGAACAGTCTTTCATAACGGATAGAAACACTGTCCGTGAGACGTTTTTCCAATTTTACAAGCACATCTTTGTTAGGGTCAAGGTTAATTGTAAAGTTTTCAAGGTTTACGCCCCTTTCGATGACGGAGCCGACGAAGGGGGAGACGGCGCCGACTGCGAGAGTTTCAAGCGCGTCGGCGGCGGAGCGGTCGCCTGTTAGGGCGTCCACCATGCCGAGCCGCATAAGTATCTGCTCCTCGGTCAGCGGGCGGCCCGCTATGTCATTGTCCTCATACGCCTCGAACCTCGCGCGCGGACACACCGGGACGACTATGTCGCCGGCGTCGCCCATGGCTATTGTCGGAGCGCCTATGGCGTCGGCTGCGCCGACCCCGGCGTCTCCTCCCGCAGTCCCGCACAGTTCCTGATACGCAGGATACAGCGCGATGTCCACCATCGGGCCGGACACGCGCATCGTTATCTCCGTGCCCTGCGCGTTCGCCACCGCCTCGGTATAGAATATCGGAACCACCCCGACGCCCTCGATTGTGTTGAACCCGATTATCGTCTCGGTCGTCCTGAAAGTGGTGGTGTAGAATCCGATGTGGCCGCGCGTGGCGGAGAGCCATCCTTTAAGTTGCGGATTATCAATACTGCCGGACACCTGAACGCGCCCGGTCGGAGTGAGCCGCATGTTCCTCCACGCGCTCTGCACTTGGAAGCCGTCGCCTACGACGATGTTGAGCGGCTGCGGGCCGAAATGGACAGCGAGGGCTGGTTTGGCCGGAGCGCCGCCCGCGCTGAAACTCGGTATCATGAACGAGCCGTTGTGAGCCTTGAGCGTCGGCGTCGCTCCTTCCCTGCCTCCGACATCCAGCCTGCCGGGAGAGTACCTCAGCGCGATTCCGGTCAGGGTCGCGCGCCCTTTGTATATGTTCGAATATTCCACGTTAAGATTTTCGATGTCTCCGATATCGAGCGAAGCGGTCTCGACGGATACGCCTTTGAATTTGGCGCTGAGCGCGGCGGTCACTGCGCGGTCGCCCATCATTCCTCGCAAATCCTGCGAGCGCAAAGAGTCCTTCGAGAATATGAGCGAGCCGTTTATGGCCGAAAGCGCGGGTTTAAGAACCGAAGCCGACAGGCCAGCGTTAAGCAGCCTGACCTCTCCTGAGAAAGACGGGTTCTCAAGCCCGCCGGAGACACGGACGTTCTCGATCGCCGCGCGGCCCGTCACCGTTATGTCCCCGCCCAGCAGCGGATTCAGCGGCGAGAGGTCCATCCCCGCGGAGTTCAGCGACATCGAGAACCTGTCGCCGTAGTCTTTGCTGACCGGCAACACTGCGAATATCGCCAGCAGGTCCGAGCCGCGCTGCGCCTGCAGGTTCTTCAGCGAAAGGGCTTTCCCGTCAAACTCGAACTGCCCCCTCATCCTGTCCATCCTGACTCCCAGCGCCGACGGCTCGGAGACGTACAGCGAGCCTTCCATCTTCTGCCTGCCGGACTCCGAAACGATGTCTATGTCTAGGTCGAGCATCCCGCTGACTGGCGCTGACACCACGCCGGAGTCGGACAGCCGCTTAAGCTCGATGCCGGTGGCGCTCACTTTGAGCAGCGACGACTCCGCGCGTTCAAGGTTGAGCTTGCCGTTCGCCTCCACGAGAGCCAGCTCGTTCTGCGCCTCGAACTTCCGTATCTCTATGGATTTGCCAATGAAGCCGCCGGAGAATTCCATCTCGTCTATCGGATACGCGCCGAGAGCAAGCCCTTCGCCCGACAGGTCGATGGCCCCGGCAAGTCCGTCAGCGGCGGAGAACACGCGGACGCTGCCGTCGATAGCGCCCGACATTCCTCCGGGCAGGTCGATGCGCAGAGTCGCGTTTTGTCCTTCGGAGTACGCCTCCAGCCGCGCCGCTCCCTCGAACATGTCCGCAAGCGTCCTCAACTGGGCTCCCGCCAGCGTCGCCGTCATGTCCAGCCCGCCTGTCTCGGCTTCGTAAGTCGCGTCGATCCTGTACCTCTCCGAGCCGCGCGACAACTCCACTCCGTCTATCGTCACCCTGTTGGACTGCCTCAGTTCCACGCCCGCGCTCTCCAGCTTGAACCGGGAGCCGAGTATGTCCAGCCCGGAGGATGTGAAACTCATCCTCGCCAGAGGCGACCTGAAAGAGCCTGTGACTGAACAGAAACCTTTTATCTTGCCCGAAACGCCGAAGTCCTTGCCCCGCGATATCTTTTCAGCCTGAATCCCGGACGCCTCGAACATCAGGTCTATCGCTTCGGGGTCCAGCAGCCCCGAAACCTTCGTCTCGCCTCCGAAAGCAGACACCGTGGACCCCTCGGCTATTCTCAGGAACCTGTCATATTCCATCCAGACGGCCGCGCGGTCTATCTTCTCGCCGTATGCCACGATGTCCCGCGCTGACACCTTGACTGAAATCACGGGATAGTCGAAAGAGCCTGAAACGAGCGCGTCGACATCAATGAAGCCGTCTAGGTCCGCGGGCGGCTCGAAATCGGAGCGGAAGGTGTCCGCCGCCAGCCCGGCCAACCCGGCGACGGACGCGTCGCGCATCCTCACTTCGAGGTTCGCCGTCCTTTGCGCCAAGTCCAAGCTGCCGTCAACCACCTGAACGTTCTTTCCTGTGTAGATTTTCAGTTCGGAAAGCCTGACCACGTCCGCCGAATACGCCACGCCGCCAGTCACTCTGTCGGCGGCCATGTCGCTGACCATTATGTCGCGGCCCTCGACGGAACCCCGGAATGTGGGAGCTGAAATAGAGCCTCCGACGGCTCCTGAAAGCTTTATCGCGCCTGCGCCGGGAATGTCCTCGCGTCTGGCGAGCGCCAGCGCCGTGGTCACTCTAGCCACCGCCGCGTCGACCGATATGTCCAGCGCGCCGTCCGCGCCTATTGTCCCGTCGGCAATCAGCAACTCGTCTTCCGCTTCCGCCACGAGGTTCTCGATTGTGAAAACGCCCGCCGAATGCCTGAAACTCAACGTGGCGGACACCCCGCTCGCGTCCGCTATCCTCATGTCCGCGCCCCTCGCCGTGCCGAACGCGTCAGGCAGCCGCTTGGCGGAAATCCCGCCGCCTATGAACAGTTCGCCTTCCAGCAAACCGCTCGCGGGGACGCCGGGGTCGATTTCCGCCGCCGCCAACGCTTCCGCCAGCTCGAATCCTGAGAACTCGACGACCGCCTTCACCGTCGGAGCGCCGCCGGGAACTATGACTGCGGTTCCGCGCGCCTCCAGCGACCCGCTGGGGCCGCTCGCGTTAAATCCGTATTCCGCCCTTTCGCCGTCGTATGCCAACTGGCCGTCCAGACTGTCGAATGAAAGGCCGCGATACTCGACGCCCGTCGCCGCCGCCCACGCGGAGACCGCCGGAGCGCCGCCCCCAAGCTTTACATAGGCGAACCCGTCCGCCCGCCCCGCCGGGATGTGGCCCGCCGGAACGGATAAAGCCGCAGCCGCCATCCCAAGCGAAACCCCCTTGAAACTCGCCCTGCCGTTGAATTCAAGGTTGCCGCCAAGCAACGCCGCGCCGGTCGCCCTGAACTCTCCTCCGTGCATCGAGAACCCGGCCCGCTCTATCGCAGCCGCCGTCTCCGAATATGTAGCCCTGCCTCTGATGTCAGTTATTTCATGCGCGCCGTCCGCGGTGGTCAGCCACGCGTCCGACACCTCGATCTCTCCGCCCCAAGAGTAACGGGGCGGATTCCCGACTGTGGTGTATGTGGACGTCGCGCGGAACGTCAGGATGTCCGCATTGCCTCCTACCCGCGCGCCCTTCAGCCCCGCGATTTCCGCGACCATCGCAAGCGGCGCTCCGGTCAGCTTCGTGTCCAGCCGCCACCCGGCCCGCAGGTCGAATTCGAATTCAGCCTCCAGCGCGTCCGCGAGGCTCGCTTCGGAGGAACGTATCTTTATGGCGATAACCCGCTCGCCTCGCAACTCCACTGTTCCCTCGAAATCCTTGAGCGCGGCGGCGCGCACGGGCAACGGAGCCTCGTCGAACGCGTCCGTAAACTCCAGAAATCCGTTTCTGATTATTATCGGGAAATCCGGCATGGCCGCTTCCGCGCCCCCGCCGCCGCCGGATATCAGCGCGTCGAAGTTGAATGATCCGTCGTCGAGCCTCCGTATGCATATCCGCGGCGATTCCAGCGACACTTTTCGCACGATGTTGGCCGGGCTGCCCTTGTCCTTCAGCAGCCGCGCAATGCTCAGCGTCGCGGTTATCTTCTCGATGGAAACCATCGGGTCTTCCTCGGAACCCAGCCTCGCTCCGTCTATCACTATCTGCCCGAAATAATTTATCCTGACTTTGCCGATGACCAACGGGGACTTCAGGACGCCCGAAAGGCGCGTCTCAATCTCCTTCACCGCGCGGCCGGGAACTTCCATCCGGCTCAACGCGTATATCCCGACAGCCCACGACAAAGCAAAAGCCAGCGCCGCATACGCGGCGAACGCGAATAGTTTCCTTTTAAGCGACTTTTTTTTCTTCATAGTCGAGCCGCCGCCCGCGCCGCGCGCCGTTATCCGCTCATGCGCGCGCGCAAACACCGACCGCGTTGCTTCGCGGCCCTCGCCACATTAACAGAAATATTATACCGACCATGACACTTTTACGTTAATATTGAAAAAATCAAACTGGAGGCGCGCGGGCGCGGTTGCCGCGCGGTTTCTCCCGGAGCGCGCGGCATGACGGACAAAACCTACAACGACCCTTCCGAAGTTTTCGACTTCTCGAAGTGCGAAACCTGCGGAGAATGCCTGTCGAAATGCTCATACATGAGCCTGACCCCCAAACGCGCGGCGGCGGAGATGCGCAATCTCAAGGAAGGCCGCCCCTCTGTTGTTCTCGATTTGTGCGCGGGCTGCTGGTCGTGCGACCCGGCATGCCCGAACGGCTGCCGACCCTATTCCCTCATCCGAACTCGCTGGGGCGAGAGGTACGCCGAAGAAGGTCTGCCGGAAAAAGCGCGCAACCTCATTCCAACCGAGTTCCCCAATTTCCGCACGTCCGTCCCGCAATCGCGCGCGCAGAAATCCATCTTGGAAAAAATCAAGAATCCGCCAGACTCCGATGAAGTCCTGTTCACAGGCTGCAACACGCTCGTCATCGCCGAAACGCTCCAATCGCGCGTGTTCGACAGCCTGCCCGCGTTCGGCTCTTTCGATTACTGTTGCGGCGAGATGTTCTACCGCATGGGCCTGTTCGACGCGGCTAGACAGTCCGCTCTCAAGATGCGACGCGTTTTCAGCGGCCTCAACGCCCGCAGAATCGTCTTCCCCTGCGCCGCCTGCATGAACATGCTCTCGAACATATACCCCAAAGAATTCGGCGTGAAGTTCGACTTCGAGGCCGTTCTCATAACCGACTGGTTCGCCGAAAAATTCGACTCCGGAGAGCTGGAAGTCCGCGCGCCTCTCAACATGACGGTGTCAATTCAGGACTCGTGCCACCTGAAAACGATGGACGAGCGGATGTACGACTCGCCGCGCGCGCTGCTGAAAAGACTCGGCGCGAAGGTGGTCGAGATGAAGCTGACGAAAAAAGAGTCCGGCTGCTGCGGCGTGGCCGCCGGGTGTTCCAGATACGCGATGATAGACCTCGCCCGCGCCGGATTTCGCAGAACCCTAGAGTCAGCCGTGCCGCGCTCCGACGCCACTGTCTGCTACTGCAACGGATGCCTGCTGACGCTGGCCGGCATGCGGAACTTCGCACCGTGGGCCCCTCCCCCGCTCCCCCTGATACAACTCGTCCAGAAAGCCATAGGAGAAAACCCCGACCTCGGCCTGTCCGCAAAACGCGCCCGGCAGGTCTTCGCCGGAATCGCCGTCGCCGCCGCCCCAGCCATGCTCTCCCGCGATCGCTTCTTCCTCTCGGAAATTGTCTAACCGGCATCATTCCCTTTTCTTTCATGTGCCTTCATTGTTCATCTTGCGTTGCCGTTCCATTTTCTGTTTGTCTTCATTCTCCCTTTTCCTGTGCCGTCATTCCCGCGAAAGCGGGAACCCATTTTCAAACCAAAACATTTCTTCTCCCGCCCAAAATACATTCCCATCGCCCGCTCCGATGCGCTTATAAACACTCGCCATTTATGTGAATTCCTAAATTCAAAACCATACCATATCTCACTGTGTTTGCTACACTAACACCTTCGCGATGTTGCAACAATCACGCTGATTGAAAGAAACATAAACTGCCGCATAATTCCAAATTGCCTTGTGAAAGTCAGATGCTTTGATATATATTACTCTTTGAATATAAATAAAATTGAATGTTTATCAAAGAGGATCATATGAGCTTGCGATTATACGCTTTTATCTTGACATTATTATCGGTTTCTGGGATTAAAGCGATGTGCGAATGTGCCCAAATAGAAAACTCTATAGCATCGCCTATTTCTTATCTGAACTACAGCGCCCCTAACTTTGTCATTGAGGCAAATGAGTGGGCTACAGATCTACATGGGAAGGGAAAGTTTTGGCGTCCGACGGATGTGGCGATTGATGATCGAGGGATGATATATATTGCCGATTCACTAAACTCTCGAATTCAGATATTTAGTCCGACTGGGAAATATTACACCGCAATCGGCGTGAACCGTTTTGAGAACTTCTCTCTAAAATGGCCGATAGCTGTGATTCCAAACGGCGACCGAGTGTTCATCTTAGACGCAGGTTGGTCAAAAATATTCATTATGAAGAAAACCAATCTACGCGACGAAGACTTCAACAGCTCGGAATTCGATGAAACAGGCATTGATTTCGCTGACAACTACTTCGTGCCTCCTTTCATACTGGAAAAAACCATCGACATAGACGCAATAGCGGGACTGCCTATCATGCGTATGAGTTTTGCGTTCCTTCTTCACGACATGTCTATCTCTATGGGCGCGTCTACGAGTTTCTCTGTGGGAGCGTATTCGAAACCCGGAGATAACACATTGGCCCTCCTTCTCCTGTCGACATCCTCGTCGGATAATTCCGACTGTCTTGAATCCGAGTTCTCTGGATATCATCTGCTAATTGTCGACATGGACAAAGGCTCGATTGAATCGTCAATAGCCCTCGAATCCTTCCAGACAGAGGAAAATGCTTATAACTCAGCTAGCGAGCCAACAATAACTCTCCCTGAAGGAATATGGCAATACAGAGATTATTTAATCCGCGACGAGCCAAACAGCGAAGATGGCAACACTGAAAAAGCAAGCAACGCTTACACCTTTTTTATTAATAGCAACATGGAGCCTAAACTCTTGGAATACCGCGACGGCAAACTGTTCTTTGAGAGAATGGACGGAACAATCATACGCTCTATAGAAGCAGACATCATGAACAGTCCGCTGGCAAGAGCAATAAACTCTAACGACTTTTTAATGTTTATCACATTGAAGGAAGACAATGATGGCAACATATGGGTCGTGGATGTTTTCGGCGATAGCGTGATTAAGTACGATCCTGACTTCAATCGCCTTCTCACTCTCGGCATTGACCGCGAAAAACCGGGGGCATTTTCCGGCTCTTCTATGAATAAGGGAATAACCGGGCTTTGCATAAATAGCAATGACGAAGTCTTCGTTTTCGACTCAGGCAAGAAAACCCACATTATTTTTGACAGCAGTGGACATTTTGTGAGAGAAACCGACAAATATGAAAATCAATGCGATCCTTCAAAGAGTGAATACAGTCTGGAAAGCCTCATCATCGAGTCGCATTCCTCGGCAGACAATTTCGGTATTGTCACACCAAGCGAAACCTCGCTACGTTTCCCAAACTTAGATGCTGCGATCATTGAAAACCTTTCTTTTCCTAGGGGAGCGTGCATCGGGCCAGACGGCAAGGTATACATTAGCGACAGCGGGAATGACCGTATCATAGTGGCAAATGAGAATGGAAAACTGTTGTCGGTATTTGGCAGCGAGGGAACCGGTCCCGGCGAGTTCCAGAACCCCATTGGCATCGCAGTGGATTCGAAAGGCTATATATATGTTGCCGACAATGGCAACGAGCGTATTCAGAAATTTGCTCCTGTGTCTGAACAATAGATGCTATTGCTTTTGTGGTGTAGCGTTTCTCAAAATATCTCAGTTGCGCGCCCATTGACAGCTAATAGCGCGTTAATGAAATTGCCGCATGGATGTATCTTTGTTTTCGCGGTTTTCACGATGTGTTGCATCAAACCATCCTTCAGCAACGAATAAAGATAATATACCAATTCTTATCTGGTAAGCATCGCGCTCTTTGATCGTCACCAGTCGAGGGGGCGGGAGCGGTCGCCGGGGCCGCCTTTGAGGAAAAGGTAGACGTAGAAGTGCGGGGCCAGAACGAGATAGCATGAGAGGTAAATGATGAAGTGGTGGAACCAGCCGCGATCGCGAGCGACGGCGGGCGGGCGGACGGAGCGCAGCGAAATCGCCCCCGCCGGGCAGTGGCGCTCGCACAGCCCGCAGCCGACGCAATCCTTTTCGCGCACGGACGGATCGCCGGCCCCGAGTTGCGGTATCGTTATCGCGCGGCCCGGACACAGACGCTCGCACGCGCCGCAGCGCGAGCAGGCCGCAGCGTCTATCTCTGCCAGATACTCGCTGGGGGACACCCCGCTCTCTATGCCGCTGTCGAACCGCAACCGCCGCGTCACGCAGCAGCACTCGCAGCAGCAGCACACGCAGTAGGTGTAAGGCTCGATGCACCACTCTACCTGAAGCATCAAGCCGTCGTCGAACGCCTGAGAGACGATGCGGGCGGCCTCTGCGGCGTCTACTCTTTCGCTCTTGAGCTGCCCCTTGCGCTCCTCGACCTCGGCGCCGGTGTTAATCTTCAGGCATGTGCGGGTCGAGTGGGAGCAGGCCCCCATACGCGCCCGGCACGAGCACTCGGAAACCGCCAGCGATTTCGCCTCTGCCAGCAGCGGCAGAACGTCTCTGAGCGGCGTCGCCCTGCCGGAGTGATATTTCGCCCCGTAAAGGTTGATGATGGGTTTGAAGAAATATTTGCCGATTAGCGGTATTCTGACGGTTCGCGCGAGGAATTCGTAGAAGTCGATGACGTCGATGGCGCGGCCCATGTAGGCGCCCATGAGAATTTTTCGCAGAGGGTCGGGCCGGTCTTTGAGAGACCATTTGAGGTAGGGCGGATGCGCTGGGTCCGCGCCGCCGGGCGAGCCTGATTTCATGCGCCCCATCCTCCGCGCCCCGTCTTTCCCCCGGTCGCCGTCATCCGCGCGCCATGTCGAGCGCCAGCCGGACCAGCGTCCTGACCCCCGTCCCCGTTCCGCCTTTGACGTAGTAGCCCGTCTTCTTGTCCATGTACGCCGTTCCGGCGATGTCCAAGTGCGCCCACGGCGTTCCGTCCGTGAAATATTCGAGGAACAGCGAGCCGGTGGTCGCTCCGGCGTACCTGTTGCCGACGTTCTTAATGTCCGCGATGTCGCTCTTGATGAACTCTTTGTAGTCGTCGTCTGTGGGCATGCGCCAGACGCGTTCGCCCGCCAGATCCGCCGCCGCCTCCACTCTGGCCGCCAGCTTGTCGTCTGTCGAGAACAGTCCGGCCCTGACGCTCCCCAGCGCGACCACGCACGCCCCGGTCAGCGTCGCCAGATCCACAATCGGCGACATCCCCTTGCTCACCGCGTAGCATATCGCGTCCGCAAGAATGAGCCTGCCCTCGGCGTCCGTGTTGAGAATCTCGATTGCGCGCCCGTTCATCGCGCGCACGATGTCGCCCACCCTGACCGCGCCGCCGTCCGGCATGTTTTCCGTCGCGGGGATAATCGCGGTTATATTAATCTTGGGAGCAAGTTGCGATATGGCATCCATAGCCTCTATCGCCGCCGCCGCGCCCGACATATCGGACTTCATGTCCTCCATCGAGTTGGGCGGTTTGAGGGACAACCCGCCGGAGTCGAACGTGATGCCCTTGCCGATGAACGCGGCGGTCTTTTTTGATTTCGGGTCGCCTTTGTATTCAATGACGATGAATGCGGGCGGGTTGACCGAGCCTTGGTTGACAGCCAGCAACGCGCCCATCTTCATCCTTTCGATGTCCTTCTTGCCGAACACGGTTGTCTTGAGTCCGCGTTTTTTAGCCATCGCGCGGGCGCGAGAAGCAAGCTCAGCCGGGTTCATCACATTCGGCGGCTCGTTGACGAGGTCGCGCGCCGCGTTCGCGGCGTTCGCCAAAATCTCGCCCAGTTTAATCCCTTTGCCCGCCGCGCGCGCCGCCGCCGCGTCGTTCGTCACTATCGCCAACTCGGAAATCCCGACCTCCGAGGTTTTGTCTTTTGCGTCCTTGGTTTTATATTTGTCGAATTTGTAGAGGCCGAGGATGGCGCCTTCGGCGAACGCGCATGCCGCCGTTTCCGGGTCAAGCCCTCCGGCCCCGGCGCCCGTGAGCGCGGCTCCGACGCCTCGGACTTTCATCGAGCGCGCGCGGACCATGCCCGCCGCCGCCGCCGCCCGCGCCGCTTCCGCGTCGAACTTTTCCTTTTTGCCCAGCCCGACCACTATAACGCGCCCGGCCGCCAGCTTGCCTCCTCCGGGCAGCGCGGCGGTCTCGCCTTTCCTGCCGGAGAATTCCCCGCGCGCGATCAGCTTTGATATCGCCCCGCCCAGCGCGGAATCGACCGCCCCGGTCGCCCCGCCCGGCTTTTTCACCCCTTCAAACAAATTGACAATCAGCGCCTCGCATTTGTGTCCCGCTATGTCCCCCGCTACGGCTTTGATCTTCATTTCATTATCTCCTTGTGCTCTATTCATTCATTATAAAGGCGCGCGCGCCGCGCGCCTCACAGTTTCGCCCGTTCGATTCCCTGCTGCGCCTGATATTTCCCCTGCCTGTCCGCGTACGACGTCCGACACTGCTTCTCCGCTCCCAGAAACACCACCTGCGCGATGCCCTCCCCCGCGTACAGCCGCACTGGAACCGGAGCCGTGTTCGCCACGCTGATGGTCACATGCCCCTCCCACTCAGGCTCGAATGGCGTGACGTTTATCAATACGCCGCACCTCGCGTACGTGGACTTGCCGGAGCAAAGCGTCAGCACGTCTCGCGGGATGCGGAAATATTCCACGCTGCGGCCCAGAACGTAACAGCCCGGCTGCAACGCGAAACAACTCGTCGTCACTTCCTCGAATTTGACGCTGTCCCGATTCTTGGGGTCAAGCTCCGAGCGACCGTCGAACACGGGAGCCATGAACACATCCGACAGCCTCATGTCGTAGCCGTACGACGACACGCCGTATGAGATGACGCCGTCGCGGACCTGTCCCGGCTCGAACGGCTCAATCATCCGTTTTTCCGTCGCCGTCTTAATTATCCATTCGTCATTTTTAACCATGCGCTATTCCTCTCAGCGAATTCGGAGAAGTTTAACAAAAAGGATTCGAGGTGTCAAAAAAGGAGCGGTCAGTCGAGAGGCACGTTGAACTTGCGGCCCTCTTCGTCTTCGACCGGATAAATTTCCGGCAGGGCGCCGGGGCGGGCGTAGTCATTGTCTGCGGAAGGAACCGCGAGACAGGCGTCCGGCTCGGCCTTCGGCGGCTTGGTGAAAATTATCTCCAGCACGCGCCCGCCCTTGCGGGTTATCGCGTAGTCCACGTCTTTTTCGAGGAAGAAAGAAACCGCCGCCGAGTTGGACTGATATCCGGCCTCAAACATGCTGAAATCGTCCGAGCGCAGCGGGGGCGGGTATCCGACGAAATGGAACTCGCGGCCCGGAGCAGCCGAATTATACGGTTTCGGCAGCGCCGCGATGTCGAACGCCTCGGCGCGCGCCAGCTTCGGAGTCTGCATGTAGCTCTTCATCTGGTTCCTAGCCCGGTCGGTCATTGTCGCGCTGTCGAACGTAAGCATAAGGCGGCGCGGCTTGAAAGCCTCGAATATCGAAGGCGTGATGGGCGCGGAAGTGAAGATGGAGATGACCTCGTGCGCGCCTTCTCTGGAAAATCCGAACTCGTCGATTGATATGAACGGCAGCGGGCGGTTCTGCGCCGGCTCGGCTCCGATTCGGAAGAACTGTATCGTCACCTCGTCGTAATCGACGGACACTTCGGCGTCCACGTCGTTCTCGACATAGGCGATGAGTATCAGAGTCGGGCGCGCCGCCGGAGCGTATACTCCGCCTCCGGGAATCGTCGCCGCCCCCCTCATAAACATCTGTATCTCGTATTTCTCGACGCAGCTTCCCCTCGATTTGCCCGCCAGAGATTTCAGGGACGACATCGCGGCGGAGTCCTCGAATGTGAACGCGATTCTGTTCCTCGCGCCGAACCTGCTGACGGTCGGCGTGCGCGGCTGCGACATTTTTATCTTGAGGGCGTCCTGATTCTGTTTGATGGCTAGCGAGGCCAGTTCGGCGGTCGCAATCTGAGCGCGCGCCGCCCCCGGCGTCAGCGCCGCCACTATCAGCATTATCAGGAAAACTACTTTTGTTTTCATATTGTCCGGCTACATTATACAGCCAAACAGCTCCGGGCGCGACAGAAATCATTATTCCGCATTTTTTATGCGGGCTTATTCCGCGTCCTGCCTCTGTTTATTATACTTGGCGACGATCTCGTCCGCGACCCTTTTAGGCACTTCCTCGTAATGGCCCAGCTCCATGGTGTACGTGCCGCGCCCCGAAGTCATCGCGTCGAGGTCGGGGGCGTACCTGAGCATCTCCGCCAACGGAACCTGCGCCTTGATTATGGTTGCTCCGGCGGCCTGTTCGGTGCTGTTCACACGGCCCCTGCGGCTGTTGATGTCGCCTATCACGTCTCCCATGCACTCGTCGGGAGCTTCTATTTCCACCGACATCACCGGCTCCAGCAGGATGGGGTTGCACATCATAGCCGCTTTCTTGAACACTTCCCTGCCTGCCACCTGAAACGCTATGTCCTTGCTGTCCACCGGGTGCGTCTTGCCGTCCACCAGCGACACCCGGACATCCACCACCGGATACCCGGCGAGGATTCCTTCGGCCATCTTCGCCCTCACGCCCTTGTCCACCGACGGACGGAAATTCTGGTCTATCACCCCGCCGAAAATCTTGTCCGCAAACTCGTAGCCTTCGCCGCGCGCAACCGGCTCTAGGTCGATGAACACGCGGGCGCCCCGCCCCGCCCGTCTGCTTCTTGTGCGTGTACTCCACGTACTTAGCCGACTTGGTAACCGTTTCCCTGTATGGAATCTCCGGCGGAGCCACGTCCACGTTCACTTGGAAACGCCTGCGCAGCCTGCTCACCACCGAGTCTAGATGTATCTGCCCGGAGCCGCACACGGTAAGCTGCTTCGTCTGCTCGTCCCGGCGGGTCTTCAACAGCGGGTCCTCTTCAAGAATGCTTCCGAGGCCGCGGCTCAGCTTGTCTTCCTCTCCTCTCTCCTTAGGCACGACGGCCAGAGCTATGACCGGCTCCGGTATCGCGGGAAGCTCGAATATGATAGGTCTGGCGGGGTCGCACAGCGTCTCCCCCGTCAGAAGGTCGTCCACTTTCACAACGCACACGATGTCGCCCGGCTCCGCCTTGTCCGTCGGAGTCTGCGTCTTGCCGTTCACGAGGAACAAGTTGCCCACGCGAGCCTTCCGGTTCACCCTCGGCAGCGTTATCTGCGTCTCCGGCTTCAGCGTCCCCGTCAGCACTTTGAACACGCTTATCTTTCCAGCATACTGGTCCACCATCGTCTTGAACACTATCCCCGCGAACTGCTCCTTCGGGCTGACGGCGACCGTTACCGGATTGCCGTCAGTGTCCTTCGCCTCGAAATTCGCCGCGCTCTCCGGGCCTGCCGTCAGCTCGGCCAGATAGCTCATCAGGTTCGACACGCCTATGTTGAGCGTGGACGAACCGGCGAACACCGGGCAAATCTTGCCCGCCGCCGCCCCGCCGCGCAACCCCTTCTCAACCTCGTCCGGAGTCAACTCGCCGCTGTCCAGATACTTCTCCATCAGTTCGTCGCTCTGCTCGGCGGCGGACTCCACCAGCTTTTCCCTGTACTCTGCGGCTTCGTCGGCCAACTCCGCCGGGATGTCCGACTCCTCGACCGCCCCGCCGCCCTTGTCCGCGTAATATTTCATCTTCGCCAGATCGACTACCCCGACCAGCTTCTTGTCCTTCGTCACCGGCATAGTCACCGGAGCCGCCGGCATCCCGAACACATTCGATATCGAATCCAGAACCGAACCGTAATCGGCAAGCTCCTTGTCCATGCTGCTTATGAAAATCATCCGGGGCATACCCCGGTCGTTGAGCATCTTCCACAGCTTCAGGCTCTGAGATTTCACGCCCTCCGCCCCGTTCAACACGAATATCGCGTTGTCGAAAATCCCGGTCATCATGCGGGTCTCATTGATGAAGTCCGGATACCCCGCCGTGTCGATCATGTGTATCTTCGCGCCCTTCAGGTCAAACGAGAAAACCGACGGCATAAGAGTCATGCCCCGGTCGATCTCCTCCTGATCGAAGTCCATCGCCGTGTTGCCGTCCTCAACCCTGCCCAGCCTTTTTATAACCTTGGCGTTGAAAAGAATGGCTTCAGCCAGTGATGTTTTTCCCGTTCCCTTCGGGGCGATTAGGCCCACGCTGCGAATGACGCCCATAACGGCATTTCCTCCTTGTTAACGCTGTCGCCTTGACTTTTTGCCTAGGCATTGCTATTTTTTATTACATAAAACCCTTGCGGTCAATAAGACTGGGGAGAAAGTTATGTCAGTATGGGATCAGATACATATAAAGCAGCGGATTGAAATGACCGTGTCCGTGATGAAGCAGGACTACAACTTCGGGAGCATGATTGTCAGAAAAAATGACAATTCAGTTTACTTCCCGATGCCCGGCTCGCAACATTCGAGCGCGGCCCTAAAACGCGGAGTCCCGCTCAATATCACCATACACGCGGACGACTGCTACATATCCTTCGTCGGCGAAGTCAGCGCCATACATCCCGGAAACCCGCCCACCGTTCAGGTGAACCGGCCCGTCGAAGACCAGCTCAGAGCTTCCTCCAAAGAAAGCTCCTACGGCCTCAAAGACAAAGTGCCCCTCACCTACCGCATCCTTCGAGACCCTGTCACCCCCATTTCTGACATAAAGAAAGGCGAGACCGTCTCATTAAGCCAGAGCGACGCCGTCATCGCCACCATCGCCAAGATAAACCCAGACAGCTACGTCGAGCTTACCTACATGCTCCCCGGAGACGTTCAAGTGTCGCTTGTCGGGAAAGTCACCGAGGTCAACGAAGTCAAAAGCGGAGCCCAAGTCTCATACGAGACCCGCGTCAAATACGACATCATCCGCCCCGGCGAACAGGACAAAATCGTCAAATACATCTTCGACAAACAACGCATCCTCCGCAAAAAGAAGATGTACTGACCGCAACGCAGCCGACCTTGCCTTCCTCAATATCCTGTTTTAATGCATTGTTTTATTATTGCTGTTTATCTCTCAAGCCCGAAAAAAGAACCATTCTGAATGCGTTTCTCCTGATAAACCTTTCCCAACAACTTTTCACATGAGCGCGGCGGAGCGGAGGCGCGAACGCGCCCGCTTCGACGCGCGCAAAGAAAAGTTTTGAAGGGATTTTAAGGAAAACTTTTTCAAAAGTTTTCCCTTAATGCATTTCTTCAATTTATTCTTAACAGTTTTTTGCGACGCGGGCGAAGCCGTGGGAGACAGCTTTGTCGCCGGCGGCGTTGAGGACTTCGAAACGGAGGATTATCTCGCCAGCGGACTCTTCGCGGGAGAACGCGCGGACGCAGATAGTCGTGCCGGGAAGGACCATGCCGCTGAAGCGGCAGGCGAGAGATTTGAGCAGGCGCGGGTCGCCCCCCGCCTCCCGGTTCACAATCTCCCGCGCGGCGATGGCGAGCGTGGCGGTTCCCTGAAGGATAGTTCCGGGCAGGCCGACGCCGCGCGCGAACCGTTCGGAAGTGTGGATGGGAAAAAATATTCGGGCGCAACCGTCGTAGATGTGCGGGGCCAGACGGGTTATCTCTACCGGGACAGCCCAAGCGGGAGATTCCGACTGAGGCGCAGGCGGAACGACCGGCAGGGCATCCTGCCCCGCGCCTCCGCCGGCGCATTTGACCCCCCTGAGCATCGCCCCGGAGTGGAGGGTAAACACCGGCTCGCCTTTTTTGTCCATCGCGTCGTACCGGATAACGACGTGAGTTCCGGCCCTGTGCGGAAGGATGGCGGCGATGCGGCCTGATATCTTAAGCTTGTCTTCAGGGACGACCGGGCGGTGGAAATCGGCGCGCTCGCTGTAGTGCACCTGAGTCATCAGCAGATGGAAGGGGAAACCGGGGACGTCGATGTGCTCCCGGATGCGTTCAGATATTCGCCACGCGGCGGCCTCGCAGAACATCGGCGGAGCGATAACGCCTCCGGGCCGCGTGTCGTCGAAATACGCCGGGTTGTCGTCCGCCACGGACGCGGCGTAGTTCATGGTGTCGCGCCATTCGACATCCATGAAAAAGTCCTTCAGCGCGGTTCCGGCGAACCGGGAATCAAGCTCCATTGCGTAGGCCTCGAAAGAGCCGCGTCCGGGGTCGGCGCGGGGCGTTTATTTCCATAAGTCCTGCATGTCGCTGGGCACATCTTTGCCGAGGTATTCCTCAATGACGCTGATGCCGTTGATGCGGGACATGGGGATGGCGAAATCGACGGGGGGAGCGGCCTTGGTCTGCCTGACGATGGCCGCGGCGATGGTCGGCTTGTCCGCCGGGGAACCTTCCGGCAGCCCGATTATCGTATGGCACATCAGGAGCGCGTCGTTCGGTTCGAGCTTCTTCGACAACAGCGCGTACAGATATGAGCCGTCTATGAACGATATCAACACCTTCGCCGCTTTTGGCATGGCTTTGGTTTCCCTGTGTGTGTTATTAGAACCCGCTGGGTTTCGCGAGTATCTCCCTTACTCTTATGTCGAAAAACTTGTTTGACGAGTTGGCGGCGACGACCGCGCAGGTGTCCGCTCCCCGGCCTGTTCCCGCGATGGCGATTACGTCCTCGAAATCAATCAGCCCGGAGTCGCACGCCATAGCGCATATCTCGACGCAGACTTTAACGCCCTCGCCGAGTATGCGCAGGGTGTTGGCGACGATCTGCTCTTCGCTGTAGTTGCCGGAGCGCTGTCGGATGGCGTTGCCGAGACCGCGCAGGATGTGGGTCCCGGTGTGGACGCGACCGCCCATGCGCCGGATCAACTCGGCGTTCTCCTCGGAACACTCGTTGACGCCCTCCTGAGAGAAGCCTGTGTTGTGGGTGACGACCACGACGCGGGCCGGGCAGTCCTGAAATTTTCGCGCCGCTTTCACTCCCGTCTCGCCGCTCGTCGACGCCACGACGATGTGGTTGATCTTGCGGGCCATCGCTTCCTTCAGCGCGATATCTAGCGTGGCATCCGTGTTCTTCGGTCCCGGTTCCTTGAAATACATGCCTCTCTCCTCCCGCGAACGTTATTAGTATATCGGCAAAAAAAAACTGAGTCAAACGCGGCGGGATGGAGGGACGGCGCGGACGCGGCGGCGACCCTATTTCTCCGCGCGGGTGGCGCGCTTATCCGTTTGTGTTAAGATTTATTCATGGCAGACAGATAATCAAACGGAGCAGGGTATTGAGATACGAGGCGGTGAGCGTGATATGTCCGGCGTACCATGACGAGGCGAACATCGGGCCGCTGGTTCTGCGGTGTCTGGACGTTCTAGGCCCGATGTGCGGCGCGCTCGAAATCATCATCGTCGAGGACGGCAGCCCGGACGGCACGGCGGCTGCGGCGGACGCTCTGGCGGCGCGGCATCCCGAAGTGACCGCTCTGCATCACGAAAAGAACAAGGGGCACGGCGGAGCGATCTCCACCGGGCTGGCCCGCGCGGCTCACCCGCTCATCGCGGTGATGGACGGCGACGGACAGTACGACCCCGGCGACTTGCCGGCTATGCTGGACATGCTGCTGGCGGGGGCGGACGTCGTTCAGGGACGCCGCGCGAGATACCCCAACGGCCCGGCCCGGGCCGCAATGTCTTGGGCGTACAACGCGATGGCGCGAGCGCTCTTCCGCTCTCCCGCGCGAGACCTCGGCTGCGGCATCAAGGCGCTGAAAAGAGACGCGCTCCAAAGCGTCGCCCCGCCGTCGACCGACGGGATTTTCATGCAGGGCGAGCTTGTGATACGGATGAGCCTCGCGGGTCGGCGGGTTGAAGAGTCCACGGTGTCCTGCGCGCCCCGGCGCTCGGGCCGCTCAAGCTCCATAAGCTCCGCAAACCTGAAAATCCTCTATCAAGACCTCAAACGTTTCAGGAAAGAGATATCGGCAGCCGGGCGCGGGAGCGGCAAGGGATGATTAGAACGCTGGCGGACATAGCGGCGGCGCGCGCGCGCAGAGCCTTCGGGCGGCCATCTCCTCCGTTCCTGATGACCCTCAACATCACCAACCGCTGCAACGCCCGCTGCAAAATGTGCGACATTCACGGCTGGCCTCAGAGCGATGAACTGCCCGCGGCTCGGCTCGGCGAAATCGTCCGCGACCCCGCCCTCTCGAAACTTGAAGTCGTCCGAGTCACGGGCGGCGAGCCGTTCCTAAGGGACGACCTCCCCGAGTTCTTCCGTCTGGCGACGGAGCGAGCGCCTTCGCTGCGATTCTTCTACGTCACCACCAACGGGCTTCTGCCGGACAGGGCGGCGGAGCTGGTCGAGAGCGCGGGCAGTCTCGCCCGCCTGCTGCATATTCAGGTCAGCCTCGACGCGCTCAATGACGTCCATGACGAGGCGCGCGGCGTCCCCGGAGCGTCGGAACGCGCTATGGAAACGCTCCGCCGGCTGTCCGAGTTGAAAAAACGCCTCGGATTCCACGCGGGGATAAACCAGACGGCGCTGAAAAGCAACCTAGACCAGATAGAGCCTGTCGGCAGGCTGGCGGAAAGCCTCGGGCTCGGCCACAGCGTCTTCCTCGGCGCGAAGAACCACGAGGGCAAGACGGACGCCGCCCCCGGCGGGTTCGAGACGCAGGAGGACATGACGAGGGCGGAGATAGAGAGCTTCTACCGCTCGCACGCTGCCGCGAAAGGCTCTCCCGCCGCCGCGCGCGCCCGCGCCCTTTCCGCCGGAGCTTTCCTCCGCGACGTCTCCGAGGACTACCTCAACGAGGGCGGAGCCAACAGGTTGCTGCGCGGCAAATCAGAGCCTGCCCCGCCGTGCATGGCGATGTTCGCCCACTTCAGGATGTCCCCCGGCGGCGATGTGTTCCCCTGCAGCGGACTGCGCGGCGAAACCGCCGGAAACGCCGCCGCAGAGCCGTTCTCCTCTCTGTGGCGCGGCCCGCGCGCGGACGCCGTCCGCCGCAAAGTCCTCTCCTGCCCCGGCTGCTGGATCGAGTGCGACATCAACCCTTCAGTTTTCTTCTCCGGAGCCGTAGTCCCATGGTTCGTCCGCAAGGCGGCTTCCGACAAAGAATTCAGGCGGAGATACTTCGTCGCCGCGAGGGACCGCGATGATTAAAAAAATGTCGAAAGCGTGGATATATGTTCTCGCCGGGGGCTTGGCGGTTGTTTTGCTTACCGGCAACGCTGAGCGCAGTTTCCGGATGAAGGACGCCCCTCTGCTGTTCAACGATTTCGCCGCGCTGAAATACCAGTGCGAAGCCGCGCGCGAGTTCCACTCGGCGTCCGGCGCGATATGGGGATACGACCCGCATTTCATGGCCGGTTTCCCTCTGGGCTTCGTCTGGAACAGCAACATCGCTCTTCAGCGCCTCGCCGTTCTCTTCCCGGACGCCTCCGTCGATTCCGTCCTGAAAGCCTTTATCTCCATCGGGCTTCTCCTGTTCGCGCCGCTGTGGTGGGTCTCTTTGAGGAATTTCGGGCTGACCCGGAGCGAGGCCGCGTTCGGCATGGCCCTCGGCGGAGCTTATTTCATGGCGGGAATGCCCATGCTGTTTTTCCTCGGCGGGATGCCGACCGCAGGCGCGGGAACCTGTCTGTCACTCCTCGCCGCGTCCTTTGTGTTCAAATTCGCTAAAGAAGGCCGCGCGGCGTCGTGGGCTGGAGCGGCGGCCGCGTGCGCTCTGGCGCTGTTCGTCCACAAAACCTCCGCCGTCGCTCTAGCTCCCGCGTTCCTCGCGGCGGCGGCATGGGCGCTCCTGCGGCGGCGCTTCCTCAGGGCGGTCCTTGTCGCCGCAATCCCCGCCGTCATGCTTCTCGCCAACATCCAGTGGGTGGCCGTCATGTTCCGCTTCATGCCCGACATGGAGAGCGTTCCCGAAGCTCGTTTCTGGATGAACCTCGACATCTGGCGGCCATTTAAAGACTACTTCACGGCGTCGGTCTCGATGAACAACCACGAGTTCGGCGGCGCGTTCGGAGCGGCGCACGCCGCCACGCTCTGGCTGCTGCTGGGAACAGGCGCGGCGGGCGCTGTCGCTCTGCGCCGCAGAGGCGCGCGCGGCTCCGCCGCCTTCCTCGCCGCCTTCGCCGCCTTCTTCTGGCTCTACTCTTACTACGGCGCGTTCCTCCCCGGCGGGCAGACCCTCAACCCGTCCAGATACTTCCCGCTCTCGCAGTTCGCTCTGGCCGCGGCAGGCGGAGTCGGCATCGCCTCATGGGCGGAGTCCCGGTCGCGGCGTTCCGCAGGCCGCGCCGCCGCCCTGCTCGCCGCCATCGTCTGCGCCGCTCTCATGGTCATAGGCTCGGCCCGCGCCCATTTCTTCTACGACAACCTCCTGCGCCAACCCGCCCCGCCCGACGCGCTCCAACTCGTCGAAGTATTAAAACAACTGCCCCCCGGCGCCCGCGTCATGCTCGAAGACTCCGGCTCCATGGACGAGGAAAGCGAAGGCCAGATATTCGGCAAATCGCAACTCCCCGCGCTCTTCGGAGTCTGGACGGGACGCGAATTCATCGGCGGCCCCTACCCTTACGTGTTTCTCAAACACAGGCGCGCCGGTTTCTACGACGCCCGCGCGTTCGGCTCCCGTCTGGCCGATTCCCGGCCTGACGAGTTGCTGAACCGGCTCAAGCTTTACAACGTGAAATGGATCGTATGCTGGTCCGGCGCGGCAAAGGAATACTTCTCGAAATTCAGCGGCTACTATGCTCTTATCGACCGCGCCGGCAGGTTCGACATATTCGAGGTCTCCGGTTTCGAGCCTTCATACTTCATTCGCGGCGGCGGCGATGTCTCTGCCGGATACGGGCGCATTGATGTGCGCAACGCACGCGCCGAAAACGGCGAACTCATCCTCAAGTATCACTGGATGTCTCCGCACAGAACCGTTCCCGCCATCGACATATCAAGGTTCGAAACTCCCGATGACCCCGTCGGATTCATCAGGATAACCGACCCGCCTGAAAACTTCTCGATACTGCTGCCCTGAAGAATCCCACCGCCGAAGGAGTCCGAATGATTTCCGCCGCCGCTTTCCTAGACGGGCTGACAGTAAAAAACGGCTCCTCGTGGCAAGGCCTTTGGATTTTTCCAGTCTGCCTGATTTCTCCTGAATTTGAGAAAAACGGGACGGAGTTCTCGCCGTTGTCAGAAGGCATCGCGAGAGGGACGGCGCGCGCGCTCGAAACCGGCTCGATGGAACGTATGCTGATTGTCAACAACGGCCCGCGCCCGCTCGCCGCGCTTGAGGGGGAGACGCTCGAAGGCGGCGCGCAAAGCAGGCTGATCTCCGCAGGGGCGGCCGTCGCTCCGGGCGCCGAGGCGGAACTGCCCTCCTGCTGCGTCGAAGTCCGCCGCTGGGACTGCCGGCCCGGAGCCGCAGACCCGATACCGGACGACAAAAAAACCTTCCGCCGCGCCGATTTCTCAATGGGAAGCCTGCGGCGCGCCCGCATGGCTTCCGCCGCCAAGTCCGCCGGCTCAGGCGGCCTTTTCGCCCCAAATCAGAAAGATGTCTGGGAACACATCGTCAGGCTCTTCGGTGAATCCGGCGCGGCATCCCGCGCGCTCGACCTTCACGACCTCTACGAGCATTGGGACGCCCCGATACGCTCTTTCTGCGCTCGTTTCAGCGCCTTTCACAATCAGACTGGACTCATCGCTTTCCTCGACAAAGACATCTGGTTCGCAGACATCTTCGCAAACAGAGACCTGTTCCTCAAATACTTTCGCGGCGTAGTTCGCGGACACTGCTTCGACGCTCTGCTCCGGCTAGAGCGAGGACACAACGTCCCGCCATCCAAATCGCCCGGCCCCGACTCCGCCCGCGACGCCCTTAAAAGAATCAAGCTTGCCCGCTCAACCTCCTTTGAAATCGCCTCCGCTTCCGGCATTTTCCTGTCGTCGCCCCGCATCCTCGGTTGCGCGCTCACAAGCTCATCCTCAATTCTCCACCTCTCCGCCTGTTCTCCGTAGCGGCGTTCGCGCGCGAATCCGATTTTTCACAAGAAAAAACGCGCTAAAAAACAGCAAGCCCGCCGACAAGCCGGACTACATGTCTTTCGAGCATATTCAGCGTTTCGTTTTTGAAAATGACGCTAGGTTTTCGGGCTCAGCTTTCGTTCTCTATGTTGATGCGTTTTCCGGGAACGGGGGGAGACGAGGAATAAACGTCTTCAACGTCGAGGCGCGCGAGCCGGAGGCCTACGCCGCTTTTCGAGGCGGAGACTGTTCCTTTTATCTGATAAGCGACCGGGTCGGAAGTGATGAT
This sequence comes from bacterium ADurb.Bin236, assembly GCA_002069885.1. Classification (GTDB taxonomy): domain Bacteria; phylum UBP15; class UBA6099; order UBA6099; family UBA6099; genus UBA6099. The sequence goes on along the minus strand of MWCD01000028.1, from coordinate 12,815 downwards.
GGCGGCCGCGGCGCGCAACGGCAGCGCGGGCGGCGCCTCTGTAAAACCCTTCATCTCCGCCGCGCCGAATTCCAGAACGCCGTGCGCGGTCGGAAACATAGTTATCGAAGGCAGGGAAAGAGGATACCCGTCGGAGTCAACATAGCAGATGTGTTTTGCGGCCTTCACACGGGAGAATTTCTCGGTGACCTGCGGCGGCATCGGGCCGGCGCGCTCGAACTTCACTCCGCGCGCCCTCAGCGCCCCGTATCCCATCTCCATCAGCCTCGCGGGCGACATCATCCCTTTCACCCGGCGAACTGACTCGACTTTTATCACGCCCACGTTCCGCACACCGGTGTATGCGTTGTACCTGAACATGTCGTTCATGCTTATCTTTTCAAACCGCTCGCCCGTCCGCTCGAAGCCCTGAAAAACTCCTCTAACCGTCCAGCAGTTCATGTCGTCCGTCAGAACAGAGACCCCGACTTTAGGGTTCGCAAGAAGGTTTGCCTTTGTCTTCCAGATCATCAGTTCGCCGAAAATCAGAGTCGTCTCGTCCCAAGCTTCAATAGATATGACGGGAGCGATGTTCGGGACCCCGTCCGGGGATGCTGTGGCGAGGAACTTGGGGACGCGGTCTCCCGCGAATGCCTCAATTGTTCTGGAGTCCATTTTTGCGTTTTCCATATCGTCGCTCCCTCCGGCGGGACTACGAGATAATATACAACAAACCGGGCCGAAACAGAAACAGAAGCGAATCTCTGGAAAACGGAGGCGCGGGGAGATTATCATATAAGGCGAAGCGCGCGAAGGCCCGGCGGCTCTGGAGGCGGAATGTGGATTAAAAGTTTCGGCGGAAGAAAAATACTGCTCGCGTCGGCGTCGCCGAGACGAGCTGAACTGCTAACGCGCGCTGGCGTGGATTTCGAAGTTCTCAGAGCGGATTACTCAGACATCGAGACAGGCGCGCCTGACGGAGCGGCCCCGGCGGAGTTCGCGCTCGAATCAGCGCGCTCTAAACTGGGCCGCGCCCTCGAATCGGCGGCGGGCCGCCCCGGGTTCGCCGTTGTCTGCGCAGACACCGTGGTGGACGCCGACGGGCTGACCCTCGGAAAACCTGCCGATGCCGCAGACGCTCGGCGCATGCTCCGCGCCCTTTCCGGTCGCGCGCACAAGGTTCACACCGGAGTCGCGTTCGCCGCGTCCGACGACCCGCTCCGGGGCTCTTCCTTCGTGGACACCACAATCGTCTCGTTCCGCGCGCTCGGCGACGATTTGATAGCCGCATACGTGGAGACGGGAGAGCCTTTCGACAAGGCCGGGGCTTACGGCATTCAGGAGCGCGCCGCCCTGTTCGTGGAAAAGGTCGAAGGGCTTTACTCGAACGTAGTAGGACTTCCGGTGTCCGCGCTTTTTTGCGCGCTCGAAAAGACGTTCGGCGTCGATGTTTAACTCTTTCGCCCCCGGCTCAATCAGATATATCTCCTGATCAAGGAGAGTCGGCTTTTTCAGGCAGCTCGGCCGAATTGCGGGGTTTGATTTCGACAGCTTCAATATCTATGACGTTGTCATTGCTTGTTCCTTCTCGGCTGAAAGAGCGATTGATGAAATAAGGTTTGCGTTTTGCGCCTCGCGCCAGACCCAGCAAAGCTCCCACACCCGCGCCGAGCAAGCCGATAACGGCCATCGCCGCCATCGACGCGCAACTGACAAGGAACAACACTATCGCGAACGGGAGAAACGCCTTGCCCGGAGCGCCTGATCCGAAGCTGAAAGAGAACGAAGACATCTGAGGCTCCGGGCCTCCGGGCGCGTCTTCGCGACTAGGATATCCGGAGCCGGCGACTTCGCGCGGCGGGCGCTCATCCATTCCGGTTTCTCCCGCGTTCTTTGTCCCTTTCGGCTGCGAGGCGGCCCGCCTCCTCGTTCACCTTCCTGATTTCTTCCAGCGGAATTTTCGGCGTTCTGTCGAAATTCAGAAGCCCGTTGCGCTCCTGTTCAGTGTCGTAGAACTGCGTGTAGCAGTATCCCTGAAATATGTCTTCTTCGGCTATTGCAAGAGTGTAATCTCGGAAGTTTTCGATAAGCGACTTGTCTTCGGCTTTGTAAAAACCGAAACCGCCGTACTCGCTGACAAGCATCGGCTGCCCTTCGTATTTCACGCCGGGAGCGAGCGGGCACGCCGCGCTCTCCGCCGGGTTAAGCCTGCGCAAAAGGTTCGCGTAGTCGAACTCCATGTTTTTCGGGTCGCGCAGTTTCGCGTGCCACTCCCGCGCCTTCTGCGCCGTGCCGAGGTAATGGTGCAGATCGACGATGTCCGTCTTGACATGCTCAAACCCGCTGTTGTCCACGACGAGACGCGTCGGGTCCATCTCTTTCGTAAGGTCATACATGCGAGCGACGAAATCGCGGGCGGCGGATGAGAATATCAAATTATTCACGCCCCAGCTTTCGTTTAAAGGAACCCATGCGATTATGCATGGATGGTTGCGGTCTCGCGCGACAACCTCGCGCCATTGAGATTCAAGCGCGCCGCGCATCTTCGCCGACCACAGAAACGCCGACGGCATCTCCTCCCAGACGAGCAGTCCCAGCGCGTCGCACCAGAAAAGCGACCTCGGATCCTCAATTTTTTGGTGTTTGCGGACGCCGTTGAATCCCATAGACTTTGCCATTTCGACGTCTCGCCTGAACTCCGCGGGATCGACAGGCGTGTAGTGTCCGCGCGGAAAGAAGCCCTGATCCAACAGCAGCTTCTGATAGAGCGGTTTGCCGTTTAGCAATATTCGACCGTCGGATATCCCGACGGTTCTGAAGGCGAAATACGAATCCACGGCATCAACGGTCCGCGAACGCGCGTCAAGCAGCTCGATTCTCATAGGATAGAGCCGGGGCCGATCAGGCGACCATGTCTCGACCTCCGGAACTTCGAACTCGACTTGCGCCTTTTTTCCCTCCATCCGGAGTTCGCCGCCCGTGTAAGTCCTAGACAAAGCCTTTCCGGAAGGGAGTGTCGAAGAGACGCGGATCGCCGTCGGCGGCTCGGGACCTTCCAGCTCGATGGATAATCTGACGCGCCCGTCCGCCGGATCCGAATCGACGCGCGCTCCAGCCGCGCGAATCCCTCCCGCAGCCTCTATCCAGACAGGCTGCCACAGCCCGGTTACGGTGGAGTAAAAAATCGAGAAAGGCTTGTGGAGGAAAGTCTGTTTTCCGCGCGGGATGCGCGGATCGCGCGAGTCGGAGATTCTGACTGCCAGCGCGTTTTCGCCCGCGCTCGCTGTCTCGGTTATGTCGAAGCTGAACGGGGAGTAGCCCCCCTTGTGGGAGCCGAGATATTTGCCGTTAAGCCACACGCGCGCCTCGTAGTCGGCTGCGCCGAAGTTAAGGATGAGAGATCGCCCCCGCCTGAAAGCCGAGTCAACCCTGAAACGTTTTTTCATCCAGACGACGCGGGAAGGATTCTTTATCGCAGCGCCGGAGGCCTCAGACTCGACGCAGAAAGGAACCTCGATGGTCTTGTCGAACGCGCGCGCGTCGCTCCATCGGTCGAGCCGCCCGATGCCCAGCCCGTCCTCCCGATATTCCCATTCGCCGTTCAGCAAAAGCAGGCTTTCTCGGGACCAGTCCGGACGCGGCCTGTCCGCGAGCTTGAGAAGCTGCCTGTTTATTTTTTCTCCCGCTAGAGTCATTGCGCCCCCTCCCGCGCGGCCGCCTGCGCCTTTCGAATCGCGCCATCAATCCCGGCGGCCCTCGGTCAATCGAACCTAGTGTTCAGCGTCGCTCTTAGATTTGTCGTTGATTTGGTCCCCGGCGTTTCGCTCTTTACCAAGTCCCTTTTGAACGTGAGGCTGAAACTGGTCAAGGCGTTGAGCTGGTACGACGTGTTCAAGCCCAGCGACGTGGTGCGAGACGGAATGGTTCCGCCTTTGTGGTCTTGGCTCACATTGAAGCCGACGTTTATGTTGTTGCGCCACAAGTAGTTCCCTGTCATCGAGAACTTATGGTTATAACTGGCGGGCGTCCTGTTGTAGCTCACCGCGACCGTCCCCTTTGACGACGGGGCCACCGTCATCGCCAGCGTGTCCGTGGCCGTTCTGGTTTTGGTTTCGGCGGATGTCGTTGTAGCCGGACGCTCGCTGCTCTGGTTGTTGTTTATCCAGCTTGCGCTCTTGATTTTTCCTTTTGTCGGCGCGTATGTGAGGCGAAGGTTCCGGGTATCGGACTTGTTCCATCCCGTCCCGGAGCCGGACACGTTTCTAGTGAAAGTCGGAATCAGAGTCATTTTCCACGGGAGGCGGATATTCATAGTAAGGTTTCGGGAGTCGCTGGAGCTTGAGTAGGTTTCAGACGGGGTGCGGGTTTTGCTGAATGTCAGATTTACCCCGCTGAACCTTCGCCAATCCTTTAAAACTTTAAAATTGTAATTCGATGTTTCCTGAACGGTGGTCTTGCCGGCGCTTCCGGAGGCGCTTCTTGCGAGCGTAGCGTTGATGTCCATCAGCTCCAGAGGCCTGTAGTTGAGCGTGTAGTTGTTCGTTCGACCCACCACGTCCTTGACGGACGCCTGCTCAGACCTTGTGCGGTTGTCCTTGAAGTCTAGAATCAGCCCGATGTTTCTGCGGGGTTTGAAGTTTATGTTCAGCGATTTTCCGATGGCGCTCGTGTCAAGGTCGCTTTTGTCCGCGTTCTTTTTGTCCAGCAGGCTTAACCCCGAAGTTATCGCCAGAAGGTCTTTCATGAAGCTGTTCGTCATCGCCACCGACGTCGAGTTCTCAGTGGTTTCCGCCACGGTCTCCGAGGCTGTGCCCATCGAGCTTGCGTTCATCCTGTCCACGATGCTGGTCTTTATCGTAAAGCCCCTTATGTGTTTGCGTCCGGTGAATGAGGCGTCAACGCCTTTCGTCACGGACGAGCTTAATGATGACGGTTCTAGAGTGCTCGCGTTTATGCTGCCTGTTTCAGTTTCATTTCTGGTGAAAGTCAACTGCCATTTCTTCACTGTTGTGTTCAATGTCAACAAAGTCGAGTCGGTGTTCGCCAAAGCCGATTTCGAGCCGCCCACGCTGGTGTCGAAGAACGGGTCGGTGAAACCTTTGGTCAGGCTGACTTTGACCAGTTTTCCGTTGTAATTAGCTCTCAGGCTATGTTTGCTTCCCTCGACGATCGAACCGAGAACGCGGTTGTAGATATAGCTCACTTCGAGCTGGTCGAACTTGCGGGGGAAGTAGTGTCCGCTGTCGGCAAAGCCTAGGTCGTAAGTGAAACCGCCGGGGAGAAGCCCGACGGCGCGACGGACAAGGACGACCCTTCCGTCCGCCCGCTCCTCCCTCACGTAAAGCCTGCTTATCTCGAACGTCTCGGCCTGATACTTTATCTTGTTGGTTCCCGTCAGCGGGTCGTAGCAGTCGTTTCCGGGGTCCAATCCCTCTTTGTCGCAAAGGCAGGAGTTGATGGGATTGGCGTCCACGCGCTCGCAGTGGCGAACCATCACCTTGACAGAGCCGACGATATTGCCGTTCGGCAAGTTGCACGTCAGCGTCCTGTCTGCCGCGTTCGTTCCGTCGTAAACGCAAAGGCTTCCCGTTTCCTTGCCGCCAAGCGTGTACGAGTCGGCGTCTATCGTCACCGTCTCCTCTCCGGAGCCGTAGGAGGCCGCGAGGTCTGAGTTGGTGAGCGCGTATTCTCCCTCGACGGTCAGACGCCTTCCGAGGTTGGCCGACGCCGTCAATCCCAGAGCCGTCTTTTCGAACTCCGACCCCACTGATGACTCCATCGGCGTTGTGAAATATCTTATTTTCAGGTATCTGTATTCTTTGTATCTGGGGTCGGTATTCGGCAGGTTCACCCAGTTTGAGAACTTAAGGAACGAATCGGTTCCGGCGTCGTAGAATTGATAGAATACGGACATATTGTCTAGCGTTTTGTCATAGTCGCCCGGGCAAAACGTCGTGTTGTCCGACCTAACGATGGTCGTTCCGCCCCCCGTTACCGCTTGAGTCAGCCCGTTGCAGATGGCCACATCATCCCACTTTTCTTCGTATGAGTCGGTGTCGGACAGCAGGACGGTCTCGCTGCCGGGGAACGCGTTCGATGGCCACGACCAGTACGTTCCCATCGTCGAACTGTCTGCCGTGTCGAACCCGTTGTCGGGAATCCTGTACACCATGTATCCTTGAGAAGATATCTGTTCGGGATTGTAGTATGAATATTTTATTGATATCTGACCGTATATGCCCGTTCCGGTTACGCCCCTTTCGACATGGAACCTGCCGTGAAGGTAGCTTCGATGTCCCGCATATACAGGCCCGCCGCTAACGCTCGGATTGTAAGCCTTGCCTCCGTGCGTGACCGTCACCGAGCCTTTCAGAATATAGGCTTGAGTCAGGTTCACTACGGCGCAGGTTTTGCTCGTGTTGTATGGGCAGGGGACCTGCTCGATGGAACTGTGGGAGACGTCCACAAGCTCCTCGCCGTCGAGGATGACCGAGGTGCTTTTAGGAGCGGACGCGACGCGGTACACCGCCCCCACTTTAAATTTATCGTTTCTTCCGGCCGCGTCCGTCTTTTTATACGACATCCTGTACGCCCGCAGGTTCCCGGTAGAGAACAGGAACGACGTTTCTTCATAGCTTATCGAGCGTTTTTCGCCGGATGGAACCGGCTCGACGAAGTATATCTCCCCCGTCCTGTAGTTGACGGTGTATTGCGTTGCCGCAATCTCGGTTCCGTCCGATTTGAATATGTGGATGGTTCCGGGGATTATCATTCCCGCGTTGAATTTGTACGGGCCTGTGATATTCTGACCGTCGGGGAGAGCGGAGAACTTCGTGCTGGATCTGGATTCTGCGAGCAGCGCCGCGAACTCCACTCCCCCGGACTTGTAGTCGAATTGCATGCCGTTTATCTTCTGCCGGTCCATGCTGACCATCGTTCCGCTCTCGAAATTCGTGTTGAAGTCTCCGAACCTGACAGTTCCGTACTTGCTTGCCACTTCGACGTCCAGATGCTGTTCCGGCTGGCCGGGGCTGTCGCTCATGTTCCCGTTCACCGTCATCCCGTTTCGGAAGCTGCCGTCGAGATAGACGTTCCACGCCTGCTGAAGATTCAGCTTTTCGACCTTGGTGTCCACCGTGGTGTGGTCTTCTTTGCTGGAGCCGACCAGCGACTTCCTGTCTATGCTCGCCCTGTCGAGCGTCAACTGCATGTTGCCGGTTATCTTGAAAGTGCCCGAACAGAGCGACGGAGGAAGGGACTCGTCGCACCCCTTCTGAGAGGAGTCGATGGTGATCAAAGCGTTGCGGACGTGCTGTGTTCCTTTGCTAACCGGGACCATCGCGTCAATCATCTCTACGGGGATATTCTGTCCTGAGCGGAGCCCTTTAAACAGCAGAGTGGCCACAGTCATAGGGGCTTTCGTCTCTCCCGCCGCCGCCGTCAGGTTGGCCAGAAGGGCCAGCTTGATCTCGCCCTTCGACTTGTCCACCCTGTTTGAGAAAGGCAGGGTAAAGATGCTGCGGTAGTCCCACCTGCGCGCGCCGTCTATTATCGAGCGGAGCGTGTCCGCTTCCGCGTCCGGCGGGGCGGCTAGCCCCATCTCCTCCATCATCTTGAGCAACTGCGCGCGCGTCATATCGTCCAGCGGCTCGAGCACCTCGACGGAAGTCGTCTCCCTTCCCAGCCTGTCTGTCAGCATGAGATATCTGGGGTCGTATTTTATCGTCACCTCGATCCCGGTCATGGTTTCGTATTCCGGGAACTTGTCTATCACGATGTCCAGCCGGGTCCACTGGTTGACGCCGATTCGGACCTGCCTCTTGCTGAATCCGATGACGACGTCCGCGGATTTTTCGTCTTGGGCTTTGTCTAGCGCGCGCATGCCCATATCCATAAGGGCAAGCTCCTGATCGAGCGAGGAGCCTCGCGGCCCGGCTGCGGATGTCTCGAACATGCTCTCCCGCGCGCCTGTCCTGAGAAGCGCGTTGTCTCCCGCCAGCGTCGCGTACAACAGCGGGTCCGCGCTCTCCCCTTCGTATCCCAGCAGTCTAACGTATCCGGGGTTCGAAGCGCGTTTCTCCTCCTCCCCGAACAAGGCGGTCGAAGAGAAACTCACGAACGTCGCCCCCGGCCTTTTCATCCTGAACGGAGCTTTGAGAAAAACAACCCTGCCGCCGGGAGGCTCGTTTGCGCGCGCGTGGAAAACCACCGTGCCCGTTTCAGGCGACACCTTGAATTTCTCGACCATGCTGAAAAGGGCGTCGGCGGCGTACAGGTTGCGGTCAGGCAAAAACTCGATCATCGCCGGATCCGCGCTCAGCGAGCACTGCGCGCCGACGGCCGGGTCCGTCCCCTGTTCCATCGTTATCTTAAGGTAGGCAACCTCGCCCACCCTCACCGCCGCGCCGCCCGCGATTTCAAGCTCGAACACCGCCGCGAGCGCCGTCGCGGGCGAAAGCGCGCGCGCCGCAGCCAGCGCCACAACTAGCGCGAAAAACCACTTCGCCGTTTTGCCAAATCCCGCTTTCATCGCCGCAGTCCGAATCCGGGGCCGCGCTGACCGGCCCGCTCCGGAACTTTTAATCCTCCTCGCGCTCATGCTCCGGGCTTTGATTCAGCCGCGTCGCTTCCGCGTAAGCTTTGTTTCGGGGGACTTCGAGGAACTCGGACGCCGCCTTCGCCGCGTCCCGGGCGGACATCCCCGCTCCCGCCAGTATCCTCAAAAGACGCGGCAGACGCTCGTCCCCGTCGTCATCCACGGCGGAGGCGTCCCGCTCCCGCGCGCCTTCGATTACTATAGTATATTCCCCTTTCGGGTTCAGTTTAACCGCGCCCCCGGCAGCCTCGCCGAGAGTCGTCCTGATGATTTCCTCGTTGAACTTCGTCATCTCGCGCATTATCGACAACCGCCTGTCGCCCAGTTCCGAGAACAAGTCAGCCATCGTGGCCGGCATCCTGTTTGCCGATTCGAAAACAATCGCCGCGCGTTCTTCATTTTTCATAGCGGCCAGCGCGCGCCTTCTCTTCTCCCCGGAGCGAGGAAGAAAACCTTCGAACACGAACCGGGGGCTTTCAAGGCCGGACACCGAAAACGCGGCCGCCACCGCGGACGCGCCGGGGATGGGGCAGACAGGGATGCCAGCGGCGGCTGCCGCCGCGACGAGCCGCGCGCCGGGGTCGCTAGCTCCCGGAGTTCCTGCGTCGCTTATCAGCGCCCCGCGCTCGCCCGCCGCCAGCCGCTCCAGAAGAGCAGGAGTCTTCCGCTCCTCCATATCGCCGCCGAAGCTGATGAGCCGCGTCTTTATTTTGTGCCGTTCGAGGAGAGTCCTGCCCCGGCGAGTGTCTTCCGCTGCTATCCAGTCAGCCCCGCCGAGCACCTTCAGCGCGCGCAATGTCACATCCTCAAGATTGCCAATAGGAGTGGCCACAACGTACAGCGTTCCGGGAGCGGGTTCGGTCTTTGTCATATAAGGCTTCGCGCCCCGGCGGGGTTATTTGCCGCCGGAGCGGAACAGGGAGATTATCCATGCCGCCGACAGCAGAAGAACGCATCCTAGCGCTATCTCTCGCAGAGACATGCCGAACGCGACGGCCGAATCCCTGTCCGGCAGGATGAGGGCCACCACTATCAGCAGCGCCGCCAGCACGATCGACATCGACAGCCGGTTGAAACTCTGGCTCAGGCGGTCCACCATCGAGCGCGCCGTCTCCACGTAGCTGTCCATCTCGATCCTGACTTTAAGATGACCCTGCTCGATGTTTTTCGAAATTCTGTCGAGCCTGCGCGGGAGCGCGGCCATGAGGTCGCGCAGGTCGAGGAAAGTGCGCACCATGTCGCCGCCGAACTGGCGGAAGTCCAGTTCGCGCCTGAACAGCATCCGCGCCGCCGGCGCCGCCGTCCCCACTAGGTCAAACCCCGGATCCAAATGCCTTCCAAGCCCTTCGAGCGTCACCAGCGTCTTGTCCATCAGCGTGAACTCGCCGGGCAGCGTTATCTTGTATTTCATCCCGAGGTTATACAACTCCATCACAAGGTCTTCCAGCTTTATCTGTCCCAGCGAGACGTCCGAATACTTCTGCATCATCCTTCCGGCTTCGCGCGTCAGCGCGTCCCGGTCCGCGTCCGGCGCGATGGTCGCTATCTCTTCCAGCACTTCGACCAGCGCCGTAGCGTCCTTGTTCACAAGCGATATGAAATACCTCGCCATGTTCTTCTTCATTATCGGGTCCACCACGCCCACCATGCCGAAATCAATCAGCGCCACCACCTGCCCCTCGGTCACGAATATGTTCCCGAAGTGCGGGTCCCCGTGGAAAAACCCGTCCAGCAATATCATCTTTATATATGCGTTCGCAATCACTTCCGTCAGATACGTCAGGTCGTATCCTCTGGCGACAAGCTTTTCCTTGTCCTTGATTTTTATTCCGTGAATGTATTCCATCGTGAGGACTCTGCGCGTGGTGTAGTCCCAGTACACGAACGGAATGTGGATGGAGTCGTCGTCCTCAAAGTTGACTCGGAATCTGTCCGCGTTCTGTCCCTCGTTCGTGTAGTCCAGCTCCTGATGAATGGTTTTTGTGAACTCCTCGACTCGCTCGACGAGATTGAACAGGCGAGCCTCTTCGAACCTTTTTTCGGCTTTCACCGCCAGATCAAGCATTATTTCAGTGTCGATTTTTATGATTTTTTCGATATTGGGGCGCTGAACTTTCACGACGACCTCGCGCCCGTCCGCGAGCGTCGCCTCGTGAACCTGCCCGATGGAAGCCGACGCGATGGGCGCGCGAGAAAACGACTTGTACGCCTGATCAAGCGGCCTGCCGAGTTCTTCCTCGACGCACTCCTGAACCTGCTCGAACGGGAAAGGCGACACTTCGTCCTGAAGCTTTGAAAGCTCTTTAACGATGTCCGGCGGAATAAGGTCCGGGCGGGTGCTTAAAATCTGGCCGAATTTTACATACGTGGGGCCGAGTTCCTCTATAACCCTGCGGAGCCGGACCGGAAGGGGAAGCTGATATTCGTCGGATGCGAGCACTCGCTCGCGCATCTTGCGGGGAAACAGGCGGGTAAGCTCAAGAGCCTCTGCGGCCCAGAAAAACCCGTGCTTGAAAAAAACGGAAGCGACCGCCGTCATACGCACGTATTTCTTGTAAAAATCCGGCACAAACTGTTCGGGTATCGCCATTTCGGCCTTCCGTGAAGATTGTCTTCGCCCGCCGGCAGTCTTTCATTTTAACCCGCGAGCGGATATTTAGAAAGACCGGAGCGCTGAAAAGCCCCGCAGGCCCAACTCATCCGTTTCCGGAGAGCGGCCCCCGCCCGCCACCGCTTTCGCCTCCCGCCAGCGTCTCCGGCGGGAGCCATATCAGCACGCTCGTGCCCTCTCCCTTGCGGCTGTCTATGAACATTTTTCCGCCGTGGTTTCCCTCGACGATTCTCGCGCAGACGGAAAGCCCAAGCCCTGTCCCTGAACTTTTCCGGGTAAAGAACGGGTCGAACACGTGTTCGAGGTCTTCCGATGATATTCCCACGCCGGTGTCGCTAATTTCAAGCCCGACGCCGCCCTCTTCCGTTTCCATCAGAGTGGTTTTCACCCTGAGAGAGCCGCCCTCGCCCTTCATCGCCTCCACCGCGTTTTTAATAAGATTAATGAATAACTGCCGCATCTGCACTTCATCCACGAGCAACGTCCGAGCGCGCTCGTCGAAGTCGGTTTGCAAAGATATGTTCTTTGAGTTTATCGCGTCGTGAAGCAACACGAACACCTGTTCGAACACGCCTATTATGTCCACCTGCTGCGTTTCCGTTTTCGCGCCGCCCACGAATTCTAATATCTGGCTGAGTATCTTTTCCATGCCCTCGACTTCATTGAATATGATGCGGGCGTGCCTCGCCTCCTCCGAGTCGGGAGGAAGTTTGCGAGCCAACCGCCGGGCGAACCCGCCGATAGACACCAGCGGATTGCGAAGCTCGTGCGCTATGCCCGCAGAGAACTCGCCGAGAGTGGCCAGTGTCCGCGAGCGCACCAGCAGTTCTCTGGCGTCCACCAGCCTCCGGTTCGCCTGCTCTATGTTCTTGTACAGCCGGCTGGTCTCCAGAACGCTGGCCGCTTGGTTGGCGAAAAGCTGCACGAATTCAAGCTGCTCGTCGGTTATCGGCGCGCGAGTCACCAGATTGTCCACCACCATTATCCCGACCACTTTCTCTCGCGCTATGAGGGGAACAGTCGCGAAGGTTGAAAACCCCATCGCTGACAGCGCCGACTCCTCGCCGCCCTCGGCAGGACTATAGTCCGCCACGTTGAACGAAGTCCTTTCCAAGACTGTTCGCGCCAAAGCTCCTTTATCCGGCTTCACCGGAACCGACATCTTTTTCACCAGCATGTCTATCTCGAAACCCGCCTCGCGATTGAACTTCCCGTATTCGAGAACCACTTCCTGAAGGGTCTTTCCTTTAGGCGTGAACGAGTGCCAGTGCCGCGAGGCGTCCGCCGCTCTCAGCGGCCCCACGGCCATCTCTCCCTTAAGCGTCCCGCTCTTTTCGTCGTGTAGAAACAACAGCGCCCGGTTGAACCCGAATCCCTGAGACATCGTCACGCTGGTGAGGATTATGTACAGCAGGGACTCGAAATCGAGCGTTCCGCGCATGATGTTGCTTATCTCAAGCAGAAGTTGAAGTTCGCTGATGCGGGCGTCCTTCTCGGCATATAAGCGGGCGTTCTCAATAGCCATCGCCGCCTGATTCGCGATAATGGTCACTAGGCCCGCGTCCTCCTCCTCGAAGGAAATCGGCTCGCCTCCGTCCTCCGGCATCTTGTCGAACACGCCGAGAGTGC
>MWCD01000027.1 GCA_002069885.1 bacterium ADurb.Bin236 | reverse complement strand
GAGCAGATCGGCTGGAGCGGGTCGTCGTGGATCTCGCACCCGGGGACGACGGGAATCGCCTGGTCGAGCAGCGAGGCGAGGGCCCGGAGGATCCGGCTCTTCGCCTGCCCGCGCAACCCGAGCAGGATGAAGTTGTGCCTCGACAGGATCGCGTTGACCAGTTGCGGGATCACCGTCTCGTCGTAGCCGACGATGCCAGGGAAGAGGGTCTCGCCCGAGGCGAGCTTCCCGATCAGGTTCTCGCGCACCTCCTGACGGACGGTGCGCCGGGGGACGCGGCCGCTCTCGACCGCCGCGCGAAGTTCGCCGAGGGTGGCAGGGCTGGACATGGACCAGCCGTATGCAAGAAAGGGCGCAGCGTCAGCGCGCGGGAAAGAGCGAGTGATCCGTGAGCGGCCGCCCGCGGCACGCTAAGATCGAGGGCGGTGAGTGTCCATAGATCGGCGCCGGCCGCCCGCCCGCTGGTCTTCGCCCATCGCGGCGGTGCGAAGCTCGCGCCCGAGAACACCCTGGCCGCCTTCGACCGCGGCCTCGAGGCCGGGGCCGACGGCCTCGAGCTGGACGTGCGCCTCACACGCGACCTCCAGCCCGTGGTCTGCCACGATGCCACGCTCGACCGCACGACCGACGCCACCGGTCCGCTGCGCGCGTACGACGCGTCCGACCTGGCCGGCGTGGACGCCGGCTTCCACTTCCGCGGCCCCCAGGGCGACTGGCCCTATCGGGGGCGGGGCGTGCGGCTGCCGCTGCTCGCCGACGTGCTGGCCCGCTACGGCCACCTGCCCCTGATTGTCGAGCTGAAGGAGGCGGACCTCGAGCTGGCCCGCGCGGTGGTACGGCTGTTCGCCGCCGCGGCGCCCTCGCGCGCCTGCACCGGCTCGTTCTATGGGCCGCCGCTCCGCGAGGTGCGCCGGCTCGCGCCCGCGGTGCCGACCGGCGCGTCGGGGTGGGAGGTCCGGATGGCGCTGTACCGCTCGTGGCTGCGCTGGCCTTCCGACGGCGTGCCCTACCGCGCCCTGCAGGTGCCCGAGCGGCGCGAGGCCCACCGGATCGTGAGCCCCCGCTTCGTCCGGGCGGCCCATCGCGCCGGCGTGGCGGTGCAGGTGTGGGTGGTGGACGAGCCCGACCGGATCCGGCGCTTGCTGGGGTGGGGGGTGGACGGGATCATCACCGACCGGCCCGACGTGGCGGCGGCGATCGTCGCGGACCTTCGGCGCGGATGATCACGTGGCCGCTCTCAGGTCCTTGCGCGCGCGGCGGCGATCTCCCGGACGCCCGCGATGGCCGCGTCGATGTCGGCGTCGGTATTGAAGGGGCCGATGCCGAAGCGGACGCCGCCGTGGATGGCCGCCGTGCCGATCTGCTCGTGCACGAGCGGGGCGCAGTGCAGCCCCGTGCGGCAGGCGATGTTGTGGTCGACGTCGAGGATCGTCCCGGTGTTGCCCGCCTCGAACCCCTCCACGTTGAACAGCACGACCGCGATGTGGTTCTCGAGGTCGTCCTGGCAGTAGAGCCTCACGCCCGGGATCTCGCGCAGCCCTTCGACCAGCCGCCTGGTGAGGCGCATCTCGTGCGCGTCGATCGCCTCGAGCCCCCGGCTTTCGATCCACTTCACGCCGGCGTTCAGGCCCGCGATGCCGAGGACGTTCGGGGTCCCGTACTCCATCCGCCACGGGTACTCGTCGAGGTGCGCCCGGTGGGCCGAGCGGACCCCGGTGCCGCCCGCGCGGGTGTGGCGGATCTCCACGCCCTCCTGCACGTACATGCCCCCGATCCCCATCGGCCCCATCAGCGACTTGTGCCCGGTGAAGCAGAGGACGTCGACGTGCATCGCCTGCACGTCGATCGGGATCTTGCCCGCGGTCTGCGAGGCGTCGACGACCAGCCGCACCCCGCGCTCGCGGCAGATGCGGCCGATCTCGGCGACCGGCTGCACGGTGCCGATGACGTTCGACGCGTGGTTGAGGGCCACCACCTTCGTGTTGGGGCGGATGGCGCGTTCGATGTTGCCGGGATCGACCAGGCCGCGGCCGTCGAACCTCACGTAGTCCACCGCGACGCCGCCCAGGGCTTCCAGGTGGTACAGCGGCCGCAAAACGGCGTTGTGCTCGAGGGTGGTCGTGATCGCGTGGTCGCCCGGGGCGAGGAGGCCGAAGAGCGCGAGGTTCAGCGCGTCGGTGGAGTTGTAGCCGAAGACCAGGCGGTTGGGGTCGGTGCCGTTGAAGAAGCGGGTCAGCAGCGCGCGGGTCTCGTCCACCAGGTGGCCCGTCTCCATGCACAGGTCGAATCCCGACCGCCCGGGGTTCACCCCGTGGGTGCGGTAGAAGCGATCCATGAAGACGTAGGTCTCCTCGGGCTTCGGGAACGAGGTGGCCGCGTTGTCGAGGTAGATCATGTCCATCGGGGAAGCCTCACGAGGGCGACGCATTCTAGTCCACGCCGCTCCTGCAAGTCCACGGAGTCACGAAGTCACAAAGGGAAAGCTTTATGGGGGGGAGGGGGGAGGGAAGAGGGGGGAATGAAATCCCTGAATGGCAAAGCGGCAATGAATTGCCGCACACCAAAGCGCGCGGAATTCGCGCGCGGTATTAGCTCAATATTTGGCGTGGAGTGGTAGGTTTTCCGAGTGGCGAAAAGCGGGTACAGGCATCGCTGGGTTGCGCGCTGCCAGTCCCTGTTTTTCACGATTGGCGCATGGGCGAGGCAAACTATGTCTCACGCATGAAGCAAGCTTGTGAGTGTTTTCCGGAAGGGGTGTTGTCTATGTGTTTGGTTCAAACGGGGGGATGCGAAAGGCAAGTTTGGGAGTTGGGGATGGACGGTTATGGTGTTTCAACTGCTTTGTGAAATGCTCTTTTGATAGTTTTTTCGGGTTGATAAGCGGTATAATAATCCGATTTGTGAAGGAGCACGCGGACGGTGTTTTCGTCGGCGGCGCGGAGGCGGTGTTATGGATAAAGATGGATTGCTTGAGTTGGCGTCTGAGGGGACGCGCGCGGCAAAAGGCGCGGGCGATTGCGACACTCTGGCGGTGTATTCCCGGGAAGCGTCGGCTTTGATAGAGAAGAACACGGTGAAGGCGTGCGAGGTGGAATATTCGTCTGGTTTCAGCGTGAGGGCGATGTGCCGGGGCGGAGTTGGATTCGCGAGGTGCGCGGGGCTAAGCGCGGAAGAAGCGAGGGAGGCGGGAGCGGAGGCGGTGAGGATGGCGTGCGAGGCGGAGGCGGACCCGGATTTCGTCGCGCTGCCGGAGCCGGAAAGGGCTGTCGAGCCGCGCGGTCTTTTTGATTCGCGCACCGCTGAAATCGAGCCGTCGCGCGTTGTCGGCTGGTGTCTGGAATGCGTGGAAGCGGCGAAGGAGATAATGCCGGACATAGTGGTGAAATGTTCAGCCGGGGCGGGTTACTCAAGGCGGGCGCTCGCCAACTCGCGGGGGGTGGCGGTTGCTGAAGAGCATTCTTCCGTCGGCTTGTCGGTGGTGTGCGTGGCGAAGCGCGGGGACGATGTGGGCTCTTATTACGATTACACGCTGGGGAGGAGTCTGGCGGACTTGAAGCCGCCCCGCGAAGTGGCGGTCGAGGCGGCGACGCGGGCGGTGTCTTTGCTCGGCGCGAGAAAAATCCCCGGCGGGAAATATCCGGCGCTGCTGGGGCCGCACGCGGCGTCTGATTTGGTTCGCGGGGTGATCGACGCGGCGGACGCGGAAAGCATTCAAAGAAAACGCTCGTTTCTGGCGGGCCGCAGGGGAGAACGCATCGCCCCTTCCTTCTTCACAGTTGTTGAGGACCCTCTGTTCGAGGCGGGCATTTATTCATCGGCGGCGGACGGCGAAGGGGTTCCGCGCCGAAAGGCCGCTCTCATAGATTCGGGCGTTCTCACGGAGTATCTGCATAATTCATACACGGCCAACAAGGCGGGAGAGCCGAACAACGGGCACGCTCACCGCTCGTCCCACATGTCGGATGTCGGGATAGCCGCGACTAACATAAGCGTCGCGCCGGGAGCGAGGACCGAGGCGGAGATTATCGTCGGGATGTCGCGGGGCCTGTTTATTCTGATGGCGTCGATAGCTCCGCACTCAGTCACCGGACAGATTTCCGGCACGGTCGACCAAGGGTTCTGGATAGAGAACGGCGAGATAGCGTACCCTGTGAAAAACGTGATGATAGGCGGGGAGATATTCGAGTTTCTTGAATCGATAGAGGAAATGTCGTCCGACATGAGGCGCGAGCCGGGCAACGAGATGCCGTCGATGCTGGTGGGAGCGGCGCACATATCCGGCGGCGGTTGAGCGGGGAGTCCGGCGGCTGCTCGTTGACGCGCCGCCCGCTCGCCGATATCATGTCTTAGTACGAAAGAGAGAACGGGTTTAGATGAGCGACACGCCGATATCCGCAAGCGAAGTGATTGAAGAGCACGCGCTTTGCGACCTAGAATCCATACTTGCGGCGGCGAAAGAGCCGTACTACTGCGTTGACGCTCTGCGGGACCCGCGAACGAAACGAAAACTTATCGATCCCCGCAGCGTTCTCACTCCCGGCATAGTCCGCAACCTCTGCGACTCTTGGGGCGTCAACCGGGACAAAGTCATCCGGGTCACACGCGACATCGACGCCGTGGACGAGTTTCTGGATGTGTCCACAAAATCGATATCCCATTACGCCAACCAGATGCACAGGTATCTGACCGGAATATTCACGGTGGAGAAACCGGGATACAAGGCGGAGGTGCAGGGGCTGGCGGCGAGCGCGGCGGAGATGCTCGAAGGGGTTCTGGGATACGAAAAGATACTTGAAGGATTGAGCGTCGGACCGGCGGACATCAGGCCGGTTTCATCATATTACGATCATCTTGTGAACACGGCGGTATACTGGCTGGCGGCGATGGCGCGGCTGAACCGCGAGCGGGCGTCCGAGGCGGGTTCGATAGAAGTGTGGCGCTCGAAAAGCAAGGACGAAATGAGCCGGCTCGCAGGCCCGCGCGGCGCGAAGGTCGATCCTCCTCTGTATTACGACTACTACGGCTGGGAACGCGCCGTAGGCGACATCCAGCAATCTAAAAAAGGCGACCTCAGCCTCGTCCTCAGCGGATTCTTCGCGGCTCTCTTCCACGACGCCGCGTTCCTCGACGAGCCGGAGATTCTCATTTCCGTCAAAGGTCGCATAGACGAAAAGTTGAAGTCGCACGTGGACGCGTCGAACAAAGTGATAAAAGACCGTCTGGCCATCCTGCACGACGAGCGCCCGCTCGCGCGCAACATCATAAAAAATCACCACGAACTGGCGGACGGCTCAGGGTATCCCGCCGGAAAAAAAGAAAAAGACCTTCACCTGTTCGCGCAGATACTTTCGGTGTGCGACATGTACGACGAATACGCGACGAAGTTCACGCGCGGGAAAGTAGTAAGGCTGATACTTCAGGGGGCGGGCAGGGGATTCACGGGCGACGCCGTCCGCGCCTTCCTCTCCATCCTGAACCCTTACGAACAAGGCGAAAGATTGAATGTTTACGAGTTGAAGAACAGCGAACCGGCCGCCCTCGCGGAAGTTCTTCCATCAGAAAACCGCCTCAGGCCGCTGATAAAAATTATCGAGAAACTATCCGCGGCGTTCCCTGCGGCTCCCGGCTCGGACATGGACCTCTCACTGCCAGACAACGCGGGTTATTTCGTGTGAGTCATCAGTTTGTTTTCGCAAGTTCGAAAGAGTCGAATAGCTCCCCGGTCACAGCGTAGGACTCGTAAGCAAGCTTATCCCCGTCGATTCTTATGACTTGGAACAGTTGTGTCTGCGTTCCCGTTTTAGCCATCAGGTCTTTGTACAGTTCGCTTGGTTTGTACTGTTTCGGGCCTGTCACGGTGACGACGTACACAGAGCCTTTGTCCTTGCGTTTTTTATCTTTGAAAACTCTGTGAGTCCTTCCGTATGTGTGGTCGTGTCCCTGAAGGACGAGGTCGACGCCGTATTTGTCAAAAATGTCTGTGAACAGCATCTTGTGGTAAGGGTTGTCGCGGTTTCCGGCGGTGGAGTAGAACGGCTGGTGGATTGAGACGATGGTCCATTTGCGGGGGTTGTCGGCGAGGACTTTTTTAAGCCATTTCGCTTGTTCCTCAAGGCGTTCGTTGCCGTTCAGCGTAACGAAAAGAGCGCCTTGATAGTCGATGAAGTAAGAAGCTTCCTTGAGTTCATTCAAGCCCGCCGGGCCGTTCTCCGGGAAAGTGAACTGGGGCCGCCAGAGGTAGGTGAGGCCCTCGGAGACGCCCGCCGTTTTTTTGTATTCGTGGTTGCCCGGAAGCAATATCATGGGGATTGAGCGAGGAATCCAGCCGACGGCGTCGTAGAATTCGCGCCACTCATCGTCGTTTTCCCCGTTGTTGACGATGTCGCCGACGAACAGCCAGAAGGCCGCGTCGGGCGCTTTCATCTGCGCCTTCCGGAACACCCGCGAACACATGGATTCGATTTCGTTCTGCGGATCGCCAAGATAAACGAACGAGAACGGCTCGGCTGATTCAGAGGCAGTCCGGAAGTGGTTCCATTCGCTCCATCCCGCCGGGCTTCCCACTCTGTAGGCGTATAGCGTGGAGGGTTTCAAGGATTCAAAAACAAAAGAATGGTAATAGACGGGATTCACGCCGTCGATCTTGATGGTCTCTGTTTTTGCGGGAGCCGAAACCGCGTCGTCAATAAAATCGGGAGAGGCAGACGCCACGGCGATCTGCGCCTGAGGTTTTTTCACCGCATCGGTCGTTCTCCATGTGACGGCCATTGAGGTGGAGGGGTTCTGTGTGGGATTGAGAATGATTCTCTCAGGTCTGGAGGACGGAGCGGTTCCCGCCGGGCCGGCGCAAGCTACGCAGATTGCGAATATCAGAAAAAACGCGACCATCCCCGCACCCGCTCTTGCTCCCATGATTTTTGTTCTCAGTCCGTTCATTTGCCATCCTCCCGATTTGATGCCGACCAGCCGACCAATGGCTTTTATTATATATCAATAGCGGTTTTCCGCTACCGCAAGTTTTGGGACAAGGGGGAAGATTCTGACAGTGAAACGCGCTCGCGGCTCACATATATTGGATTTCAAAATGAGTATTGGATAAAATACATAAATTGGGCTTTGAA
This sequence comes from bacterium ADurb.Bin236, assembly GCA_002069885.1. Taxonomy (GTDB): domain Bacteria; phylum UBP15; class UBA6099; order UBA6099; family UBA6099; genus UBA6099. The sequence continues at coordinate 42,735 of MWCD01000027.1, read as the reverse complement.
TGGCGGCGCGCTCTGAGGGCGGCCGACGAAGCTATTGCGACAGAGGAGATGCGCGGATGAGAAAGATGTGTTTAGCGGCAGCGGCGCTAGCGCTGAGTTTGACATGCAACAGTTTGGTTTTGCGGGCTCAGGAACAGACGGCAGCGGGAGAGGCTGTTTTTTCAGAGGCGGTTTTCGAGGCGGAGGCCGGCGGCGTTGTGGCTTATGACGTTGCGGACTGGAAACTGATGAGGATGGACACGCTGTCCGGAGGCGCGGCGGTCGCGACTGAAAAGCGCGGAGCGGCGATGGAATTTGATTTCACAGGCGAGGCTGTCGCGGGTGATTTTGTGATTGGAAAGACGGGCGGGAGGGCGCTGGCTTCGGTAGACGGGCGGCCCGCCGCCACAATCGACCTTTACAAAAACATTATGACGCCGTCGCCTGAAAGGATAGTTCTGGTGAACGGATTGAAGCCGGGCGCGCACAAATTGCGTCTGGAGATTCTCAACGAATCGAATCCGGGCAGCAAGGGGGCGCTGGTGGCGGTGGACGCGTTGCGCGCCGCTGCGGCGTCATACGGAGCGGTGTCTGGAACTCTGGAATGTGTTCACAACGAGGGATTGCCAGTGACGCGGGCGAAGATTTCGGCGACGGGAGATTCTGTTGAGCTTAGGGCGATAACGGGGGTGTCCGGCGAGTTCGTTTTCAACGCTCTGCCGCCGGGCGAGTACGTTTTGAGGTTCGAGAAGCCGGGGTTTGAGCCGCTTGAAAAAACGGCGTTGAAAATTGAATCCAGAGAGGAGATTTCGCTCGGGCGAGTGATGTTCGAGGAGAGAACCGGAGCGAGGCCGTTGAAGGATATCCGGATGCCGAACAGGGCAAGGCCGGCGCTCGCGAGGCCGGGGGACGAGTTTGTGATAGAAGTTATCGCGCCTGCGGAGGCGGGCGAGTGGAGCGCGGCGCTCGAAAATGAGTTTGCAAACTATCCATTGGAAATCGCCGAAGCTTCGTTCAATCCGGATAATGGGCGCTGGACGTTGAAGGCGATTGTCCCCGGCGGCGCATCTTCCCTGCTGTATGGACTAAGAGTCAAATTCAGCGGCGGAGAGGATTTTCAACCCCGCTCGGTTATGGTGTCGCCGGAATTTAAGAATTCCATCCGAGTGGTTCATCTCACGGACGTGCATGTTTACAAGTCGGAAAGCCTTTTCGACGTATATAAGAAGTTGGCGGAAGAGATAAATCTGGTGAACCCTGACCTCGTGGTGATCACGGGAGACCTGACGGACACGACGGGATACACAAGCGAGCGCTGGCCTGAATCCGACCAGTATCCGGCAATGCTGGACCTCTGGAATTCCTACAACGCGCCGGTTTTTATCGTTCCCGGCAATCACGACTTAAGCCCGTATAAAAAAGAAGAGGACTACTTGGTATGGAATAGGTATTTCGACACGACCGATTTCAGTTTCGACTATGGCGCGTATCATTTCACGGCGTTCGACAACTCATTCGTGTACAGGTCTGGGGGGAGCGACGAGCCGCACGCGGAAGACCTTTCGCCGGAGCAACTTGAATGGCTGGACGCGGACCTAGCCGCGGCGTCTGGCGCTTTGATGCGGATAATCATGTTCCACGTGCCTTTGCACAATACGGACTCGAAAGTGAAAGAGATCGCCGCGCAACGCGATGTCAGGCTGGCGCTGTATGGCCATTTGCACATGGATGTGGTGGACAAGCTGCCTCCTGTGGCGTACGTTCAGACTGGGGCGGCGTTCGAAGGCTCCTACCGGGTTTTGGATTTGGCGGACGGGCGCGTTGTGGAAATGAACGCGAAGAAGGACGGATTCACGGCGTTCAAAACGGGAATGGTCATATCGGCGACAAAACGCGCGGAAGACGGGCGCGCGGTGGCGATAAAGGCGAAAAATTCCGGAACTATGGCGTTGCCGAACGCGGCAGCGCGGGTCGAAATGCCGACCGCGAAAGGATATTCATGCGATGGCTGCTCCGTCGTGTCGAGTTTTGACAAAGACGGCAAGACTCTAGTCACAATAAATTTCGACATCCCCGCGAAGGGAACGGCGTCCGCCGTGTTGACCGCTGAATGACAATCCTGACAGAGACGAGATATAGCTTGCGTCGGCGGGAATCCGCTTGAGCAAAAGAGGCCCCGGAATGGCGTCCGCAAACGCGTTTAAGAGCGGGGACACCGACCGCGAGAAAGTCGGCAGGTTCGTGGCGGGCAGTTCTTTGCTCTTCGTTGTGTCCGCGGCGTCGGGAGTGATGCAATTCGCGTGGTCGGCCACGATGCAGAGGCTGCTCGGGCCTGAGGGATTTAGCCTGACCGGACCTTTCCTGAACCTATTCTGGTTGTTGTCGCTGGCGACATCCTTCGGCGTTCCGCAAGCGATGATGACGTTCATATCCGACAGGCGGCACAGGGATTCTGAAGGCGCGGCGCTGATAATGGCGGAAGGAACAAGGCTGTTGGTGGCGATGGGGGCGCTGTTCTGCGGGGCTGCTGCCGCCGCGCTCGTCGCAATTTACGGCGCTTCACCCGCCGCCAATGTTTATTCTGGACTCGCATGGCTGATGATAGTATCGGTGGCGGGAAAGCAGATGTACATGTCGTTTTTCGCCACAGCGGGCGGGATTCAAAGGATGGACCTTCTGGCGGCGTGCAACATTGTGTTCCCGATAGCGATGCTGGGGTCTTCCATAGGGATGGTATACGCGGCAAAGACATACTGGCCGGGGAGCCAAGCCGCCGGGATACTAGCCGGGGCGGGGGGAGTGGCGTTCGCGTCGGTGGCACAGTGCGTTGTGTCGCTGGCGATGTTCCGGCGAGCGGAATTGAGCCTGAAACGGATTTTTACGTGGAGGGCTGGCTGGGGAGAATCGAAACGTTTGCTGTCGTTCGGGTGGGTGGCGGCGCTGGCGGTCATAGCGGCGTCCGGCGTGCAGTTCCTTCCCCCGGCGGTGGTGTCGTTCGCGGCGCACAGCTCGGCGCTCGGCGGCGCGGCTCCAGAAAAAATCATTAACGCCGGCCGCTTCTGCGCCGCGTTCACTTACGCCATGGCCCCCATGTTGCTGATCGGCATGGTGATGGCGATAGTCCCAGCGATATCCGAAGCGGAATCGAAGAAGAACCCGGAACTGATGCAGAGGTATTTTGACCTCGCCGTCAAATATGCCCTCTCGATAATAATGCTGATGATGGCGATATACGCCGTTAGCGCGGGGACGATAGTGGAGCTTTTCAGCGGGAAGGAATTTCCGCGCGGGCGCATGGGGCCGCTGACGCTGACGCTTTTTGCCGGGATGAGCGCGGGCATGCTAGCGATGCTGACTGTCAACGTGCTTGTGGGGATAAAAAAGCCCGCGGCTCCCGCGGCGGTTTCATTGGCGATGACAGCGGCGGTTGTGGCGGCTCTCGCTGCGGCGGAGGTTTATTCGGACTCCGTGTTGACGGCGGCGGGGGCTTTCAGCGCGACGGTTTTTATGGGGCTGGCGGCTCTGCTATACTGTTTAAAAAGGCTCGGAGGAATAAGATGGCCGTGGAAGACAGTGGCGAGGCCGACGGCCGCCGCGATCGCCGCCGCCGTTGCGCTCCGCGCTCTGCCTTTTGATTCGGTGTCAGTGGCGGCAGTTGCGGCGGCATGTGTCTGCGGCTCCGTTTTTTATCTGGTCGCGCTCGGGCTGGCCGGAGGCATAGACTCGGACGACTTCGACATGGCGCGGGACACTTTCAGGTCGAGCGGCGCGGGAATCGTCGTCCCGGCGATTGACGCGATGGAAAAGTTTTTTAGGCTAAGCCCTTTGTTCGTCAAGCCGCGCGCGGGGCGCGCCGTTAGTCAGGAATCCGGCGATGGCGGTTGAGGCCTGTTCGCGATAGAATATCAGCAGCGAGTCTCCCGGCCTTTGGAGGTTATTATGAAAAGAATAGCGCTCGCTCTTCTTCTACTGGCGTTTGTCGCGGGCGGATGCTCGTGCTCGAAGGAGCCTTATAAGATTCCGGAAGACAAGCCGGTGGCGGAAACGCGCAAACCCGAACTAGCGGTGCGCCCCGCTTCGGAACTTCCCCAAACCGAGCCGTCGAGAACCGGCATTGTCCGGGGAACGATTCAACTCGGCGATTACTCCGAGCGGCGAGGACATCTCTTCCTGTATGTCATCGAGCCGATGAAACTTCCCGAAGAAGTGGTTGTGGTCGCATCGGCGTTCTTCGCCTCCTCTCAGTTAACATCCGACTACTTTGAATTTGAAATGACCGTTCCGGCCGTAGGCAATCCTCAGATAAACGCGGTGTGGGACACTTCCCCGCCGTACTGTCTGGTGACCGACCCTTATTGCCCGGCCAGCCACAAAGACGGACTCGGCCAGGCGACCGTCGTCGGGCTTCGCCCCGGCGGGACAGTGGACGACATCTATATCGAAGTGAAATAAACAAGAGTTTTAGCACTGATTTTCTTCTAGAACATTTCTTTTGATCTGGCGATGCTTTTTATGTGCTTTTCTTTACTAATGTAAGATAAACATTACAATATGTTATAACGACATTACATTTAGTGGGGTGGTGATTGAATTGAGGCGCGCAAAAATACTAGTTACATCATTCTTGTGCGCGATAGTGGCTGTGGGGGCGACATCTGGAAAAATGTATCTAGCGCTTGCGGGGATAGTGATAGGGGCGCTGTTCATGGCGCTGGTAAGGCGCAGAAGCGGAGAGGTTCATACCGATGAGCGGGTGGAGGCTCTCGGAGGCCGAGCGGCGCGCGCGACGTTCGTCATCATGTCGGTTTTCTTGGGACTACTGTCTCTGGCTTTCATTTTTATCGGAAGAAACACGGGGGACGGCGGACTCGAAGCGCTTGGAACGGTTTTCAGTTATATCGTGTGCCTTAACTGCGCGGTATATTCGATAACATTTAAATATTTCGACAGGGAACATGGCGGAGAATATTAATAACAGCATAAAAGTGTGGCGCGCGGCGCGGGACATGACGCAGGAGGAGCTAGCGCGCAGGGTCGGCGTCACGCGCCAGACGATTATTGCTATCGAGAAGAACAGGTACGCGCCGTCTCTTGAGCTGGCGTTCAGGATCGCCCGCGTGTTCGGCGAATCGGTGGAGAACGTTTTTAGGTATGAGGAGGGAGGGGAGGCGCGATGACACGGCAGAAGGCACGGCTGAAGAATCTTGGTTTCTGTGTCGCGGGAATCGGTTTTCTCATGTTGCTGTTCATGTTTTTCGCGACAGCGAGTTGGATCGGATACGAGGTGAAAGAGGTCTGCGAAGAAGCGATGTTGAAATACGAGGGAGACGCGGTGGAAGCGCTGATAGGTCTGCTTGAAGATGATGCCGCCGATTATAGAGCGCGCAATTCGGCAGTGTGGGCGCTGGGCCAGTTGGGGGACGCGCGCGCGTTGCCCGCCGTGAAAAAACACTTCAAGGGTTATGAAAAAGGGGCTCGTTGCGACCGGGGCGAGGAGCTTTGCCAATACGAGTTATATAAAGCAGTGAAACTTCTCGAAGGCGGACCGAACATATCAGCGTTTGTTTGGAGATAAATTCCAACTGGGATTTGCGATAATTCAGCACATTGTTTCAGTGATTATTTTTTTTGCGCAGGTCGATGTAGTGGTGGTTGCCGGAGCCGGGTTCGTCGGGAGTGGAGGGCGGCGCGGGGGAGGCGGTTGTTCCGTCCGGCTCTTTGCCATCGGCGGCGGCATGTTGTGTTTCGGACATTTTCTTTAGTTCTTCTTCTTTGAGGCGCAGTTGTTCTTTGAGTTTTTCGAGTTCTTCGGGGTCTGCGCCGGAGGGTTTCGATAGGTCGCGCAGAGGCCTGACTGCCGCCGTGGTCGCCGGGGGAGTTGTTTCTCCGCCGCGCATGGGGCGTATCTGTTCGCTATCGTCGAGGTCTCCGGGCGCTAGGCTTTCCCACTGGACTCCGAGCGGTTTGGTGTCGAACTGTCCTTCTCTGTTCGTGATGGTAGTCGCTTGGCGGGTCTGAATGTCGGTGCGGCCGAGAGGCTCGAAGTATGCGATGGAGAGCATGCCGGCGAAAATAATAATCAGCATGAAACAGAAGTCGATGTACGGCATCAGGAATGATACCCGCTTATTAGATCCGTTTTCTTCTTGCTTCATAGCCGAATAACATATTCAGAATTATTGAGAGAGCGAGACCTGTGATGGTCGGCTCAATCTTGACGTAGATGCCGAAGCCGATAGCTTCGATGTCGCGTTGAGCGATAGCTGGGCCGATGAGAAGGCCAAGTCCGAAGAGCGTGCAAATCAGCCCGGCGCCTTGGGCGGTGGACGCCATCGTAACAAGTTTGTCCTGATAACTCTCGTTCGAGACAAGCCCGATGGCGCTCATTACAAGTATCACTATTCCCGCCCAGTACGTGCTCATAAGTATGCCGCCATAAAGGACGAAAACCATCCCGGCGGTGAGGCAAAGGCCGATTATCACCAAGTCTTTGGCAGATTCCTTCTTGCCGAACAAGCGAAAAGCGAACAGCCATGCCCATAGGGCCAGAAGCGCTGCCCATGCGGTCAGAACGGGGATTTTTAGTTTTTTTGTGGTTTCGTCTTTGCGCGCTTTTTCCCTAATAGCGTCCAAAGAGCCGGAATGAGATTTTTCTCCGGGGACGACGCTTTCCTCCGGCGGAACCTGATAGCCGTAAATGTCGGGGTCGGTCACTAGGATGGAGGCGTCCTGCTGTTCCTTGACTTTGAACCAACCCTGTTCTGCTACCGGCCGCAGGGGGATCATGGCGCGTGACTCGAAGATGAAGGGGGCGGCGGGAAGGATTTTTTCCGTGTCGCCCATGTCCACCGTCGTGTCGCCGATTTTCATGGTCATTTGCCTGTTGCCGGGGAATCGTAGATCGATTATTTTGTTTTCCTTGTGCCAAGTGACGTCCGCGCGGAGGGCCTCGGCGGCGAACCTTATGGGGATGAATATCATGCCGCCTTTTTCGACGGGGGGAACGTCGGGCTGGACTGTGGCGCCGTCGATGATAATAGCGTAGCCATCTCTGATAGTTATTTCGGCGTCCAGAATATCCACCGCGAGGGCGGCGGATGCGGCGAAAAATATTGCGGCGGCAATGGCCGCTGTCGCGATTTTCTTCAAAACAGTGTTTCCTCCAGCATCGCCGTTCGTCGAAGTCATTCCGGGTCCGGCGATTCGTTTTCCGAGCTAGCAATCAGTTCCGAAGCGGCTTGCGCGTCTTTAGCAGCCACCATCACGCCCACATCGCCCATGCCGTCGATAGTGAAGATGTGGACTGACGGCGCGGCGTTTCCTGAAGTGACGCTTTTTATCCCGTTGGCTTCCAGAAGCCCCCTGATAATCTCAGCTTCATTGTAACTCGCGGCGCGGTAAATCGTCACCAGTTCCATTTTTTTTGTATCCTGATTCATAAGCGTCGTTTCTTCTCTGTAAGAACGGTTTAAGGCGCTTGGGACTCATTAATGATTTTTAACGCCGTTTCGGCGTCCTGCTCCCGAACATTTATTCTAATGTCAACCGCGCCAAAATGTCTTGCGACGTCCAAGCAATGCGACATCGGCGTTCCTGAAAGAAAACTTTGTATTCCGTTTGTTTCCAACACTCCCTTAATAATATTGGCGTCGAAATAGTCGGATGTCCTGTAAATGACAACCGGCTCGTTTTTCTGGTCGTGTTTCACAGATTTCCGCCTTAAGCGCGCGTGGCGCGTTTTCTCAATGGCATCCGTTCATCTCCTCGACTATCGCGCAGATCCGGTTGAGGTTCGGCAGAGTCATCTTGTGTAGAATCTGTTCGGCGAAAGTGGAAATTCCGCTTGCGAGCTGGACGGGCACTCCCGGTATTCCTTTCGCGTCGATGCCTATCATGCTGTCGATGTAAATGTTGGTTTTGTCAAAGGTGCGCTCTTTGAACCACCATTTGCCCCGCACCTCGACGTGCTCTCTGTAGTAGGCGGTTTCGATGCGGTAATCGCAAGACCACTCATCGTCGTCCCATATCTGTATGCTGTGCCAGACCAACTGCCTGATGTTGATGAAGGGTTTAAGGAAGAAAGGAATTTCTGCGTTGCCGGTGACTTCGGCGACGATTCTGCGGGCGCCCTCGCAAGGGCGGTCTTCGACGATGGAGCACGTGGACACGTTGGGCAGCATCTCGTTAAGTTCCGTCTGATGGTCCCGCATAGTTATGAAAACGAAGTCACGGGGCGCGTGAACCACCCTGTTGTATCTGTATTTAATCATAATGCCGCCATCCCAAAGCGAAGCCGCGCGCAAGCGCCCTTTTGTAATAGTTTCCAAAAACAAGCCGTTTTTTTGCCTTTGCGTGAAAAGGAACGGCGTTAAGGGGCGAGGATTGTGAAAGGGTAAAAGGGCAGGTTGCGGAGTATTGCAAAGATGACGGCGAGCGCGACCAGAAACCATGCGGCGGCGGAGGGGAAGGGAGGCAATCCAGCCCGGCCTGTGATTCGTCTGTTGAACCACAGCGTGGCGGCGAAGGCTCCGAGGGGGAGAAAAATGAGGACGAACAAAGCGTTGTGTCCGGCGGCTTCGGCGAACCTGCCGTTTGCCAGAGCATGCATCGCGCGGAGTCCGCCGCATCCCGGACAGTGCAAGCCTGTCATTGAGTGGAAAGCGCACGCGGGAATCCCGCTGAGCGATGGAAAGATGAAGCGGAAGAAAATGAAGATGGCGGCCGCGCCGGCGAAGGCAAGAGCCGCAGTCATCGCGGTTTTTCTTTTTTCGTGTTTCTCGGCGTTATTGTTCATTCCGGAATAGCCGCGCGTGGGCTGGTCACAGGAACAAGCGCTCTTTGTAAGAGCCGAAGACTTCTTTCAAGCCTTGAATGATTTCGCCCATAGTCGCGTGGGATTCGACCGCGCCGATGATGAGAGGGATGAGGTTCTCGTCGTTGGAGGCGGCGGCGCGCTTGAGTTCGGCGACCGCGTTTGCGGCTGCGGCGGAGTCTCGCTTCGATTTGAATTTTCTCACGCGCTCGACCTGCCTGTCCTCTGTGGCTTGGTCGATTTTGAGCAACTCGATGTCAGGCGGTCTGTTGATGTTATAGACAGTGACGCCGACCTGATATTTTCTTTTCTCTTCGAGGGCGCGTTGATATCTGAACGACGCGTCGGCGATTTCCTTCTGGAAGAACGCCTGATCGAGGGCCTTCAGAGGGCCGCCGAGCTTTCGCACTTTTTCATCGTAATCGTAGAACGCGGCCTCCATGTCGTTCGTGAGCGATTCCACAAAGTATGAGCCGGCAAGCGGGTCGGCGGTGTTGGCCACTTCGGTTTCGAGGGCGAGAATCTGTTGGGTGCGCAAGGCTATCTGCGCGGATTTCTCCGTCGGCAGAGCGAGCACTTCATCCATGCTGTTGGTGTGCAGGGACTGGGTTCCGCCGAGCACGGCGGAGAGGGCTTCGAAGGCGGTTCTGATAATGTTGTTTTCAGGCTCTTCGGCTGTGAGAGATACGCCGGCGGTCTGAGTGTGGAAGCGGAGTTTGAGCGAGCGCGGGTCGGAGGCGTTGAAGCGTTTTTTCAACTCGCGCGCCCAGATGCGGCGTGCGGCGCGGAACTTGGCTATCTCTTCAAAGAAATCGATGTGCGCGTCGAAGAAGAATGAGAGGCGGGGGGCGAACGAGTCGATGTCTAGTCCGGCTTCGACGCCGCGCTGCGCGTAGAACAGGCCGTTCATAAGAGTGAAGGCGAGTTCCTGCTGGGCGGTGGAACCGGCCTCGCGGATGTGATAGCCGCTGATGCTGATGGTGTTCCAACGAGGTATTTCGTCGGCGCAGTGCGCGAATATGTCCGTTATCAGCCTTAGTGAAGGTTCGGGAGGGAATATCCAAGAGTTCTGAGCCATGTACTCTTTGAGGATGTCGTTCTGTATGGTCCCGCCGATTTTGTCGAGGGGAACGCCTTGCCGTTTGGCAACTGCGGCGTAGAGGGACAGGAGGATGGAGGCGGGGCCGTTTATGGTCATGGAGGTGGTGACTTTGTCCATGGGGATGCCGTCGAAGAGGGTCTCCATGTCGTCGAGGGTGCAGATGGCGACGCCGCAGCGGCCGACCTCTCCGCGAGAGAGGGGATGGTCGCTGTCGTAGCCCATGATGGTGGGCATGTCAAAAGCCACGCTGAGTCCGGTCTGGCCGCGTTCGAGGAGGAATTTATATCGTTGGTTGGTCTCGACCGCCGAGCCGAAACCTGCGAACAGGCGCATCGTCCACTGCCTGCCTCTGTACATATCGGGATGAATCCCGCGAGTGTATGGGAATTCGCCGGGCGCGCCGAGGTCCGTCGCCGGGTTGAATCCGTCGAGGTCCGCCGCCGTGTAAACGCTTTTGACCTGTCTGCCCGACAGGGATGTAAATTCGTTTCTTCTAATCTCGTCGCTCATGGTTTGTTTCCTTTGAATAAGATGTCCATAATATCCGCCGCGGCGGAGAACGGGTCGAGGGAACCGGATTTGACGCGCTCGGAGACTTGAGCCGCGTCCGCGTCGCGGGCGACTGCCCCGCCGTCGATGAACCGCCTGAATCTGAGTTCCAGAGCCTCGCGCAAGTCGGTTTCGGGGTTGCGGTATCGCTCAAGCCCGCCGGTTTCTTTCAGATAGGCGTAGTGCTCGTCGAGGGCGCGCATGATGTCGAGAGTTCCTTCGTTTTCGCTGGCGACGGTTTTGATGACTGGGATGCGCCATCCGTCTCTTGGAGTCTCGAAAGTGAACGAAAGAGTGGCGGCTATCTCGTCCGCGCCGTCCCGGTCGGATTTGTTTACGGCCACGACGTCGGCGAGTTCGAGTATGCCGGATTTGAGAATCTGCACTGTGTCGCCCGATTCCGGGACGAGTATGAGGACAAGAGATTCTGCGACGGAGCGGATGTCATAGCCGACCTGACCGATGCCTACGGTTTCGATGAGAATGAGGTCTGCGCCGAAAGCTTCAAGGAGCAGGGTGTGGTATTTAGTGGCTTCGGCGAGTCCGCCGAGGCTTTTCCCGGATGCCACGCTGCGGATAAAAACGTTGTCTAGGCTGAACGAGCCGGCCATGCGAATGCGGTCGCCGAGGAGAGCGCCGCCGGAGATTGGGGAGGTGGGATCGATGCAGAGGGCGGCGACGCGTTTTCCCTCTTTGGCGCCGGCGTCGAGCAAGTTGGAGAGCAGGGTGCTTTTTCCCGCTCCGGGAGGGCCGGCGAGGCCGATTCTGCGGGCGTTTGACCTGCCTGAATAAACGCGCTTCATCACAGCGGGCGCGGCCTTCGGATCGCTTTCGACTAAAGTCATGAGCCGTGAAAGGGCGCGCACATTTCCGCCGCGCATTTTCCGCACAAGCGCGTCGAGTTCGTTTTCGGGCGTGTTCATCAGATATTGTTTGCCGGACGGCCCCGCCGCCCGGTCCCTTCTCTCCGCGCCCATTATATAATGAGTTTTCCCGCCGCGCAAAACAAAATTGCCGCGCATACTTTGAATTTTGCGGCGCGACGTTACAATTAAAGATTAAACTGCGAGCCGCAAGCCTTTCTATGGAGGCCGGCGACGGGAAATCGACGGAGATTGACGATGAGCAAAATTGATTTCGAAAGCATGATGTCTAACAGGATAAGCAAACTGCCGCCCTATGTTTTTACAACGATAAACAAGCTCAAGAACGAGGCTAGGATGCGGGGGATGGATATAATCGACCTCGGCATGGGCAGCCCCGACATGCCGGTTCCGGAACCGATACGCAAAGAGCTTGCTCGCGCCGTCAACGAGCGCCATATAAACAGGTATCCCGCAGGCGACGGCTCGATAGAGTTCAAGCGCGCGGTGGCGTACTGGTATTCGAAGCGGTTCGATGTGGACCTCAACCCCGCCGACGAGGTTCTCGCCCTCATAGGCTCCAAGGAAGGCCTCGCCAACTTGTCTTCGGCGTTCATGAACAGGGACGACTACGCGCTTATCCCGACGCCGACATATCCGATATTCTTCAACAGCATCACCATCTTCGGCGGCTCGCTTTACAACGTCCCGCTTCTGGAGGAAAATGATTTTCTGCCCGATTTCGAGCGAATCGACCCGGCGGTGCTTCGCCGCGCCAAACTGATGTTTATCTCTTACCCGCACAACCCGACGACCACCGTAGTGGAGAAAAGCCATTTCGACGGCATCGTTAAATTCGCGAAAGAGCATCGCATAATAGTAAGCCACGACGCGGCGTATTCCGAGATATGCTTCGACGGTTACAAGGCTCCCAGTTTCCTGCAGGCGGAGGGGGCGCGGGACATCGGCATCGAGTTCCACAGTTTTTCCAAGACGTTCAGCATGGCCGGGTGGCGGATGGCGTTCGTGGTGGGCAACCCGCAGATACTCTCGGTGATGAAAAAAATGAAGAGTTACGTTGACTTCGGGGTTTTCTCCGCGATTCAGAAAGCCGCGATAGTGGCGCTTGAGATGCACGACGAGATAGTGTCCGAAACGGCCGCGGCGTACCAGAGGCGGCGCGACATCCTTTGCGACGGCTTGGACAAGCTCGGATGGAAACACCGCCGCCCGAAAGCGACCATGTACGTTTGGGTGAAGATTCCCGAAGCGTTCAAAGAGATGAACTCCACAGAGTTCGCGTCGCTTATCGTCAGGGAGACAGGCGTGGCGGTCGCGCCGGGCATCGGGTTCGGCGAAGCCGGCAACGACCACATCCGTTTCGCGCTCGTCGAGCCGGAAGACAGGATTCAGGAAACGGTCGACCGGCTCTCCAAGCTGTAACGCGCCGCGCGACAGAATATTCAAAGTATGGAATGATTTCAGACAAGAGAGCTGTCGCTCCATTGTCGCATATATTTATAAATCCACAGAAAAAATTGCTGATAGTAGATGCGTTTATCATCCGATTTACGCTGTTTGATAACCCGAAGCGGACAAAATAAAAAAGCCCCGCCGGATTAACCGGAGGGGCTGTGTTTTGCGCTCTTAATCCAAATCAGGCTTTGCTGACGTTGGATGCCTGATCGCCCTTGGGTCCGGCCACGACGTCGAATTCGACTTCCTGACCTTCTTCGAGCGATTTGTAACCGTCGCCCTGAATTGCGCTGTAGTGCACGAAAACATCGTTGCCGTCAGGCCTCTGGATGAATCCGTAACCCTTTGCCGCGTTGAACCACTTTACAGTTCCCTTCATAATAGGACCAGCCTCCTTTTCACAATACTCGTGCTAGGTTTGCCGGTTGTTCCGCTTGCAGGAATAGTTTGCTGAATTGCATCCCAACCCGTCAGCTTAGAAACAACTCGCCTTGCGCACGGTTAAATTGCAGGTCAGGATTCTTGCAATGGACGCTGTGGAAATGTGTATTAATGATAGTTTTTATTTCTCTTTCCCTGCCTCTTACTTGAACCTGACTTTCCAATTCCATCGTTATTCTTGCCGTTGGCAGAATATTTGTCAAGCTTTTTACAATAATGTTTTCAATGACCGGGACAGTCAAGACACGGAGTGGGAGCCTGCGCGCTCGATTACAGCTATCGAAGCTTCAATCGCGGCCTTCAGCGCCGCTCCTGTTTCCGCGACCTGTTCTCCCGGCTCGAAAGGCACGGCGTTGGAGACCCCTTTAATTGAAACATAGAAGATATCGTCGTCTATGGCGGAGCAGATGAGGAGGAACGCCGCCGCTTCCATGTCTATCACATAAGGTTTGCCGGAATCAAGAAGAGCCTTGAATGCGGCGTATCCCGGAGGCGGGAAGAAATCCTTTTTGAGGGGGACGCCGGGGTAGATTGTTTTGCCGTCGCTGTTCTTGCTCGCGCCCATACAATAAAAAGTGTCTGTGGAAATGATGTCGCGCGAGATGAAGCCCAAGCTGGCGTCCTTTATGGCGGAAGCGGCGAGCCGGTTGTGAGCCGGGTTGGCGGCCACCGCTTCTCCGGGCGCTCCGGGCGAATAGTGGAACGAGGCTCCATCGAATCTTAGAGCCTGCTCGACAAGCGCGACTTCTCCGGGCCGCCCGGCTCCTGACAGAGAACCGCATGTGCCTGTGTGCGCGAAAACTCGCGCCCCGCACTTGTATAGTTCGGTGACTGATATTTCTACGGAAGCTGACCCGATGCCTGTCACGCAGACTGTGAATCCGCCGTCGTCGCAATCTACTGAATATGTGTGAAACTCTCTGTTAATCTTAATAAGGCGAGGCTTGAATCGAAGGGCTGCCAGCGCCCGCCCGGTCTCTGCAGGGTCTTCACCACAAACCAGAACGACCTTTTCGCATATCATGCCTGCGCTCAATCCCGTGTTTGGAAGTATATCGGCGTCTGCGCTCATGTCTGTTCCTCCGGTTCCTTAATATAAGCTAATAGAAAACAACGCTCAAAGAAACAGGAAGCGGAGGAAAAAGCTATGTGTGGGAAAAGAAAAGGAGACAAGGCGCGAGCGGTTATCGACAAATAAGGCAAGTAAGAATATATTCATATAATGCCGCTCCGGGGGTATGGACTGACGCGCCCGGCGCATTCCGGAGGTTTGACGACGATGGGAATAGTTTTTGAAAAAGAAGGCCACATCGCAAAGGTCGGGCTTAACAGCCCGGAAACAAGGAATGCTCTTGGCCCGGATGAACTGCTGGCTCTGAACAATGTGTGGGAAGAGTGCCAAGCCGACGACAAGGTGCGGGTGGTAGTGTTCTACTCCGAGTTGCCGGACATTTTCTGCTCCGGCATGAACCTCAAGACGGCCATACCGATATGGACGGGCATGAGGAAGCCTGAGACGGATGGCGAGAAGTGGCTGATGTCCGACAACAAATCCGTCGGCAAAGCGATGCTGAAGCACAAGACGCTGGACCGCCCCGTGATAGCGGCGGTGAACGGTTATTGCCTCACAGGCGGATTCGAGATGGCGATGGGGTGCGAGCTTCGGGTTGCGTCGGAAGACGCAGTGTTTCAGATGCGGGAGACCACGCTGGGGATAATGCCGATAGGCGGGTCGAACGTGTTTCTGCCCGCGCAGGTGGGGCAGGCGAGGGCTATGGAGATATTGTTGACGGGCGGCAACTTCACGGCGGAGCGGCTCCTCGAATGGGGATTCCTTAACAGGGTCGTCCCGCGAGAGAAGCTGATGGAGGAGGCGATGGGGCTGGCCGGGATCATAGCTTCGAACGGCCCGAAATCGATCCGGGGCATGGTCAGGTGCTCGCGCCAGATACAGGGGAAATCGCTAGCTGACGCTCTCGACGTCGAAGTGGCCATCGGCGCTCCGATATTCATGAGCGACGACGCCCGCGAAGGCGTCACCGCGCAGAAAGAAAAAAGGAAACCTAATTTTAAATGACGCTAGACGCGGACTAGAGACGCGGCGTCTGTTTTTTACGGGGGAGCCGAATGGACAGCGATTATCTCGAAAAACTATCGAAGAATCCGTTTAACAACATGCTTGGGATAAGGATTTCAGATGTGGGTGAAGGTCGGGCGAAAGCTGTTTTGGAGATAAAGCCAGAGCACGCCAATATTCACAGCACGGCGCACGGCTCCGTCCTGTTTGCGGTGTCGGACGCGGCTTTCGAGGCGGCGGTGAACTCTATGAGCCGCCCGGCGGTGGCTGTTCAGGTCGACATTCAATATCTGGCTCCCGCAAAAATCGGCGATGTGGTGACGGCGGCGGGCGAGCCTGTGCGGGTGGGCAAGAAAATGGCTTCATACAGACTCGACGCGACAAATCAGGAAGGCAAAAAGATTTCGGCGGCTCAAGCGACCGCGTTCTTCGTCGATTGATGTCTGAGCCAAGCTCGGTTTATATAAATGGATTGCGCAATGAAAAGAATGGTTTTGGCCCAAAAATCGGCGGTGTTTTTTGCGATTGCGGCGCTTTGCCTGCTCGTTTTCGCGCCTTCATCCGGCGCGTCGGAAGAATCTAGGAAGTGTTATTTTCTGGAGGACTGCGAAGCGGCGGCGGAAGCGGCGCTCGAGACGGGAGACGACGCGGCGAGGATAGAGTATCTATCTCAGGCTGCGGAGTTCGCGAAAGGGGAGCGCGCGGCGGAGCTTCGCTCGAAACTTGCCGAAGCGCATCTTTTCAGAGGGCTGGCGGGCGGGGCTGACGCGATGGAATGTTACTCCAAAGCAATCGAGCTTAACCCGGATATGGCTCTGGCTTGGCGCAGCAGGGGCTGGCTTTTGTTGCGCTCCGGCAATCTTGACGCCGCGATCACAGATTTTAACCGTGCCGTGGAACTGGAGCCGGACGACGCCGAGGCGCGCGGCGCGAGGGGCCAAGCGCTGCTGAAAAAAGGGCGTCTGGTATCCGCCGCCGCCGATTTCGACCGAGCGGCGAAAATTGATCCCGGAGCGGCCGCTTTCTACAACCGGGGACTGGCGCGTTCGGATATGGCGGACTATGCCGCGGCCGTCGTTGATTTCGATAGGGCCGTTGCTATCGGAGGGCCGAATCCTCACTTTCTGCTCGAACGAGCGGTGGCGCAGCTCAACAGAGGTTTTGCCAATCGGGCGATGGAGGATTTGAGAGTCGCGCTCGCCGCGGACCCCGTGAACCTTCAGGCAGGATACCATTTCGTCGCGGCTCTGATATATGCCGGCGAAAGGGCCGCCGCGGAGGACGCCATGAGGCGTTTCTTCGGAAAGGGGTTTGCCCTAGACGCGCCGGAATACGATTATTTCAGGCTCGAATTGTCCGGCCTGCGAATCATATTGAACGAGGTAAAGCTGATGGGCGGGCTTCCGGAGCCGAAGAATCTGGCGGCTTCGGCGGCGGCGGCGAATGAGAAAGGGCGCGTCGATACGGCGGCGGCTTACTACTCCGCTTACCTCTTCATTTCTCCAGAGAACGCGGCGGCGGCGTACAACCTTGCGGCATGTCTCGAGATGACAGGCGAGCGGCGCAAAGCAATACAATATTATTATAGATATCTTTATCTTGCCCCCGGCGCGGCGGACCGCGCGGAGGTTCTGGACGCGATCCTCAAGCTGTCCGAATAGGTTGGAGAGCGGAGCGCGTTCCGACGGTTTGTGCTATACTTTTTCAGCTTATGAGAGCAAGGAACCAATACATCGCGGGAGTGGCGTTGTTGGCGCTCATTGCGGCGGGGGCCGCGCTGAGCGCGCTCGGCCGCGCCCCGGTCCCGAGATTCTCCGAACAGAAAATTCTTTTCGCTCCCATAGAGAACGCTCCTAACCCGTTCAGGAAAACCCTCTGGCTCAACGGCAACTGGGAATTCAGGACAGGCTCGGGCGGGGAGTGGAACACCGTGGCGGTCCCGCATGTCTGGAATAGCATTCCCGGTCTGGAGAACTACGAGGGCGCGGCTGAGTATAGGATAGAATTTGCCATAGACGAGGATTGGGCTGGCGAATCGCCCATTCTCCGCTTTGAGGGAGTGGCGGGAGCGGCTGAGGTTCTGATAAACGACATCAGAGTCGCCAAAAGGACTTCTAGGCCGACGCCGTTCGAGGTTGACATCTCAAAACATGTCGTGTCGCCGGGCAGAAATGAGCTTAGGGTGATAGTGGACAACAGGTCCGCGCGTGCCCCGCTGGCGACTGCAGGAGAAAAGAACTTCGGCGGGATTCTAAGAGAGGTTTATATTGAGTTCAGGCGACCGCTAAGGTTCGAGGAAGCGAGCGCGGCGGCGAAAACCGCGGCTGCTGGCGAGGACTGGGCGACCGCATCCGCGCGTGTGACTGCTCGCGTCGCGGTTCCCGATGGAGAGGCTCAGGTTTTCGGCAGGATAAACCCGGAGGAAGGATGGGGCGGCTCTATCTTCGATTCGTTGCTGTCTTCCGACTCCTCTGGTTACGCCTATCTAGATTGGCGGGGGGAACTGCCGCAGGCCGTACGGTGGAGTCCTGAGAATCCCCAGATTTATAAAGCCGGTCTGGTGGCTGTGACTCCGGAAGGAATGACGGACGGAGCGCAGAAATATTTCGGCGTCAGGGAATTCAAGCGCGATAGAAAAGGATTCCTCCTAAACGGCGGGCGGATAAAGCTCGACGGAGTGGTATGGAGGACTCATTTCGGGGATGGCTGGGGGCCGGTCGCGACCCGCGCGGCGGCGGAAAGAGACATCCGATTCATCCGAGCGGCGGGCTTCAACGCGGTCAGGTTCGTCGCTCCTCCGCATCCGGAACTCCTTTATATGTGCGATAGAGCCGGGCTGATGGTTTTTGAGGAGCTTTCTTTCAGCGGAAAGTTGAGCGGCGGCGATTCCGCATATGCGGAGCTTGAAGCCGCGCTTGACGAGATGGTCGCCCGCGACGAGAGCCACCCTTCCGTCGTCGCGTGGGGATTGGGTAGCGGCATTGATGTCGGCGACCCGGCCACCGCGGCCGCAGTCGAACGTCTTGCCGCTAGGCTGAAGAAAGCTGACCCCGGCAGGCTGGTTTACGCGGGCACGAGGGGCGTTTCCCTATGGAAAGCTCCCAAGGAAATAGACTTTTTCGCTTTCGAGGAATACGCGGGCTGGACGGGCCGTTCGACGGCGTCGCTGAAGCGCGCGCTGTCGTCCAAAAAAATATCGGCGTCCGAAAGGCCGCTTGTCCTCTTGGCATACGGCGCGGGCGCGGACGCGCGCGCGGGAGCCGCCGGACTGAAAGGCTCCCAGCTTCATCAGTATTTTGCTATCGCGGCGACGCGCGACGCCATGGCTGCGGCCTCGAACGTCGGAGGCGGTTTCATTGATTCTCTGGCTGATTACGAAGGGCCGGCCCTCGGCGGCCCGCGCGTTGAAAGACATATCGTGGACACCGGCCTGCTCGACGAGGACCGCAAGCCGAAGATTGTCTATCAGCAACTATCCGACGCGGGGCGGCCCGAGGACGTCGCTTGGCGGTGGTCGCGGCTCCGTTTCAGGTTGCCCGGCGCGGAACTCGCTCTGCTGGCCGTCGCTGCGCTTGCGGGATTTTCCATCTGGAGCGGCTTCGGCAGAGTGTGGCAAGCGCTCATTGAGCCGGAGGAACTGCGTCCGTTCGATGGGGACTCGCGGGATGACGCGAAGAGTTTTCTGCTGTTCGGGCTTCCGATGCTCATAGCGGGAGCCGCGGCGATGTCGTTCGCCGCGTCCGCCGCTCTCGACCTGCGCCCGCTGAATCCGGCGACAACTTCTCCGGCTGTCATCTCAGCAGCTAAGCTGTGGATAGAGCCTTTCCCGGTTAGGCTCGCTGTCATGTTCGTCGCGCAAATCTTCTTCGCAGCAGCCGCAGGCATGACATCCTCGGCGATTCTAGGCGTGGAGCCTTTAAAAATCTTTGAGCTTTCAGCGCGTTGTTCAGCATTGAGGATGCTTTTCGTTTTTGCGCCTTTCATCCCAATCCCGCTCTGGGGCTTCGCGGTTTTGATTGCGGGTTGGGAAGTATTCGTTCTTACGGGCGCGGTATCGCGAACATTGTGGGAACCTATCGACAGAGCAGCCATTGCGGTAGCGGCCGGATTTGCCGCCGCCGCAGCAATAATCGTCTTGATAGCCGTTTTTATATTAAATGTGATTCTCTGAGAGCGTCTTCATTTGGAGGATGCCGGGGAATCCGAGAAAAAATACTGAATCGCGATTTTTCGGGAGGAACAACCCTTATGAAAACAGTCGATAAGCCTTGGGGAAGAGAAGTTTGGATCGCGTATGACAACGGCAAATACGCGGCGAAATTCCTTGAGATAAACGCCGGCCACAGGCTCAGCTATCAGTACCACAAGGTCAAGCATGAAACTCTCTATCTGATGGAAGGCAAAGTAAAATTCACGCTCGAAAATGCGGCGGGCGAAATCGAGGAGCATGTCATAGAGCCGGGAGAATACAGAGTGGTGGAGCCGGGAAGAAAACACAGAATGGAAGCCGTTGAGGACAGCCGGTTCTTCGAAGTTTCCACCCCCGAACTCGACGACGTAGTCCGCGTAGAAGACGACTACGAACGTTGAGCGGGGTTAATTTGCGATCTGCGCGATCAAGGCCGAATTATTTGTGCATGGAAAACAATGCTGTCCAATTATAAAGCAATCACAAACTATGTTTTAATGCTGTGTTTTCAATTTTATAAGGCGGAAAAACAGATTCCCGCCGGTATTTTCGTCGTAATCTCGATGACACGTTTGATTAAATGCTATTTGATGGAACAGAATTGACGAAAAACAGATAAATGTGTTAGAAATCAATATCGACTATTTTGAGTGATGAACAAAAAAACATTCAGCAGATATTGAGAAGGCGGAGGGCGGCATGAACATATTTAGATTGAGATCGAACCTTCATCCTGTGGTTTGCATAGCGGTTTTAATGCTGTCATTAAGCGCGTCGACTTCATTTTCTGCGCAAATTGATAGCGAAGAAGTTGCGATAATAGACGATGAAAACGCCACGCTCGCTAATGATTTGCTGATCGTAAAGACATTTACGTCTAAATCGAGCAACAAATATGCTTTGGATACGAATATTCGGCAGGTAAGGAAGATGCTTACGGAATATGTTTCGCGAGGATTTCTTGCGGACAGTCGATTAAGAACAGTGGTGGCGCATGGAACAGACGAGGAGGACAGCGATATTGAGAACGCATTATTCAACAAAGTCGGCAATTACAAAAATGCTGAAAAACTAATCAACTTCGATGAAGCGCGCGCATTAGCGAAAAGACACAACGCTAGAATTATTCTAATGACGGATATTCGGGAAATGAAGGAAAGGACAGCCGTTAGAGAGGGCGGAAAAACAACTCTTTACAAGGGAAAGACAACATTTATCGCAACTGTTGACATAACCGCAATACTTTATGATGCTCAAGAAGATAAAACGTTATGGTTTAAATATTACGCAAATGAATCAGAAATCGGCAGTAAAAAATGGAGCGGTCTTGTAAACAGGTTTTTGCAGGACCACTGCATAATCGTTAACAAAGAGATTGGACCATCCGTAGGCAATCAGGAGTTTCACAAGGAAACCGATTTGTTTTTGAATAGTCCAGTTGGCATTCCTTTTAAGATTGTTTCGGATCAGATGCTAAAAGATGTGTCGCCGATGATATACGACCAACTCGGTATTTCTCCGCCCGAACAACCCGTAGTCGAATAATAGCGTTTTATTAAGCCGAAGTTTCTTGCATGATACGGAATTTCTATTCTTTCGTTCGCGTTTCAGCGGGAGAGCTTTGAAATCGAATCCAAGGCGAGACGTTCGGCGGCTGCGGCTTTTCTCCCCTTGTAAGGGCCAAGGCCGGAGAAGACCGCGCGGTCGGCTCTGAACACTTCCGCCGCCAGCTCACAGACATCTTCCGGTTTGACTTCCAATATCTTTTCCAGAATTTCCTCGTCGGTCACATTTCTTCCATAGAAGATTTCCGATTGCGCCAGTTTGCTCATTCTGCCGCCGACGCTTTCCATGCTCATCGTGATGGAAACTTTGAGTTGCGATTTGACGCGGTCAAGCTCCTGTTGCGAAACCTCGCCGGAGGCCACTTTGTTCAGTTCCGATATGGTCACGTCGAGGACTTCGGCGAGATTGTCCGGTCTTGTCGACGCGGACACGTAGAAGAAACCGGTGTCGCTGAAACTGGAGTTGCTCGTCATTATGTCGTAGACGAGGCCCCGGAGTTCTCGCACCTCGTAGAACAGCCTGCTGCTCATCCCGCCGCTGAGTATCATGTCGAGAAGCATATATTTGTAGCGGTCCGGGCTTTTGTAAGGCGCGCCGGGGAATCCGAGGCAGAAGTGCGTCTGCTGGATATCCTTGCGCCTGATAACCGCCTTGGTAGAAAAGTCGGGTTCGGATTGAGGGGAGACCAGCGCTTTGCATGGCGGAAGCGAGCACGGCTCGATGGCTTTTGCGACAAGAGCCGGGATGTCCAGCCCGCCGAGGTTTCCCGCCGCCGACACCACGAGATGCGCGGGCCGGTAAAATTTTTCATATAGATCGAACAGCTTGTCGCGCGTCATCCCGGCGATGTCCGATTCGTAGCCGAGAATGCTGTGGCCCAGCCCCTCAAGCCCGTAAATATCCTGAATAAAATTGTCCGTGACGATTTCTTCCGGAGTGTCGTCGTGGCCTTTAATCTCTTCAAGCACGACTTCCCGCTCCCGGTCGAACTCGTCCACCGGGAACACCGAGCGGCGGAACATATCGGCCATGATGTCTATCACGAGAGGGATGTGTTCTGGCAGCGCGCGGGCATATAGGCGGGTGCGCTCCTCGGAGGCCGAAGCGCCAATGGAGCCGCCCACGTCCTCGACCGCCATTGCAAGCTCCCTCGGCCCCATGCTGCGCGTGCCCTTGAACAGCATGTGCTCAATGAAGTGCGCCGCTCCGTAGTCGCCCTCCGGCTCGTATCTGGAGCCGAACGCCACCCAGAATCCGACCGACGCGGTGTGCATCGAGGGCATCCGCTCGACGAGCGTCACCGCTCCGCCGTCAATTATCGTTTTTTCTATTTCGTTGTTCATTCCGCCAATTATAGCGGCGCGCGGCTGATAATGCCACTTCGTGACCCGCGCGGCGCTCGATTGTGGACTCCCGCTTTTCTCTGTGATATGATAGCTCTTCAAACAGCGCGGCGCGGGATGGAATAAAACCAGCCCCGGAAACGACTCATAATCGTATGCAGATTGATAAACACACAGGGAGATGACGGAACAGATGAAAAAAAGAGCGGCTTTGGCGGTGGCGATAGTTGCGGCGGCATTGTTCGCGGCGGGGTGCGGCAAAGGTTACATGACTCCCTACCAAATTCAATACGGGGATGTCGAAGGCTACATTTACGCGGACAGTTACAACAGCGGACTTGCCGCCAGACCCGCGCTCCGCGCTGCTGGCAGGGCTGTGCCGGACGGGCAAGTCCCGGTCGCAGGAGCTCAAGTGACTTTGACAGCCAAAGGTTTTACTCCCGCTCAGGCTCCTCTTCCTGTTCAGACAGACGGAGACGGCAAATTCATCTTCTCGGACATAGAGGCCGGAGCATATACTCTCAAGGCGATTAAAGACGGCATGGCGGATATCGAATTCGATGTGACGGTCGTCGCAGACACTACAAATGTGGTGAATGACGCTGCGGGAGACGATCAGATGTCCATGACTCCGACGGACAAAGGGACTCTGACCGTCACCTCCGTCGCCGACTGCCAAGTCTCCATCCCGGTGGAGGGCGACATTTATGTCGGAGGGTTGCTAACCACCTACAAGACTCCGGTTGCGGTGATAAACGACATCGCGCCCGGCCTTCGAGAAATTCTTGTGAGGGCGGACGGCTATCAGGTTCCCGCGGCAAAAAATGTGACCATAACTTCCGGCGGGCAGCAGAGCGTGGACTTCACTCTTGTGCCTTCTGGCGGAAACATGAAGCCGTTGGCGACAATCAGTTCGCCCGCCGACGGAGCCGAGGTTTATCTAGGCAATATTGTGACTTTTACCGGAGTCGGCGCCGATTGCGAGGAAGGCAACCTTGCCGGAGCTTCCCTGGTATGGACGTCCGACTTGGACGGCCCTATCGGAACCGGGAATCTGGTCACAAGCAACAATCTTTCGGAAGGAACTCATGTCATAACGCTTGAAGTATCAGACGAGGAAGGTTTAACCGACACGGACACGATAACGCTTGTGGTGAACCCCGCCCAGACTTCTGCACCCGTCGCGACAATCGTCTCTCCTGTGAACGGATATGCTTTCGCTACCGGAGCCGTTGTCACCTTTATCGGCACGGGACTTGACGCTCAGGACGGCGTTTTGACAGGCGCTTCCCTGCGTTGGCATTCCAGCGAGGACGGCGATCTAGGCACAGGAACATATCTGACAAAAACAAACTTATCCGAGAACGAGCACGTAATCACCCTGACGGTTACCGACTCGGATGATGAGGTCGGCACGGCGACGGTCACTATATCAGTCGGCGAAGCGGGAGCGGAAAACCAGCCGCCTGTGGTCGCCATTGCGTCGCCTGTTAGCGGTTCCAGCGTCGCAAGCGGCACGTTGTTGTTCTTTGCTGGCGGAGCAGTTGACCCGGAGGACGGAGCGATAACGGGAGCCGGCCTTGTCTGGACTTCGAATATAGACACAGACGGCCCGATCGGAACCGGAGCTTACTTCACGAAGAACAACCTGACCCCCGGCCTTCATACCATAACTCTTTCTGTCGAAGACAGCCAAGGCGAGGAAGCTTCGGATTCGGTCACTATCGAGATAACGGAATAATTGCGGCGTCCGCTTTAAGGCCGTAAATAAGAGTGTCGTCAGATTTTCGCCGACCCCGTGATGAAGTCCAAGAACCGGGATTTTATCTCTTTGTTCAGAAGTATCTGTTTTGACACCGGGAGGGCGAGGAAAGCGCCCGCCAGAGATTTCATGAACTGCAAGGGCGGCCCTTCCACTTCGTCGAAGATAAGGTGATGCATCTTTCCTCTCTCGACCGCCATGTTGAAGATCCGTTCCAGAGTTGATTCCGGCGTAAGCGTCCGTTTATCCCTCTTTTTCAGCTCAATGGCTTCCGCCGAGCAAGCGCGGTGGCAGACTCCGCATCCGAGGCACACCGATTCGTCTACAACCGCCAGACGTTTTCTCTTTTTGCCGTCTGGCGCGTCCGCCGCGTCCGCCGGGCGCTCGATCATGGTTATCGCTTTTACCGGGCATATCTTTTCGCACTTGCCGCAGCCTGTGCATTGCGGGGCAGAGATTGCAGCGATGTATGCGCTCGTGTGCACCGCGTATTTGAGTCCGTGCTCATTGATCGCCACCATCATCCCGCAGCAGCATCCGCAGCAGTTGCAGATGAAAGTCACGCCGCGCTTCACGTTGTCCGCAACCTGCACCAGCCCGTTGCCTCGCGCGACTTCAAGCAAATCTTTCATCTCTTCCTTTGAAACATCCCTTGCAAGCCCGTTCCCCACAAGATAGTCCGACCCGTTGTCCAGCGCGAAACATATTTCCATAGGCTTCTCGCAGGGTTTTCCGATCAGCTTCTGTTTGTGGCGGCAGTAGCAGAGCGCCACTGAGCGCCTGCGCGAGTTCTCTATGTAATCCGACACGCTGTCGATGTCTAGTATCGAACTTAACGCTTCTGGTTTCAGAGCGGTCTCGTGAACCACGGCCCTGCCTATCTGAGTGGACTCCCGAAAAACTTCCTTGATGAACTTCCCGGACTTTTCGTGCAGAAAATGGCTCATCAGTTCCGCAAGCCGCTTCTGGTCGAAATCGTCCCTCTCCCGCATCAGAGAAAACTCGAAGAATCCCACGATGGGAGGGTTGAGAATATAGTAAGTCCTGTCGTTTTTCGGGTTGTTGTAATCGACGACGAGGCCGCGTCCGGCCATTTCGCCGAGCATTCCGCGCAGACGCTCTTTCTCCACTCCCGTGCGTTCCGAAAGCTTTTCAAGAGGCGTCGGTTTCAGCGGCATCAGCGACGCCACCCTCGCGTGCTCCTCGCTGTATAGAGTTTCCAATATCTCGAAAAACTCCGGCGTCTCAGGCGCCCCGACTGGGTTCCTGTTCAGCCTGTCCATCAGGTTTTTGTATACGACTTTCACTTTTCTATCGCCGCTCATAAGCCGCACGCTCCGCGCTCCGGTTTTCCGGATAAGATAAAGCGCCGCGCCTTAAATGGCAAGAAAACAGAAAAAACGATATTCTTATCCTGAATAGAATTGTAGAGCGTGATATAATATGCCGAAATACTAAGGAAAGGTTTATCAATGCGCCCATGAGTCAGAGACGGAGCGACATAGATTGGCTGAGAGTGATGGCGGTTGCTATGCTTGTGCCGTTTCACACCGGGATGATTTTCTGTCTTTGGGGCTTCCATCTAAAAAACGACGAATTGAGCGTCGCGTTGACGGTTCAGAACGCTTTTATCAATTTGTGGCACATGCCACTTTTCTTCTTCCTTTCAGGAGCGAGCGCGTGGCTCGCGCTTGATTTCAGGCGGTTCGGCGAATACGCGCGAGAGCGCGCCTCCCGGCTTATGCTCCCTTTCTTTTTCGGATTGGCGGCGATGTGCCCTCCGCAGTTGTATTTCGAACGGTTGCAAAAGGGCGAATTCTCCGGCTCGTTCATCAAGTTTTATCCGCATTTCTTCAACGGGCCGTACCCGGAAGGCAACTTGTCGTGGCAACATCTTTGGTTTCTGCTCTATTTGTTTCTGATGTCGATGATAGCAATTCCTATATTGCGCTATCTGAGGTCAGAACGCGGGCAGGCCGTCAGAGACAAACTGGCGTCACTCGCTTCGCGTCGGACGGCGATAATCGCGCTCCCGCTGCCATTCCTAGTAATTCAATGCGTCGCCGGAGAAGGCTGGCCGAACGGAGACCAGAATCTCATAGGCGACATGGACAACTTCGCGCAGCATTTCTTCGTGTTTCTTTATGGTTGTATGCTGTGCTCGTCGGACAAATTCTGGCGCGGCGCGGAGAAGAACAGATTGTTCTTCGGAATCGCCGGGATAGCCTGTTTCGCGACGACTCAGGCAATAGAATACAGCGACGCAATAAACGTCGTGCGCGGGAATCCGGCGGCGGGCATCGGTTGGTTGATTCTAAGAGCGGTTGGAACTTGGGGCCTGTTGCTGTCAATTCTCGGATATGGGAAAAGACATCTGAACTTCACGAACAAATTTCTCAAATACGCTTCGGAAGCCGCGCTGCCATTCTATATCATTCACCAGACGGTCATCATCATTATCGGATACTATGTGGTTCAAACCGGCTGGAGCGTGGCGACGAAGTATTTAATAGTTGTTGTCGCGTCTTTCGGGGGCACGGCGCTTGCGTATGAAACGCTTGTCAGAAGATGGGCAGCGACACGTTTTCTATTCGGGATGCGGATGAAGAAGTGCCGCCGGGCATGATGAGCGATGGCGCTTGTTTTTTTGAGACGCGAGCATTATTAGACGGCAAATGATAAAATGAAATAGCATGTAAGGGCCACCGAGGCGACACTGCGGGAAAACCCGCTAATAAAGAAGGGAATGTTCAAAATGAAAAGAATAATAGCCTTTTGTTTTGCGGCTTGTGTCGCATTGGTTTTTGCCGCGACGAACGCGGACGCCGAGCGCCGGGAGAGGGAAAAACCCCAGCAGATTTCGGAGTTCGGCGACGAGTTGTGCGGAATAATGAAGACCAATCCCGCGCGCACGATAGACCTCGTGCCGCTGCGGTTTATCATGAGAGTCGCAATATCCGGGGAACTGGGAGGCGAGAATTCGCTCGTCGAATTCTTGAAGGAAAACGAGGTAAGCATATCCGAACTTATCGAAACGGCCTTGAGAGATGCGGACATGACGGATGAAAATGGCAACTACCGCGAGGGCATGGGAGCGGAATATTTCGGAGAGAAACCTGTCGCCGAATGCAGGCATTTCGACGCTAAACGGTTAGACTGCGAAGACCTTTATGAGAAGTTGGAAGCCGAAGGGCTTATGAACGGAACGGTTCCGGCGACTACGAAAGTGCTGGCGGCTTCAGGTCGAGAGTTCGACATTCAGGGTTGTTCGACGTTGCGAATGATAACAAGCGAAGAAAACCTTCATCTAACCTTGTTGATGTTCGATAATTATTGGACGCTTGTTGGGATGCTGGCGCTGACAGAGGACGAAAACAAATAAGATGGCGGCGTAGAGGCGGATTCTAGGACGACGCGTTAAGATTTACCGACAAGTATCCCCCCTGCCACTATGAGGATCGCGCCTGCCAGCAGGTTGAACACGTTAACGCCGGCGTATTCCTTAAAAACGACGAGGCCTAGCGCCACAGCCACAAGCGCGCTCATGTTCACAAGCGGGACGATTTTTGATATCGGCATGTTAAAGACAACGATGCCGAAGCCGATAAGGGCGAATCCGGCTCCGAATAGCAATCCGTGACCAGCGGCGAATGCTCCGGCCTTGAAAGAGAACGTGCCGCCTTTCACAACAAGAAATGAAATAACGCCAGCCGCTATGATGCCCGCCGCGAACGAAATAAGATAATGAGACTGCGCTATGCCGATTTTGTTGCCTGCTTTTTGAAGGATCGACCCGGCGCCGAAAAGAATAGCCGGCAGCAGTCCGCCAATTATCACTTCTCTGATGCCTTCCATTAATCGCCTCCGTATTTGTCAGACCGATCGCAAGCATTTTATACGATGGCGTTGATAATGCAATGCCTGAGCGGTCGGCGGCTCGCGACAAGCAATGCTCAAGCCGCGCAGATAGCAAAAATGAGCGTGACAACGGAACAAGAGTCGAGGAAGGATGTCTAAAATGTGGATGATAGGAACGGAAGTGGCAGGAATGATTGTGGCGTATGGGAAATCGTATTATAATTCCGGGCCGGAAGATTACGGGACGGCGGCAGCCGACCGGGTCCGAGCCGCGCGCGGGCGCGCACAAACATTGCGGAGGAGCAAAGTAGATGATACCGAGAGGACTTTATTTCACAAGGGGCGTCGGACGCCACAAACTTAAGCTGGCGAGCTTTGAGCTTGCTCTCCGCAAGGCGGGCATTGAGAAGTTCAATCTGGTTACGGTTTCTTCGATATTTCCGCCGCATTGCGTAATTCTTAAGCGGGAGATGGTAGTGGAAAAACCCGGCGATGGCGTGAAATATGTTCTTAGTCCCGGGCAGATTGTTTATACGGTCATTGCGAGAAATGAAACGAACGAGCATGGAAGGCTGATATCCGCAGGGGTCGGGCTTGCCCAACCTATCGATTCCGATATGTACGGATATTTGAGCGAAGTCCATGAGTTCGGGATGACAGCGGACAAGACTTCGGAGCTTGCCGAGGACCTCGCCGCAGAGATGCTGGCGTCGACGCTGGGATTGGCTTTCGACCCGGATAAATCATGGAATGAACGCAAAGAGGAATGGGCGATAGCCGGAAAGATATATCGTCCGCGCTCGATTGTGCAGGCTGCCAAGGGCGAACAGAAATTATGGACGAGCGTAGTAGCCGCCGCGATTTTTGTTCCCTGAAGATTATTAGAATTTGTTTTTTCGACAGGAGGCTTTTATGAAAGTTGTCGCGATAAACGGCAGTCCCAGAAAAAAAGGAAACACGCATAATTCATTGCGCAGAATTTTGGACAGGCTTGAGAAGGACGGCATAGAGACGGTATTTATTCAATTGGGAGGAGCCGCTGCGGGGGGGTGCACTGCTTGTTATAAGTGTTTCGACGCCAAGGATGGGGCATGCCACGGGCGCAAGGACGACATCAATTCGATGATAACGGCCATTATGTCCGCAGACGCGGTTTTGCTCGGCTCTCCGGTGTATTTCGGATCGGTCACCGCCGAGATGAAAGCATTGATAGACCGAGCAGGGCTAGTGAGCAGGGCGAACGGACATTTGCTGTCGAGGAAGGTCGGCGCGGCGGTAGTGTCTGTAAGGCGACAGGGCGGTCTTGCCACTTTCAACCAGATAAATCAGTTTTTTCTCATAAACAACATGATAGTGCCTGGAGCCGGCTACTGGAATATTGCGGTCGGTAGAGAGCCGGGGGATGCGCTCAACGACGAGGAAGGCATGAAAACGATGGACGAGCTTGCCGACAACATCGTTTGGCTCATCGGCAGGCTGGCCGGATGAGGGTTTCTTTTTGTTTCGCAAGCATTATTCAGCAAGATGGCAATGTATAATGGCGTAAGCTGGATATTAATATGTATATGAACCTTTATGGAGGCGTATGATGAAGGTGCGCAATAAAAAATTGGCGGCGGCGATGATAGCGCTTCTCGCGGCTCTTTGGACTCCCGCGCTCGCGCAGGACGCAACAGTGGAAACGGATGTCATTATCACGAAAATCGAAGTTGCGGGAGCGTTCGAAGTCGACGAAGGCGAAATCCTCGCGGTAGTCAAGTCGGCGGTAGGCTCAAAGCTGTCCACAGAAACCCTTCAGGACGACCTCCAGAGAATATTCGACCTCGGCTACTTTTCAGAAGACGTAAAGGCCAGTTTGGCTGAATTTCAGGGCGGCGCGCGGGTCACTTTCAGGGTGACTGAGAATCCTGTAATAAACTCGGTCATATTCGAGGGCGCGAGCGTTTACACCGAAGCGCAACTCGGCGAACTGATGCGCGCAAAACGCAACACCATTCTCAACAGCAATAACCTCAGGACGGATGTCGAAGCGATTGAAAACAAATACATCGGCGACGGGTACATTGCCGCCAGAGTGATAGACGCAAGGATAGACGCCGCCAAAAATCTGAACATCGTCATCTCGGAAGGCGTGATTCAAGCGATTAAAGTTGCGTATGTGGTTGTCGCAAGCGATGAACTGAATACGGAAGAGCCTTCGGTTTCCGACACCGGCAAAACGAAGGATTACGTGATAACTCGCGAGATGAAAATTAAACCCGGAGACATCTATAACAAGAACAATCTTGGCCGCGATCTCCAGAAGATTTACAATTTGGGATTTTTCGACGATGTCCACACGCGGGTGGATCCCGGCGACAAGCCCGGTCATATAATCCTTGTGGTAGAGGTCGAGGAGGGCAAAACAGGCTCGGCGGGTTTCGGCGCGGGGTATAGCTCGAACACAGGCCTTACAGGATTCCTGACGTATTCGGAGAGGAACCTGAAAGGGAAGGCGCGCCGGGTGGACGCTAAGACGGAGTTCGGCGGCAAGAGGGACAACTTCGAACTAGGTTATTTCGAGCCGTGGCTGGACAAGAAACAGACCAGCGGCGAAGTGAATGTTTACAGCACATACAGGGAAAATCTCCGGTATGGCCTGTCAGGGCTTATCACCGAGGATTACGAGGAAATCCGCAGAGGTTTCAACATGACCTTCGGGCGCCCGATATCGAACTATACGCGAGTGTTCGTGGGCTATAAAATCGAGAATGTGGCCGTCACGCCTGAGGAGTTGTATTCATATCTGGACGGTTCGTCGCGCAGCGTGACCGGGACGATAAGGACGGACACCCGCGATTATATTTTCAATCCCACGACAGGCCGGTATGACAGCGCGTCGCTTGAACTCAACGGCGGGTTGCTCGGCGGGGACTACGACTATGAAAAGCTGACGCTTGAGGGCAGGCGGTACTATCCGATTAGGAAGAACCACACGATTTGCGGCAGGATTATGATCGGGCTTGGACAGGGAGACATTCCCAGATTCGACTATTTCGACCTTGGCGGCGTCAACACCCTGCGCGGCTATGACGAATACCAGTTCGGCGGGACGAAACTGGTGCTCTACAACCTTGAATACAGGGTAAGCCTCTCCGGAAACCTGAGCGCGGCCCTGTTCGCCGACGCAGGCAACGCTTGGATGAGCGCTTCGGACATGAAGTTCCTGCCCGGCAAAGACATGTATCGCTCATACGGCGTGGGGCTGAGATTGAAGATACCTGCTTTCGGAATCGGCCCGGTGAGGCTCGACTACGCCGTAACGGTCGAGGATAAAGATTCCAAACTCCATTTCGGATTCGGACACATGTTCTAATCCTCAGTATGGGAGACGCGGCGCCCGCATGAGACTATGGTTGACAATCAGCATTCTGTCGCTCGCCGCGGCGGTCGTTATTAACTCTTCCGCCTTCGCGAACGCCCCCGGCGGGACGGTTTCTTCAACTTCAGTGAGAATCGAACTCGCCTCTCCTGTCCCTCAGCCCATACTGGCAAGAATCAGAAGCGCGGCGGAAACGGTGGCGTCCCGAGCGCTCGAAGGAAAAACCATTCAAGAAGCAGAAGCGGTAAAGGCTTCTCTTGCTCAGGCTATGGAGATGATTTTCAACGAGACGCTGAGCGGCTTCAGCGTGGAGACGCTGGAAATCGACGTTGCCGAGAACGCTGTAGTGAAGATGAGGCTGTTGCCTTCCCAACCGGCGATAAAAAGGGTCAAGTTCGAGATTCGCCGCCCTGCGGGACTAGCTCCGTATTGGAACGATTTCTTCGAAAATAGGTTGGATATGGCACGCGGAGAAATCCTTTCTCTGATATCGGGCGTCCCCGTTAGCTCGGCGAGATGGTCCACGGAGATCGTTTCTTCCATAGTGTCGGACTGGCTTAAGGACAAAAACAGATTTCCCGGGTTCATTCTTACCCCCAACGCGACCATCGGGGAGCAGACTCTCATCACTCTCGATATCAGAACTTCTTCGGACACAATAAGTTTTGTTTTCGTCAAGCCTCGCTCCACGACAATGCCCTCTCTTCTGCTGGACAGGCTTAAGTTCGATTTGGCCTCCCACTCGGAATTCATAGTGGGCCTGCCTATTGTTTTTGCCGAGAGATACGAGAGGGAAATCGTGGATTATTTCTTTAAATACCTTGCGACGAACAGTCAGACGGACAAGTTCGGTTTGAGATACGACATAAAGCCCACTTTCGGGAAGAACACTGTGATAAGGACGCTGGCGGAATCGGAGAAGTACAGCGCGTTCGCGCGGGCGAAAGTCAGCGTGGACCGAGAACAACGGAACCCGGACATCGAAGGGCATTTCGGATTTTTTGCGGGGCCGAAAACCGAACTTTTCCTTGAAACGAATTTTCTCCCCGGCCCGTTGGACATACAGATGAACGCGGGCGCAGGACGGAGGTTCGGAAATTTCTATGCCGCAGGAGGCTGGAACTTCGTCGACGATTTCGGAAGAGTATGGCTAGACTGGTTTATCACTGAAGACATAATCATTTCATACGAGAAGAATGTGTCGGATATTATAGACGAGCGAAACGAGGGAAGCGTCAAGTTCAAGGCGCACGACTATTTCAGTTTCGACGTGGTGACGGATTTCAACACAAAAGTGTGGTTGAGGATAGTGGCGAACCTGTAATGCGGGCGCGGCTGAGCCGGCAACATCCATCGGGAGGAAACACTGAGATGAACATTTATATAAGAGCGTTGACGATAATCGCGGCGATAGCGGCGATAGCGGGAGCGGGCGCGTTTATATCGACCAAGCGCGCGACGGGAGCCGCAGAGGCTCAATCGTCTGTCGTCATCGCTTTCGTCGATTCGGAAGAAATTCTTGAGGCTTTTCCGCAGGCAGTAAGGGTCAACATGGAACTGAGCGAGCTTAGGAAAAAGAGCGAGGAAAGCCTTAGAGAGCAGATAACGGCTAAGTTCGGAACAGGCGATATTGCCGCTTTGCCGGCGAGTTCGCAGATTGAAGTACAGCAGATGGTGGAGAAAGCGGACGAGGACTACCAGAAAGAAATGGAGAGGCTGCGGCAGCAGAAGTGGACGCCGGTGGTGGACGCCGTCAACAGCGTTATCCAGCAGGTCGGCGTCGAGTTCAAGGCGCAGGTCGTGCTTGAACGCGAAGTCGTGCTGCATGGCGGCATCGATCTGACGGACGAAGTCATCAAGAAGCTGCCCAAATAGAGAGCTTATGAAGAGGCGGTTGATATGGCTGACGGCCGCCATGCTGTGCGTTGCGGCGGCGCTCTACCTTGCTCTCCGCGAGCCTGCCCGGCAGGATATCTTGATAGGTTGCGCGGACGCGCAACTCCTTTTTGAGTCAACTCCCGAATATCAATTGTTGAAAGCTGTCAGGATGTCTTTCGAGATGGAAGGCGACCGTCGGCGCGACGCAGCCGGAACCGCTTTCGGCGCGTCTTTCCCATCCCGCGTTCTCGGCTCTGAAATCCGAAGTCTCGAAGAAGGTTTCGCGGCTAGAGGCCGTAACATCGGCAGCCTGATGTCCGCAAGCGCGCTAGACGCGCTGCGCAGGGATTATATCTCATATAGGGAAGTTTATTCGACCGAAGACGCGCGCGCGCATGAAGCGACCGCGAGGCGGCTCGAATCGTTTCACAGGCAACTCAACAGGCCGGACCCGGAAGACCCGATGGCGAAAGAGAAGTTTGAGCTTTTCGCGCTCAGGCTTAAGTTGAAGGCGCTCACGCGAGATCCATATGTTTTCTCTGAAGACCGACTAGCGAGGATGGAGTCGGAAGCGGAGGCGTTGCGCGCTGCAATAGATGAATACGAGAGATCGAGGATCGTGGCGCTTCAACGGGAATATGACAGGGTCGCGGGAGCAGAAAGGGAGGAGTTCCTCAGCGGCTCGCGTCGCCGGGAATCGGAACTGAAGGAGCGCGCCGCCCGGATGCTCGAAGAGTCTGAGATAATGTTGTCGATGGTCTCGGCCGCGCACAAAAACGATCTGTCGTCCCGAGCGGGGTCGTCGGCAGCGGAAAGGAAAAAGATGGCGGCTAAAGCGCGGTCGGCAGAAGCTAGTCCCGCGCCGCCTTCAGTCTCCGCGTTCGATTCTCTGGAAAAGGATTTGAGAAAGGAATTTATACGCGGCATGATGCGCCGCGCTCCTGCGGTGGCGGATAAACGCGGGCTGTCCGTCATCGTCATTTCGCGGCATCCGCTCCCTAGCGGCGCGGTTGATGTTACGGGGGATTTTCTGACGGGCGCGGGAAAGATTGAAAGCGAGGGGCAGACAAGCGATGAAAATGAGAATAAGTGAAGTGGCGAAGATAATAGGGGGCGACGTCGAAGGGGACGCCGGGCGAGAGGCATGCGGGGTAAGCTCGCTGGACGTCGCCGCGGAAGGCAGCGTGGTGTGGCTTGAGCGGCGGCGGGATGTCGAATTGCTGAACGGCAAAGACCCAGCGGCCGTGATATGTCCTCCGGACGTGGAGTTGGAGGGGCGGACGGTCATAAGGGCGAAGAACTCCAAGCTGGCTTTCGCAAAGGCAGTCGAGCTGTTTAACCCATACAGGAAACACGAGCCGGGAATCCATCCTTCCGCGGTGGTGTCGCCCGGCGCGAATGTGCATCCGACAAGCGCGATCGGCCCGAACTGCTGCGTCGAGTCGGGAGCAGATGTCGGCGCGGGCTCGGTTCTGAGAGCGAATGTTTTTCTGGGTCTCGGAGCGAGAGTCGGGGAAGGCTGTCTATTGCATCCGAACGTAGTCGTGCTGGATGGATGCGAGCTTGGAAACAACGTGACGCTGCACAGCGGGGTGGTCATAGGGGCGGACGGTTTCGGCTATGTGAGGGACGAGAGCGGCAGCCATTACAAAGTTCCGCAGGCGGGCCGCGTGGTAATAGAGGACGATGTGGAAATCGGGGCGAACTCGGCGGTAGACCGCGCGACGCTCGGAGAGACGAGAGTGGGCCGCGGCGCGAAAATTGACAACCTCGTGCAAATCGGACACAACACGGTAATTGGCGCCCGCTGCATTATCTGCGGATCTTCGGGATTGTCCGGAAGCGTCACAGTCGGCTCTGACACCATTATGGGCGGTCAGGCCGGAGTATCGGACCACGTCAATATAGGTTCAGGGGCTATCATCGGCGGGAAGGCGGGCGTTATTTCTGATGTGCCTGACGGCAAATTTTATTCCGGGTTCCCGGCCCGCCCGCACAGGGAAAACATTAAAATGATCGCGGCCGCCGAGAAACTTCCGGAACTGATAAAAAAAGTTGAAGAGTTGTTGCTCTGCATAGAAAAAGGAAACGAAAAGGGTTGAACTTGACGATGCAATCTCAGAGGCAGACGACCATAGCGAACCCGATAGAATTCGACGGCGTCGGGTTGCACACGGGAGCCGTCTGCTCGCTGAGGATTTTGCCGTCGGGACCCGGCGAAGGCGTTGTTTTTGCTCACCGTGGCCGGCGAGTCAGGGCTGGAGCGGAATCCGCAGTTCAGGCGGCGCGGAACACTGTCGTCAGCGACGGCGTCATATCACTCCACACAATCGAACATGTGATGTCCGCGCTTTATTGCATGGGGATCGACAACGCTGAAATCGAGATGTCCGCCGATGAGCCTCCGGCTCTGGACGGAGGGGCGGAGCCTTACGCCGCCGGAATCCGCCGCGCGGGTTTAAAGGAACTTGACGCGACTAGAGAGTATCTGACGATTGCGAAGAAGACGACTATCGAGAAAGGGCGGAGCCGGGTTACGGCGGAGCCGTTCGACGGGTTCGTCGTCGAATATGAAATGGAATACGAGCATCCGATGATTGGGATACAGTCGGCGAGATTTGAGGGTGGCGCTGATGAGTACCTGCGCGAGATTGCGCCGGCGCGCACATTCGGGCTTTCAGAGGAGGTCGAGGCGTTGAGGGCCGCCGGGCTAGCCCTAGGCGGCTCTGAATTTAACGCTGTTGTCGTTTATCCGGACTCTTATTCGTCGCCTTTGAGGTTCGACAACGAATTCGCGCGGCATAAGCTGCTCGATCTGACGGGGGACTTGGCGCTTGCGGGACGGCGGCTGAGAGGCAGATTCAAGGGCGAACGCAGCGGCCACGCTCTAAACGTAGAGCTTGTAAGGCTCATCTGCTCGGCGCGATGACTCTTTTCATCGATTGACATACGATGCCCCGGCTTATTAGCGGCGCGCTCGTCAGCTAGTTGCTTTGTGCCAAATTGGATTTTAATACCGATTGATATAGAATCATGAAATCATCCGGGCGGACGCGGAATGACGCCGCATTATGAACAGGGAAATCTTATGAAGAAGAATATGGGAGTCGCCGGAGCGGCTGTTCTGGCGTGTTTTTTCTTAACAGGATGTTTTTCGCTGATATACCAATTGGCGTGGGTGAGGCTGTTCACGCTTGTTTTCGGGAACACGGTGTTCGCGGTGAGCGCGGTGGTGGCGGCGTTCATGGCGGGGCTTGGCGCGGGCGGATACTGGTTCGGCAGAAGGATACAGCGCTGGGGAGACCCCGTAAGGATATACGGTATTGTCGAGATTATTGTGGGCGTGTACGCCTTCGCGATGCCCGCGCTGACATATCTTATAAAGTCCCTTGCGCAGTATTTTCCTCCAGCGGGGGAGGAATACGGCTACGCGCTGTTTTTCGTCCGCTTCGCGGTGTCGCTGGCTGTTCTGCTGCCGCCGACGTTTCTGATGGGGGCCTCCCTTCCGCTGCTGACAAAATATCACGTTTCCCGCGGCGGCAAAGTGGGAAGCTCAGTGTCGTTTCTTTACGGGCTGAACACCGCCGGAGCGGTGGCGGGAGTTTTTATTGCCACATTTTTAGCCATGCCGTCGTTGGGGATTTTCAAGACGATAGCCGCGGCAGCCTGCGCGAACGTAGGAGTCGGGCTGCTTCTGGTTTATATCTCGCTGAGGACATCCGCCGAACAAACCGAAGGAAAAGGCAAGGACGCAGCTCCGGGAGGCGCAAGGCAGCCGCGGGAGCCGTTGCGGGGCCGCCGGGCGCTCTGTCTTCTGGGCGCGGTTTTCGTCGCTGGGTTCACTTCTATGCTGTTTGAAGTAGCGTGGATGAGAGTGGCGGCGCTTCTTATCGGCGGATCAATATATTCATTTTCACTTGCGCTTTTAACGATTCTGATAGGAATAGCGGTCGGCGGATTCGCTGCCGGAAGGTATTACCTTAAAAAGACGTCCGCCGGGTCCGGCGCGCTCGCTTTCTGCCTTTTCGCCTCGGCGGTGTCGGCGGCGGTGGTTCTTCCCGCGCTGCCCTTCGTGGCAGGAACTGTTCCGGTTCTGATATCGATTCTGAAAGATTACGACTATCTGATGTTCGCCGGGAGTTTTGCGGTCTGCTGTTTTTTGCTGTTGCTTCCGGCGGTGTTTCTGGGAGCGGCTTTCCCGATAGCGGCTGAGATGAGTTCGGAGAGCGATGCCGCCGCGCCGGGAGCCGTAGGCAGGGTATATATGGCGAACACGGCGGGAGCGATACTAGGCTCGCTGCTGACGGGGTTCTGGCTTATTCCAACAATCGGGGCAAGGAACACGCTCGCGCTTGGGCTTGCGCTGGGATGCGCGGGCGCGGTCGCGGCGCTTGCGGCGGGGCCGGCCAAGGGAATGTTCAGGCGGGCGGCTTTGGGGGTTATTCCCATCGCGGCCTGCGCGGCGATCGCAACCGGCCCGTTCTGGAACGCAGGCGTGATGACGGCTGGCCCTTATATGTCCCCGGCGGGCGCGGCAGGCGTTTCCGTCGCGAAATACATAGAAATAGTGAAATCTACGGCGGATGACATTATCTACTATCACGACGGGCTTGCCGCAACCGTTTCCGTCCATCAGCGCGATGGAAACATGTTCCTGAGAGTAAACGGCAAGACGGACGCGTCCAGCGTGGTCGATCTGCGCACCCAGATGATGCTTTCTTATATCCCGCTTGCGCTCAAAGGCGACGCGCGGGATGTCCTGATAATCGGAGTAGGCAGCGGGACCACCGCCGGCGCGGCTCTGGAGTTCCCGGTGGAGCGCGTCAGAAGCGTCGAACTTGAACCTTCCGTAATCGAAGCGTCGAAGTACTTTAAGGATGTGAACGGCTCATATTGGGAGGATCCGAGACATAAGTTCGCTCTGGAAGACGCGCGGAACTTCCTTCTAAGGGAGAAGGGCGGCTATGACGTGATAATATCCCAGCCGTCCAACCCGTGGCTGTCCGGAGCTGCGGGACTGTTCACACGCGAGTCGTTCGCGGCAATACGCGACCGGCTTAAACCCGGCGGCCTCTCTTGCCAATGGGTTCAGGCTTACGGGCTTTCAGAAGAGTCTCTTCTGATGGTTATCGCAACGTACAGGGATGTATTTCCCAACACGCTCGTGTTCAGGAGCGGGTTAGCGGACATTATTTTAATTGGCTCAGTTGAGCCTATAGACACGGACGCTTTCAGGATAGACGCGCGTCTATCAAAAATTCAGTCTCTGAAAAACAGGCTGGATAGCTTCGGCATTCACGACACGCTTTCTTTTCTTTTAACGACGTATGTGATGGGCGCCGAGCAACTTGCGGAGATGACCGCAGGTTACGAAATGATAAACACCGATGACCGCCCGCTCCTTGAATTCGTAGCTCCGGTAGACCTCCATAAGACCCCGTACGACGTGATGGGGGAGAGGTATATGGAGAATTTTGATGATAATCCGGCAGTTTTCGGCGTCGGAACAGAGAACTTCGGCTCCGCGACATGGCACTCGATGGGCAATTTC
Source organism: bacterium ADurb.Bin236 (assembly GCA_002069885.1). Taxonomy (GTDB): domain Bacteria; phylum UBP15; class UBA6099; order UBA6099; family UBA6099; genus UBA6099. The sequence goes on along the minus strand of MWCD01000027.1, from coordinate 3,928 downwards.
TTTGCTTTTCAAATGAAAGACCCAGCGAGAGCGGAAAAGATGTATCTTAACGCGCTCAAGGCGGATCCCGGCATGGAAGCCGCCATGATGGCCTTAGCGTCCCTCTATAAAAGCATGAACAAGCCGCTTATGGCTATCAGCTATTACACGCGCGTCCGCAATATTCGTCCAAATGACGCTCAAATCGCAACGAATATCATCCGCTTATACGTCCAGCAGAACCTGTATGATGTTGCTCTTATCGAAATCGACGCTTTGATGGAAAAAGCTCCCGGCTCGTTGGCGGTGAAAAAACTCAGAGGAGATGTGCTCCATCTGAATGGAGATATGAAGGCGGCGCTCGAACAATATAGGTCTATCGAGCGCGAAATGCAGAGCGGAGATCCGAGACTGGCTTCCGTTTACATGGCGATAGCCTATGTGGCAGAAGACATGAAAGACGGCAAGCTTGCAACGGAATATCTGAAAAAAACCGTGAGCGCGACACCGTCAAACCTAGAAGCGCTGGTAAAACTGGCAAACTGGCTGATGAAGTCGGGCGAATATTCCGCGGCAGTCGGGCATCTGGACGCCGCGCTTAAGATAGCTCCGGACTCGCTTGAAGCGCTTCATCTAAAAAAGCGCGCGTTGCGTTTGATGAACGCGCGCCCCTGATTTCCAGCGAGCTTTCAGCGCGCTAAAAGCGCTCCAAAGCAAATATAAACCGAACATACTGTTTGTTTTATATTTGCATTAGTATCGAAATAATATTTTGTTTGACGCTACAAACAAAATAGAATATATCCTAGCCGATTACAAAGCTAAAACGAATTGGCGCGACCGATGGCGACACGACATAAAACATAGTAATTATCTGTCGAGCGCGGCAGAAATTATTCGTAGCACATTGCGGCGTAAAACGAAATAAAAACATTCAGGGCGGCGGAATGAAGAAAACGCCCGAAGATATTCAATCATCGCGGCGGCGGCGCAAAGTTTCGGACAATGCTCTTCCGACGGCGGATATTAAGGAACGCTGCCGACTCTTCGGTTTGAGCGGCGAGTTCGACGCTCCAGATGCTTTTAGATTCGACACATTCCGACATGCCGTTTCAGGCTTGTACGGATATTGGAACACGCGTGAGAGATGGCGAAAGACGCATGATTTGCGTCACAACGGCGAAAAAAACAGCGCGCGGGAGAGTTGGCTGGTCAAATAAGCCTTTAACGAAGCGCAAATTTAACTTCAAGATGGGGCTTTCTTTTTTTTCGCCCTGAGTTGCCTAAATTTTCAAAATCATATAGAATAATCGGGATTCGTATATTGAGAGAAATATACAGAAGGGAGGTGAAGAATTGGAAAGAGGTCTATACACAGCTACGACGGGAATGCTTGTTCAAGAAATCAGGCTCGATCACATATCCAACAATCTGGCCAATGTGAATACCCCCGGTTTCAAAGGCAACGTTAGCGCGATTAAATCGTTTCCTCAGATGCTCGTTCACAGGATTAATGACACGTATCTGAAGGTTTCCGGCGTGGAAGGCAACATGGATTTGAGGCCGATGGTAGGGTTGAGCACGATGGGCGCGGTGGTGGATGAGATAGCCACTGATTTCCAGCAGGGAGTTTTGCTGACGACGGAAGACCGTTTCGACCTCGCGCTTGAAGGGCAGGGATTCTTCGTTATTGAAACGCCGTTCGGCGAAAGGATGACTAGGGCGGGGAATTTCACGATCAACGCCAACAAAGAATTAGTCAACAAGCTCGGATATCGCGTTATGGGAGAGAACGGGCCGATAAATCTCGACGGAAAATCTTTTGTGATCGATGATGCTGGAACGGTGTTCGTCGGAGCTAAGGGAGACGAATATCTGGACAAGCTGAAGATTGTCGACGTGGACGATTACAAGACGATCAAAAAAGTCGGGCATGACATGTTCATGGTTCCGGAGGAGCACGAACAGCCCCGGATAGCGTCGGAAGCCAGAGTCCATCAGGGAAAACTCGAACAGTCCAACGTGAACTCGATAGAAATGCTCAGAAGCATGATTGAAGTCATGAGGACGTACGAGGCGAACTCGAAAGTCGTAGTAACGAAGGACACGCTGCTAGGCAAGTCGGCAAGCGAAATCGGAAGGATATAAGAAATAAACGGCGGGAATCCTGATAGGCCGGAAGTGCGAGGCCGATGGGAACAGCGCCGGGCACGGAGAGAGAAAGGCGAAAGGGATCGCTGGGAGAGAAACGTAGCCGGACTGCACGCAGGGGCTATGAGGAGCCGCCGACCGACAGACGCGGCCCGCTCCACAGCAAGGAAAAGCGCCGGACTGGCGCGGCCCTCACGATTGCGCTCGCTATCGGCGATCCCATGAAAAATAATTCAATGCCGCGTCACGCGCCGCGGCGAAAATCTTGGAGGAATATCTATTATGATGCGCTCATTGTACACGGCGGCATCCGGGATGCTCGCTCAGCAGTTGAACACGGACGCCATTTCCCACAACTTGGCAAACGTGAACACGACGGGTTTCAAAAAATCCAGAATCGAGTTTCAAGACCTGTTTTATCAAACGATGAGAGAGGCCGGCACGCCTATCACTCAGGGAGCTTCCATCCCCGTCCCGTTGCAGATAGGCCTCGGAGTCAGGCCGGTCGCTGAACAGAAAATGTTCGTTCAGGGCAACCTGATATCGACTGAACACATGTTCGACCTAGCCATCGAGGGAGAGGGTTTCTACCAGATACGCATGCCTAACGGCGAGATAGGCTACTCCCGCGACGGCTCGTTCAAAATCGACAGGGACGGCTCGCTTGTGACCGCCAACGGTTACTTCGTAGAGCCGCCCATCACCGTTCCCGAAGACGCTCTCAGGTTCAATGTGACCGAGGACGGCGCGGTGACAGTGAACATCCCCGGTCAGGTCGATCCTCAGGAAATAGGACAGATAACCCTAGTGAGGTTCGTCAATCCCGCGGGCCTAAACAGAATAGGCAATAACCTGTACGTGGAAACGGCCGCTTCGGGAGCTCCGATAGAGGGCCAGCCGCTACTGGACGGATTCGGCTCGGTGCGGCAGAACTTCCTCGAACAGTCGAACGTGAAGATAGTCGAGGAAATGGTCAGCTTGATAGTCGCTCAGAGGGCGTACGAGGTGAACTCGAAAGCCATTCAGACGTCGGACGACATGCTCGGCGTGGCGAACAACCTGAAACGGTAAGATTTGAAGGCGCCGCGGCATAGATGAAAGTGGCGCGGCGCGTCGGGAAAGGGGCGCTGGAATCGAAAACTTATTCGGCATCGTCCGGCGGGGATGCGAGTGAAAATTAGACTTGCGATAGTTGCTCTGATAGCTGCGGCGGCGATAATCGCCCCGCAGGCTCGCGCATCCGGCCCAGCGATAGAGGTCAAGGCTTACGCCGAAGTGACCGGCTCGGTGATTCTTGTGGGAGACGTCGCCGATGTGGTCGGAATGTCGGAGGCTGAAGCCGGTCGAATCCGGGGCTTGAGGTTCGGAATGTCGCCCCGCCCCGGAGAGTCCCTGACTTTCAACGCCGCGCAGGTAAAAGGAAAACTTTACAACGCCGGCGTGGCAGTGGGCGATGTGGCTCTTAAGCTGCCGGAGACCGCGACCATAAAGAGGAAAGCGGTGGCGGTCGCAGGAAAAGAGCTTGTGGAAGGCGCGGCGGAATATCTGAGAAAGAACCTGCAATGGCGCAGGGACAACCTGACGATAACAGTCAAGGGAGAGCCCGGAGATATTGTTCTCCCTTACGGCGACTTGAAAATTGAATATGAGATGGACGGGTCCCCGAAGAGGCACGGAGCGCAGGCTTTGAGGGCCAGAGTCCTGTTGGATGGGGAGGTCAGGCGCGTGATGACAATGACCACCTATCTGGAAGTAATGGCGGAAGTCGCCGTGGCGGCGAGGGATTTGCAGGCGGGAC
>MWCD01000026.1 GCA_002069885.1 bacterium ADurb.Bin236 | reverse complement strand
TATTTCAAGGCTTGTTTTGTTTGTATTAGTGGAAAAGTGTTCTCGGTTAAAGCGCTTGCAGTTGCGTCTGTTTCGTAAGAAAAAGGCGTTGTTGTCTGGTTCCTCAGATTTGGGCTTGTTAGCGGCGTTCTCGAATAGCCCCGCACGGTCGCGCCAGTAGTAGCGTGTCACGCCGGACTGCGCCGCCAGCCATTCCAGCGGGCACACCGGCGGCGCGGGCACCTCCACCCGCACCAGACGCCCCGGCGAAGGACGCTCCGAGGCCGCCGCACGCACCGCCCCGTCCAGCGCGGACAGGGCGGGCACCAGTTCTGTGAGGGGGACCGTCTCCAAGAAAACCGCCGTTCATCCTCCTGCGGAACGCCCCAAGCGTCCCGTCCGCGCCCAGTCTAGGCGAGCGGCAACAAAGGATTCAACGCACAGGTCGGGAATAAGACACCCCAACCCGCCGCCCCCTGGGATCGCCAAGCTCCAGCTTGGCAGGCGCGGACGGCAAGTCCTCCATCGCGCGGAAGCGCGGCGGCGTGCTACTTCCGCTGGAGTTTCTGGATGGTGTCGGCGACCTCGTCCGGGATGCCGTGCATGGTGAGTTCAACGCCCGCATTGCCCGCTGTGGAGATGAGAATCTCCCGAACACCCAGAAGCCGGTGGAAGAAGGAGGCCCGGATCTCGATGCTGCGGATGTCCTTCACCGCGATCTGGATGGTGTTCACGGAGAAGATGCCGATCCGTGCGATGATGTGCGATCCGGTCACCTGGTACTTGTAGGTGATCCGGCGGATCCACACCCCCAGTAGCAGCAGCAGCCCGATGCCGAACACCGGGGTGAGCACCACGCCGAAGAAGGTCTGCCAGAAGTAGTAGCGCCAGAGGGGGTTGCCCTCCCAGACCACCCAGCAGTGGCCCGCGAGCCGGTCGTCGTCTTTGTTAAGTCCGAACGCTACGCGGGCGTCCACGCCGTTTTCCCTGAGCAGGCGGCAGAGGACGACGGAGCGCGAGAGGCAGGAGTTTAGTAGTCCGAACACCGCGCCAACCCGAAGCGCCCTGTTGACGGCGCGCTCAAGCCGTTTCGGGTCCGCCACCGCGCCGGCCGCGACCGGGCAGTCCAGAATGGAGAACGAATCCCGCCCGCCCCTCCGGCTTACCTTTCGCTGAATGTCAATAGCCCTTGCCGCTGTGGCGATGTCTTCCGCCGCAGATTCAAGAGCGTTCCTTTTATCCATCGCTCAATCCTGAAGACCGCCTTCGCTCATCGCCTTTATCAGGTTGAGCAGGGTCTTGTTCACGGGAACCGGGATGGAATGCTTGTCCGCCTGAGCGGCGATAGCGCCGCAGATGAAGTCTATCTCGGTGGGCCGCCCCGCGGCGACATCCTGATGCATGGAAGAGATGTTTGCGGCGGTGCGGCGAGCGACTGTTTCGACCAGCTCGACGGCGTCGGCGTCCGAAATGTCCACGCCCGCCGAGCGGGCGGCGGCGGCAGCCTCGGCAGCCGCGGCGCGCATTGTCGATAGCGCGGACAGTCTCTCTAACAATTCGCCGTTCCGCACCCTTAGAACGGCGGTGAGCGGGTTGATGCCGGCGTTTATCACGGCCTTTTTCCACAGCAGCGCGGACACGCCTCCGGGAGCGACCTCGGCGGGAATCCCAGCCCCGGACAGCATGGCGGCTATCCGTTCCGCGCGGGAAGTGGCTTGTCCAGAGAATTCGCCGACGAAAGTGTCGCCCCTGCCCGCGCGGCGTATGCGGGCGGCTCCGACTGGGTTAGCGCCTTGAGCCGTCGTGCCCGCAAGGACGCGCTCCGCGCCGAATAGCCCGGCGAGCAGTTCCGCGTTGCCAAGCCCGTTCTGCATGGTCATCGCCCACGCTCCGGGAGCGGCAGCCGGGGCGAGCCTTTCGGCGGCGGCGCGCGTCGAGCCTGCCTTCACCATAAAGATGACTCCGTCGCGGTCTGAAACCGAGTCGGGGTCGGCGCTCGCCGCGACACGCGCTGTGCGCTCCCGCCCGCCGTCTTCGATAGTAATTCCGCTCTCCGATATCATCGCCGCCCGCTCAGGCTTGTAATCGACGAGGACGACGTCGTTTCCGCCCTCCGCAAGCAGCGCGGCGAAGAGGCAGCCCATAGAGCCGGGCCCGATAACGGCTATCTTCATGCTCCGGCCTCCTTCGCGACGGCCGCGGCCCGCATGACTATTTCATATACGAACCGGGCGACAGCCTTCAAGTCCGAAATGTAGATGTGTTCCTTTGTCGAGTGGCAATTTCTCATGCCGATGCCGAGGGTGGCGGTTGGAAGCCCGATGTGGTTGAATACGTTGGCGTCGCTGCCGCCGCCGCTCGTTCTGAGCGAAGGCTCGATGCCCGCCGCGCGCGCGGCTTCCACAGCCGTCTTCACCGCCGGGCAGTCTTCGCCGAGCATGTAAGCGCTGTATTCCCTGTTAATGCGAATATCGATGCGGGCGTCAGCGTTGGCGGCGGCTCGCTCCAGAGCCTCGCGCATGTGGCCTATCTGAGCTGTCAGCTTGTCCGCGTTCCTGCTCCTTGCCTCCGCCTCGATGGTCACCGATTCAGGAATGATATTGGTCGCAAGGCCGCCCCTGATGACGCCCACGTTGGCGGTCGTCTCATCGTCTATGCGCCCGAGCTTCATCGACGCGATAGCATCCGCCGCGACGCGGATGGCGCTGACGCCCTTTTCCGGCTCAATGCCCGCGTGCGCCGCGCGGCCCGTGATGACCGCCGTTATTTTATCGTGCGTCGGAGAGCCGATGATAATCTCGCCGGGACCGCCGGAGCTGTCGAGCGCGTATCCGAAATCAGCTTTGAGAACGGCGGGGTCGAGCTTCGCCGCGCCCTTAATGCCGAGTTCCTCTGCGACGGTAAAAACCAGAAGGATGTCGCCGTGAGGCGCGCACTCCTCTTTCAGCCGCCTGACGGTGTCGATAATCGCCGCGACGCCCGCCTTGTCGTCCGAGCCGAGGATGGTGTCTCCCGACGCCCTGACCACGCCGTCTTCGACCACAGGCCGGACGCCCTTGCCGGGCTTGACGGTATCCAGATGAGCGTTCAGCATGATGGTCGGAGCGCCCGGGACGGAGCCTTTCAAAAGAGCTGTAAGGTTTCCGGCGTTGCCGCCGAGCGCCGCCCCCGCGCCGTCCTCCGCCGTTTCCACGCCCATCTCCCGCAGCCGGGACGCCACGTAGTCCGCCGCCTCCCGCTCGTTGAGGGACTCGCTGTCAATCCTGATAAGTTCGAGCATCGTTCTCAGCACATAAGATTCATCGCTCATAAAAGCCGCCTTTCCAAAGATGTTAACCAAATAATAACGCCTGAGAGCCGTCCGCATCAACCTATGGAGACCCGGAGGCCGCCGCGGCGGCCCTTTTTTAAAACGTCCTTTCCATGCGCATCGCTTAAGTGATAGAATTCCGCCAGCCGAAAGGATGAGACCTCAAACGACAATGCCGAAACTACCGATGGGCAGAATGATGGGATACGCGTCGGGCGCGCTCGGATACTCGCTGCTCGACAGGCTGATGGTGGCGGCGGTCATATACTTTTATCTGCCGCCCGCCGAGGAGTCCCTGCCCCAGCTTGTGCCCAAGGTGGTGTTCGGCTACATATTCATTTTCGGGCGCGTGATAGACTCGATAGCGGACCCGCTGGTGAGCTACTGGACGGACAACAGCAAATCGCCGCGCGGGCGGCGCGTCCCGTTCATGTTTTTCGGCGGGCTGCCTCTTGCCGCATGTTTGGTGGCGCTGTTCTTCCCGCCCGTCGCGGGGATGTCGAACTGGAACGCGGTCACGCTCGCGTTGCTCCTCGGCTCGTACTTTTTCTTCTTCACATACTATGTCTGCCCTTACCTCGCCCTGATACCCGAACTGGGCACGACACACAAAGAGCGCATCAACATAACCTCGATGCAGGGCATATTCATGCTGTTCGGAGTGATAGCCGCGTCCGTGGCCTGCATGCCGCTGGCGTCCGCCCTCGGATTCAGGGCGATGGCCCTCATTCTCGGCGCGGCCTCGCTCGTCTTCCTTTATCTGCCCGTCGTCTCCGTCAACGAAAAAGTCTACTGCGCCTCCAACCCGTCCTCGCTGGACCTCTTTTCCTCCCTCAAGGCCACCTTCAAGAACAAACCCTTCGTCATATATCTCATCGGCAACCTGACGTTCTGGTTCGGGTTCAACATCATCTCGTCGGGCGTGAGCTATTACGTCACCTCGCTGCTCGGCCGCCCGGTGGCGGACACCGCCGTGTTCATGGGAATCGCCCTCGGCGTCGCCCTAGTGTTCATCCCCGTCATAAACTTCTTTTCGCGTTTCGCCACCAAGCGCAACATAATGATTATCCTGCTGCTCATATTCGCGCTCGACCTGCCGTTCATATACCTGATGAACTCGCAATCGCTTCCGATATCAAACATGACATTCGCCTACATCGTTATGTTCTTCGCAGGAATCCCGCTCGCCGGGCTGTTCGTTATCCCGAACGCCATTATCGCGGACCTGACGGACTACGACGAGATGAACACCGGGCAGAGGCGGGAGGCGATGTACTTCGGCGCGCAGGGCTTCTGCCTGAAAGTGACTCTCGGAATATCCACATACCTGATGACGCTTATGTTTGAAAAATTCGGCAACAGCGCCGCCGAGCCTCTGGGGGTGCAGCTCACCGGCCCCGTCGGCGGCGTCTTCGCCCTGCTCGGCATGGCCGCTTTCTTCTTCTTCCCGCGCGACTTGGAAAAAACCGTCGCCGACTTCAGAAACAGAAAAGCCCAAGCCGGCTGACGCGGCGAACAAACCCGCCCGAATCATAATCGAGACAATCATGTTGATTGCTGTATGGCAATATGGCTATTAAGTTTGTTCGCGGGGGGAGAGGACTTTTTCCACGCGGGCGGCGTCTTCGGGGGTGTCCACTCCGGCGCCACGGTAGTCGGTCTCTATCATGTCTATCCTGATTCCGTTTTCCAACGCGCGGAGTTGTTCGAGACATTCGGCTTGTTCCAGCGGAGAGGGCTGCATCTTGGGGAACGCCAGCAGGAACTCCCGGCTGTAAACGTAAAACCCGATATGCTGATACACGGGCAAAGGAGTTTTCGCGCGGCAGTAAGGTATGGGGGAGCGGGAAAAGTACAGCGCGCGCCCGTCCGACGCGGCGACTACCTTCACTATATTGGGGTTGTTAATGTCGTCCTCGCTTGAGAGCGGGGTCATGGCGCTGCCGAACCTGAAGCCGGGAAGAGATGTGAAATGGGAGACGGCGCGGTCGATTAGCGCGGGTTCGATCAGCGGCTCGTCGCCCTGAATGTTGACGACGATATGGCAGTCGAGTCCTTCGACGACTTCGGCGATTCTGTCCGTGCCGGTGGGGTGGTCGGAGCGGGTCATTACGGCGCGGCCACCGAAGGAGAGGACGGCTTGGAATATGCGCTCGTCGTCCGTGGCCACCACGACGGAGTCGAGCAGTTCCGCTGCGGAGGCGCGCTCGTACACCCACTGGATCAGGGGCTTGCCCGCTATGACGTGGAGGGGTTTTCCCGGAAACCGTGTCGAACCGAATCTTGCGGGGATCACCCCCGCCGCTGCCGCTCCGCTCATAGCTATGCCTCCGGAGAGATTTCGCCGCCGGCGGCTCCCGAAGCCGCCAGAGTCAGGTCGTACAGACGCCTGTACGCCCCGCCTGCCTCGTACAGTTCGTCGTGCCTGCCTATCTCCACTATTCTACCGGCTTCGAGCACGGCAATGCTGTCAGCGTTCCTGATAGTGGACAGGCGGTGCGCGATGACTATCGTGGTGCGCGTCTTCATAAGTTTTTCAAGGGCGCGCTGGATATAAACCTCGGAAACGTTGTCCACGCTTGAGGTCGCCTCGTCGAGGATGAGTATCTTCGGGTCCATGAGGATTGCGCGGGCGATGGCGACGCGCTGCCGCTGACCTCCGCTGAGGGTTACCCCCCTCTCGCCTACCATGGTGTCGTATCCGTCCGGCATTTCCATTATGAAATCGTGCGCGTAAGCTGCGGTGGCAGCTTCGATTATCTCCTCGTCGGTCGCCCCCATCCTGCCGTACGCGATGTTGTTCTTTATGGTATCCCTGAACAGCAATGTCTCCTGCGGAACTATGCCGATGTGTTTCCTGTACGAGGCTATCTTTGCGTCTCTGATGTCAACGCCCTCGATAGCGATTCTTCCTTCCACGACATCGTAGAAGCGAGGCAGCAGCTTTGCGATGGTGCTTTTCCCTGAGCCGCTTGGGCCGACTATCGCCACTACCGATCCCGGCTCGATTTTCAGGTTCACCCCGCGCAGCACAGGCTCTCCGGGTTTATAGTGAAAGCAGACGTTCTCAAAAGATATGTCGCCCCTTATTTCGGGCATATCTACCGCGTCCGGCTTTTCTTCGATGTCAACGGGCATATCGATGACTTCGTATATTCTCTCGGCGGCGGCAAACGCGTGCTGCAGGGTAAGATTCAGCGAATTAACGTGGTTGATCTGGGTGAATATCTGTTGAAGCCCCACGAACAGCGCCATCACAGAGCCGAGGGTAAGAAGCTTTCCTGTTATTGGGTCATGGATGTTGTGGACGATAAAATAAGCGCCAATATATAGCATTATGGCTAGACACGCGGCTCCAAGAAATTCCACCATCGGAGAGTAAGACGCTCTCACCTTGACCTGCCTCATTGTGGCGTTGACGGTGTCCCTGTTTTCTTTAGCGTACTTGCGCATCTCGTGCTCTTCCATCGAAAACATCTTGACGACATGCGCGAGGCCGATGGTTTCATATATGCTCGCGTTGAAGTCCGCCACCTTCTCCTGAAGCAAAAGGCTGTGTTTCTTCATCCGTTTGCCTCCAAGAGTTATCACCACAGCTATCAGCGGCAGTAGCAGCAGCGAAAGAATGGTTAGAGTCGCGCTCAGGTAGATCACGATGGATAGAGCTGCAATCACCCCTATGGGAACCCTGACCATCTCGCTTATCCCCGATGTCACGAACATCTGCACAACTGTCGTGTCGTTCTGGATTCTGGACATCAGCTCCCCTGCCTGCCTCTTCTCGAAGAACCCGAAGGACATCGACTGGATCTTCCTGTACGCCATGTTGCGCAGGTCCTCGACCAGCCTCACTCCGCCGAGGGTTATCATGTAGCTGTTCAGATACGCTATGAGCCACCTGACAGCGAACACTATCACTATGAGAGCGGCGATCAGCCCGGATCTCTTCAAGTCCCGGTTTTCGATCGCGTCGATAATAAGCTTTATAAAAAGAGGCGTCGAGCTGTAAAGCGCGGTGGCGATAACCGAGCAGACGATGCCGACGATTACCGGCTTTTTGTGGGTCCACGTCTGAGCCATCAGACGCTTGCCCGCTTTGCGGGAGCTGTCCGTCACAGGCTTCTTTTCCGTAAGCAGGATGTCCCTGATCATAGTTTCGTCCGTTCCCGGCCGGGCTGTCCGCCAGCGATTCCCGCCACGCCCGCCGCGAGCCGCGCCGCCCTGTCCAGAACTCCCGGAGAGCCGAGCTTCCCGGCAACCAGCTTGATTTGAGCCGTCATTCTATCCCTTATTTCCCGCGATGATAATATCTCAATGATTTTTTCGGCGACGCGTTCCGGCACGCACTCCTCCTGCACAAGCTCCGGAGCGACGAACTCCCCCGCGATGATATTCGGCAGGCCGATCATCGGCGGGTTCACCGTACGGCGCGCGATCCACGCGGTGACCGGATGAAGCTTGTAGGAGATAATCATCGGTTTTCCCATCAGCGCGGCCTCGTGTGTCGCCGTGCCGGAGCAGAGCGCCAGAACGTCGCAGGCGTTCATGAAGTCGTACACTTTCTCGGACGCTACATCGACGGGGGCGTTCCGGATATGTTTGCGCATCACAGCGTCTAGCTGCGGAGCCGCGCGGAACGCGATGAAGCGCGCGCCCGGAACGCGGTCCGCCACTATTTCCGCCGCCCGCGCGAACACCGGCATGAGCCGCTTGACTTCCTGCCCCCTGCTTCCGGGCATAAGCCCGACCAGCGGGGCGTCCGGCTCCACCCCGAAGAACTCGCGCGCCTGCTCGCGTGTCATGGAAGGCTTCGCGGCGTCCACCAGCGGATGCCCTATGTATTCGTGACGCGCCCCCGCCGCCTTGTAGTCGTCCAGCGACATCGGCAACGCCAGCAGCGAAAGGTCGACCGTCTCGGCCAGCGCCTGAAATCTCTTCCCGCCGGAACCGAACCAGCTCACGGGAGCAAAAAAATACACCACCGGGATTCCGAGACTTTTGGCGATGCGCGCCGCCCTCATGTTGAACACCCTGTAGTCCACAGGTATGAATAGGTCGGGTTTTTCCGACTTGAACATCGCCTTCAGCCGCCGTGCTACCGGATATATGACCAGCCCCTTCACAAACCCCTCGAAGAAGCCGATGCTGCCCCATGTCGTGCTGTCCGCGAGCAGCCTCACGCCCGCGTCCCTCATGTTGCCCCCGCCTATGCCCACGAATTCCAGCGACGGATCCAGCCTGCGCATGGCGCGCGCCAGATGCGAAGCGTTCACGTCGCCCGACACTTCGCCCGCTATCATAAATATTTTTTTAGTCATCTGCCGCCGCCCCCGCGCAATAAAAACGGGCCCCGGCAATATCTTGCGGGACCCGCGGCGGAGCGTTTCTGTTTTAACGCCGGATATGCCGGAAGCCGACCCGCGCGGGTCAACCGCCGACCACCCGGAACGGATTCACCACTTTGCCGGTTTCGGTCTCCGCTATGTCCGGCAACGGCACTCTCAGCACCCGGCCGGACTTGTAAGACTCGATGGCGGTCAGCGCCACTGACAGCGCGTGCAGGCTGTCCTCTCCGCTGACGAACGGCTGTTCGTTGTTGGCTATGAGATTAACGAAATATCTCAACTCGTTGCGCAGAGGCTCCTTGCGGTCCACGTTCGCCTCCCGCGCCCAGTTCTTGTCGTACACCATTACTTTCTGCTCAATGAAATCGAGAGTCGCCACGCCGGAGTCGCCCACCACGTTGAGGCGGCGCACCCTGTGCGGCGGAAGCCAGCTTGTCTCTATGACCCCCGCGTTTCCTCGCCTGAACTTCAACATCAGCATCGCGTGGTCTTCCTGAGAGTGAAACGTCGCGCCGGCCACGGAATATACCTCGCGCACCCGGTCATTGTACAGGTACGAAATAACGTCTATGTCGTGCGGAGACAGGTCGAGGATTATCCCGCAGTCGGTTATTCTCGGACAGTACGGGCCTACGCGCTTGGACGACACCGAAACGATGTTGCCCAGCACCCCGTCGTCTATAAGCTCTTTGAGAATCCCCACCGCCGGGTTGAACCGCTCGACATGCCCGACCAGAAGTTTCTTGTTCAGCTTGCGGGCGAGCGCGATCATCTCCTTGCCTTCTTCGAGCGTCGCCGCCACCGGTTTCTCCACCAGCACGTGGCAGTTCGCGTTCAGCGAGTCCACCGCGACGCGCCTGTGCAGCGTCGTAGGCACGACTATGCTCACCGCGTCCAAGTTCTGATCAAGCAGATCGCGGTAGTCGACGTACGGAGTGGTTCCGTATTCGCCCGCGACGTCTTTGACCATCGTCTCGTTTACGTCCGCTATCCCGACCAGACTGACATCCCGCATCTGGCTGAATATCTTGACGTGATTGATCCCCATCTTGCCGACGCCGATTACGCCTAATCTCATGACCGCGTCTCCCCGCAGTCGCGTCTTCGGCACGAGGCAAAACCCCTGCCTGTCCCCGCTTCGAGAAACGCGACCAGTTTTTGAACTTCCGCCGAACCGCCAAGCCGCTCCTTCATCAGAGCCACCGCCTCCTGCGTCGATTCGGCCTCCCTATATAAAATCCTGTATGCTTTGTGTATGGCCTGCCGGGCTTCCGCGCTGAAACCGGCCCTCATCAGGCCAATTCTGTTAAGCCCGCACACCGGCGGCCTGTATCCGCCCGTCACCATCATGTACGGCGGTATGTCTTCAAGTATCACCGAGCCTCCGCCCGCCATCACGTATGCGCCTATCCTCACGAACTGATGCGCCCCGGCCATGCCCCCTATGAACGCATTCTCGCCAACCTCCACGAATCCGCCCAACGTCGCCAGATTCGCCATCACCACCCTGTCTCCCACTTTCCCGTTGTGACCCACATGCGTTCCGGCCATCAACATGCAGCACGAACCCACTCGCGTGACGCATCCCTCTCCGCTCGCCCGGTGCAGCGTAGCGTGCTCGCGCACCACCGTGTTGTCCCCTATCTCAAGAAAGCTTTCCTCTCCTTTGAACTTGGTGTCCTGAGGCTCGCCGCCGAGAACTGATCCGGAATGAACTTCGCAACCCTTCCCCATCTTCGTTCCGCGCCGGATAACCGCATGCGGATGTATCTTCGAGCCTTCTCCGATTACAACCCCGCCTTCGACTATCGCGAACGCACCGACGACAACCCCGCCTCCCAGTTCAGCCCCGGAATCCACGCGCGCATATGCATCAATACTTGTGCTCATAATGATATAGTATCCTTAATAGATGTGAGATATTAAAATTTAATATATAGAGGAACTTGAAGAATTTACGAGATAATCAGCGGATCAGCGAGCCAAATTCAACCGGTTGCCATTCTTCGCTCGCAGTAATTTTTTTTATTACGACACGCAAGTTGGATGTTGTTAATAATCCGTATCACAACACGATTTTTTAATATCATTCCTATTCCGAGTGAAATTCGATTATGTCTTTGTCCTGAACGACATAGTCGCGCTGAACTTTCTGGCCTTCAAATTTCTGAGAACCCCAGATTCGGGCGAATTTCAGGTTGTCAGCAAAATCGTTGTGAACCATCCGGGCGACATCCATTACAGAGCTTCCCACAGGCAGCACGAACGGCGCGCTCAAGTCCGCCTTTTTGCCGGGAACTTTCGAATAGACGCGCAACACGCCGAGCGCCTTAAAAATCTCCCTCTTAAGCTCTTCCAATCCCGCCCCGGTCGCCGCCGATACCGGAAAAACCCGCAACTCCGTCCGCGCCGCGCGCGTGAACTCGCCCAGCAGTATGTCGTCCTCGTCGGCGTCCGTCTTGTTCACCGCCACAAAAGTCAACTTTTCCGCCATCCCCATAAGCTGCGGCGTGTCAGGCTTGACGGAGGAAAACTTAATCCTGATATTCTCGAAAATCGCCCCCGTCTCGACAAGCTGCGCCACGGGATCGGCGGCGGAGATGTCCACCACGCACAACAGCAGGTCCGCAGCGCGCGACAAGTTGGAATGATATGTCTCCACCCTGTCTGACGTCACCGGAGGCGTGTCTATCAACTGAATCTGGATATCCTCAAAGGGCATCATGCCGGGCATCGGGCGCGTGGATGAAAAAGGAAAATCGGCTATCTCAGGTTTGGCGTTTGTTAGCGCCGCGAGCAGAGAAGACTTGCCTGTGTTCGGCGGGCCGACGATTACCGCTCTGCCCGCTCCCTCGACTTTTATGGCGTAGGGGTCCGTCCTCTTGCCGCCTGTGCGGTCCTCGGCGTCCCTCAGCTTGCTGAGCCGCTTCTTGAGGTCGCCCTGCATGTGGTCCGTCCCCTTGTGCTTGGGTATCACGGCCAACATGCGCTCTAGGCAGGCTATCTTCTCCTCGACGGTTTTCGCCTGTCTGAACGCCTCTTCCGCCTTCTTGTATTCCGGTGTGAGATTCGCCGGCATTTCATTTCCTCTTTTCAGCCCGCTTTTTCAACGTTGCGGGCTGAAATCGAATAACTGGAAATAATATAGCACAACAAATTCCCGGCAGTCCACGACGCGGCGCGTCCGCTTTTTCGCTCCGGTCCGCTTTCGTCTCCGCTTTTCAGAGTTATAATTCCCTTTGAATAAAAAGGGACTGCCGGATATATCTCTGCCCCGGCAGCCGACAGGAGAAACGATTATGAAAAACACGGCCCTTTCGATTCTTGCCATCACGGCGGCATTCCTTTTCGCCTCAATCAGCGCATTCGCCCAGACAGGCGCTCAACTCATCCTTGAGGACAAAATTTCAGGCTCCGAAGGAATTGCCCTCTGCCCGGACGGAAAACTGTTCGCCGTCGAGAACGGCAGCGGCAAAATATTCCAAGTCATCGACGATGAAAACGTGTCGCTGTTTTCGGAAGGACACGCGCGCGCCGCCGGCATCGCCTGCGGCCCTGCCGGCGACATCTTTGTGGCCGATTACGGCTCCGGAACAGTATCCGTCGTCTCGGCGGACGGCAAGGATAAAAAAGTTTTAGCTGGCGGGTTTAAAACGCCGAACGGAATAGCCGTTTCGGCGGACGGAACAGTTTACATGTCCGACTCCACATCCGGCATCGTCCACGAGATATCCCCGGACGGCAAAGCGGAGAGGCTTCTGGAAGGCGTGTCGTTCGCCAATGGGTTGCTTATCAGCCCCGACGGCAAAATGCTCTATATCGCGCAGACCACCGCCGGAAAGATTGTCGCCGCCCCTCTCGACGGCCCGAACCGGGGCAAGAAAATCACATTCGCCTCCAAACTTAAAATGGCCGACGGCATAACAGGGACAGTCGACGGAACAATATACGCCTGCCTGTTCTCCTCAGGAGAAATCGCGAAAGCCGTCAAAGGAGCCGACCCTGAGATAATCGCCTCCGGCCTTAAGACGCCCGCCACCCCCGTCTTCAAAGACGGCTCACTCTACATCACTTCCCTAACAGGCTCGGGACTTTACAAAGTCCCATTGCCGAAAGAGGAATGACGGCACGCCGAAGATAAAGACGTCTCAGCATCATCCAATGCAATCCTGCGATAGACTCATCCTTCGTTGTTTTCGGTTTTACATATTTTGCAACGCAAAAACGGCTGCCCTGCAAACCCCACAAAATCATTTATCAGCAACAATTAAAAAAGCGCCGCGCTGTGGAGCGCGGCGCTTTTGATTTGCATTTATCGAGCGGTCGGCGTCCGCTTATTTCAGGGTCTTGAGATATTCGTTCATTGCGGCGGCGGCTTTCTTGCCCGCGCCCATAGCCGATATGACAGTGGCGGCTCCGGTGACGATGTCTCCGCCTGCGTAAACGCCCTTCATTGAGGTCTGTCCGGTTTCCTCGTCCGCCTCGATGGTTCCCCACTTCGAGAGTTTCAGTTCGGGGAGGGTCGAGAGCAGGAGCGGGTTGGGGCTTGTGCCGATGGCGACCACGACCACGTCCACGTCTATGCTATAGTTCGAACCTTTGACGGGCACGGGGCGGCGGCGTCCGGAGGCGTCCGGCTCGCCAAGCTCCATCTTGAGCACTTCCATCGATTTGACCCAGCCTTTTTCGTCGCCGTCGATTTTGACGGGAGCCTGAAGGAGGTCGAAGATAATGCCTTCCTCTTTCGCGTGGTGGACTTCCTCGGCGCGGGCCGGCAACTCGTCCATCGAGCGGCGGTACACCAGATGCACTTCGTCCGCTCCGAGCCGCAGAGCGACTCTGGCGGAGTCCATAGCGACGTTTCCGCCTCCGATTATGGCCACTTTCTTGCCGACCTTTATCGGGGTGTCGTATTCCGGGAACCTGTAGGCCTTCATCAGGTTGGCGCGCGTCAGGAACTCGTTGGCCGAGTACACGCCGTTGAGGTTCTCTCCGGGGATATTCATAAACATGGGCAGACCGGCTCCGGACGCGATGAACATCGCGTGGAATCCGTCGTCGCTGAACATCTGCTGGACGGTGCGGGTCTTGCCGACCACGTAGCTTTCATGCACATGCACGCCGAGCTTGCGCAGGTAATCGACCTCGCGCTCGACGATGCTCTTGGGAAGCCTGAATTCGGGAATGCCGTAAACGAGCACGCCGCCGGACTTGTGAAGGGCCTCGAAGACATGCACTTCGTGTCCGAGCATGCGCATATCGGCGGCGACTGTCAGCCCCGCGGGGCCTGCGCCGACGACTGCGATTTTGAAACCTGTAGCCGCGGGAATCTCCGGGATCGTCACTTTCCCCATCGCCGCTTCGTAGTCCGCCACGAAGCGTTCGAGGCGGCCTATCGCCACCGGCTCGTTCTTCTTGCCGAGCACGCATAGCGATTCACACTGCGACTCCTGCGGGCACACCCTTCCGCACACCGCCGGCAGAGCGTTCGTCTTCTTTATCGTCTGCACCGCGCCGAGATAATCCTTCTTGGCTATCTGCGAGATGAACGTCGGTATATCAATGTTCACCGGGCATCCTTCGACGCACGGTTTGTTCTTGCACTGCAAGCAGCGCAACGACTCGCGGTACGCCATCATCTCGGTGTACCCGTAGGGGACTTCCTCGAAGTTGCGGCGGCGGATGTCCGCCGGCTGCTCCGGCATCGGGGTCTTTTTCTTGCGCAGCTCTTTAAGGTTCTCCAGTTCGGCGAACTTTTCCTTTTCGCCCTCATACGCCGACTTCTCGTCGCCGGTATACGTGGCCTGCCTGTCCATGAGGCTCTTGAAATCGACCTGGTGGGCGTCGAATTCCGGGCCGTCGACGCATACAAACTTCGTTCCGCCTTCGCCGTAACCGATCCTGCATCCGCCGCACATTCCGGTCCCGTCGATCATTATCGAGTTGAGGCTGACTATCGTCTTAAGATTATATTGTTTCGTCAGGTTGGTGACGGCGCGCATCATGACGACCGGGCCGATGGCCAGCACGAGATCCACTTTTTCGCTCTCGATGATGTCCTTCAACTGGTCCGTCACAAAGCCGTGGCGTCCGTATGTGCCATCGTCAGTGGTGACGAACAGCTCTGTGCTGACCTCTTTCATCTTGTCTTCCCATATGAGGAGGTCTTTGCTGCGGGCGCCTATGATTGACAGCACCCTGTTGCCGGCTTTGAACAACTCGCGGGCTATCGGGAATACCGGCGCCACTCCCACGCCGCCGCCGACGCACACCACCGTGCCGAACTTCTCGATGTGGCTTTCCCTGCCGAGCGGGCCTACTATGTCCGCCACAGTGTCGCCGACGTTCAGTTTGGACATTTTCAGCGTCGAGGCTCCCACAACCTGAGCGATCAGCGTGAGCGTTCCCTTCTCGCGGTCGAAATCCGCTATCGTCAGCGGAACTCTCTCGCCCTGCTCGTCAACCCGGACCACCACGAACTGGCCCGCCTTCGCCTGCTTGGCTATCTCCGGCGTCTTGAACAGGAAATGGAAAATTGTGGGAGAAATCTCCTCTTTTTCCAATATCACATTGTTCCTTTCAAGCGTTCCTGCTTCGAGACAGCTTCCATCGTGCGCCTTCTCTGTTGCCTGACTCATATGTTTGCTCCCCTTGAATAATTTTTAGCAAAGCAGCGTTCATTGCCCGTGATATTATATATTAACACTCTACCATTTCAATACATTTCCGACGATAAGTAAAACACCTGTTCAGGCGGTTTTTTTCAATGTATAAACTCCTCCTTGAGGGTTTTGTTTCCGGCATATTCATGTGCGCAAGAAAAAATTTGATATAATATACAAGGGAGAATTATCAGTTTTGCAATCCGGCCCGCTCAGACATGCGATTCCAGACACTTTCAAGTCGGTTGGAGTCATAAAAATGATTTGATGCGAAAAACATGGCGGAAAAGGCTTATCAGACCGACACATACGGAGGTTCGAATGCGTATCGTTGACGGGTTATTGTCGCGCAGAGACTTTTTGTCAGTCGCAATGACCGCTGGCGCGATGTCTGCCGCCGGTATAATCGTAGGTTCTCGCGCGTTTCCGGCGGAGCCCGAATTAAAAAATCGTTTAGCGGGAAAAATCATTAAAATCAAAGGCGACATACGGGTAAATGGAAACCCTATCAAAGCCGGGATTGAGGTTTTTGATAAAGACATATTAACAACCGGCAACAAATCTCAGGCATGGGCGATTCTCGACAACGCTATCGCAGCGCAGTTCAACCAGAACACGCTTGTCTCTATTCATGGCAACATTCCGCCCGAAGCAAATTCGCTTAAAGGGCTTGAGCTGAATCTGGTTTCCGGCTCTGTCTTGGCGCAAACGCGCAAATTCGACAAAGCGGAAGAATATCCTTTTGTGGTGAGAACCCCAGTGGCGACCGCCGGCGTGCGCGGCACAACGTTTTATGTCGAACACATGTCTCCCGAAAAAACATATATCTGCGCTTGTTACAAAGAAGTCACATTCACTCCGGCGGCAAATCCCGGCCTAGCAATAACAAAAAATGTCAGCAAGCACACGGCTTACATAATCAACGCTCCGGGCGACGGAAATAATGAAATATTCAATCCCGCAGGGCTGATCGGACACGATGACTACGAAATAGAGGCTCTCAGAAAAGCGCTGAAAAAGGAAACCGGACACGACTCCGAATACCCGCGCAGGGAAGACTCCAGTTACTGACCCCCTCGCTGGGGGCGGAACGGCGTAAGCTAAGTCTTCGAGACGATTTCTCATAGCGATTGATGTGTGCGCTCCCCGAGCATCATGCAGACGCTTATACATGCTATTAGATGATTCTACCCACTACCAAGTGTGCCATGCGCAAAACTTTTTCTTTTGCGCATGATGCTTTTCACCAAATAGTAAATGGGAGCTTTCATTTAGTTCTTCGTATAGTATGTCGTCGTCGTCAGAAAAACAGATGCCCTTTTCCCAGAACCCCTCGTCAATCCTTAAAGTCATATACATGTTATTAGCGGGGCTTTTTCTGGCATGGCGGGGGCAGCCGCCCCGTTTCGTGATAAAATATTGATTGGTTACTATTGAAAGAGGTGGTCGGACATGAAAACGCGCAGAACGGGAAGATGCGCGGCGGTCGTTCTGTCGGCCTTAGTCGCGATAGCCCTCGGAACTTTTGCGCTCGCGGACATCGAGCCTCCAGCCATGACGGCTGGATGGAGCCTTGTTTCCGCCCCATGCGACGTTTCCGTTCAGGACATTCTGGATAATACCGGGTTCGACAGTCTCAATATATTCGAATGGAACGGCGAAAGGTACGCGGCGTCCGACACGCTCAAGCGGGGCATCGGCTACGCCGCAGACAGCAACCGCTCCATAGGAGCCGCCGGGCTTTGCGCGGACTCCAACGACGAAGACCCTCTCGCCGTCAGGCTCCCCGCGGGATGGAACCTCATCGGCAACCCGTACAAACGCGCCATGCGCGTCCACTTCATCATGAACGGCTTCGACCACATATTCGCCGATCAGGTCTTCAAACTCACCGGCGCCGGCTACGAAAGCATCTCCAAGATGGATGTCGTCCAGCCGTGGAACGCCGTGTGGGTGTACGCATATTCCCCGGTGGTCATCCCGCACAACGCGGACTGCGAAACCAGCAACATCTGCGACATCCCGCCGGAACTCGTGTCGATTCAGCTTTCAGCCGTGAAGAATTCGTTGAACGTCGGCGAAACAACCGCGCTGACAGTCTCCGCGATTTATTCGAACTCCGAATCCCGCGAAGTCACCGCCGAGGCGCAATTTCAGGCGTCTTCCGGCTCGGTGTCAGACGGCGTTTTCACAGCCGAAAGCGAAGGAACGGCAATCCTGACGGCAACCTTCGGCGGCATGACGAGCGACCCGGTGTCTATCTCGGTTATCGACCCGCTTAAACCCGTCGAACTGATCGTCTCCCTGAAACCCGCCTTGATACAGATACACCAGACCGCCACGCTCCTTGCGCAAGCCCGGCTCGCGTCCGGCGCGCTGGTCAACGCGACCGCCTCCGCATCTTGGAGCTTCGATCCCGCAGCCGGAAGGCTCGAACCGAGCGGCGTCTTCTCCCCCGCTCGAATCGGCGACGTGGTTTTCACCGCGTCTTACGGCGGACTCGTAAGTTCCCCCGTCACCCTTTCGGTGTACGAAAAACAACTGATATGGCTTGGCATCTACCCGGAAAGCTCCTCGAACCTCAAACCGCTTCCGTGCCCGCCGAACTACGGATACATGTATTGCTACGACAACAACTACATCGAGGCCGGCAAACAGGGCGCGTACAGGGCCGTCGCCGAATACAACAACGGGACATACCGCTACGACTCCGTCAAAGACATCGAAAAATGGGACGTCGAGGACGAAAGCGTGTTGCTTATCGGCGACAACGGCTCCGTGGCGGCCCTCAAAAAAGGCCGCACAGGCGTCCGCGCTTACCTAGACGGCGTATGGAGCGAGTGGTCTCAGGTTCAGGTCGTCGACGACTCCACAGAGGATTTCCTCCTTCTGGAACTATCGAACCAAGCCTCTATCGCGCGCGTCGGAGAAGGAATAACCGTCAACGCCACCTATTACACGCGCATCCCCGGCCAAGGCGTCCACCCCCCGTACTACGTTTATATGAACTACGTGACAGACGGCGTCTTCGAAGCGCGGAAAGTAACCGCATCGGCGGATTGGACGATAGGCTCAAGAAGCGTCGGCTCATTCGACCGCGACACCGCGCTATTCACAGGCCGCTCCATAGGCTCGACCGCCATCTTCGCAAAATACAACGGCAGCGTCAGCAACTTCGCCACTCTCGAAATCTGGGACTCCGCGCCTCTGAATCACTGCGCCGAAACAGCAAACGCCGCAACATGGACGGACAACCTCACAATCGCCCGCCTCGCCACAGACTGCGACCATTATTCCGCGGCAGACACAATAAACGTAAACTTCGCCGCCCTCCTGCGCGAAGGCCAGTACAGGGGAACGCTCGACGTTTGCGCCGACATGTTCATCTATAACTCCGAACAGGAACTTGTCAAAACCTTCAGGAACACCGACTGCACACCGTCGGCCCTGTTCTCGTCCGGCTCCCCGACATATAAAACCGTCTTCGAATATAACGCGGAATGGGATCAGCGGGACGAAACCGGCGCGCCCGTCCCCCCCGGCGAGTACACAGCCGTCGCCCGGTTCTACATTCTCTACTGCCCGGTGATAAAAGTAGAGTTTACCATCAACGCGGACTGACCCCCGCCGCGCGCCGCTCGACGAAAACACAACGCTTCGCCACTACGAAAATCGCCCCGGTTCGTCGACTATAATGACAATCCCGGGTTAATGAATCATGGGACACGGATCCCAAAACGAAAAAGAGGGAACACAGGGATCGCTTCCGTATTTTGTAAGGGTTGAAATATTTGAATAAGCGTGTTTTCGCCGTTATCAGACAGCGGCATTAACTTCGTATTCCCTTTTGCACTTAGGGCATTGAATCATGCTCGCATGGTATTTCGGCGGCGCTTTCAGGCGAACTCCGCATTCGCAATCTATCATCGCGTACCCTTCCTTCTTCCATAGCACATCATTGATTCTAGATCTGTCGGCTATCGGAGCCTGCGCTGCGGCCGGCATCGCCGGAACATCCATTATTCCAACCGGCTTCGCCGAGGAGAACCAGTTTTTTTTCATATCTTCCGTGGAAAACAGTTTCCGGCCCGAGGATCTTGTTCCGGCGGCCTGATACGCCGCCTGATAGGATTCAAACGAATGCTCGCCGGCCATTGCCCGAAGTATCCTTATTCTTTCGAGCGCGGGCGGATGCGTGCTCGTTAGGTCTGAAAGTTTCTTTTTCCCCGCAAGCGGGTTCACTATGTACATTGGCGAAGTAACGCGGTTCGCCCTCCGCACCTGCTGAGGCGTAGCTGCTATCTTTTCCAAGGCGTCCGCGAGGCCCGTCGGATACCTTGTAAACTGCACGCCGCATGCGTCGGCAAGATATTCCCTCTTTCGCGATATCGCAAAATAGATTAGTTGCGTCATTATGGGAGCGAGTATGAGCAGAATAATCGACACGACTAGCATTATAATCGCCAGTTGCCCGCCTCCCCCCGAAGAAGACCTTCGTCTGGTCCCGCCCGAGCCAAATCTCATCGACCGGAAAAAACCGTCCGATAT
This sequence comes from bacterium ADurb.Bin236, assembly GCA_002069885.1. GTDB lineage: Bacteria > UBP15 > UBA6099 > UBA6099 > UBA6099 > UBA6099. The sequence continues at coordinate 30,624 of MWCD01000026.1, read as the reverse complement.
CATCGCCACCACGCCGAGCAAGATGCCGAGCATCATAATGAGCAGCACGTCCCGGTTGACTATATGGGCCATCTCGTGCGCGACAACGCCTTGGAGTTCCTCGCGATTTACCCTTTCGAGGAGCCCGGTCGTGACGGCTATAGACGCGCTCTCCGGTTTTCGTCCCGTTGCGAACGCGTTGGGCGACGGGTCATAAATAACGTACACATCCGGCATTCGGGAGAACCCAGACGCTATTTTCATTTCCTCAACCACGTTGAACAGTTCGGGAAAATCATCGTGCCCAATTTTTTTTGCGCCGCTGATTGAAAGAAAAATCTTGTCCCCTGAATAATAGCTCGCCGCCGCCATGACGATGGCGATCGCCAGCGCTGCCACTCCTCCAATAATTCCATAGTCGCCGAAATAATAAAACGATGCGGCCGACCCCACTGCCACTAGCATCGCCGTCATCAGAAAAACTAGGACGACAGACTTTCGCCTGTTGGACGCTATTTGCCGCCACATACTCAGAAGCCTACTTTCGGAACTTCTCTCTCGGCAGGGCTGTCGAGCTCGAACATCTTTTCTTCCCTGAAACCGAACATGCCCGCAAAAATGTTCGCCGGCGCTGACTGTATCTTCGTGTTGTATTTCATTGCCGAGTCGTTGAAGAACTGCCGCGCGAAAGCGATCTTGTTCTCCGTGGCCGCCAGTTCCTCCTGAAGAGACAGAAAGTTCTGGTTTGCCTTCAGATCCGGATACTGCTCTGCGACGGCGAAGAATTTCATCAGCGCGGAGCCGAGTTGAGATTCGGCGGCCCCGCGCGTCGGGACATCTCCGGCGGACTGCGCGAGATTCCTCGCCTTCGTTATCGCCTCTAGGGTCTCCCGCTCATGTTTCATATAGCCTTTCGCGGTTTCCATAAGGTTGGGGATCAGGTCATGCCGCCTCTTGAGCTGCACGTCGATCTGCGCCCATGCGTTCTTTACCTCGTTCCTCAGTTTTATAAAACTGTTGTACAGGCCAATTACTAAAAGCGCCGCCAGCGCCGCGACACCAATGACGATTATCCCTGTCATTTCTCAGTCCTCCTTTGCGCCGCCCGCAGGGAATAATTCCGAAACGAATCCCAGAACCCTTCCCCATTCCTGTTGCGACACGTTATGTTTTATTACTTCATTGAGTTCTCCGCCGTCAAACCACAGGCCTCCGTGCTTCACGCAGTAATCCAACACAACTGACGTGTCGCCGCCCGCCATTACTTTTGACATTCTTTTTCCGCACATAGGGCATCGCCTCTTCTTCTCGCCCTTTTCCGACGCCCTCTTTTTCAACGGCCTTATCTCCAACGAATTGATGTCCGCATTTGCGAACGAAAGCAGGTAGTCCAGTTCGTCCCTGTCAAACCAAACTCCGCGACAATGACCGCAATAATCGAGCTCGACGCCCTTATGCTCGATTATCAGCATCTCCACATTGCAGACAGGACAAATCATAAGTCTTTATACCAAGATTTCTTTTTCTCAAAACATTCCGATTGAGTATACCATTAATTCATAACTCCTTGATTCCGAACCCATTAAAAACATTGCTGAAACAAGCGTGAAGACAACTTATGCCGGCGTCGCTTTTCTTTTCGAACTGGCGATCTTGAATAATGCGAACGTCAGGAGAACAAGCGCAATGCCGCCGGCTAAAACGGGAATAAGCGCCGTCAGGCTGTGGACACCCCCCGAAACGATGATTGCCGCGGCGGAAAGCACAAGCGAGATGATGAAAGCCGCGAATCCTATCACTACTCGCCCCTTTGCGCCGTCTGCCGGCATTATATTCATCGACACCGTAAGCGGCCCGATCATCAAAGATATCCCCATCCACATCAGGGCCAAAGCGCCGGCGCGAAATCCCCACAACCGTAGCAAGAATTCCTTGTGCAACGCGCCAACAGCGCTTTCCTTTGTCCCGTCGAATATCCTGAAAATTTTCCCGTACTCCCCTGCGTCATACGATGTTACCCTGTCGTTATCAAGTTTTCCCATAATTGTCGCCATGCGCCCGGATTCGATGATTTTATAGCCTATTCTCAAATCGCCGATCTCTGGAGAAGAAAGAGACCCTTCGCCTTTGAAGATGTAATCCGAATCAGCTAGCGCCGCGCCGCCTTTAATCGTTGTGTTTTCATTCGTGAGAGTAAGTTTTTTATAGCTAGGAAGCTCAACGACTGCCATATCAAAACTGTATGCTCCAACCTTTGCGTCCTCAGCCCGCGTTTCTGCGTCATCTATGGCTTTCGGCGGATTATGATGCCCCTCGGCATATTTAAAACGATCGCTCATATCCGGTTCTCTCATCCATTTCTTTGAATATGAGTATGTCGTTTTCTTTCCAGACGATTCATCGCTACTGTTTTTCTTTTCTCGCTTCACCTGCTTCCATGCGTACATTTCAACTACTCTCTGCGTGGCAATGTAATTGTCCGGCTTGAGATAAAGCCCGTCGCCAATAGTCTTGCCGGATGTTAACTGCCCTGTTGCCGAGACAAGTTTTTCGTTCTCCACTCGGTTTGCCGCCGGGTTCCCGGCATCAATCACCACACTCGTTTTGGCAACAACTGACACGTCCTTTCGGCTTTCGTTCCAATAAATCATATATAATGAACCAGAGAACATGGCCAGACCCATCACAAAGCATGCCGTCCCGCCCACTATTTTTTCACTTCTAGCTTTACGGCGTTTCATTTCCCTATGCTTTGACATAGCCGTAGTCTCCTTTTATGCGCTCGATATCGAAAAGATACTATTACAAGCGGATTGTGAATGTCAATTCGGATTATCGGGGCTATTCGTTCGGTTAGAATAATCAGGAAAATCACCGTGTTGAGTCTTCGGGGACAGAACCCCCGCCGCAAGGCGGATAAATGCGGATAATTTCTGCAATCCAGACGACCTTTGTTAGGATTATTCGCTGTCGCTCAGAGCAGATTCAATCGAATACCGGCGCATGCGGGCGTTGCGTAACAAATCGCCCCGGATTTGCCGGCTCTATCGACGAATCCGAAATTAAGCAGCGCCAAAAGACATTGTATTTCCATCTAGCCCGCATTTTTCACCAATGCTGGCTGAAATCGAAGAAAGGGATGAGATACGAGGCGAATCGAGCGAGAACGAGGGAGCATATTGTTTCTTATGTGACCGAGTTTGAGTCGATGATTCAACAACGTAGATCGCCTTTTATTCGATTTCCCGGTTTTTCTCGTGAAAAATCCGAGCTAAAAGCGGGGTCGGCAAAACAGACGGGAGCCGCCCGGCAATCCGGCGTTTTTTCCTCCGCAAACCGCGCCCGGATTCCGCCTCAAAACAAGAAAAAACAAAGCAGAAAAGATTTGACACCCCCAACCCCCCGTGCTAACATTTGTTGCAATCTGCTCAAACGGAGATTGCGCCGTTTGAGTTTTTTTTGTTGTTACGGTCCGGCGCGATGCGGCGGCAGTCATCTGGAGGCAATCATGCCCGCAATAGTTCTAGTCGGCGCCCAGTGGGGCGACGAAGGCAAAGGTAAAGTCACAGACATGCTCGCAGAGGGCGTCGACCTCGTCGTCCGCTATCAAGGCGGCAGCAACGCCGGCCACACCGTCGTCGTCGACAACGAAGAATACAAACTCCACCTCATCCCCTCCGGCATCTTATACGAAGACAAAATCTGCATCATCGGCGACGACGTCGTGATTGACCCTGCCACCCTCATCAAAGAAATTGAAAACCTCAAAGCGCGCGGCGTCAGCCTCTCCAACCTCAGGATCAGCGGCAACGCCCACCTCGTCATGCCATACCACAAAACGCTCGACCAGTACGAGGAAGGACTCAAAGGCAAACACAAGCTCGGCACCACCGGGCGCGGCATCGGCCCCGCCTACGTCGATAAAATGGCCCGCACCGGACTGCGCGTCAGCGACCTCTTCGACCGAGAAGAGTTCGAAGGCCGCCTCGGTCACTCCCTCAAATACAAGAACCTCATCCTGCGCGAAATATTCAAGGACAAAGGATTCGAGGCCGACGCCATCTGCGACGAATACTTCGCGTACGGCCAAGCCATCAAACAATACGTCGGCGACACATCGCTTATAATCCACAACGCGCTCAGAGAAGAGAAAATCGTGCTGTTCGAAGGCGCGCAGGGAACCCTGCTCGACGTCACCCACGGCACATACCCGTACGTCACCTCGTCCCACCCCGTGGCCGGCGGAGCCTGCGTCGGAGCCGGCATCGGCCCCACCAAAATCGACCGCGTGCTCGGCATCACCAAAGCCTACACCACCCGCGTCGGCGAAGGCCCCTTCCCCACCGAACTTCAGGACGAGATCGGCGCGCACATACAGAAAAAAGGCGGCGAATTCGGCACGACCACCGGACGCCCCCGCCGCTGCGGCTGGCTAGACGCCCTCCTGCTCCGCTACAGCGTCCGCATCAACGGCATGAGCGCCCTCGCCATGACCAAGCTCGACGTCCTCGACGAACTCGACACCATCAAAATCTGCGTCGGATACAAAGTCGGCAAAGAAACCATCACCGAATTCACCACCGACTTCAGAAAACTCCGCGAAGGCGCGCCCATTTACGAAGAAATGCCCGGCTGGAAAGAAGACACCAGCGGAGTCAAAGACTACCGCGACCTGCCGCAGGGAGCAAAAGAATACATCAAAAACATCGAGCGGATCATCAAAGCCCCGATCTCGATCATATCAGTCGGCCCGCGCCGCGCGCAGACCGTCATACTCCGCAAGTTCGTGTGAGGCGCGCCGGAAAACAACCGGAAACGACAAAAAAACCCGCCACATTTGCCGCCCCGCATATTGACAGCGGCAAAGCGGGACGTTAAAATTTAGAGTTTGTGAACTTTGAAAAGGGCTTACCCAACCCGGAGAAACAATCCGGAAGGCCGGAACAGGCCTGTAAGGAACGCATCGGGCCGTTAACTCAGGTGGTAGAGTACCGGACTTTTAATCCGGGTGTCCCGGGTTCGAACCCCGGACGGCTCATCAAAGCCGCCCTCATCGTCTAGTGGTTAGGACACCGCTCTTTCAAGGCGGCGGCAGGGGTTCGAGTCCCCTTGGGGGCAACAAAACAAGGGCGGGTAGCTCAGCGGGAGAGCGCTTGCTTCACACGCAAGAGGCCGTGGGTTCGAAACCCACTCCGCCCAAGCAAGCCCGTAGCAAGGAGCCGTGGTGTAGCGGTTAACATGCCGGCCTGTCAAGCCGGAGATCGCGAGTTCAATCCTCGTCGGCTCCGTAGGTGAAAAACTGAAATTTAGAGAGGGTGTGTAAAAGTTGCCGGGAGTAAAAGTTCATGAAGGCGAATCGATAGAAAGCGCTCTCAGACGCTTCAGAAGCGTTTGCCGCGACGCCAGAATTCAGGAAGACTACAAACGCTCGCAGGTTTACGAAAAACCAAGCGACAAGCGCCGCCGCAAAATCAAAGAACGCGTGCGCAAAAGCAGAAAAAAGAAATTCTGACGCCCCGCCCCCGCAAGGCCCGGCCCGCTCCCCTGCCACACGCGGAGACCCTCAAAGGCCTCCCAGCAGGAGACCACGCAGCCGCAGCCAGCGTCAGGCGCAACGTCAACACAAAGCAGGAGCCGAGATAGCTCAGTCGGTAGAGCGAGGGACTGAAAATCCCTGCGTCGGCGGTTCAAATCCGTCTCTCGGCAAAACCCCGGTCCGCGCGACACGCAAACCGGGCACAACCGAACAAACAACGCGACGGCCGGACCATCATCCCAAACCACCCCCTAGACCACCGGCCCGAACCATACAGAAACGCCACCGGACACCACACCGCGCACACGCCACACATGCGGCCGTCCGGCAACACAACACACGGGGCTATAGCGCAGTTGGGAGCGCGTCTGACTGGCAGTCAGAAGGTCGGGGGTTCGAATCCCCCTAGCTCCACTAAAATAGCCGCATAAACACAAGGTTTTTTAGAATCTTCTATTTCGCAAACCCGGAATAACCCCGTAACATAGCTGTAACATTTGGCAATTTCACATCTGTTTATTTTTATGCATCAAAGATTCGATTCGGGATCAAACAAACGTGCGATTTCGAGAATTGTCTCACTATTAAGAAAAATTGTCACGGTATCATTTTGTTCCAATATGGTTTTGCCGTGAGGGATGCTGGAAACACCGTTTCGCTCAATAATCAGTATGAGTCCGTTGCCCGGTATTGTGATATCCATTAAGCGTTTTCCAGCAACTAAAGGGTTTCTGACATTTACCTCTATAACTTCCGTGCCAGTCTCTTCATGTGACAACACGCTGAAAACATTGGGGCGATAAATAATATTCTCAAGCGCAACCGCAGAGGCGAGTGTTGTATTCATAGGGCGTATTTTTTGTTCTATGAACAAATGTGTATTAGCTGGATTTCCAACTCTTGCCGCAAGTTCAACAATACCAAACGAGTCACGGACAAATATACAGGCATTAAGGTTGATTTTGTCGTCATTCGTCACTGCAACAAAAACGTTTGAACGCTCCACACCAGCCTTTATGAAAGCACTTTTTTCAAGTTTCTCATAATGAAATACGGCAAGATCATCGCTTTTTGCTTTTTCAACCGCATTAATATCCGTATCCATTAGACAGACATTGTGTTGTCGTTCTTGAAATCGTTTTGCGAGCAGGCGCCCCATTTTACCAGCACCGAGAATTATTATTCCTTTTTTTGAAAGGGAGTTCCTTTTTTTGTGAATCTTGCCAAAAAGAAGAGGCGCGATTAGACAAGTGCCTATGGCAATAATGATGGCGGAAACTCTCATTGAGGGAGCCAGCAGTTTCTCGGCGACAGCAACTTCCGCAAAAGCTATTGTGAGGCTAAGCTGTCCGGCGAGAAGAATGCCTCCGGCGGTAGCGTTACGAACTCCAAAAAGAAATGAAAATGGCAACAGCGGGATTATTTTTATTAGGAAAGCGACTCCCAATAAAATGAAAGCTGTCCATATCAGCCCTGGGTTTCTAATCACCTCACCCAAGTCTAATTTTGCTCCAACCATTATAAAAAATACTGGTATCAGAAAACCGAATCCTATTGCGTCGAATTTCGCAGCGCTTTCCGCCGAGGTGCTCTTAAAGAAAAGGCTAAAGAGCATACCGGCTACAAATGCACCGAGTATCAACTCAACACCAACCGACTGACTGAGAAATGCAAACAAAACCATAAGGGCAAATGCTGTTCTAACTCTGAGTTGTGATGATGTATTGCTTAGGTCTTCATAAATCTTCTTTATGAATGGTTTTGAAGAGAGGCGTTTTATTGAAACGAAAACAAGGTAAAACACCAATCCCAACCCGATAAGCTCCGCAAGTTTAAGAGAACCGCCTTTATTTCCTCTTAAAAGTACAAGTGAAATTGTCGCTAGAACGATTGTGGCAAAATCAATAAAAACAGCACTCAACAACAGTGTCTGTCCATATTTATCTTCGATTATTCCCGCCTCTTTAATAGCCGGAAGCACAACTCCGACTGAAGTTGTGCTTATAAGCAGTGCGAGCATCACTTTGTTTGTCTTATCTGGAAGGATGCCGTGCAAGACCAGCAGATGGACAGAAATATAACCGAGGATAAGGGTAAGGACTAAAACAATAAAAGAAACCAACACAGGATTCTTTAGGACCGAGAATCTTGTTTTATCTGTAGTAATTCTGTTCGTTCTCAACGAATGGAAATCAATTTCCATCCCGCCAAGGAACATCAAGTATGTGAACCCGAGCAGCGACAAAAATCCGAGTGTCGGATCGCTTGTTATAAGCTTTAAGCCGCTTTTCCCCACCAATATGCCACAGATTATCTCGCCAACAACGACGGGAATACGAATCACCCTGATTCTGTAAATGAGAAATGGAACGATGAGCGCCAGTAGGGTAACAATCAGCAAAGGAAGGAAAGAGATGTTATGCTCCATATAAATATTGTCTCAATTTGACGTTGCGAATTCAACTATCATGAAAATCCTTTGATAATAATATCAAGACTGGAGATATATCGCGTTAAACGTTTTTTATTCAAAATCTCAAACAGCGAAATCCAAGAAATCAAAAATAATACCAAATACTCTCATAGTCTTCCTTGTCCTCTCCAATCTTTAATAGCCTGTCAAGATATTCGAGAATCGGAACATCAGCGCTGATATATGCATTACACCGGGTGATATTCTTTTCCCATGGATGATACACATATACACGAGAGCCATCGGGAAGTATGGAAATCAGATCCCTGTGTTGGATAGCTCGCAAATAATTCTTTCCCAGTCCGGGCAGATTGTATACGGTCTCGTCAGTACGTCGAGTCCCCGGCAGCAGTCGTGCCTCTTCTTTTTGCTCTTGCAGTATGCGGGCAATGGGAACTCTGTATGAGCGCGTTTCTTCCTTCCCTTTTGGCACGAACGTGTAATAAGGATCGATACCCGCTCGCCGAAGAAGCAGTCGTAAATGCGCCGCTTCGAATCGTCGTGAGACATAAAAAGTGTAAACCAGTTGGTTGTAGACTCCAATCCCTTGTCGGCGCAATCGATCCACTGCGCTTACAAGATTTGGCGTAACTTCATAAGGATGCTCAACGTGAGTTACAATGCACACCTCACGTTTTCCAGGGCTGCGGAGGGACCCAAGCAAGTCCGCCAATTCATCTGTGATTCTCATAGGCATGGTGGCTGGCGTGCGTGTTCCGACGCGTATCAAATCGACGCTGCGGATGTTTGCCACGCGCTCAAGAATATTTTTCAATTGTGTGTCTTCAAGCGCGAGAGGATCGCCGCCTGTAATAAGCACTTCTCTTATCGCGGGGTGTGATTCGATCCATCGACAGGCATTTTCTATCTCATCCCACGGCGCGAGCGCGTCTGGCGACATTGCCGCCTCGATTTCCCAGTTGCGTTGGCAATATACGCATATCTGGGGGCAAGTATTGAAAGGCTTAAGAATTGCTATCGCTGGATATCGTCTCGTTACAAGGTTTATAGGAGATGTATCGCGCTCAAGCATGAAATCAAAAGCCCGCTCTCGCTCGTGGTGGTGGGCAATCATTTCGTCAAGGTAATCTGAAGGCGGGATTACCTGAGCGCGTATTGCGCGGTCCTTGCCGGATTCCGGGTCAGCGTCCATAAGAGAGGCGTAATAGGGAGTAATCCCGAACGGCAGCCGAGCCGCATGTGTTCGGCTACAGCGTTCAAGTTCATCTGGAGTAAGGTTAACGATGCGACGTAGAGTTTCAGGGTCACGGACAATATTTCTAATCTGCCACTTCCAATCATCCCATTCGGCCTCGGAGCATCCAAGAATAGCTTGTATTTCTGTCTTTCGTTGTCTGTGGCATACCTGGGCCGCCTCCGTCATTCCATCGGTGCTGTGTCTCATAAGGGATTCTATTTCAGCCCATAATGAGTCCAGATAGTCAGAGCGGGCAATAGCGGCTTCCCGGCCTTCGAGGTTTTCTGCTTTTCCATTCCACGGATGCCATCCGAGTTCCACTTTACCCTGAAGTCCATTAAAAAGATGAATTACGTCCGCAAAAAATGCCGGAGACAAATCGGGACGTGGACGGGCGCACGCAATGTCCCAAATTGCCTGCAGCACACTATATCCGGCGCGATCTTCAGAACGTTCTGGAATCATCGATCTCAATGCGCGCGCACAGTCTCTTATGACACTGTATACATGCTCGTGATTGTCGCTATCGGCCAGTTCGTACTGAGCGGATGATATGGTATTGTATAAACGCCTTCGAGCTGATTTTAAATCTTTGCACTTAGCGAGAACCCTCATAAAGGGAGCAGCTTCTTTTTTCAGCGCTTCCTTTGTGTATCGTTCTGTATCAACTCTACGTATTTTCATATGTTCTCCAGTATTGATGCTTCATTTATACGACCTATTTCTTCGCCAGCCAAGATGTAATTCGGTCATATAAATAAGAAAGCTTACCGACGATACTTTTATCTCTCGGTTGATACCGGACTTCCAAATCGTCCATTTCACTTCCGATTTCGACGTTGATCGATGAAGATTTTATGATACCAAGTATTTGTGATGGATAGACACTTCTATGGCCGGTTATCAGAAAACTTATTATGCATGCTACGGTTGCATATGGGGCGACTTTTGCCCCGAACAACTCCACCGCCATGATGCTTGCGGCAATGGGAGTGTTAGCCGCGCCTGCAAGGAGACCTACCATGCCAATCGCCGCGAACGTTGCGGTATCGAGTCCGAATAATTTTGCGAACAGGCATCCGGAAGTTACACCCACGAAAAAAATCGGCGTAACGATCCCGCCGCTACCTTCGAAGTTGAGAGTTATGCTGGTAAAAATGATCTTTATTATAAACGCATACCAGATTATATCCCTCCCCTGAAGACCACCCTGAATCGTGTCCAACCCCAGCCCGAGGTATCTTTTTGAAAAAACGAGAACTAAAACCACAAGCACGCATCCGCCAATGATTCCTCTTAGTGGAGCTCCTAATTTCAACCTGCCAGACAGTTTCTCTCCCAATCTCATAATCTCTATAAAGAGAATAGCGCAAAAGCCGAAATAAACTCCGGCGATGAGCACTTTGATAAAAAAAGCGCTACTGAAAACGGGGATGAAATTCAAAGGATGGTGAAAATAGTTCACACCAAGAAGGCTTGAAACCTGATAAGCTGTAATTCCTGCAATAAACGAAGGTAAGAGCGAATCATAGAGAAGGTTTCCAACAAAAAGAACTTCCACCCCAAATATCGCCCCGGATATGGGTGTTCCGAAAACAGAAGCGAACCCCGCGCTGATACCGCAAATAACCAGTTTCTTGCGATCCGTAGCGTCAAACCGCAACAACCGCGACAGCATGGCGGCAAGACCAGCGCCGATTTGAGCGCATGGCCCTTCCTTTCCCGCTGAGCCACCCACGGCAATCGTGACGACAGTTGCAAGTAACTTAATCGGCACAACAGATGTTTTTATTTTACCCTGATGTTTGTGAATCGCCTCAATGACTTTTTCGGTGCCGTGTCCTTTTGCATCAGGAGCAAGGTATTTAACCAACAAGGAACTTAAGAGAAATCCTATCGGCAAGAGAAGGTAATAGTAAGAAAACCGTCCCGTCAGGGATATGCCCCAGTTTAATGCTTTAAGAAATATCGTTGTTGAGAATCCAACGATAACACCTACAGTGCTACCAAGCACCACCCATTTCAGAACGCTTACAAATAATACTGTCTCCTCAGCGACTCTTTGACCAACTTGCCGTGTTCCCATTCTTTAGAAAGCCTTCCTCATTTGATAAAAATAAATGTCATAAGAAAAAATAGCGGAATAAGAATCGCAAAAGACCAGGCCATGTATCCGAAAAAGCTCGGCATTTTTACACCTTGATGCGCTGCAATGGATTTAACCATAAAATTTGGGCCGTTGCCGATGTAGGTCAATGCACCCATGTATACCGCGCCAATTGAGATGGCTTTTAAGATGGACGCCTCGATTGTGCCATTGAAAAGTCGAACAACATCAGTCGCGTTGTGACTGACTGGTATTCCCAGTGAAAGGAAAGAAAGGTATGTTGGAGCATTATCAAGGAATCCGGACAAGAGTCCTGTCGCCCAGAAAAATTGCCATGGCTCAACGACACCAAGTTCCCCACCGCGCATTTCAAGTACCTTAAGCACAGGAATCATGCATGCAAATATTCCGGCGAATAGAATTGTCACCTCGCGTATTGGCAACCAGTTAAATTCATTTTCTATATGAACGATATTAGGGGTGTATCTATAAGACAGGAACGCCATAATGCCCATAATCGCGATCTGAATGATTTCACGACAAAAACCCATGGCTACTGGTAATTGTGAATAAAGCAGGACCGCCCCAAGTATTCCGGCAAGGAAGAAAACATTTCTTTTTCCATCAATTACTATACGAACAGGAGTTGTTTCGCGGACAATTTCTTCTTTTCGATGATAGTAATATAAATCAATAACAAAAAATACTGCAAGCAGTATTCCACAGGCAAACAACCATTCAGGGAGTAATTTTAACGTCCAGTAGAAAGGCACCCCCTTCAAGAGGCCGAGATAAAGAGGCGGATCAGCGAGAGGTGTAAGAGAACCACCTATGTTGCTTACAAGAAATACCAAAAACACAAGCATGTGAACGCGGTGCTTCCGGTTTGAATTTGCTCGGATTAGCGGTCGAACCAGAATCATTGATGCTCCGGTCGTGCCAATAAAGTTTGCAAGCACGCAGCCAATAGCCAGAATTGCGGTGTTTACAAGAGGAGAACCCCGGAGATTGCCTTTTATGTATATCCCACCGCAGATAACGAAGAGAGAGCCAATAAGAGAAATAAATGCTGCATATTCAATCGAAGTGTGGAATAGCCATTCTGTTTTATAAAACAATGCCCACACTGCAACAGGACATGCCCAGATCAACGCGATCTTAGGGAAGTGCTTGTGCCACCAATCGTGAGAAACAAGAGGAATGATAGCAATAGACAATAGAATACCAATGAACGGGATGACAGACCACAGTGGAGGCGCTACGCCTTTATGTGGTGTCGTTCCTGCCGCCCAACAAATGGAAGGGGTTGTCAGAACAAATAACAGCAGGGACATACCAAATAATGTAAAAATGATGCTCGGTCGTCCTACAATGTGCCTCTTGTTATGAAAAGCAATATTATGCTTTTTCATTCGCCACCCTTTCCCGGTCCATAATAACAACCCTGTGAGGAAAGGGTATCTCGATATTCTCTTCTTGAAATCTTCGAAGTATTCTCTTTCTCAATTCATGCTGTGCAATGTATTGGTCAGAATATTGCTCAATTTGACAGATAAGAGTAAAGTCGAGGCTGCTATCACCAAATCCGGGCATGAACCTTACCAATGGTTCGGGGACTCCAAGCAAACCGGGAATCACGCCGATTGCTTTTCTTGTCTCTTCGATAAGAACTCTTTCCACTTTTTCGGGGTCAGAGGAATAGCTTACGCTTATAGGGATTGGCAAGGACATTCTTTTTTCCGGTAGGTTGTAATTAGTGATCACGCTTTGTGATAGTATGCTGTTGGGAATTATCGCCATGTTATTGGGAAGCATTCTTATCCTGGCCGTTCTCCAGGTAATATCCTCCACATAACCCTCCTGCCCGGATTCAAGCCTTATGAAATCGCCTATCCGTATTGATTTCTCCATGAGTATTTGTATCCCGGAGAAAAGATTTGCCAGAGTGTCCTTTAAAGCCAGAGCAACTGCGAGACCGCCGACACCAAGAGCGGTGATAAGTGGTGTTACAGAAATTCCAATTGTGTTGAGAATGACCAAAATGCCTATTACAATAATCGTTCCTTTAATAACACCAAAAGCAATTCCTGTTGCTGGAACATTAAGACTAATCTTGTGCATGAAACTGTTAATCATAATTCCAGCGAGATTTGCTGCTGCAAATGTGACGGAAAGAAGAATGAGAACGTTTATTGCTTTTCCAATGTAATGGACATGTTTGTCTGGCAGTTCTGAAAATGTAACGCCTATGTATATGCCTATTGCAAGGCACCAGTAAATGGATGGCACGCTGAGAGCCTTCAGAACAAGGTCGTCAAGTTGGCCTTCAGTTTTCTTTACATATTTCCCCATTTGTCTTAACGCGATTTTTCTGATTGCGAAAAGTGCTATTGAAACAGCTGCGGTAATTGCAAAAGGCAAAAGCACCCGGGTTAACTCACTTTTCATTCACGCCTCCATTAAATCCCCTTGTTTTTATTATTCTTTTGCAAAAGGGGCCTGTATAAATTGCACGCGGCCGGAATATGCGGTTATTTTCAAGATATTCCATTACTCTCGCTGTCCAGCCTGAAACTCTGCTGACCGCGAATATGGGAGTAAAAAGATCATTGGGAATTCCAAGAGATTTGTAGACAAGACCTGAATAATAGTCCACGTTAGGAAAATGTCCCTTTTCGGCTCCGAGCGTGCAACATACATGTTTTTCAAGAATCTTTGATGTTTCGTACAATACGTTAATTTTCTTATCTTTTTTCGCCAAATAACCAGCAAGCGGGTCAAGTATAAGCGCTCTCGGATCATGTGTTTTATAAACCCTGTGTCCGACACCCATGATTTTTCTCTTTTCCGAACAAGCTTTTTTATACCAGGATTTGACATTGTCTGGTCCGCCGATTTCCTTCAACATTGCGTATGCCTTTTGATTGGCGCCTCCGTGCAACTGCCCGCTTAGCGCACCTATTCCAGACCCGACAGAAAAATATATGTCTGCAAGCGTTGAGGCCACAACTAGTGCGGCGAAAGTGCTCGCGTTCATACCATGATCCGCATGGAGTATCAGACAAACATCCATGACGCGCTCTTCGTCAGGAGTCGGCTTTTTTCCAGTCATCATGTAAATCAAGTTTCCCGCATGACTCAGTTCAGGGATCGGTTCAAGGGGTAGATGCCCACTTCTTATTCTCGCTATTGCCGCTGTCAGAGAAGCGACACCGGATATCAGTCTGCAGCATGTTTCTGCGCGTTCCGACTTATGCCGCACAGCGTCATTTTTTCCAGAATCCGTCGACATCTCATCAAATTCATAAATGGCATGCTCTTCTCCTATCGGTGGCGTTTCCATGGGGATTGAATCTTCGTCAGTTCCTATCAGAACTGATGTTTCTGGAAATCCGTCAGTTTTTTTCTTGCGTATGTTTGTGAGTCTAAGCAAACTGATGCCAAACCGTAGTGAAGCCATCGTGTCCATTTCTTCAATTTGGAAACTAGTCAGAAGTCGTGTAGTTTCAGGAATATACATGTACTTGAACAGCTTATTCTTGAATTTGATTGTTTGCTTCTCGGACGGCATTCTTCCATAAAGAAGCAGGTATGTGACCTCCTCGAATGAAGAATTTTCACAAAGGTCGAAAATATCATATCCACGATATATCAACTGACCTTTCGAGCCGTTCACGTAACCAATTTTTGTCTCACAGGCTATTGCTCCCTCAAGTCCGGGCCCGACAGTACAACTTACAGGCCATTCGACCGTGGTTGTTTTCACTTGGTCTATTGATGAGTCATTGTCCTCCATTGCTTTCTTAGCTGCGTCTCGTATAAGAATTGATATTTTATCTGTTCTATCGCTCATAAATTATCTCCTTTAACAGCGCGATATTTTGAATTTGCGATTCGTTTCCATGTAGTTATCAATTATTGTCACGTTCAGGGCTGTTGTAAATTTCATCACTTCCCGCTTCGATCTCTATCCTTTTTCCTTCCCATATAATGCGTTGTGCCATCTGGGGAGCAATCATCACTTTTCTGTTATGAAAAAATCTATTTATACCAATCACAAGATACCTAATATTCCAACCTTCTTCGTAAGCAGACAAATCCAAAAGACGCCCGGCAGGGCCGCTAAATGATTGAACATGATATCCGATAACTTCCCGAACGCTTCGAAGATTCGGATCGGTCTGGAATGAAGGAAATGAGACAATATTATCCACGGTTGCGCCATGGTAACCCCTGAGGTGGAGTTTTTTATTGTAAGCGGTAAATTGTTCCTTCAATGCAACTGAAACAGGTTTATGCAAAATTGCTTTTGGAGATTGTCTAATGTCGTCCTTGTTCAGTTCAACATTAACAGTTTTTTCCATGTGATCCACTCGATCAGACTGCGCCGGTGGTATCAACACTTTGTGGCTTCGGAAAATAGTCCCGATTTCCACCACAAAAAACTTCACAAACCAAGAGTCGTCGTAGAAATAGATATCTCTTATTCGACCAATCATTCCATCGGTTGCGTTAATGGTATAATTCAGAATGCTTTTCAGGCTGATAAGCATGGTTCACCTCTTTTTCCTATATAATTCTCAATCGTGCGCGGCGTTATACATTTGAACTGATGACATCTTCTTTTTACGTATAGCATTATTGATCTCGCAAAGTAAGTCATTAACATGGAAAGGCTTTGAAAGAAATCTATTAGCCCCAGCAATAAAGTATGAAAGCATTGTTTGGAGGTCGTTTTTGCTGGATATAACTATGACATGGCTATGTACACTATTGTCTTGGACAATAGCCCTACAGATTTCAATCCCTCCTGTTTTGGGGTGATCCACGTGTAAGATTACAACATCAGGTTTAACATCAACAACCTGTTGTAATGCCTTCCCCATATCGGTCGCCGAAATAACAGTAAAACCGGCATTTTCAAGCTCAATGCAAATTGAATCGCTTGTCTCACATTTATTCTGAAGGACCAATATATTGTCTGAGTCCATATTCATGTAGCTCTCTTTTTTCGTGAAGGTATTCGAACTTAAAAGTCTTCATTTATGACTTTTTGGGCAAGCAATCCTTCACAACCTATTGCTATTCCAATAGTAGTAATTATAATCATTGGAGTGGCAGTCGTCAATGTTGAATCGCGGAATGTATGATTCGCATTGAAAAAAAAGTGTAAGCTGAACCTATAGAATTTGAATTTTAGGTTGGGAGAAATAAAAACAATGAAAAAGCAAAGCATCGCAAATATTAAGAGCGCCTCGGAAAGCTATCAGGTTGAAAGTGATTTTGGCAGAAGAATCCTCTTTGCTCTCAGGCGAATAATACGTGCCGTTGACATTCATTCAAGATTGCTTGCTGCCGAGTATGGCATAACGGGGCCTCAACTTGCCTGTCTTCTTGCTGTTGTTGAAAAAGAATCCATTACGGCAACAGAAATAGCAAACCGGATATCATTGGACGCAAGCACAATCATCGGTATAGTGGATCGACTTGAGAGTAAAGAACTTCTTCAACGTCATCGCGATAAAAATGATCGTAGATTTATACATATCGTACCTACTGAAAAAGGCAGGGAACTCGCTGAAAAAATGCCTTATCCCTTGAAACGCCCGCTGAATACGGCGCTGGGCAAAATGTCGGAGAGTGAACAAAAACGAATAACTGAGGCGCTCGAAAGTCTTGTTCAATACATGGGTGCAGGTACGTTAGGTGTTGATTCTTTGCTTGAGATTGGAAAAATACATAATAATTTGAATGACGACAAGCATATATGAATTGGAACATCGTCAAAGGAAACAATATGAATGAAAAAACAATGTACGCACAAATATGTGGCTACCGCTAAAAAGGGTAGTTGGAATGTTAAAATCAGAACCACTAACAGCCGTGGTAAAGATCGCGAAGAGACAGTATCCACAACATTTTTTAAATGTACGAAGTGTGGTGCTATAAAAGAATATCCTGATACATGGGAGAAGAATTATGTTGCAAACGACCAACAACTCAAGGATAAGCAATCCAGCAATCGGTTGTAGGGATTAGGTTTATATCGCCCGCACCAGCCGCGTCTTTTCTCCGAACATCAGATTGATATACGGCCTGCACAGCTTCACCGCCCTGTCCGGGAACTTGATGTAGTTCTTGTACAGCGTTCCGGTCTGTCCGCGCCACTGGTGGACGTTGATGATGCTCTCGTCCGCTCCGGCCTCTTCCATGCGGCAGGCAAAATCCTTGCGGAAGGTCTTTGCCGTGAACTTGATGCTCGTCTCGGCGCTCAGTTTGCGTATCTGTCGTGCGACCGTTATTTCAACCAACGGTAGCGCACCTGTTATCTCCTCGTTGTCGAGGAAAGTGATTATGTGCTGGGGCACCGCGATTTTCCGGTACATCGGGCGTCCCGCCTTTTTCGTAACGAACACCGTCCATGAGCACTTCTGGCGGTCGATGTGTTTCATATCGAGGCGACAAATCTCTGACGGTCTCAACCCCGTGCATCTGGCCACTTCAATAAAAATCCTCGCAGTCCTATATTCCGGCGCGGACGCCGCCCGCATGATTACCTCCCATTCCATCTCCTCGAATCGGGGATTCTCCGGCTCCTCCGGCAGGAATCGGTTCGCGTATCGTTTCAAAAGCGTGCTGAACGGATTCAGTCCCGGCCAGAGCCGCTCATCCTTCAGCCACGCAATCATCCCTGACGCCGTCGTGATGACGAGCCGGACGGTGTCGTATCCGTATGGGTGGTCGATCAGCTTCTCGATGAATTCCTGCGCGGTGACATCGTTGATATCTGTGATTGGGGAGTCGCCGTAGTGGTCGTAGAACTTCTTGCACAGGTAATGAAATTTCCTCTTGTCGCATCTCCGATTCAGCCCGTGCCATTCCTCGTATGCCGACATGGCCTCTCGGCACGTCTTATATTTCCCACTTGGGCGCGGGCCCTCGTCATGGAGGCTCTGGAGAAGATTGAATACGGCCAGATGCGCCTTGTTCTGGAGTTCCATCGGTTCTTCATTAAAATTGTTTTTTGTCGGGAACAGTCCGGGCAGGCGTTTCGTAATCAGCTCGCCGTTGTCCAGCTTGAGCCGGACGGCGTACTGATGGCCGTGCGCGTAATGCCCGATTTTGACGATGTTGTATGCCACGATTTTGTGCTTTTCCGGTTCCATGCAATCCCCCCTTTTTTGTCAGGGGTGAGGTTGCCTCTGAACCGGATTAACCTCAAGCCAATTTTCAGTTAATTTCAGATGTCTGGCCCCGGTGTCCCTACCGATATGCGGGATCATATCCGGGCGTTCCGAAAAACACCTTCTATCTGGTAAAGGCCCTTTTGATATGGCCTGAGGCGACAACTTTTGAAAAAATATTATTGAGCGCCGGTCGGGATGATGCCGTGTCCCGGTCTGCGCTTTTTCTTTTATTAAGGTACACGCGCGAACCTTTAATATCCCCAACCACCCCGAATCCGGGCTTTTCCCACCCCCGAAATATTTATTTTGAAAACCTGTCGCCTTGGGCACCCCCAAAAGGGCCTTTACCAGATAGAGGCACAAAAAAACGAGGCGAGCGGATCAATGAACAAGACAGCAGAAATCCTGACAAACGAAGACGCCGGTGGAATCTACGGCACCTGTCCTTTCCCCACAGAAAACGACATCCAGATGCGAATCGACGTCGACAAGGCGGTTCGCGCGCTTCCTCCGCGGCTCATGCTGATATGCCGCCTCATCGCGCAGGGCGCGCCCAAGCATGAAATCTACGAACAGGCGGGAATAAGCCACACGACGTTCCTGCGCGACATCGTAAGAATCAGACGCATTTTCACACAGCGCAATCTTCAAATTTACATCAACGACTGAAAGAAAGGAGGGTTGGAAGATGCAAAACGACAGAGACCGGGAAGTTCTCACCTACTCGAGCATCAAGACGTTTCGCAACTGCCGGAGAATGTACGACCTGAGATATAACCGGCATCTTGCGCCGATTGACGAGGACTCGGAAGCACAGGCTCTCGGAACCATTTTTCACGGGAGCATGGAGCGGTGGTACGGGCGCGACATGTCCGTCCCCGTGGAGCAAGCCGTAAACAGCGTCCTCGAATACATCGACGGCGCCTGCCCCGGCAGGGTTCATGATGACCGTCAGCGGAAGATGTGGCATCTCGCCCGTGCGATGTTTCTGGGGTATGTGAAGCGGTATCCCTCGGAAGGTTTCGACGTCGTCGCGGTTGAGAAAGAATTTGAAAGCCAGATCATCAACCCCGACACCGACTGTCCGAGCCGGACATTCATCATGCGCGGCAAGGTAGACGGCATCATTCTAAAGGACGGCAAGCACTATCTCATCGAGCACAAGAGCGCATCGGCCATCGACGGTAATTACATCGAGCGGTTGCCAATGGATTTTCAAATTGTTTTGTATTCCCACTACATAGAGAAATTCCTGAACATCCGCATCGCGGGCATTATGTACAACGTCGTCGGCAAAGCGCAGATCAAGCAAAGCAAGGGCGAAACCGAGGCCGAATTCGAAGAGCGCCGGGCGGCGCTTATAGCAAAATCCAAAACCGGCAAATCATCCGCAAAGCAGCAGTTGCCGGAGTCCGACGATGATTTTCAAACGCGGCTCGCTGCGAAATATGCCGAAGACGATATGTTCCATCGCGAGCTTCTCATCATTTCCCGCGAACAGTTCGATGTGCTCAATTCTGAGATTTGGGAGTTGTGCCAGCAGTTGCTTCTTGCGCGGCGCACGGGGAAATGGTATCTGAACCCGGATTACTGTTTCAACTATCATCGCCCCTGTAGATTTTTCCCCATCTGCCGCTCGGGCGAGAACCCCAACGTCATTGAAAATCTCTATCGCGTCGCGCCGCCTCATTCCGAATTGAGCGGCTCTGGCGTGGAGACGAAACCAGTTTTTTAGGCCTGTGTGGCCAGAAAGGATAAAAACGCATGTTACCCACAACCAAGACGCCGCCCCGCACATTGCTTAGCGACCTGACGGTCCTCGCCTGGGGGCAGCAGAAAATCGGGAAATCTTCATTCTGTTCTCACGCGGAGGACGCGCTATTTCTGGCCACCGAGGCCGGACTCAACTCGCTCAATGTGTACCAGACGCCGATCAGCAATTGGGATGAATTTCTACAGGCGTGCGCTGAAATAGCAGAAGGAAAGCATCCCTTCAAAACAATCGTCGTTGACACGGTGGACAACGCCTACCGATTCTGCGCCCAGTACATCTGCACAAAGCACAAGATCGAGCATGAGTCCGACCTCGGTTACGGAAAAGGATGGGCACTGATCAACAGCGAGTTTTACCGCGTGCTGAACAAACTGGCGTTGCTGCCATACGGGCTGTTCATGATCTCGCACGCGCAGGAAAAGGAGATCGAGTCGCGCACTGGCAAATACACCAAGATGATGCCGACATTGCCGGAAAAGGCGCGGAAGATCGTCCTCGGCATGGTGGACATGATCCTCTACTGCGATCTTGATGTCGTGAAAAACACGGACGGCACATTCACGCAGCGGCGCGTCATCCGCACCAAGCCGTCTCTCTATTACGAGGCGGGAGACCGCACGGGACGATTGCCGGAAGTTTTTGATCTTGATTACAGCAAATACGTGGAAGCGTTCGGTGAAAAGAAAACCGCATCGCAGACGGTGAGCACCCCGGCAAAGCCCGATGCGGCGAAATCCAAATCTGAAAAAAAGGAGGCATAAACAATGAACGAGGAACGGAATGAAAACGGAGCAGAAACTGGCGCGGTCGATGAATTCGATCTCGCGCAATGGGACGAGGAATACGTCAACGCGCCCGTCGAGGAGCGGGAATTCGAGTCCGTGCCTGACGGGAAATATCAGGTCGTCGTGGACCGGGTGGAGCTGACGAAATCCCAGTCGTCGGGAAATCCGATGTTGAAATGGAAACTCAAAGTGCTCGGCCCGAAGCACGAGGGAGCGATCATCTGGCGCAACAACGTCATCGGCAGCAAGGGCAACGTCCAGTGGCTCAAGAACGATCTTCACGTGTGCGGACTTGATCTTGAGAAACTGTCGGAACTTCCCGGCAAGCTGGAGAAACTGCTCGATGTCATGCTCGAGGTCACCAAAAAAACCAAAGGCGAAAACGAGAATATCTACTTCAACCGCAGGATCATCAACGACGCCGCCGGCGGCGGACCGGATATAGACAAACAGCTTCAGGAGGAGGCCGCGAAAGTCTTCTGAAACATGATCGGGGGATGGAGAACCGGCAACGGTTCCCCGTCCCCCGCTCTTTCAGGGTGCTATCCGGCACAAACAAACAAGGATGAAAGGCGGGACGCATCATGTTTATTGTTGATGAAAATGGCGGCATCGTATCTGATCGCCATGACCAGGATAAATACGAGTCTTTTATATGCGAGAGATTGCTCGAAGACGGGATCAGTTTGCAACCAATAGGTAATCGGCCAGCGGAACGCAGATGCGGCAACCTTCTCGGCCTCGACATCATATATGACACCCGGATGGAACAGAGGGGCGGCATCTATATCGAAACGCATTTCATGGAAGTGCCGCCGCTGCCGTTCCTGTTCAGGTCAACGCTTTTCAGGGACAACGGCTCGTGGCTCTACGGCATCGGAAACCACAAACTCTTTTTCATCTTCGGTAAGAAGTCTCTTCGCAGAATCATCTCGTTTATGGAAAGAAATCTTCACCTTTGGAAAAATGTCGTACTGCTCCAAACGGCGACGAGCCGGGGCTTCGTCATTCCGTCTGATTTGGCTGAAATGCTGTCTCTCAAGATGTTCGCATTCAAAGACGGTGTTACATGTTCCCGAGTGATCGATCCGCCTTGTGAATCCGCAAGAATGGCCATCGAGGCCATATTAAATTAACCGTATTTGCTCCCGACTGAATGTAATCCGGCTCGCGTGCCTATTCTCATTGGCGGCACAGACACAGGTGCAGAGAAGTGAAAGTAAACGCTGAATTTAAAAATCTCATTCCGGCGCTGACGAAAGAGGAATTTGACGCGCTCGAAAGAAGCATCCTTGCCGATGGATGCCGGGACGCCATCGTCACTTGGAACGATACCATCGTGGACGGGCACAACCGGTATGAGATATGCGAGAGGCACGGCGTTGCGTTCAATACGGTTGAGAAAATATTCGACGGCGAGAATGAGGCACGGTGCTGGATCATTCGAAACCAATTCGCACGCAGGAATCTGAGTGCGTACCAACGGTCTGTGCTGGCGCTTAAACTCACAGAGTATCTTGGCGTGGAAGCGCAAAAAAGAAAAGCCGCAGAGATGCGCAATATCAATGAAGATAAATCCAAGAGATCTCTGTACGAGAAAAATCCGGGACTGAAAGAAATAGAACAATCAGTATCATGCGAACCTAAAAGAGCGCCAGGTGGAAAGCCAGACCCAATTCATAAAGATTCTATCGATTTGTACCATGTGGTACAAACCGAGAATACCGTTAAGGACAAGCACATAGATGTTCTCACAGAGGCGGCAAAAGTAGCCGACATGGGTAGAACAACTATTGCGAAAGTAAAGCTCATCGAGCAGCATGCCACGCCCGAACAAAAAGAACTACTCAATAAGGGCGAAACCACCATCAACACGGTTTACACGAATATAAAGCGCGAAGAAAGCAAAGCGAAAAACGCCGCGCTGATGGAACGGACAGTATCGAAAGCCCCGGGCAAATATTCAACTATTGTCATCGATCCCCCATGGCCTATGAAAAAGATTGTCCGCGAGGTGCGTCCCAATCAGGCTGATTTCGATTATCCGACCATGAGCGTTGATGAAATCAAATCGTTTCCACTGAGTGGCCATGCGCTTGATAACTGCCATCTGTATCTGTGGACGACACAGAAGTTCCTGCCCGCATCTTTCGACATCATGAATGCCTGGGGCTTCAATTACATCTTCACCATGGTCTGGCACAAAGCCGGTGGCTTCCAGCCTGTCGGGCTTCCGCAGTACAACTGCGAATTTGTTCTTTTCGGCAGAAAGGGAAACCTCGACTTCCTCGACACAAAGGATTTCTTCTGCGCCTTTAACGCCCCGAGGCGCGAACACAGCCGCAAGCCCGAAGAATTCTACGATCTCATCCGTCGGGTGTCCCCCGGACCGCGAGTCGACATCTTCAGCCGTGAAAAACATTACGGATTCGATCAATGGGGCAACGAGACAGAAAAGTTTGGAGGTACCACCTGATGGGATACCGCGAAGACAGAGGATGGTCGGACAGATACATCCCGAAAATAAAAGAAATAGTCGCTCCGTATTTGATAGTGGAAGCGCCCGAAAAAGTTGATCAAAAAATGGCGAGCGACCTCATCATCATGGAAGGCAGAGACAAGATGCTTGCCTGCCGAGTGAGGAGGCCCGGATACGCTGAAAAATATCCATATCAATTTACGCTGCGGCTGCGCCGCGACAGCGGAGCCGAAACTGAGTATGCGAAGATTGCGAGTGGCTGGGCCGACTGGATGTTCTATGGCCATGCCGTTCCCGGAGATGTCACGGAAATCAAACCGTGGTTCCTGATAGACCTGAATAATTTCCGGCACCAGTTGATTATCGAAGACACCAGAAGCATGGCTCGAAGGGAAACGGGCGTTTCGTTTGGCTATGAATCCAACCGTGATGGGACGCATTTCATCTGGTACGATCTTCGCTATTTTGCCCCCGATCCTGGCATCCTGATAGCGTCGTCACTCGATGTCCCGATTATTCCAAAACCGAACAAGCGGGAGAGCATTTCATGATCATCGTTTTCGACAACAGAGAGAAAGACGAATACACGTTCGGCGACATCGTCACGATCAAACAAAAGCTGGATGCGGGGGACTATTCCATCGCCGGGCTCGAAGACCGAATTGCCATCGAGCGCAAGAACATCGACGACTTCGTGGGGACGGTCATTTACCATCAGGATCGTTTTCACGAAGAATTGTGCGCGCTGGCGCACATGGATTTTGCGGCGATAGTTGTTGAAGCCTCCTTGAAAGACATTCTGGACCATCGTTACAAAAGCGATGTTCTTCCCCTTTCCGTTATCGGCGCAGCGGTCGCCATCATGGTCGAGTACCGCGTCCCCATCATTTTCTGCGGGAACAGACAACTCGCCTGTCACGTGACGCTGACAATTCTTCAGAGATACGCGAGCAAGCATGAGGGGGGAATCGCTCGATGAAGTGTGATCACTGGCCACATTATCCCCCCGAAATGTGCGTGACACTTAAACACGGCACG
This sequence comes from bacterium ADurb.Bin236, assembly GCA_002069885.1. GTDB lineage: Bacteria > UBP15 > UBA6099 > UBA6099 > UBA6099 > UBA6099. Next base: position 6,068 of record MWCD01000026.1, on the reverse strand, counting down.
ATCAGGTGCCCCGAATGCGCGGACCGATGCAGGGGATGCAATAAAAAACATTCGAGACAAGACCTCGATGAATACGGGTTCTGTCGGGACTGCGCCGATCCGGAACTTCTGAGGAAACCATGAGCAGAGCAAACGCACTGAAAAAAACAAAAGAACCGACGGCGCTGCGCGGAACCATCTCGCACGTTTATTTCACTTCAGACAGATTCACCGCGGGACGCATCGCGGCTGAAGACGGCACGGAAACATCCTTTGCGGGCAAGTTCGGCGGCTTGCGGGAAAACGACCGTGTGGTTCTTTACGGCGAACACGGCATGCACGAGAAATATGGGAAGCAATTTACGGCGCACCGATTCGAGTATGACACGGACTACGACGTTGAGGGCATTGCGAATTACATCGCATCCAACCCGGAGATGAAGGGTATCGGAATGGCCCGTGCAGTTAAAATCGCGCAGTTCTGCGGCGATGATTTTGACCGGATTGTATCCGAAGAGCCAGAGCGTCTTACCTCCGTTCCAGGCGTGACGCTGGATGTTGCCATGACGCTTCATGCGGAGTGGGTCAAACATAAGGAATACAACAAATGCATGACCCGGCTCGCCGCTTACGATCTGACGCATCGGCAGATCATGTCCCTGATCGGAAAGTATGGAAACAATGCGGCGCGTGTTATTGAGGAGAATCCATACCGGCTTATCGAAGACATCCCCGGTTATGGATTCAAAAAAGCGGATATGCTTGCCCGCAAGGCTGGCGCTCCGAAGTCGTCGCCGTCCCGCATCCGGTCTGCGCTTCTTTACGTTGTCGAGACCGCCATTGACGACGGCAACTGTTATGTCGAGTACCGGGACCTGATCTCCCGTGCCGATAAGATTCTCATCCTCGACACGCTCGACAGCCGTGAACTTATCGAAGAGCAGCTCGATGGACTGATTAAAGAATCCGGCAGGATAATTTGCAACGCCCACGAGAACCAGCTCTTTGTCGCGCTCAGATCAATTTATGAAATGGAGTGTTTCATCGCCGGAGTATTTGAAAAATGCGCCGGGGTGAACACAAAGCTCGATGCGGCTGGAGCACTCGCGCGTATTCCAGACAGCCTGAACCCTGGACAGAAAGAAGCGGTGCGCACCGCGATTGGAAATGCCATGTGTCTGATTTCCGGTGGCGCCGGCACCGGAAAGACCTACACGGTTTCATGCATTGTCGACATTTACCTCGACGCCGATCTGACCGTGGTTCTCGCAGCGCCTACAGGCAAGGCCGCAAAACGCATGGAACAGGCCACGGGCATGTCGGCATCCACGATACATCGTCTGCTCGGATACGACGGCAATGTGTTCCAGCGGGGCCCGGACAATCCAATTGATGCGGACGTTATTATTCTCGACGAGGTTTCCATGCTGGACGTTCCACTCTGCTGGCATCTGTTCCAGGCGATTGATTTCAGCCGCACGAATCTTGTTCTGGTTGGCGACCACAACCAGTTGCCCCCTGTGGGGCCGGGCAACATCCTTCGTGATTTGATTCAGCGGAAACTCATACCGGCGACCATTCTTTCCGAAGTCGTGCGGCAGGCTGGTATCCTGAAAGAAAACAGCATCGCCATCCTCTCCGGCCGCGTTCCGCAAAACGTCGAGGGCACATCCACCCGCAAGGAATGGTATGTGATCGACAAATTCAAAGAGCCCGGCGAGATTCTCAAATTCATTCTCTATCTGTACGAGAATGTATTGCACGAGAAACTCGGGTTTGACCTTATCCGGGATATTCAGCTTCTCGCTCCCATGAAGAAAGGCGTCCTGGGCGTGGACAATCTGAATATCGAGCTGCAGCGGCTTCTTCAGAATAAGTGTTTCGGATATGCCGTCGATCCGGTGCGCCCCAACAGACGTCCGAAACTCTACCCCAACGATAAAGTCATCCAGAACCGCAATAACTATACACTCGATGTCATGAACGGCGCTGTTGGCTATATCAAACGATACGATTCCGACAACGGGGTTTATCACATTGAATTCGACGATGGAGTGCGCCAATTCGACAACGAGGCGATGAAGAATATCTCTCTCGCATATGCTTCGACAGTTCACAAAATGCAAGGCTCCGAATGCGAGTGTGTCGTCGCGGTCGTTCACAAGTCGCAGTCGTTCATGCATCATCGCAACCTGTTTTATACAGCGGTCACCCGAGCGAAAAAGACAGCAATCATTATCGGCGACCGCTGGGGCATTAAAACGTGCGCTGAGCGCGCGTTCTCCGACAAAAGAAAAACCTTCCTCAGTCTGGAAGGATTCGCGGGTACCATAAAGAATGAATAACCCGAAGGAATATTATTCGCTAATCACGAATATCGATATCGGCGACGTCGCAAGGGAACTCATCGGGGAAAGAATAACGGATGAGTCAGGCGGCGTCCTTTACGTTGACTGTCCCCGGCACGCAAGCATCCATCACCGCTCATTAAACATCGACACTAAAAAACAGAACTGGTATTGCTTCGGCTGTACTGTGGGCGGCGATGTGCTGCAGCTTGTTGAATTCATACAATCCGGTGTTGTAACAAAAAATGCCAGCGGCAGGATGCCCGACACGCATCGTGCGGCGCGGGACTACCTTGCGCGGAAGGCAAACATTCCGCCTCTCTCGCAGTGGAATCTTTCGCCGGAACAGATAGTGGAAACCGAGGCGCGGCGATCCGAAGAGGAACTTGTGTTCGGCATCCTGAAAGACATCGCCGAATTCTATCATAAGAAATTTCTTGATAGAGCTGACGTGCAGGATGCGTTTCGCAAACAATATGAAATCTCCGACGAGACCATCAAGACGCTTCAGATCGGTTTTTCCGATAATGACGGTCTCCAGAAATTCCTGAAGGAAAAATATCAGCCGTCTGAGATAGCCAAGACGGGATGCTTCAATTTTGATTATCAAGAGAACCTCCTTCCTGTCTTCAAGCAGCGGTATGTTTTTCCCTATTGGAAGCAAGGCCGCGTCGTCTACCTTATCGCCCGTCAGTCCCCGTGGACGGAAAAAGGTGAATATGAAAGAGCCAAATACAAAAAGCTGCAATTGCCGAACGACCAGCACAAATACGTCTCGACGTGTGTTAACAATCGGTATTTTTACAACGAAGATGCGCTCATTGCTAAATCGGAATTTGTCGTCATAACCGAGGGCGTAACAGACTGTATATCGCTTATGGAACATGGCTTCACGGCATTCTCGCCGGTGACGAACAAATTCTCGGACAGCGACCTTGAAAAACTTTTCAATTTAACACGGCGGTATGACCGCATCTACATCTGCCAGGACAACGAACCCAGTGAGGCGGGATTCAAGGGCGCTATGAAAACCGCACATTATCTGGAATCGCGCGGTCTGAAGGTTCTTGTGTCGAGTCTCCCCATGGGTAAAAAACAGACGGAGGCGCGAACCAAGCTCGATGAATTGCCACCGGACACGCCCAAGGAAGTTGCCGATCAACTGCGGCTGGACACCAAAATAGACGTCAATGAATATTTTTTGGACCACTCGGCGGATGATTTCCTCGCGGTACTCGCAACCGCAAAAACACCGATCCATTATGCCATCGCTTCAATACCGCCCGACATGCCGGACGATGAACGAAACAACATGCTGTATCCGGTCATGCGCCGCCTCGCAGCCCTGAAACCCATTGATCTGGATCGTTACGTCGACATTATACAGACCCACTTCGGAAAAAGACTCTCAAAGAAAACCATCCAGGACACCATCGCCGCGGTGCGCCGTGAGGAGAAATCAAAAGAGAGAAAGAAGTTCCACAGCGACGCGCCGGAAGGAAGCTGCCGGCGGCTCATCGACCAGATGCTCTTCGACACAACCGAAGAAGAAGGTAAACCGAACTGGAACACGATATCAGAGGGGGTGTACCGATGGTTTAAAAACAATGGCGCGATTTTCTTTCACGATACAGAGCAAAACCGCTACGTCTATTTTGAAGGGAGAGTTTTCAGCATGAAACCAGACAAGAATACGAATCCAGCATATCTGTCCATGCTCTACAAGCATACGCAGATTCCGATCACGACGAGCCCGACAGGCCGCGTCTTCCATGAATGTTTCGACAGCATCGCATACAACGACGGCGACATGAAAGAACCGCACTACTGGCTCTACACCGACCGGGCGTGCCACACGGTCTTTTTCAATCTCAATAACGCAGAGAATGAAATTGTGAAAATAACGCCGGACGGAATCTCGATCATCCACAACGGGATCAACGACGACAATCTCGTGTTCCACCACTCTCCGACCATGCGCCCGGTTGAATACCTTCCCGACGTGAACATCGACGCGGCGGAACAACTCTTCAAGTTGCTCATCTTCGATAACCTTGCATGCCCGCCGGAGGAGCGTGTTCTGATTACCACGTGGATATCCTGTTTTCTACTACTCGATTTCGCAGGCACGAGACCGCTCCTGCGATTCGAGGGCGCCACGCATTCCGGCAAATCAACGGCCAGCAAACTCATATCCGCGCTTATTTTCGGCGCTGAGAATCTTGAGAATCCCACCATTGCGGCCAACTACACCGAGGGCGCGAAACAGCCTCTCATCGTGATAGATAACATTGAGCTTAAAAACGCCACTGATGAATTCGTTCAATTCCTGCTCACCGCAGTCACCGGCATCGTGCGCACCAAACGCAGACAGGGCACGGACACCGACACCGTTCGAGAATCCGTCCGGTGTCTCATCAACACATCCGGCATCGAGCCTCTTGCCGGGCTGTCGGAACTTACGACCCGCACGCTTCTCGTCGATTTCGACATCGCATGCTCGACTGTTAGATATTTTCTTGACTCCGAGACACTTCAGCGCATCATGGACGCCCGCAACATCATGCTTTCCGCGATATTCAAAAAAACACAGATGATTCTCAGGCTGCTGCGAGATGGCGGGCATCCCGTGATCATGAAGCTGTTCGCCGATGAACTCGGGCAGCATCCAAAACGGCGATGCAACGATTTTCTATCTCTCATGTACCTGATGCTGCTTGTCGGCATGAATGAGGCCGACATGAAGAAATACATGGGAACCGTGCATCCGGTATTCAAAACCATTCTGGGCGGCCAGCAGCGACTGTCGGAGGCGCAGGAGATAGAGGCAAACCCGTTCGTATTGTTTGTATCGCTCATCGTGAAGGAACGCCTTCTCGCCATCGCCGCAGACGACAACGGGCCGTCGACCGGCTACCTCGAACGTTTCAAACAATCTTACGGCCTATCATTTTCAGGCGACTACACAATCGTGGATGCGCAGGCGCGTGACCTCTTTTCCGCATTCAACACGTATGCACGCTCAAAAGGCATGAAGCCGCCATACATGAGTGCTGCGCAATTATCCAAGCGGCTCAGAAACGATCTTGGAACAATTGAGAAGGCAGGAATCGAAGTTAAGCAGGGAAAGAATCGAAAAAGCTTTTTGACGGTCACACTGTCCGTTTCGCCATCTCTGATATCCGCCATTGATTCAAGGGTGCAGACAAATGTCGATTTTGAGGAATGAAAATATGAAAAGCGCCGATGTTGCCGATGTTGCCGAAGTTGCGCCGATGTTGGTTATTTCCAACATCGGCATCAAAAAAGGCTTTCATTCCTTTTCTTTTTATCATTTTGCCGATGTTGCCGAAGTTAAAAAGAAATGCATTGTATATATAGTCCTTTTTTTTATTCAAAACGAACAAATGGTTGAAAGAGAAAAAAACGGATTCCTTAAGGGGGGTGGATTTTTTCGCTTTCAACATCGGCAACATCGGCAAAACAGCAAAAAAGACTTTGTTTATCAGGTTTTAGCTTGCCGATGTTGGTGCCGATGATGAATTTCATGCCGATGTTTAACATCGGCTAAAGGAGTCGCCATGAGCTATCTCGACCTGTTTCAGAACCCAAGCCCTGAAAAACCCGCACCCGCCCCAGTCATCTTTGTGGCCACGGACATGACGCTTATCACAATCAGTGATTCCCGGTCTTCCCTTGATACCGTCACTGAAAATGCGAAGCGCTATCGCCGCCTCACCC
>MWCD01000025.1 GCA_002069885.1 bacterium ADurb.Bin236 | reverse complement strand
GCCCGCCTGCGCCATCAGCCCCGATAGCTTGGCCCCGGAAGCCTGCTCCTTTCGCATCTCGAACGCTTGATCCGCTTTTAGAGACATTGCTCGTATCCAGAACACATTCGCCGTCGCTTTCTTAATTGGCTGCGGCAGCATGTTGAGCACGCTAATATGCGAATACTTAGACGGGCGCTCAAGCAGCGTTTCGTCCGACCACATAGCCGTTTTCCATTGTTTGTGGAGAACATTCGTCTGCTCGCGAAGCAGAGTCAGCACGATGAAACACGCCGCCAGTAGGAACAGGGCGTCTGCGTTCGTCGCGAGGAACCTTGCCGCGCGCACGGTTGTCGAGCCATTCACATTCATGATGACAAGCGTCGGCAGGAGCGGCTTCTCATAGTCGCCCCGGCTCGTCGCTCCTGAAGCTAATTATAGCGAGCATTAGTCGCCGACGCGCATAATTAATGTAATGACCTTAAAGAGCGCTTGTCAAGAAAACCCCCGCCCCGGCTCAAAACAGAGCGCGAAAGCTTTATTTAAACCGTTTCGGCGCTTATAATATGCTCCAATTTTGGAGCGGCACGGGATGTTCACCTGCGGAGGAATTCAATGATTTACAAAGACGTCGAAAGAATTGTGGACGACGCGATATCCACCATCGGAAAAAACATTATCCTCGGATTGCCGATAGCAGTCGGCAAACCCACGGTGATCGCGAACGAATTCTACAGGAGGGCGAAAGCCGATCCGAGCATCAAACTTACTATGATGAGCGGATTGACTCTGCAGACGCCCGCATGGAATAGCGACATTGAGCGCAGGCTGATACAGCCGCTCTGCGAAAGGCTCTTCGGCGGCTATCCTGACCCGGTGTACATGAGGGACGCCCACGCGGGGAAACTTCCCGCCAACGTAGACCTTCAGGAGATTTATCTTTCTCCGGGAACCGGGCTTGGCAAACCAGCCATGCAGCATGGCTACATGTCCAGCAATTACACGCATGTCGCAAGAGACATAGAAGCCGCCGGCTGCAACGCGGTCGCCATCATGGTCTCCGAGCAATCAGCCGCAGGCAAATACAGCACGGGAAGCAACGCGGACGCCACCGTCATGCAGCTTTGGGACATGAACCGGGCGCGAGCCGCCGGACGCAATGTCGCCATCCTCGCTCAGGTCAACCGCAACATGCCGTACATGTATGGAGCCGGAGAGTGTTCGCCTGAAGAATTCACAGGCATACTCGACTGCGACGCCGGACATCACCCGATTTTTGCTCCTCCCAAAGAGCCGATAACAGTCACCGATTATTCCATTGGTTTCCATGTCAGCGCCCTCATCAAAGACGGCGGCACTTTTCAGGTCGGCTTCGGCTCGCTGGCGGACGCCATAGTGTACGCCTTACAACTGCGTCACGAGAAAAACGATGTATACAGAAGAATCGTAAGAGACACGAAAGTCGACGAGAAGTTCATGCCCATCATTCAGAAAGTGGGCGGGGAGGAGCCTTTTGAGAAAGGGCTTTACGGTTGCTCCGAGTTCATCTTCGACGGTTTTATCCGCCTCATGGACAGCGGCATCATCAAGCGCCGCGTTTACGATCATCCCATCCTTCAAAGCCTGCTCAACGAAGGCGTCATCGGAGAGGAAGTCACCGCCGACAACATAAACGTGCTGCTCGACCGGGGAATAATCGGCCCGTGGATAACCGAAGAAGTCTTCCGCGCGCTGCGCAAGTTCGGGATTTTTAAGGACAACGTGGCGTGGAACGACGGCTGCCTTGTATTGCCGAACGGCGATAGAATTCCCGCCGACATGCGGGACATCGTCGCCCGCAACCGCGTGGTGAACGAGTGCCTCGGCGACAAGCTGACCAACGGGCTTCTCATCCACGCCGGCTTCTTCATCGGCTCGCGATGGTTCTACGACCAGTTGATGAGCATGGACGACGCCCGCCGCCGCGAAATCAAGATGCGCGAAATCAGCTTCGTCAACCAGATTCCCGGACAAGACGAACTGAAGCTCCTGCAACGGCTGCACGGCCGCTTCGTCAATACTGCAATGATGGCTACAATCCTCGGCGGCGTCGCCTCCGACACGCTGGACAATAATCAGGTCATCAGCGGCGTCGGCGGCCAATTTAACTTCGTGTCTATGGGGCACGAGATTCCCGGAGCGCGCTCAATCATCGTCGTGCGTAGCGTCCGCGCCGGCTCCTCCGGCCCGGAATCAAACATCGTCTTCAGCGTAGGCAACCTCACAATCCCCCGGCACCTGCGCGACATCTTCGTCACCGAATATGGCATCGCAGATGTCCGCGGCAAAACCGACCGCGACACAATCATAGAAATTCTCAAGATAACAGATTCGAGGTTCCAGCAGGCTCTGTTGAAAAAGGCAAAGGAGAACAGCAAAGTTCCCGCCGACTACCAGATACCGCTGGCTTTCAGAGGCAATCTGCCTGAGGCGGTGGCGAACCTCGCCAAGCCTTTCATCAAAGAGGGCCTGTTCCCCACATTCCCGTACGGAACGGAACTGACCAAGGAAGAGCTTGGGCTTGCAAAAGCGCTTCGCGGGCTGAAGGCGCGGCTGACTCCAAAAGGGTTCCGCCCGACCGGAGCCGCCATAGGCAAAACGTTCAGGCCGCCCGCCGCCGCAAAACCTTATCTCGAACGCATGCAACTCGATTCGCCCTTGGACCGCAAAGAGAAAATCATCCAGAAACTCGTCCTCTACGCCCTCGCCGAAGACGGCGTCATCTGATTCGATTCGGATTGATCGATCTATGCGGAATTGTCGATAGTATTGCCGGGCAGGGGCGCGGTTCCCGCGCCCATTTCACACATAAAACATGCCAAAAATTATTTTAGCGCAAATCTATATCAAAACATTTTGATGGCAGTTCAGTTGCCTATTTTGAACAGCCGGGCGGCGTTGTCGTGCAGCACTTTCTGCCGCACTTCTTCCGGCATGCCCTCTGTGGCGACAAGAGTCCGGCCGAGCGTCACTCCCATTGGATAAAACGCCCAGTCCGATCCGTACAGGACTTTGTTTACGTCTGCGTTCTGGATGATATAACGCGTCTGGTTGACGGGCTGTCCGGCGAGGTCCAGATAGACATGCTCGAATTCTTTGGCGTACGCCAGCGCTTCGTCGATATTGTTCAGACCTGAATGGCCTAGGATAAACTTGAGTTTCGGGAAAGACTCGAACACCACCCGGTATCTGTGCATCTGCGCGAGTTTCTGCATGAATGGAGGCTCGGAGCCGGTCGATCCGGCGTGGCAGAGAACCGGTAGGTCAAGATCTTCGCAAACCTCAAAGATGCGAAGCGCGCGTTTGTTGTCCGGAGCGCAGAACTGGAATTCGGGGTGGTATTTCAGCCCGCGAGCGCCGTCAGCCGCCATATCCCTTATCCTTTTCTCATAGCTGGGCGTCTGCGGATGAACCGCCGCGAACGGGATAAGCCTGTCGCTAGTTTTGCAAGCCGCCATCGTCTGCCGCGCGTGCCTAGACCGTATCGGAACCTCGATAGGCAGAGACATTATGTGCGTGACGTTGAAGCGGTCCATCTCTTCGAGCAGGTTGGGCACGGTCTGCGAGCGGGCTATGGGCGGACACCTGAACAACATCATATAGATGTCTTTCTCAATCATCTTAGCTTCGGCGTCCGTCGGATGCGCTTTCTCATTGAGAACATCCTGCGGCTCGTCGTAGTTGTAGAAATACTGCGTCGGCCCGTAGTATTTTAGGTGGTCCACCACGCCGCCGAAAAAATAGCTCCAGCCCAGATGCGAGTGGTCGTCGATCACCGCCGGAACCCCGGAGTCTGGGCGCACTCTCAGCTTTCCGTCGTCGCCTATCATAAACCACGGAAACTTAGCCAAGTCGTTATAAACCTTTATGTCGATTTTGCTGAGATCCATGAGAGCGTCCCCCAAGTGAAGAATGTCGCCTCTTGCCGCAGGCGTCAGTATTATAATTATCGAAAACCGATTTGTCGAACCAGTCAGTTTTTTGCTTGAATATCAAGGTGAACATCAAATCGATGCAGAAATAAAAACCGCCTCCAGCTTTCGTTCTTTCCGAGGCCGAAGGCGGGTTCGATTTATTGTATTGATAGAGCAAAAGCGCGATGCAAAGTTAGTTGGATATCAAAAAACAGAAATCAGGCCTGAGCGCAGACAGCTTTTGACGAGGCCTTTCTTGAGCGCCTGCGATGCTTGACGTCTTCGTATTTGATGCCCGCGGCTTCCACCGCCTGACGCCATGAGCCGTAGCATTTCTGGCCGGCCGCTAGAAGCTTGGAATCTTTTTTCATCAGCGATATCTGCGAGATATCCTCGCCTCTCTCGAACATCTGGCAGATTTTTCCAGATATCTTGTCTTCGCTCCATGACTGACGTTTCTTGACTTCGGAGTATTCCATCCCTGCTGCGGCTATGGCGTTCTCTATGTTTGAGAAGAACCTTCTTGCGGCATTCCACAAACGGGGATGATTCATCTCTAGGTGCAATGTGTTTAGAGGCTCTTCGCGCTCCGCAAGTTGTCTGAGCCTTTTTATCACTTCTTCTTCCGTCCAGTAGTTTATCAGTTTCGTTTTTGGGTTTATTCCCGCCTCAATAAATGCGGTCCGCCACCCGCCGAAAACGTCATAAACCGCGTCTTCCAGCGATGTGTCTTTTCTGTCCGGGTCAAACCTTAAAGAGCCTCCGTCCGCTATAATCCTCTTCAGCTCTACTATCACTAACTCCCTTTTCCACGGTTGATGAAGATTCTCCGTCATTTGAAACCCCTCCATCCCAATTAAATTGTTGTATTTGTCAGATTTGCCCGGTTTTCATCATTTTGATGACTTTGATCCCGACACAGTATGACAAAAGTCACATATTTTCCAACCTGCCTTATATTACCCGACAACTGACAAATCAAAACATTTTTTTAAAAAATTATTTTTTCATTATCGTTTACTGTTTCATGGCAATAAAATAAACTCATGATAAAAAGAATATTTAAAATAATATTTTTTAGGTGCAATTGTGTCATAAACTGTTTTTTTAACAAAACACACAAATTTTAGCTTTCTGTTCAAAAAGACTTCGAAACAAGAGCGGACATTGACATTGTATGCCTAAAATGCAAAAAACAGGCATTTATCGCACATTGTTCTATGGCACAAATAGCGTTTATCAATCTTTCGAGAAATGTTTTTGCGCCATGTTGACCGATCAGACAAACGATTGTTTTTTTGCCGTAATTGTCGGGGCGATGTGTTCGAGCGTTTCGGACAAGAGGATAAGTTCACCGTGCGGTCAATCCAATGCGTTTTCGACGACTTCGGAATCAGCATATTAGAAATGACATATCGTTAGTTAAACAAAGATGTCGAGGTTGGCATGTTTGCGGCTGATTGATTATTCGATTACATTAAAATAGAATATATGAAACTTCGCGCAGAGAGAGGCGAGGACGGATATTGTTCACAGGGATAATAAGAGAGATAGGGATAGCGAAAGACATCAGGCGTAAAGCCGGGTCTTTGGCGCTTTCGCTGATATGTCCGCAGACGGCGGCGGAGGCGGATCTGGGTGACAGCGTGGCAGTGGACGGGGTTTGCCTGACGGTCACTTTGATAGACGGAGACATGCTGACGATGGATGTCGGCGAGGAGACGCACAGGCTGACCACTCTATCGGGGTTGAAGCGGGGCGGGCGTGTGAACGTGGAGCCGTCGTTGCGGGTCGGCGACAAGCTTGGCGGGCACTGGGTGCTGGGCCATGTGGACGCGGTCGGATTGATAGCGTACGTCCGGCCGCAGACGACTCAGATAACGTTCGGAGTTAGGCATCCGGCGCAGCTTGCTCCGTTCATCGCCAAGAAAGGCAGCGTGGCGGTTGACGGTATCAGCCTGACTGTCGGCGAGACGAAGGGCGACGTTTTCGAGGCGTATGTCATTCCTCACACCGCGGCGCAGACGACTCTTGGAGAAAAGAAGCCGGGCGCTACGGTGAACCTTGAGGCGGACGTGCTCGCAAGATACGCCGTGAACGCGGCGAACAGGGGAGGGGACGCCTCCCTGTTGAAAAAACTTTTTGACTATGACTACGCAAAAAAAGAATCTTAAGGTCGAGTTTTACATCCTCACAGGCATGAGCGGGGCGGGAAAGACGTTCGCCAACAAGTGCCTAGAGGACATGGGTTTCTATTGCGTCGACAATCTGCCGCCGGCGCTGATCCCGCATTTTGCGGAACTGGCGGCGAATTCGAGCAGGAAGATAGACCGCGTTTCGCTGGTGATAGACATCAGGGGCGGGGAGTTCTTCGACGAACTGTTCAAGGCTCTGGACGCTCTGGACCGCGCGGCTTACAGCTACAAAATCATTTATCTCGACGCGAACGATTCGGCGTTGCTGCGCCGCTATAAGGAGACTCGCAGACTGCCTCCTCTGGCGAACGACGAGACGACGATAATCGAGGGCGTTCACGCGGAGCGAAAAGCTCTCAAGAGGCTCAAGGACCGAGCGGACTACTACATAGACACATCCACAAAAACGCCGGCGGCTCTCAAAAAAGAAATTTCAAAGGCGATACTCGGAGACGAGCAGTCCGCCGGGCTTTCGGTCACCATAATATCATTCGGTTTCAAGTACGGTCTGCCGCCGGAGGCCGATGTGGCTCTTGATGTGCGCTTCCTGCCGAATCCTTACTATGAGGAATCGCTGAAGAATTTTTCGGGAGAGAACAGGGAAGTGCGCGAGTTCGTGATGACGAGTCAAGTGACGCAGGACTACATCTCGAAAACGGCCGACCTTCTGCTGTTCACGCTGCCGCACGTCATAGCCGAAGGCAGGCGCAATCTGGTGGTGGCGGTCGGCTGCACGGGAGGACACCACAGATCGGTTGTTCTCTCCATCGAGCTTTGCAGGATTTTAACCCAGCATGGATACAACGTGTCGGTCAAACACAGGGACATTTCCGCGGGCTGACGCCCGCGCCCGCGAGCGAGGCAGGCCATGAACGGTTGGAAATGGTTCCTTCCGGGACTCCGTATAAAAAGATGGGTGGCGGTGATAGCTCTCGGCGCCCTAATGCTAAGTCTCGGCGCGGTCTTCATCATGGGCAAGAACATCCCCCGCGAGTTCTATCTTCTGGTGACATCCTATGTCAGGCAGGGTGTGTTCGGGATTTCGCTGTCGCTGCTCGGCATAGCTTTCATTATCTACGGAGTGCGGCGTCTCAACGGGCGCGTGATAGGGGTTTTCATGCCGGACGGGGGCAACGACAAGCTCATAGACCGATTGTACGAGGAAGTGATGCTCAGCAAGGGCATAAAAATTGTCGTTCTCGGCGGCGGCACGGGCCTTCACTCGCTGCTTCGCGGTCTTAAGGAATACACATCTAACATCACAGCCATAGTGACGGTGAGCGACGACGGAGGCAGTTCGGGGCGGCTGAGGGACGAGCTTAACATTCTGCCCCCCGGGGACATACGTCAGTGCATTGCCGCGCTCGCGCCGTCAGAGACATCTATGATAGACCTCTTTAGCAGCCGTTTTCATGGCGAGGGGCCACTCAAAGGACACTCGGTGGGCAACCTTCTTCTGGCGGCGATGACGGAGTTGAAGCATGGCGATTTCAATCTGGCGGTTCAGGAGCTGAGCAAGGTTTTGAACGTTCGCGGGCGCGTGCTGCCATCCACAGTGCAGAACGTGACGCTGTGCGCGGAGATGGAAAACGGCCTGATAGTGACCGGTGAATCGAGCATAACGGCGGACCCGGCGAAGATCAACAGGGTGTTCCTGTCGCCGGCGGACGCGCGGGCGCTCCCGGAGGCGGTCGCGGCGATAATCGACGCGGACATCGTCGTCATAGGCCCCGGCTCGCTGTTCACGAGCATAATGCCCAATCTGCTGGTCAAGGATCTGCTGAACGCTGTGCGCCGCACGAGGGCGACCCGAGTGTACGTATGCAACGTGATGACGCAGCCGGGCGAAACGGACGGGTTCACCGCCGCGGATCACGCGTCGCGCGTCATCAAGTTGACAGGGCGCAACTCAATCGACCACATAGTCGTAAACAAAAAATACCCGTCGAGGCTGCTGGCGAGATACGAGGCGGAGGGCGCGCGACCGGTCAAGGTGGACCGCGAGAACATAGCCCGGCTCGGAATCAGGAACGTAATAGCCGAAGACCTTGTCAGAGAAGACGAGCTAGTGAGGCACGACCCGGACAAGCTGGCGGCGTGCGTAATGAGAATCGCCCGCGACGAGCTTAAAGCGGCCGGACCCGCCGCAATGCCTTTCGATCTGGAAAAATTGCGCGAGAAGCTTATGAATCTGGGCGGTTAGCGCTATAATTAAAACTTACTTTGAATTTTATGGAGGAGATGAATATGACGGTAAAAATCGGAATTAATGGGTTTGGAAGAATCGGAAGGAACATGCTTCGCTGCTGCTTGGAAAAGCAAGGCGTTGAAGTGGTCGCGATCAACGATCTGACCAATGTTCAGGCGCTGGCGCATCTTCTAAAATACGACTCGAATTTCGGAAGGCTGAACGCGAGCGTTGCGTTCGAGGAGTCGGCAGAAGACGGCAAGCCCGGCTCCATAACCGTGAACGGCAAAAAGATAGCGGTTTACAAATGCAAAGACCCGAAGGAAATACCGTGGTCGGAATCCGGCGCTCAGATAGTGGTCGAGTCGACCGGGCTGTTCAGGAAACGCGCCCAAGCGGCCATCCATCTCGGCGACACCGTGAAGAAAGTCATAGTGTCCGCGCCCGGAGACGGCAAAGACCCGGTGGACGCCACCATCGTCCTCGGAGTAAACGACGAAATCTACGATCCGAATTCGCACCATGTCATATCGAACGCGTCATGCACGACAAACTGCCTCGCCCCGGTCGCAAAAGTTCTCGCGGACAATTTCGGAGTGGTTCACGGGCTGATGTGCACGATTCACTCGTACACGAACGACCAGCGGATACTCGATCTTGCGCACAAGGATTTGAGGCGCGCGCGAGCCGCCGCGCTCTCGATAATCCCCTCGTCCACCGGAGCCGCAAAGGCCATCGGCGACGTCATACCGTCGCTGAAAGGCAAAATGAAGGGCTATGCGCTGCGCGTTCCGACGCCCACCGTTTCGGTTGTCGATCTCACAGTCGTCACGTCGAAGCCCTGCTCGATAGATGAAGTCAACGCGGCCATGAAGAAAGCTGCGGACGGGCCGATGAAGGGCTATCTCGAATACTGCGACGAAGAGCTTGTGTCAATGGACTTCAAAGGCTCGCACATGTCGTCGAGCTTCGACGCCACCCTGACGGACGTCATCGACGGAACGCTCGTGAAAGTCGTCTCGTGGTATGACAACGAGATGGGGTACTCGGCGCGGATGGTAGACCTTTGCGCCATCATGGGCAAGAGCCTCTGACGAGGCGTCCCCGGCGCCGGCCCGCCAGCGCGATTCTACAACAACGAGCGCGGAGCGTTCCGCGCAATATCGGACAGACGCCGCGGCTTCTGCGCGGTCGCGTCCGCAAGGAGAAACGCCATGCTTAAAAAAATGACTGTTGAAGACGTCGATTTTAAAGGCAAACGCGCGCTCGTGCGCGTGGACTTCAACGTGCCTCTGGATGAATCGGGCGCGGTGGCTGACGATTTTCGAATAAGAGCCACTCTTCCCACTATAAAGCACATCCTCGGCGGCGGCGGCTCTGCCGTCCTAATGAGCCATCTCGGCAGGCCCAAAGGCGAATGGAACTCGGCATTCAGCATGCGCCCCGTTCTGGACTCTCTAAGGAAACTCCTAGACGCTCCGGTCGACCTTGCGGACGACTGCATAGGCGAATCGGTAAAAACACTCGCGGCGAACTTGGAGCCGGGAGCCGTCCTTCTCCTTGAAAACGTCAGATTCCACAAGGGCGAAACCAAGAACGATCCTGAATTCACTAAGCAGCTCGCGGAGTTGGGAGACCTGTTCGTGAACGACGCGTTCGGAGCCGCGCACAGGGAACAGTCGTCCGTGACAGGAGTCGCGGCGTTCCTGCAACCGGCGGTGGCGGGGTTCCTGATGAAAAAAGAAATAGAATATATGGACAACGCTCTGTCTAATCCCGGCAGGCCGTTCGTCGCTCTGCTTGGCGGCGCCAAAGTGTCTGACAAGATTCTCGTCATCGAGAACCTCATCGGGCGAGTCGATTCGATACTTGTCGGAGGCGGCATGGCTTTCACGTTCCTAAAGGCTATGGGACGCGAGATAGGCTCCTCCAAACTCGAAGCGGACAGGCTTGAGGACGCCTCGCGGCTGATGTCGCTTGCGCGCGACAGGGGCACGGAGCTTGTTCTACCCGTGGACATCGTGGCGGCCGACAGATTCGCGGAGGACGCCGACGCGGCGGTTGTCGCCGCAGACGCGATACCTGCGGACCGAATGGGGCTGGACATAGGCCCGGAGACATCCGAGCTATTCGCCGGAAAAATCAAAGCGTGCAAGACGCTCGTGTGGAACGGCCCGATGGGCGTGTTCGAGATGGAGCGGTTCGCGGTTGGAACCCGCGCGGTGGCGGAAGCCGCGGCAAGTTCGGACTGCGTCTCGATAATCGGCGGGGGAGACTCCGCGAGCGCGGTGCGGAAAATGGGGCTGGCGGACAAGTTCTCGCACGTGTCCACCGGCGGCGGGGCCTCCCTCGAAATGCTGGAAGGCAAAAAACTTCCCGGCGTCGAGGCACTCACCGACAAGTGACGCGCAGAATCCTAATGACGGATTCGGACTAAATCAATTCTACATCGACAAGGGATATAAATATGAGCTGTCAGTATCCGATTACGCCTGAGCGGCGAGTGGCAAAAGGATAGCGAACTCCGCCCCGCTTCCGGGAGGCGAGAGGACTTGAATCGAACCGTTGTGCCGCTCGATTATTTTGTATGTTATCGAAAGCCCCAGACCAACTCCGTCGCCTCTGGTCGTGAAGAAGGGGTCGAATATTCTTTTTATGTTTTCGGGTTTCACGCCGGGGCCAGTGTCGCGGATTTTTATGAACGCAGTCGCGCCTTCAGAGCCTGTTGTGACATCAAGCGTTCCGTGTCCTTTCATGGCTTGCGCCGCGTTCAGCGCGATGTTCATCACCGCCTGAGTTATCTCTTTCTTTCCGCCCTTGATCAGCGGGGACTTCTGGGGCCTAGTTCGTTTCACTTCGATGTGTTTCATCATCTTGTGGAAACTCAGCATGCGGAGGGCCTCGTCCACCGCGTCGTCTGCGGCGAAAACCTGATCTTCCGCCGCTGCTGGTCTTGAGAATTCCAGAAGGTCTCTAATCGTCTGATCGATGAACCCTGCCTCTTGGGCGATGCGTTCCAGATAGTGGCTGATTTTTTCCGGCGGAGCCGTATTAATCAATTGAACATAGCCTAGTATGGCGGCTAGCGGGTTTCCGATTTCGTGGGCGACGCCGGCAGCAAGCTCTCCGACCGCCGCCAGTTTGCCGGATTCCACAAGCTGGTCCTGATTGATTTTTATCTCCGCGTCGCGCTGGGTCAAAGCCTCGGCCATCCTGTTGAAAGCTGTCGCAAGTTCTCGAAGCTCGTCAGGCCCGGAGGCGTCGAGCCGACGCCCGAAATCTCCCGCTTGTATCCTTTCCGCTCCGTAAATCAAATCGCTGATAGGCGACACGATACGGCGGGAGAGGCGGGCGCTCGCGAACGCGGAGACGGCCAGCGCGACTGCTGCTATGGCCGCAATCGCGGCTAATCCCTGCTTCAGCGCTCTAGCAATTCTGTTTTTCGGGTACAGCGCGAGCAGGCGCGCCGGTTCCGTTCCCTCGCTCGGCATCTCCGAACTGTGAATGAGGTAAGATTTCGATAGAGCCGAAGCAAGAAGCGGCTCCTGTCCTGAAGCGCGCGCTGTGGACGCGATTATCTCGCCCCGACGCTCTATCGCCAGATCGGCTTGCGTCATCTCTCTCACCGTTTCCACAAACCTGTCGTCCAGATGGAATCCGATGCGAACGAATCCTATGATTTCGCCGTCTTCGCCTTTTGTCGGAGCGATGGCGACAATGCCGAGACCGCCGGGGAATACAGGCTCTATGCCGACGGCCGGCTCTCCGGATGTCGAGGCTCGATGGAACGCGGGGCTTAGGAAAAGAGGCTCGGAAAGCGCGGATGTTTCAAATTCGGGCGGGAGAGGACGGCGGGATGCTCTAATCGTCGAAACTCCGTCCGCTCCGGCGACGGTTATGAAATCCGCTTCAATATTTTTCAGTTCCTTTTCTATTTCCGCCGATATGCGATCCTTGTCTCCGGCTGGAAGTCCTGAGCGTATCTCGTAATTCTGCGCAAGCAGGCGGGATGTGAGCGCCGCTCCTTCGAGGTTTCGGGATATGACGCTGCTTGCCAGCAGAGCTGCGCGAGTCATGTCCTCTTCGGCGGCGGATTTAAGGTATCGCGCGGCGAACACCGAGTATGCCGCGCCGAATATCAGCGCCGCGAACGCAAGCGTCAGCAGGTTCGACCTCATCAGCTTGCCGAACATCGTTGTCCGTTTAGTTTTCGACATGCGCCATGTGCAGTTGCGCGAATATGCCCGTCGAGTTCATGTGGGACAGGATTCTCGCGACCGCCTCCTTGAGCGATTCGCCGTCATCCATCACGCAGATGTGTTTCCACCCCAGTTCAGGAGTGTAATAATAAGGAATAAGATTATTTGACTCGCAACCGCTATCGCCCTCAGGGAGGAAAACAATGTCGATTTCCGGGCCGGGGCGTTCGCCTTGATTGAGCAATTCAACGTTGGGTTTGATTTCCAGCATGAGGGCAATCTCGGCCGCAAGCTCGGGGATGAATCCACGCGGCGCGCCGATAT
The DNA here is from genome assembly GCA_002069885.1 of bacterium ADurb.Bin236. Classification (GTDB taxonomy): domain Bacteria; phylum UBP15; class UBA6099; order UBA6099; family UBA6099; genus UBA6099. Next base: position 39,069 of record MWCD01000025.1, on the reverse strand, counting down.
CAGGATCGAAATGGCAAAGCGCATTGTCGGGCGAAAAGACGACGGCGACACGAAGGACGCCCCTTTCGCGCGCCGCTTTTAGTCTGCCTGAGTCAGGCAGTCCGGCGGTCAGGCGTTTGGAAATCGTGTGTATGATTTCGCTCTGTATCGAGTCGGCGGAAGGAAGCGGAGAAGCCGGGGCTGAGGCTCTGCGCGCGCCCGCGCACCCGGCGGCTATGAAGGCCGTTGCCACCAATGCCGTTATCGCCCTGACGGCCCGCCTCATGGTTGCCTCTCCAGTTGTTTTATTAGAAGCTGGAAACGCGCGTTCGTGCGAAGCCAGTTGAAATCCGCGTCGTTCTTCAGCCTGTTGAGCAACCCCGCCCGGCTCCAGACAGCGGCCTGTTCGAGGCTGTGTATCGCTTTTTGCTCTTGTTTTGTTGTCGCGTAAATCTCAGCCAGAGGAAACCAAGCGTCGTACGATTTGTCTATGGCGAGCGCTTTCTCAAAATTTGAAATCGCTTCAGGATATCTGAAGGATTCCTTGTGGACGACGCCGAGTTGGAATAGGTATTCCGGATTGCGGGGTTCGAGGTTAGCGGCGGTTCCGAGAGATTCGAGAGAGAGCTGTTTTTGTCTCTGGAAGTGAAGAGAGAGGCCGAGGAGAAAATGGGCGCGCGGCTCTTTCGGGGCGGACGAGATAGCTTTTCTGAGGATCGCCGCCGCGTCCGAAAATAGCGCTTTGTCCATCTGCGCTCTTGCAAGGGAGAGGGCAGGCTCTATGAAAGCAGGATCGGCTGACATCGACTGCTGGAAGAACGCTATAGCTTTTTCGGTCTCGTTCCGTTCGTATTGCCAGACGCCTTTCCAATGCGCGGCGGATGCCGAGGAGTTTGTCGTTCCGAGAAGCGCCGATTTGTCGTTCGGCAGTTTTCTGCCGAGAGCGGTTTCAAGCGTCCCGCGCAACGCTCCGCGCGCCGCTTCAATGTCGAATTCTTTCAGGGAGAACGATATGTCGCGCACAAGCCCGGTGTCGGGATTTATGACCGAACCGGTGAACTGGAATCCGGAGCGGTCGCGCGACAGGGAACCGTCGACGATGAAAGAGGCTCCGGTGTGTTGCCGCAGCGCGTCGCGAGTCTCGAACGCCATTTCGCGTCTTCCCGCCGCCGCCCATCTGGAAGCGAGCCTTTTGAGGGCGTCGCGGGGCATCGCGCGTTCTTTTGAATTTAGGGAAATCGCCCGAATAGCGTAGTCGGTGAGAGCGGGAGCCGCCCATTTTTCCGGAAAATCGCTCTCGACATCGAAATCGAACACCAGAGCGTCGAAATCGCCGGAGTAGGCAAACGCGGGAGCGCGTGCCGCCAGTATCAGCAGGCACATCGCCGCAATTTTAAATAATCGACTCGACATGTTCCATAACCGCGCGGCAACCGGATTCAGCGTCCGCTCCCAGTTCAAATTCAAAGGCGCGGGACTGCTCGGCGATGTCTCCGCTCATACGCATGAGTTCCTCGCATGCGCGCTCCGTCATCGGCATTCTGTGCAGCCTCATCAGTCTTACCGCCGCAGCCCTCGCTGATAATGGCCTGACTGTGGGGATTCCTTCCATTCCTGAAAGAAAATATAACGCCCTGATAGGCGATAGCAGCCCGGCTGCAGGCGGCGAGAGGAACTTTTCGTGCGGACTTGGCCTGAATCCTTTTTCCTTAAGAAGACTGATCTCATCCGTCGAAAGATCGGCGATTTCGACCGCTTCGCGACCGGGATAGACACAGACTGCGCCGCAATCGTTTTTCACGGTTGCGCAGGCGTCGTCTGAAAGATATCTCGCTCCGCGCGCGAGCGCGGCGCGCATCACGGTCGATTTTCCGCTGCCGTTGGGGCCGCAGAACATGACGGCTCCGCCGGCCCGCGCGGCGGAGGACGCATGATAGAAGAAAACGCCGGCGCTCATCAGCGTCAGGTAAATAAAATTGGAAGCCGCCGCGCAGACGATTTGAGTGACGCGGTTTTCCGGCGAGGGAGGGACATTGAATACAGCCGCGCCACTCTCAGGCTCCCATTCGAGAAACAACTGCATTCCGGGTTCCGGAATCGGAATAGGCTCGGCTATTGAATTCTGTTTGATTTTTCCGGGGTGGCTGTGATTGACGCTCAGGCGGAACAAATTTTTTTCGCTGTTTTTCGGCGGGGCGGCCATCGCGTTGTGCGCGTCGCCGTAGAAAGAAACAAAAAAAGTTTCTATGACGTCGGGGCGGTCGGTGTCTATAGCAAACCGTCTGCCGAAGAGGCTTATCTCATAAAATTTTCTGGACGCCGGCGACGCGTCCTTGAGTTTGTTCATGGCTGGATGGCCGGCAGCGGCCGGATTGTCAATTCCTTTCGCTCCGGATTAGTCGGACTTGCGCGCGAATGCCGAATCCGAAGATTTTGACAAATCTGATTTAATTATAAGGCAGAAAACAGGGGCGGCACAACACAAAAACGAGACGTTCCCGACAAAGAGACGAAAAGGAGGCAGTAGGCGCGGATTCTATTTTACTTGTCCGCTTCGGCTTCCATTATCGCCTTGCACGACGGCCCGGTGTACACGTCCTTCACCGTTCCGTACTTCGTCAGGACGGGTTTGGAATAGGTTTTTTTGTTTTCTTTCTCATTCTTATTCATGCTTTTTTCACCTCTTTGTCGCCTAGGAACAACTCTATTATTCTACATATTTCTTTCGGAGCTTCAAACATATTGCCGTGTTCGAGGAAGGCAAGGCCGGGGCACGGGCGGCAAGTTGGAAAGTGGCCGCAGCGGGAACACTCGAATTCCCCGATCTTAAGTTTTCTCAGCGCGTTGAACACGGCGGAATCATGCCACAGTTCGTCAAACGGGCGGTCTTTCACATTCCCGGCAGGTAGGTCCATGATTGAGCATGGGAGCAGGTTGCCTTTGGAATCTATATATCCTGACGTGCGGGCCATCGTGCACCATGCGTCTAGTGTCTTGTCCGGAGAGAAGTCGTCCGGCTCGTGCGGGATGAAGTTCTCCGTGAAAGTCTCCCATGGTCGGGGAAGCTTTTTGAGAAGCTCTTCAGAGAGTCTGCACTCAAGGGAGGACGTCTCCCCGTCTTTTCTGGGGGCGATTATCGAATTGAACTGGTGGAATAGGCCGCGTTCCCGGCACAGTTCCTGAATCTGCGGCGCTTCCTCCTGATTCATCGTCATAAGAAGAGAAATAACTTCGACTCTGAAACCTGCTTCGGAGAGCATGTCTATGGCGCGGATGGTTTTCTCGAAACTTCCGGGCGAGCGGGTTACTGACTCGTGGGCCTTGGCGGTCGCTCCGTACAGGCTTACGGCCACAGCGCGGATTTTTTCTCTGCTACGGGCCAGAAAATCAACCGTATCCTGATCCAGCAGCGTTCCGTTGGTCTGCAGGGCGAGCCAAAAATCGGAGCGGAGAAGAAGCTCCAGAATAACCATGATTTCAGGATGGCAGAGAAATTCACCGCCGGTGAGACTGACGCTGAATACACCTGCCGCGCTCATTCTGGGCAGAAGCCGCTCGTAGTCCGCCGCCGTCATTTCTCCGGCGACATACGAGCAGCCGCCCTGAATGCAATGCACGCAGTCAAGGTTGCAACGTCGGGTGATCTCAAGTTGAATCCGCATGGGATTCGCCCGGCCAACCAGTTTTTTGTGAAGCGCGTGTCTGGGCAGTTGAAGCAAAAATCAGCCCTCCGCGTTTCTGACAATCAAGCCTTCAGTTTCGAGGTCATTAAGCAGTTCGAGCGTGTCCGCAAGGGCAGTTTCGGCGTCCACATCGAAGTTTTCTGCCACGGCGGCCGCGATTTGTCGCGCTGATGCCCCTCCGGATAATATCTCCCAGATGAAAACACCTACGTTCTTCAGGTCGTAGTACACTCCGCTCTTGATGTCCAGCAGAATCGCTTCCCCTTCGATTCTTCTTTCAATCAGGCTACCGCTTTTTTTAAAAACAACTTCGCCCATCGGGACGCCTAGTTTCTTTGCGGGCCGGAGCTATTGATGAAAGTGGAACAAATGCGTTTCCAGCCGTCCGCAACCTCAATTGTATTTTAATGATATTTTAACGTCCTTAAAAGAAACTTTAAATTGAGAGGGGCAAATATTCGAAAAACAGCGGAAATTATATTAAAGAGCGCAATAGCTCCTGCGTTTGATTTTTTTGGTTGAATTGAACACGACGCGCCGGTTATTGTATAATTCAATTGCCGGAAACTAAAGATGCGAATGAACACAGAAAAAAATGGTGAATGATATGAGAGTGGCGAAAATTTCAGCGGCTCTGGCGGCAATGTTTATTTTGTCGGCGGTCGCCGGGATGGCGGCAGAAGTTGATACAAGGCAAATAGGTCAGGGCGACAGGTTGCTGGTGAGAGTGCCGACGGAGCCTGCTATGAGCGGGGAATACACTATCGACGAAACAGGAAGGTTCTTCTTCCCGATACTCGAGCATGGGCTTGATCTGGGAGGGTTTAAGGTGGATGGGCTGACCCTTGAAAAAGCCGAAGAGCTTGTGATTAGCCGCATGAGCAAGTATTACGAATCGCCTGTCGTGAACATGGAGTTCGTGGCATACGGAGTGCGTCCGGGATTTGCAGTTTCGATTTTCGGCGCGGTGACGGAACAGTACGCGCATAGATTTTTCGACGGAATGAAATTGATGGACGCGCTTATCAAGTCGAGGCCTCTTCCGGACGCGGACTTGTCGAAGCTGGCTCTTTTCAGAGGAACCGAGCCTGTCCGATACATTGACATTAGGCTGATGATGGAAGGGAAAGACCTTAGCTCCAACATCCTGATGCAGGCGGGCGACATGATAATAGTGCCGTACACACAGCCGGCAATGAAGATGAGGGTGATTGTTCTTGGAAAAGTGACCAGTCCCGGAACGGTGTTCGTTCCGGAAGGCACGCAGATTCTTGACCTTCTAGGAAGAGCCGGAGGAACTGTCGGCAGAGCGGCGATAGGGAACACGTATGTAATTCGCGTTGTGGACGGAGAACCGGTAATTATAAATTCCGACGTGAAATCGCTCATGAAATTTGGCGACCTTAAGGAAAATATCGTTCTAAAGGACGGCGATGTGGTCTTTGTCCCGGAGACTTCCAGAGTCGATATAGCAAAAGTAATTCAGAATCTTTCTCTTTTGAATTTAATCAAATCGACGACAGACTGACGGAGGCTGAGGGAAGCCATATCAAGGGATGAAAAAAGAAATAGCGGACAAAGCGAAAAAAAGAAAGCTCGCCAGAGAGAAAAACGAGCGTGCGAACCGTCGTTTATGGTCGTTGGTTTGCGCCGTCCTTATTTCTTATATCACCGTTTATTTCGGGGCCTACCATTATAAAAATTATGTGGTCATGAACCGGAAATTAAGAGCCATAAAGACCGAACACACAATGAAAACGGCGCGGATAAAGGAATTGAGGGAAGAAGCGCTCAGATTGCAGGACCCGGAGTATTTGAAGGGAATAGCTCGCAGGGAGTTGTACCTTATGGACACGAAGGAAGTGCCGATAAGGATAACACCCGATGTGACGAAGGAGCCGAGCGCGCCGGAGTCAGCCGAAGAACCCGCTGAACAAAACAGGAAAAACTGAGAAGGCGGGATTTGACGGCTCTCTTTGCGCGGTTTAACGCAGAAGCAGGGAGGCGACTGTCATCGCATGGAGACCGAAGTCGGGTCTATTGTCGAAGGCGTTGTTGTCGAAGTTGTGAAGTACGGCGCGTTTGTGAAAATGCGCAACGGTAAAACAGGGCTTGTTCACATTTCCCAGATAAGCAATGAATTCGTTCGGGATATAACTGACCACATTTCTCCCGGCGTCCGCGTAATGGCGAGAATCGTCTCCATAGACGATAGAGGCAGGATTCAACTTTCTCTGAAAAACGTTCCTCAAGATGGTCTGTCCGAAGGCGATCAACAGGGCGAGTCGCCGGATGTTCAGCGCCGAGATGTCAGAAGAACGCCCCCGCGCTATCAGGAATCGCGCGAGGAGGACTCTTTCGAAAGAAAACTAAAAATGTTCATGCGTCAGAGCGAAGACAGAATGGTCGACATAAAAAGAAACATAGAATCCAAGCGCGGCATAAAGAAAAAAAAGAATAAAAACAAATAACTGGCACCGGTCAAAACGAATAATTCATTAGGATTCGGGTTAAGTTTTTTACATAGGCCAACGCGTTGTGTCCGCCTGAATAACCGATTTTTTTATTTAATTTGATATTGAATATAACAATTGAAGTATAATTCTTTTCCGAACAGTTCCGACGGCGGCCTGACTATTTATTTAGGCGTGCCGCGGCGGGCTGATTGAATCGAAACAACAACGTACAAACAACAAAACGCGGGGTGCGAGATGAAAAGAAGAGCGGCAACCGGGATCGCGATAGTCATAGCTCTGGCAACAGTGTGCGCGCGCGCTGAGGCGGCGGGCATGTTGTCTTCTGAAAGCTCCAAGCAGCCGGTTGTGCTGGTTCACGGCTATTTCGGCTCGATAGCCGGCCAGACTTCGGTCGAGCTATACTGGTCGTTCATATCAACGCGGCTAAAACTCGACGGATTCGACGTGTACAAGATAGCCCTGCCGGATGGGGCCATGGAGGACATCCCGCGAAGCGCGGCGGTTCTTCGCGACTACATCGACGCGACGTTGGCTCGGACGGGCAAGTCGAAGGTGGATCTGGTCACGCACAGCGAGGGCGGTCTGATCTCCCGGTACTACATCAAGCATCTCGGAGGCGCGGGCAAGGTTGACGATCTGGTGACGATAGCCACTCCGCACAGGGGCACAAGCGTGGCGCATATCGGCCCCGGCGAGGCAGCTCGCCAAATGGAGATTTACAGTTCCTTTCTTCGAGAGCTGAACACGCCGCCCACTCTGACCGGCGACATCGACTACACGGCGATTTTCAGCAATCACGACGAGATGGTAGTTCCGAACGAAAACGGTTTTTTCGCGGGCGCGGTAAACATGAACGTTAACCTGCTAGGGCACGGTGGAATAATGTTCAATGAAGATGTCTATAAGATGACGCGCGGCGCGTTACAGAACAACACCGGGGAGGGCCGCAGGGCCATCCCGATTCAGATTGTGAAGTCGGCAATGGTGACCAACAACCCGAACGTTACCCTGAGGCTGAAGAAGTTTAACCATTTCCACGACGACGAAGACATGCGTCAGATGAGGATAAGCAACAAGCAGTTCCTTCACGGCGCGGACTGGCATTCATTCGCCGACACCAAGCAGTGGACGCTGGATGATTCCCGCGATGGCATGAAAGCCGTTTACGTCCAGTTCAGGCACAGCGGCAATTTTCTTTTCCCCAAGGAATCTCCGACTTACGTTGACTATATCTTCCTAGACAGGGAAGCTCCGAAGGCGTCGATAACCGCTCTTCCCGATGTGACGCTTGAATCTTCGGCGACGATAGGCATAGACGCTTCGGACAATACGGACGACTACAAGAAGTTCAAGGTGTGGAACGCGCTGTTCGCTTACGGGATGGAAGAGTTCGGCGTGAAGGAGATGATGGTCAGCGCGGACCCGTCGTTCGCGGGCGCGTCATGGCAGCCTTTCGCCAAGAGCGCGGTCGTCAACCTCGGCGCCGGCAGCGGCATGAAGACGGTTTATGTTAAAACGAGAGACGCCGCCGGCAACGTCAGCGCGGTGGCCACGGGCAACATCAGGGTCATTGACGTCAATGCTCCGGACATCGGCATGGTGTCCGAAGCGGCGAGGCAGCCGGTCGTGTTGGTGCACGGTCATTCAGGCTCGATACTCGGCGACCTGAGCGTGGCTGTTTACTGGTCTTACATAGGCGGAAGGCTCAAGAGCGAGGGGTTCGACGTTACGGAGATAACGCTGGGCAACGCGGCGATGCAGGACATAAAAAAGAGCGCGCGCGAGCTTCGCGATTTCGTTGCCGCGACAGTGGCGAGGACCGGCTCCCCGAAGGTCGATTTGGTGGTTCACAGCGAGGGCGGTCTGGTGTCGAGATATTACATCAGAGAGCTCGGCGGCGCGCAGTTCGTCGACGATCTGGTGACGATCAGCACCCCGCATAGGGGCACAACCGTAGCCCATGCGGGCATGGGACTGCTCGGCGAGGGAACTAGCCAGATGGAGGTTGCCAGCCCGTTCATTCAGGAGCTTAACTCCGGCGACACCCTGTTCGGCGGAGTCGAGTACACCGCGATGTTCAGCCATGCCGACGAGATCGTGCTGCCCGGCACGAACGGGTTCTTCGACGGCGCGGTGAACGTGAATTTCATGCTGCTCGGCCACGGCGGGATTCTTTTCGCGCCGGAACCGTACAAAGTTCTGCGGTCCGCCATATCGTACAAATATTTGTTCTCGAAAGGACAGCGCCCGGTCGAGATAGTCGAGCCGGGGATGTCCACAAACAAGAACACAGTGGAAGTCAGATTGAAACCCTGCAACCATTTTTCCCCGCAGGCTCCTGTCACGGAGATGATGGTGGCCACGAACGGGATGTTCCACGGAGCGGTGTCGTGGCAGCCGTTCTCGAATTCGGTGAATCTGGATATTTCAGGCAAGGACGGGGGGCTTCTGGGCGTCCATGTGAAATTCAGAGGGGCTGACGGCGTCGAGTCTCCCTCCTACGCTGACTATATAATAATCGACCGCGAGACTCCTACAGGAACGGTCTCGATATCCGCGACGGACGCTGAAAAATCGACGATGACGCTGAAGATTTCCGCGGCCGACAACGCTGAAAAATACGGTTATTTCAAAGTGACCAATCTGCTCGAGGCCTATGGGATACTGGGCATAGGAGCAAGAGATATGCAGGTCTCGACGGTTTCTGGATTCGCCGGGGCGTCGTGGGAGCCACTAGCAGGCTCGAAGACTGTGACAGTGAGCGCTGGAACGGGAGAGAAGACGGCGTATGTCCGCTTCCGGGACGCCGCCGGAAACGTGTCTCAGACCCGCTCGGTGTCGACACAGATGTTCAGCCCGGTCAACGGATTCGTCGCCGCAGAGAAGGGCCGCGCCCCGGTGGTTTTCGTTCACGGCTATGGCGCGGTGGCGTCCGAACTGACCTCGAAAATCAACTGGCTCTACTACACGGAGCGGCTGAAAAAAGAAGGGTATTCGACGCATGTGATAGCGCTGGACGCGGCGGGGATGGGGGATGTTATCGCGAGCGCCGCAAAACTGAGGGATTTCGTGCAAGGCGTTCTCCGCGAAACCGGCGCGGAAAAGGTTGACATTGTGGCACACAGCGAGGGCGGTCTGGTCGCCCGATATTATATAAAGGAGCTTGGCGGAGTCGCCTCGGTCGACGACCTTGTGACGATATCCACCCCGCACAGGGGCACGGTTATCGCCGCGGTGGGGCCCGGCGAAGCGGCAAGACAGATGACGGTGTCCAGCGATTTCCTCGCCAGTCTCAACTCCGGCGACAGCGTTCCCGGAATGGTGGACTATACGGCGATTTTCTCCACGGACGACGGCGTGGTTGTCCCGGCTGAAAACGCGTTCTACGATGGCGCGATCAATGTCGTCAGGACGGGTCTTACGCATGCGACCATACTTCTGGACGACGGAGTGTATCAGGTTGTTAAGAGCGCTCTTTCGGTTGACACCGGGAGAGGGGACTCCGAGCTTCCCGTCAGAATAATAAAAAGCGGGATGGCGTCATCGTCGCCCTATGTGTTGCTGAGCCTCAACTACTACAACCATAACGCGCCGTTGCTTCCGGCGGGAGAAATGATGATATCCGGAGACCCGTCGTTCAGGGGCGCGGCGTGGCAGCCGTTCTCGAATTCAGCCAACTGGACGATAGACGGCGGGGACGGATTGAAGGCGGTTTACGTGAAATTCAGAGCGGCGCAGGGCGGGGTCGAGTCGCCCGCGTACGCGGACTACATCGTGATAGACAGAACCGCTCCTTCAGGCTCGGCGGTTCTTCTGCCCGTGTCCGGCTCAGACGGCGATGTCGAGCTGGCTATAGCGGCTGCTGACAACTCGGACGTTTTTTCGCGCTTCAATATCGCCCGCCCGGATGTCTCTTATGGCATCCCCGGCCTTGGAGTGACGGGCATGATGGTGTCCGACTCGCCGGATTTCGCTGGGGCGGCGTGGGAGTCGTTCTCCAGCAGAAAAACCCGAACTTTGCCTGCCGGCGGCGCCGGGAAGGTTTATGTCAAACTGCACGACTCCGTAGGTAACGTAAGCGAAACTATAGTGGCGTCGAAGGCGGACGCCACGGCTGTGGCGGAAGCCGCAAGCCACGCTGCGGACGCGGCGCGCGAGACGGCTCAGGAAATCGCAGACGAGGTTGATGCCGTTATCACGGCAGCTGAATCCGAGATTGACTTGTCTCTCGTCAAAGGCTGGAACCTGATATATCTGCCCGAAGAGCTTCCGGAAGAATTTAAACGGGGACTGTCGGAGCTTATAGACTCCGGGGCCACGATGTTCGACATAAGCGACCGCGATTTCAGAAGTTCGCTGCAGGCGATGAACGCTCGCGGGGGCAGGGCTGTATGGGTGGAAGTCAGGACCCCGGCCGCCAAGCGGTTCGTAGCTAAAGCCTCTTCCTCTGCTAGAACTGTGATGCTGGACAGGGGCTGGAACATAATCGGAGTGTCCGGCGCGGCGTCGGCGGATCCTTCGGCTGTGACGATAACTTTCGGCGGGGAAACCATTTCGCTTGCGGACGCGGCGGCGAGGGGAATCGTCGCCAAATCGATATTGGAGTTCGACGGCTCTGAGTACAAACCGGCCGCCAGACTTCTACCGCTCCGCGCCTATCTGCTGAGAGCGTACGACGGCTGTCTTTTGAATCTGCCCTGAAGCTCGGCGGCGAAGCGCTCGCCGTTGTGAAAAATCGCTCCGGACACGCTTTGTTTGACGGCGATTCCGGATAAAAGGTTGATCCTATGAGAACAATAATCGCGGCATTAACGCTGACGGCACTAGCGTGTTCAGCGGCGTTTGCCTCCGGCGGCGACCCTGCAAATAAAAAGGTTATCGAAGAAATAAGAATAACTCATGAATTGCTAAGAGGCCTCGAATACAAGTTCGAGCCGAAGGTGGAGATAGTCGGCGCGAGGGAGGCGGGCGCGCGGGCCGCGAGGTTGGCCGGAAGATATTTTCCTCTGGCTGCAGGGCCTGACGGAAAGGCCGCGCAAGCGGCGTGGAAGTTCCTTCGACTGATTCCTGAAGAGCGGGACTTGCAGGGCGCTATCGACGGATTCGCTCGCGCGGGCGCAAGGGCTTTCTACGACCCGGAAACCCGCTCGGTGGTTCTGGCAAGCGACTTAACCGCCCCCGGATGGAATTCCCCTCTGATAGCCAAGACAATGGAAGTTCTCAAGGTCGAGGAGCCTGAGTTTGCTCTGGCGCGCCAGTTTGCGCTAGCCCTGCTCGACTCAAACTTCGGAATATTCGACAAACTCGCCGACCCGGCGATGCCGTCCGATATGAGGATGGCCGCGCTAGCTTTGCTGAACGGCGACGCTAACCTGATGCTGATGGACTATATGCTGCGCAACTACGGGGTCAAATCGACCCTGTTGCCCAACGCGGAGGGCGTAGTTTCGCAGTTTATTCCGCTCGTGACGCACATACCGAAGACGGAGCTTGAAGCCGCGCCGCAGGCCTTGGCGCGGGACGCCGCGTTTCCCCACACCGCGGGCGCGAAGTTCGCCGCAGTCCTTCGTGCAACCGGAGCGGGGCCGCTGATGGACAGCGCTTACTTCTCGCTGCCGGTCAGTTCCGAGCAGATTCTTCATCCGGAAAAGTTCTTCGAGTCGAGGGACAACCCGGTGGAAGTGGAGACTCCGGAACTGTACGCCGCGCTGCCCGAAGGCTCGGCGAAGATATACGAGGACACATTGGGCGAGTGGGGACTGCGCCGGTTGTTGGCGGCGTGGATGAAAGACGATTCCGAAGCGTCGAGCGCCGCTTCAGGCTGGGCGGGGGACAGGCTGCTCATATACGAACTGCCCGGCGGAGAGATAGCTGGCGCGTTCTTTACCGTGTGGGATTCCGCGCCGGACGCCGAACTGTTCGCCGGCGTGTTCAGGCGCGCCGCGCGCGCGGCTTTCGCCGCCGACGCGCATATCGAAGTATCCTCCATCGGCAGGGACGCCGTCGCAGTTATCGTTCCGCGCGCGGATATGGCTCCCGAACTATCCGGGCTTGTCTGGCAGTCAGTCAAGATTCCCACCAGAACTCCTCCGCCCGAACTGCGGCAACCCGACCCTGAAGCCCTCATCACCCAGTTGAGCCAGTTCATGGGAATGTTCTCCAACACGAATGTCGCTATTCCCCCGGCGGGAGAGGATTGGCGGGTCGAGGGCGATGCGTTCATAAATGGAAAACACAAGTACACTCTGCGCAGACCCGGCCCGGACTGGAATTTTCAGAGGTTGCATCTCGGCAACCAGTTCGTTTCCGAGTTCACCGCAGTGAACACCAAGAGCGTCGGCTCAAACTTTACCATTTTTACGTTCAACAAGTATTCTCCCGAAGAGCGGGAAAACCCCGTCGACCAGATGGTGGATTTCATGAAAGCGCAGATGCAGGGGTTCAAGCGGGTGGAGGAGAAAACCTCAACGGTCGCGGGCGCCCCGGCAAGGAGCGTGACTTTCACCGGCTCGATGTTTGTCCCTTTGAAAATAACTTATACAGAGGTCTTCGGCCCGGACTTTACTCACGTTATAACGTGGTGGGCGGTCAAGAACAACTACGACTCGCTGCTGCCCGAATACATGAAGTTCATGGAAACGTTCAGGTTCCTTGACTGAGAGGCTCTTGCGCGCGGGAGCCGGTCGCGGAGTCGAGGGCGGATTCCAGAGTCGAGTGTTGAATGCCTTCGACCAACGCGCCCCTCGCCGTGCAATTCACGAGATTGGTATTCCCCCGCATTTCGTATTTATAGTAGTCCTCGACAACGCGCTTGAAGAGATACAGAACGTCAGATGTCGCCACCGGTGAGCCGTCTATTCCGGGAGTCTGCCTGAGTCTGCCGTGTCTTGAGACAACGCCCTCGGCGCGGCTGCCTGAGGCGTGCGTGCGGTCTGGGGCGAACGAGAAATCGCAACCTATCAGAAGAATAGGGTCTCCCCCCGTCTTATAAGCGAAATCAAGCGCCGCCATAAGAACAGTGCCGGAAAATCGAAGTCCTCCTTTATGATGGATTTCGTCAATCTTTTTTTCGGTCTCGGAGATCGACGAACAGGCCGCAAACGAGCGCTCGGCGCCGAAAGCCGCCGCTACTTCCGGATTTGATGACGGGAAAAAAATCAGTTTCTCTTTTTCGATGTCCAACCCGCTGAAAAATCTGGATGCCAACTCCTGCGGGTCTCCGCTAACAACAAAGTCCGGCCGCAACCCCGTCAGATGAAATGAGGCGAGAGCGGAATCGACCGCGACTATCTCCGGTATCTCGGCGCGGCTTTTAAGGACTCTGAGGCTGATGTCCAGCGACGGCCCGGCTCCCGCGACAATGACGGGTTTGCCCGCTCTCGTTCCAAACAGTTCAGCCACTCCGCGCGCCGCCTCGAAGATTTCCTTGTTGGCCTCGATGTTGCGCTCTCTTTCCTCCGCCATGACCTCTTTGTTGGAGCCGGAAAGACGCAGGTATTCAAGTATGTCTCTCAGCTCGGCGGCGTCTCGCGGCAACGCGTCCACTGAGGGTTGATGAAGAAAAATTCCCATTTCGCTCGCCCCGTATATGCCTGACATTTCATTGATCAATCTGCTCACAAGCGGCATAAGCTCCCGGCAACTCCCGGCGAGCAGTTTAAGTCTGGGATTAGACAGCAGGCTCGACATGTCGCGGGCGGAGAGCGCGGCGCGGAAAATCTCCGCCCCGGCTTCAACTGCAATTATCTTCTTTATGTCGGGCCTTTTTTCCAGAAGCGCCTCAATGTGATACCCCAGCCCGAACCCGAACACGAAAGCGAACCCGGAACCGCCGGGTTTCCTGTTTTCAGCCCACCGGGCAGCGTCTTTTCGCGGATTATATTTGCTATGGATATAAATTTCTTTGCAGGGAGCCGATACCTTAAGCGTTGGAGCTCCATCTTCGCGGCTCGTCTCTATTGAGGCGCGGATTTCATCGTCCGGTTCGGGAGGAAAATAAATATGTCCCGCCGTATCAAGAGCCGCCATGTTCGATTCGGTCCAATCCCGCATGGCGCCATTATAAACCCGCTGGTACAAGGATAGAAGCGCCGGGAAGCGAAAGACGCGCGCCGCCCGGAATTAATGTATAATTTGTAAACGCTGATGAGCGGGAGGCGCGACGAAGATGAAAAGAGAAGACATTTTCACAAATAACGGCGGCGGGCGGTTCAGATATGTCGAGCATGAGGTTGAAGGCGCTCGCGCGGTGGTAATGGGTACTCACGGGTTCGCCGAACATATCGGAAGATACGACCATGTCGGGGCGTTTTTCAACTCGCGCGGCATGTCTTTTTACATGATGGACAACCGGGGACACGGGAAATCTCCCGGCGCGCGCGGTCACATCGACAATTATGACCAGTACGTGGACGATCTTCACGGTTTCAGAACTCTCGTGGTCGAGGATAAGTTGCGCGGCGCGCCCCTTTTCCTGCTCGGACACTCGAACGGTTCCCTCATCACCGCCCGCTACTGTCTCAAGCACGCGGCGGGCGTTCGCGGCGTCGTTCTTTCCGGTATCCTCGCGCGCATGGCCATGAAGGTGAATCCGCTGAAACTGAAAACCGGCATGTTGCTCTCAAAGATAGTTCCGAAACTGGCAATCCCCGGAGAGATATCGCCGTCAGACGTCTGCCGCGACAAAGAAGTCGTCCGGGAGTACGAGAACGACCCATTAGTGTTCAAAGTGAACACTCTCGGATTTGCCGCGCAGCTTATTTGGGCGATGGAAGACCTCAACAAACGCGCGGGCGAATTCAAGCCGCCCGTGTTGTTCCAGCACGGCGGAGACGACCGCCTGTGCTCGCCTGAAGGCGCGCGCGAGTTCCACGACAATATCGCATCTACGGATAAACAATTCATCCTTTATCCCGGCCTCTACCACGAGATATACAACGAGTTCGAGAAAGACGAAATACTGGGCACCGCCGCGGACTGGATCGATAAGAGACTTTAACCGCGATTGGCAATTCGTTATCTGCGTCCGCAAATTATTGATTTATGCCGGACAGTGTATATTTACGCGTCGGTTGCTGTTATTCCAGATCGAAGACGGCCAGAGGGGTGTATTCCGCACCGGAGGATTTAAGGTCGCTTTTATAGAATGAAACGCGCGCGGCCTCGAAATCCGGCATGGAGTGCGCGGGCAGGGAGGCCGGATCGAAACGGCAGGGGGTTCTGAAGCGGGCGAGGGTAAGGTGCGCGGTAAAGGGGCGGGATTCGGTTGGGAATCCGAGAGGAGCCAAAGCTGATGACAGGCCGGAAGCGAGCGCCCGGACGCTGTCGGCTCCCTTGTCGAGCCCTAGCCACAACACGCGCGCGCCGAGCGCGTTCGGGAAAACTCCCGCCGCGCCGAAACAGGCGAAGAACTTTTTCGCCCGCGCCGCTCCTTGCGCGGCTTCGAGCACATCGTCAATCCTAGAAGTTTCTATCTCGCCTAAAAATTTCAGAGTGAAATGAAATCCTTCCGGGCGGGTCCATCTGGCAGCGGGGAAGGAGTTTTTGACAACTTTCTGATATTTGGAAATGAAAGCTTTCGTGTTTGCGGGGATGTCTAGCGCTATGAATGCGCGGATGGTTTCGGTCATGTGGCGGTCTCCTAGGTGTGTTTTTTGACTGCATCGATGAAAAAAATGTGGGTCATACGCGCTCGGCGACGGCGATTTCCTGCAGGTTGAGAAGTTCTTCGCAGATGTTCGCCGCGTGAGCCGCGTTGTACACGAGCGCCACGACTTCCATGAGTTGCAGATGGCGTCCGCTCGTGTTGACGTCGTTTGGATACATTATCTCCCCGCCGGATTTTTCGATGATGTTGAGTATCTGCCTTTGGATGTCCTTTGCGGGGAAGAACTTTATCTTGAATCTGGCGGGGAACTTCGACCCCGATGTGTCGCCCCATAGTGCGGGGGTTTTTCTGCCTAGGAATATGGGCCTGCTGCGTCTATTTCGGCAGTCTTTGCGGTGGACGACGGCTTTTTTCAGGCCGCCGTAGACGGCAATTTCGTCGCCGGGCAGAGGGGAGCATATTTCATCGAGATATAGCGAAGACCTCAAAGGTTTGTCGAAGATGAAAGCGGCCGGATCGGCCTCGCCGTCGTAAGCGGGGTGGCCGATGATACGGGGCGCTTTTTCGAAATCCTCCAGCCGGATTATTCGTTTGTAGAGGGTCCTTACCACTTCCAGAACGAACTGGAGGTTGATTTCTCCTCTGACGATGTTCAGATAGATGTCGTCGATTTCCCTTATCTCGAAATCGTCCGCGACCATCGAGAGCATCTGCTCCAAGTCTTCGATTCTGTTGGAAGGGCAGAGGCCGGCCTCATACGATTTTTGGAGAAGCGCGCGACGGCCTTCTTTCACCGCGTCCGCGCGGGGCAGCGCCGTAAGCCGTTTCATTATCTCGTTTTTCGCATAGTCGGTCGAGACGCATTCAAGCCACTCAACCCTCGGCGTCGCAGCTTCATTTGTTATGATTTCCAAATGCTCGAACCTGCCCGGCACATGGCACATCCCCACTTCTTTTTTATTTATAATGGCGGACTTAAACGCGTTGCCGGTTGCCACGCTCATTTTGTACGCGTAGTCGAGCACGGTGGCGGACTCCGGAAGCACCAGCGCGCTGCCGTCAGAGGCGAACACGAAATTTTTCTTTTCTCTGAACAGGCGCAGATACCTGTCGATCTGTTTTTCCGCGTCCTCGCCCTCCGCAAGCCCGGATTGCTCGCCAATCATTCTCTGCAGGTCTTTTACGCGTTCTTCGAGGAATCCCGGATCGCGCAGAGAGCTTCCGGCGGCCAGAAGCGACACTACGCCCCGGCTGTTGGTCAGTCTCATTTCTTCTGTGAGGATGTTTATCGAGATTGCCGCGCCGCCGGGGCCTACCACGATGGTTTCTATCGAGCGCTTGAGGTCGCCGGAAGGGTGGTGCATCGTGTCGATAAACCCGTGCACCACTCCGCGCAATTCGGAGTCCCTAGAGAACGGGCTGAAGATTTTGTGGACGACGCCCAGCGCGCGGTAGGCGTCCGGGGTTTCCGTGGTTACGATTTCCAAATGCCCTGTTTTCAGTAGACTTTGAGGTTTCGCCGGGTCGGAAGCCAGCCTGCCTATGAAGTAGGGTGTGTGCGGGACTCGCTCCAGAGAGTACTCCAATCCGATGTCGTCGAGCGAGGCGCGAAGCTCGGTTTCGGCTGCTTCAAAGACCGCGTTCTCCTCCGGGGCTAGTTTTTCCATCATAAGCCCGGCGTCCTCGAACTCATCCGGTTCGAGATACATGAAAGCGGTTTCCCGCATCTCCTCCATCGCCTCGCGCATGCCGAGCCTTTCGGCCATGAGGATGAATATCATCTGCGTTTCGACGCAGTTTTTAATCTGCTTGTAGGCGGGCAGCGCGTGTAGCGTGCTCATATTGTGGAGCCTGTCGGCCATCTTAATGAGCGCCACCCGGATATCCTTTGCCACCGCCATAAAGATGCGCATGTAGTAGGCGTCGTCCTCGCTGAAAGTCTCTGGCAACTCATATTTTTTCAGTTTTGAGACGCCCTCGACGAGTTGCGCCACAGTGTCGCCGAAGATGGCGCGAAGCTGTAACTTGTGGATGTTGGGGTCTTCAATGGTGTCGTGCAGAATGCCCGCTGCGACGGTCTCGCTGTCCATGCGCCATTCCACGAGCTGCGCGGCCACCGCCAGAGGATGAACGATTGCCGGCTCGCCGGACATGCGCAGGAAATCGAAACGCCTGTTGCTTTCGAGGGTGAATTCATACGCCTTGCGGATAGTCTCGAGACCGTCGTACTCCATGTACTGTCCGGCTTTGATGAGAATGCCGTCAAGGCTGTCCTTGAAAGCTACGGGCATGGACCCTCCGGCGCCGCGCGCGGCGTTGATATTATTCTAGCGCAAAAGCGCCTATGCCGGATTCTTCTGGTGAAAAATCCGGAAAATCGAATAGCCCGCATTGTTCACCGATGCGGGTTGTTTTAATCGCTGCGCGGGCATGCCGTCGAAGCTGATAATAACGAGCGCGCAATATATAGATATATTTATTCTTGAATGAAGTTTCGGAGTTTGATAGTATTCCTGAGAAGCGGCCGGGCGGAAGTCAACGCGGGCCGCGGAGGACGACGCATGGAAAAGACGGACGCGCTTATTCTTGCGGGCGGCACGCTTAGCGAAGACCTGAAGAAATATAGTTCGGGGTATGACAATCGTGCCATGCTCAAAATCGGCGAAAAGCGAATGATTGAGTACGTCGTCGACGCGCTGCGCGGAACGCCGGAGATTGGCGAGATCGTCGTGGTGGGGTTGAAGCAGCCGCTGGAAGAAGTCCTCGGCGGCAGGGTGGACGCCGTTCTGGAGTCGAAGCCCGGAATGCTCGACAACCTGAAAATGGGAGTGGAAAGGTTCAAAAACAAAAAGAGAATGTTAGTGGTCACATGCGATATACCGCTGGTGAAACCGGAGATGATCGAAGGGTTTCTTCGGGCTTGCAAAAATGAGCAGGCTGATTTATACTACCCGATAGTAGAGAAAAAACTTAACGATCAAAAATTTCCTGAGACTAAGCGGACGTATTTCCGCTTAAAGGAGGGCGTTTTCACCGGCGGCAATGTGTTTTTGCTCAATCCGGCGGCATTGCTCGAAAACTGGGGCTACATAGACAGGATACTCGCGGCTCGCAAGAAACCGTGGAAGATAATTGGGATGCTTGGGTTCGGGTTCATTGTGGGTTTCCTGTTGCACAAGCTGTCAATCCCGGTAATAGAGCAAAAAGTGGAGCGCATCACGGGTTGCAAAGGCAAGCCCGTCATGACGCAATACCCGGAAATAGGAGTGGACGTTGACAAAGAGAGCGATTACCTGCTGGTGAAAAAAGTCCTTGAGTGAGAAGTCGCGGAGATAAAACACAGCGGCAACGGAAGGCGGCGACCGATTATAAACCGCGCGCGTTTCGGGCGCGGCGAAGGCCGCCAACTCATCAAGGGGTGATACCAGATGGAAATCACGGAAGTTCGCATTCGCAGGCATCGCTCGGAGGATGGAAAGCTTAAAGCTTTCGCGTCGGTGGTCTTTGACGGATCATTCGTGGTTCACGACATGAAGATCATCGAAGGCGTGAGAGGGCTGTTCGTGGCGATGCCGAGCAGGAAGAGACCGGACGGATCCCACGAGGATATCGCCCATCCGGTGTGCAGGGACTTCAGGCAGAAGGTGCAGAACGCGCTCATCGATAAGTACCGCGAAGAGGAATGCGAAGCTCCCGAAGCCCTGTCCGAGCAGCGGGCGCAAGTCTGACGAAGACGGCGCCCCGCCAGCCGAAAATCTCCCGCCTCCGCCCGGAACCTCTCCGGACGGATTGATTATCGCCGACGCGACATTATAATTAAACTCGCTTTGGGGCGTAGCCAAGCGGCAAGGCACCGGGCTTTGGTCCCGGCATCGTAGGTTCGAATCCTGCCGCCCCAGTGGACATGGGCGCGCGGAGCCTGTTCGCTCCGCGATCCCGCCCGGCGATTGCCCGGAGGCGATATTTTGTCAGGCGGAAACGATATGACGAGCATGCACGGAACCACCGTCGTCGCGGTAAGGCGGGACGGAAAAGTCGCCTTCGCCGCCGACGGTCAAGTGTCAATCGGCAACCAGATTATCAAGACGAAAGCGAAAAAAGTCAGAAGGATGGCGAACGGGGAAGTCGTAGCCGGCTTCGCCGGTTCGGTGGCCGACGCGCTGACGCTTTTCGAGAAGTTCGACGCCATGCTCGAAAAGTATCAGTCCAACCTGCCTCGCGCGGCTATGGAGTTCGCGCGCGAGTGGCGCACGGACAAATATCTGCGGCGGCTCGAAGCCATGCTCCTCGTGGCGGACAGAACGCACCTTCTCTTTCTGTCCGGCAACGGGGAAGTCATAGAGCCGGACGACGATGTCGCGTCTATAGGCTCCGGAGGCGCTCCCGCGCTGGCCGCCGCGCGCGCCCTTCTCAAACACACGGCTCTCTCCGCCGAGGAGATCGCACGCGAAGCGCTCACGGCCGCCTCCGAAATCTGCGTTTTCACAAATAACAACATCACAATCGAGACCCTCACATGAATATCGAAAATCAAGACGAAGCGGTTGCGAGGCGGGATATGCTCGTGCCGGCCAGCCGGGACATCTCCGGCCCGGACCTTACCCCAACTCAAATTGTGGATTACTTGGACCGCTACATCATCGGCCAGAAACAGGCAAAAAGGGTGGTGGCGATAGCGTTGCGCAACCGCGCCCGGCGCGCCCGCGTCGAAGGCGAACTGCAGGACGAGATAATCCCCAAGAACATCCTGATGATAGGCCCCACCGGAGTCGGCAAAACTGAGATAGCTCGGCGGCTTTCAACTCTCATGAGCGCTCCGTTCATCAAAGTTGAAGCCACCAAATACACCGAGGTCGGATACGTCGGCAGGGACGTAGAGAGCATGGTGCGCGACCTTGTCGAATCCGCCGTAAGGATGGTGAAAAACCGGAAGCGCGAAGCTGTGGAGGCCGCCGCCGAGGCGATGGCCATCGAGATAATCTTGGACGCGATGACGCACCACCGGCCCCGCCGCAGGCAGTTCCCCGCTCAGGAAGAGTTCGCCGCCGCCGAACAGGCTCTCGACGACGATTCCGACCAGATATCCCGGCTCCGGGAGCGGCTCCGCAGAAAAATCTCTGCCGCTGAGATGGACGGAAACGAAATCGAGATAGAAGTTGCCGACTCGCAACCCAAGATGGTTGAGATATTCTCCAACGCCGGGATCGAGGAGATGGGCGTCAACCTTCAAGACATGCTCGGCGGCCTTATGCCCTCGAAGAAGCGGAAGAGAAAGACCACCGTCGCCGAGGCGAAAAAAATATTGACCGCCGCCGAAGCGGAGAAAATGATCGACATGGACGACGCCGCAGCAGAGGCTATCAAGCTTGTGGAGCAGTCCGGAATTATTTTCATTGATGAGATAGACAAAATAGCGGGGCGGGAAAAATCAGGCTCAGGCCCGGACGTTTCCCGCGAAGGCGTGCAGAGGGACATTCTCCCCATCGTCGAGGGCAGCACGGTCAACACAAAGTACGGCCCGGTCAAGACGAATCACGTGCTTTTCATCGCCGCCGGCGCGTTTTCGCACAGCAAACCGTCGGACCTGATACCTGAACTTCAGGGCAGGTTTCCGTTAAGGGTGGAACTGGAAAATCTCTCGCGGGACGACTTCAAGCGGATACTGACAGAGCCAAAAAACGCTTTGATAAAGCAATATATCGCGCTTATGGAGTCCGACGGCGTGAATCTGACGTTCACCGAGGACGGGATAGACGAAATCGCAGACGCTGCTTCAAGGGTCAACAAACAGACAGAGAACATCGGCGCGCGACGCCTGCACACAATGCTTGAAAAAGTCCTCGAAGACATCTCCTTCAACGCTCCAGACGTGGCGCAAGGGGATATGAAAATTGACAAAAATCACGTCCGGGAAACCCTAAAAGACATCATAGATGATGTTGACTTGAGTAGATATATACTGTAAATTTCTCAGCGGGAGAACAAACCGCCTGAATGGATGACAGCAAAGCCGCAATTGTGCTTCGTCACATAGACAGGATGCCGAGCCTGTCGCCGACAGTGGCCAAGATACTTCAGGTCGCTAATGATCCCACATCTTCGGCCAACGACCTGAACAAAGTCATCTCTCTCGATCCGGTTCTCGCCGCTAAAGTTCTCAAACTTGTCAACTCCGCATACTTCGGATTTTCAGAGCAGGTCACGTCCACTGTTCGCGCAATAGTTATGCTTGGCCTGAACACCATCAAGAACCTTGCGGTGAGCACGGCGGCTCTGGAAGCGATGGCGGGCAGCGCAAAGGGCGGGCTGGACATGGACGAATTCTGGCGGCATCTGCTCGCCACCGGCGTTTGCGCCAAACTCATCGCAAGAAAAATCGGCATCCACAAGAATTTCCTCGAAGATTTTTTCCTCGGCGGCCTCATGCATGACATCGGCAAGGTTATCCTCAATAGGATTAACCCGGTCGGATACGGAAAAGTCATCGGCGCGGCGCGGGAAAAACAGAAGCCGCTACACCTTTTCGAGACCGCCGTTTTCGGAATCAATCACGGGGAGATAGGACGGCTGCTCGGAGAGAAATGGGGCCTTCAGTCCCAGTTGATAGAGGCGATGAGCAAGCATCACTGTCTGGCTGAAGTCAAAGACGAAAACAAGAAACTTGTGTTCGCGGTGCACATATCGAACAACTACTGCAAGAAGCTCGAAGCCGGTTTCGGGGGGAACGCGTACGTTGAGAAGATAGCCCCCGAGATGTGGCGCGAGGTGGGCCTGACGGAAGACGCGCTGGCCGACATGGAAGGGTTCCTGATGGAGGGCGTCGAGCGCGCGTCGGTGTTCCTCCAGTCGTCGGACAAAGGCTGACCGCTTGCCGCGCCGCCGGCGCGAGCCCAATCCAAATTTCAAACACGGAGCAATCAGATGCTTGTAAGATTCTGGGGAGTGAGAGGTTCCATACCCACGCCGGGCCCGAAGACGGTTAGAGTCGGCGGAAACACGTCGTGCGTGGAGATTCAGCCCGGCGGCGGACAGCTTTTTATCATGGACGCCGGCTCCGGCATCCGCGAACTCGGCCTCAACATGATGGGACGCGGCAACATCGGCAGAGTCGACGCCAAAATTTTCCTCTCCCACACCCACTGGGATCACATTCACGGCTGGCCTTTCTTCGTCCCGGCTTTCATCCCCGGCAACAAGTTCTGCTTCTACGGTCCCGTCAACTTCAACGAACGCTTGGAAGACATCGTGGCCGGGCAGATGAAATATTCTTATTTCCCCGTGAAACTCGAACACATGGCAGCTAAAATCGACTTCGTCGAATTGAAGGAGTCCACTTTCGAGGTGGACGGAGTTAAGATAACCGCGAAGTACCTCAACCACCCGATATTGACGCTCGGCTACAGGTTCGAGTACGCCGGCAAAGTGGTCGTCACTGAGTTCGACACCGAGCCTTACACCAATGTGTTCAAGAAAAAAGACAAAGCGGAATCCGGCGGGGACGAAGTGGACGATTTTCTGTTCGGCGGCGGCGGAGGCGGCGAGGAAGAAGGCGAGGAAGCCCACGCCGACCAAGTTGTCGACGACATGAACAGGCGCATAAAAGAATTCGCCCGGGACGCCGACCTGCTGATATTTGACGCCCAATACACCAAAGAAGAATACATGCCGCCCGCAGGCGGGATGAACAAAGTCGGCTGGGGCCATAGCACTCTCGACGACGCCGTCGAGACCGCCATCACAGCCAACGTTAAAAGAGTGGCCCTATTCCATCACGAGCCGACCCGCGCGGACAACGCCGTGGACGAGATGGAAAACTATTGCAAGAAGCTCGTTGCCGAGAAGGGCAGGCCGGACATCCACATTTTCGCCGCCCACGAAGGCATGGAAGTAGACATCTGATAGCTTTCACTGTCTGGCAAACGTAGTCACAGAAGCCATCTAAAAAAAGACAAATAGCGCAACCCTGCTGTTTTTCCACACAAGCAAATAGGCATTAATCCCGAATCCCAACAAAGGATTCTGGTTTATTTCTTCATGGCTAAATGCGTCACATTAATTCGGTCGCCCGCGCGCAATTTTGATTTTTTTTTATAATCTGTTATAAATAGAGAACGCTGAAAGGAGCCGGGCGGAAACCGGCGCGGTTTATTTATGCAGTCACAACAGGGCCAGAACAAGTTCTCGAAATATTCTTTCCTCGTCATAATAATGATTTCTTTCATCGTTTTCTCTTTATTCATCAGGAACCCTATGGGCGGGGAGCAACAGAAAATTTCTTACAGCGAGTTCCTTAATCTCGTCGAGTCCAAGAAGGTGTCGGAAGTTTCGATAATCAACAGCAGCAACAAGCTGAAAGGGACGCTTACGGACAAGACCCGGTTCATGGTGGACGCGCCGACGGATGCCGATCTTGTTAAAACTCTGCGCGCCAACAATATCAAATTCACCGCCGAGAATCCCGGACTCAAAGAGAACGCGGGGCAGTTTCTTGCTGTGATAATCGTGCCTGTGGTGCTTATCCTCGCGATATGGTTTTTGATAATGAGGCAGGCGAACGTGGGCGGCGGTCAGGCTATGAGCTTCGGCCGCAGCAAGGCCAAGGTGTTGACTGACAACCTGCCGAAGGTGAGCTTCAAGGACGTTGCCGGGGTGGACGAAGCGATTGAGGAACTTAGGGAAATTGTGGAGTTCCTGAAAGACCCGGGGCGGTTCCAGAAGATGGGGGCGAAGATTCCCAAGGGAGTGCTGTTGCTGGGGCCTCCGGGTTCGGGCAAGACTCTGCTTGCGCGGGCTATCGCCGGAGAGGCTCAGGTTCCTTTCTTCCACATGAGCGGCTCTGACTTTGTGGAGATGTTCGTCGGGGTGGGCGCGTCGAGAGTGAGAGATTTGTTCGACCAAGCTAAAAAGAACGCGCCTTGCCTCGTGTTCGTGGACGAGATAGACGCGGTGGGCAGGCAGCGCGGGGCCGGGCTTGGCGGCGGTCACGACGAAAGGGAGCAGACTCTCAATCAGTTGCTTGTCGAGATGGACGGTTTCGACGCCAACAAAGGCGTCATTCTCATAGCGGCGACGAACAGGCCGGACGTGCTGGACCCGGCGTTGCTGCGTCCGGGACGTTTCGACCGCAGGGTGGTGGTTGACCGCCCGGACCTGAACGGCAGGCGCGCCATTCTGGACGTTCACGCCAAAGGAAAGCCGCTTGATGTGGCGGTGGACTTGGATGTTATCGCCCGGCGAACTCCGGGGTTCACCGGCGCGGACTTGGAAAATGTTCTGAACGAGGCCGCGATTCTGGCCGCGAGGGAAAACGCTGAGATTATCACCGGCAGGCATATTGAAGAGTCCATTGATAGAAATATTGCAGGCCCGGAGCGGCGCAGCAGGCTGTTGTCCGAAAAGGACAGGAAGGTCACAGCGTATCACGAGGCGGGGCACGCGCTGGTGGCGAAGACGCTGCCGGACTCCGACCCGGTGCATAAGATATCGATACTGCCGCGAGGGATGGCGCTGGGATACACGCTCCAGTTGCCGACCGAGGATAAATACCTTGAATCGAAGACGGCTCTTGTGAACGAGATATGCGTGCTGCTCGGCGGCCGGGCGGCGGAAGAGTTAATGTTCGACGACATCACGACCGGGGCGTCGAACGATATCGAGCGCGCCACCCGGATAGCCCGTAGGATGGTCACGGAGTTCGGGATGAGCGAGTCGCTCGGCCCGTTGTCGTTCGGCAATAAAACTGAGGCGATATTTCTCGGCAGGGACCTTGCCCGCGAAAGGGACTACAGCGAAGAGGTCGCAGCGAAGATCGACGGCGAGGTTCGCGGCATCGTCGAGAGCTGCCATTCCAAGGTGAAGGAAATGCTTTCCGAACACAAGGAAAAACTGGAGCTTGTGGCCGAAAAGCTAATTGAACGCGAATTCCTCGAAGGCGTCAGGTTAGAAAGCCTGCTTGAAGGCAAGGACTTGTCAGAAGAAGAAATCGAGCGGTTGGAAGAGGAAAAGAAGAAGATAGACGAAGAGAAGAACAAGGCGCGGATAGAGAAAAAAGAGGCTAAAGAGAAAGAGGAACTTGCGGCCGCCGCCGAGAAAAAAGAGAGCGGGGATCGAGCCGGCGAGGCAGTCGAAGAGAAAACGGACGCCGCGCCCGGCGCGGATGAATCCAACGCGGACATGCGAGCTCTGGAAATCGCCCTTGAGAGAGCGGGCGGGCTTACCGCAGGCTGTTACCGCGCCCTCAAGAAAGCGTTCGGCGAGGTCACCGCGCCGTTCTTAGAAAACGAGAGGATGAAACTCGCTCTGGGAGCGGTCGAAGAGTTGATAAGAGGAAGCCAGTCGAAAGCAGCCGAGCTGGCTTTGAGACGTCTGGTCAGGGAGAGCGATGAAGGCGCGCTTGAGGCGGGATTCAGGCTTAGGCTGGCGATGCTTTACACCGCGCTGGGGCGCGCCGACAGGGCCGCCGAGGAGATTACGGCGGCTCTCTACGCGGCGTCAGAAAATCTTGGCCGCGAAACCGAAAAATCGCTCGTCGGAGCTGTTGGCTTCCTGCGAATTTTTAACGAGGAATTCAGTCGGAAGAAAGTGTCTTTCGCCAACTTCATTAATGACCGGGGCGAAATAGAGAAAATCGAGAAGAAGTTTCAGGACTGGGAGAAGAAGGCGGGAGAGGACATGGGCGGTTTCTTCAGTCCGACCGCGTGATTCCGGAGGAGAGAGATGAGCAACGAGGCGCTTATCGTTATTGATATGTTGAATGATTTCGTTTGCGAGGACGGCGCGCTTTACATAGGCGAAACTGTCGGCAAGATAATCCCTGAAATACAGAAGAAAATCTCGAAATGCCGGGAGAGCGGAATCCCCGTGATATACGTGTGCGACAACCACGACGAGGACGACGCCGAATTCGAGATGTTTCCCAAGCACGCCACTGCCGGGAGCCGGGGCGCGGAGATTCACAAAGACCTGCGCCCGAGGCCGGACGACGCGGTGGTCTTGAAAAAAAGGTTCAGCGCTTTCTTCGGAACTAATTTCGAGGAACTGCTCAAAGAGAAGGAAATCGACACGCTGGAACTGTGCGGCGTATGCACTAATATTTGTGTGTTATACACATGCGCGGACGCGCGCGCGCGCGGGCTGTCGGTGAGAGTGGACAGGCGGTGCGTGGACACTTTCGACCGCGCGGCCCACGAGTTCGCTCTGAAGGAAATGGAGCGCACTCTCGGCGCGAAGCTTATATGATTCCGGTTTAGTTGCTCGGAATGGACGGCGCGGCGCGGGCCGCGCGTTTTGTTTTTGTTTTGGAGGAATGAATGCAAAAGACAGCGGACGGCGACAACGCTTTGATGGTGACAAATGACCTGACGCGGACGAAAGAGCCTTTCTCGCCTGTAAACGGCGACAGAGTGAATATGTACGTCTGCGGCGTCACCGCCTACGACCACTGCCACATCGGGCACGCCAGATGCTACATCAGCTTTGACGTCATCCGCAGATTTCTAGAATTCAAAGGCTACGACGTGTTCCACATTCAAAATTTCACTGATGTGGACGACAAGATAATAAACAAGGCAAACGAACTGGGAATCAGTTTCAGCGAGCTGGCGAGGAAGCATGAGGAGAGTTATTTCGAGACGATGGACGCGCTGGGAGTGAAAAGGGCGGCGGCGTATCCGAGGGCGACCGATCACATCGGGCCGATGATAAAGATGATTTCAGGGCTTATCGAAAAAGGGCACGCGTACGAGGCGGAGGGAAACGTCTATTACAGCGTGTCGACGTTCGACGGGTACGGACGGATGGCCGGCACGGAGGGCGACGCGGCGGCGGCGGACGGACTGACCGAGCCGGGCAAGAGGGAGCGAAGGGATTTCGCGCTTTGGAAAGTTGCTAAAGAGGGAGAGCCGTGGTGGGATAGCCCGTGGGGCAAAGGCCGCCCCGGCTGGCATCTGGAATGCTCGGCGATGGCGGTCGGAATCGCGGGGCCGACACTCGACATTCATGGCGGCGGACGCGACCTCATATTTCCTCACCACGAAAACGAAATCGCTCAGTCCGAAGCCTTCACCGGCAAACCGTTCGCAAAATACTGGCTGCACAATGGTTTTGTGGAACTGGACAAGGAAAAGATGTCGAAGTCTCTCGGCAATGTCATACATTTAAGAGATATATTGAAGAAGACCCGTCCGGACGCGCTCCGGCTGCTGTTTCTGTCCGCGCACTACAAATCTCCGGTGAGTTATTCGGACGACAGGCTGGCGGAGGCGGAAAAGGGACTGGCGCGGTTCGAGACATTTTTTGCGAAGGTTGAGGCGGCGGTCGCGCGGGCCGGGCAGGGGGATGGCGGGGACAGGGCGGAGGCGGTTAGGAACGCGGCAAGCAAGGCGCGCGCGGACTTCATCTCCGCTATGGACGACGACTTCGATACCCCGGCGGCGCTCGCGGCGCTGTTCACTCTGGTTCGAACCGCGAACACTGCAATGGCGGAAATCGAGTCGGCCCCCGGCGCGCGGGCGACCCGCGCGGAGGCGGACGCCCTGATGGCGGCTAAGGACGTCGCGCTCGAATTGGGCGGCATCTTCGGATTGTTCCAAGGCAGCGTTTCGACCGCTCGCTCAGAAGACAGCGGGCTTGTGGACGCGCTTCTCGGATTGCTCGTCCGCATACGAGACGGCGCGCGCGCGAAAAAGGATTGGGCGGTGTCGGACGCTGTGAGAGACGAGCTTGACAAGCTCGGTTTTATAATCGAGGACGGCCCGGCGGGGACGTCTTGGCGAAGGAAAAATTGAGAATCGCCCGCGACACAGGCGAACGCCGATTATCTAAAACATGGCTTTAACGGAGGTTTTTTTAAGATGGGAATGACGATGACGGAAAAAATATTGGCCGCGAGCAGCGGGCGGGAGTCGGTGCGACCCGGAGAGATTGTTCTCGCCGAATGCGACCTGATGATGGGCCACGACGTGACCGCGCCTCCCGCTATCAACGAGTTCAGGAAGACGGGCGCGGCGAAGGTCAAAGACCCTGACCGAATCGCTCTCGTGAACGACCACTTCGTGCCGAACAAGGACATAATGAGCGCGGCGCTCGCGAAGGCAATGAGGGAATTTGCGTGCGAGCAGGGCATTAAGAAGTACTTCGAGGTGGGGCGTTCAGGGGTGTGCCACGCGCTGCTGCCGGAGGAGGGGCTGGTGGCCCCCGGCGACGTGGTTATCGGGGCGGACAGCCACACATGCACGCACGGCGCGATGGGGGCATTCGCCACCGGAGTGGGAAGCACCGATCTGGCTGCCGCTTGGGCTACTGGCAAGATTTGGCTAAAAACGCCTGAAACAATCGCTTTCGACATCGCCGGCGCTCCCTCCAAATGGGCGTTTGGCAAAGATGTCATACTGAAAATAATCAGCATGATCGGAGTCGATGGAGCAAGATACCGGGCGATGGAGTTCAGGGGGCCGGGAGTCGCCGCGATGTCGATTTATGACCGCCTGACGATGGCGAACATGGCGATTGAAGCGGGGGCAAAGAACGGGATATTCGAGGCGGACGAAAAGACGGCCGAGTATCTTGCCGGGACTCCGGCGCGGAAAGGAAAAATCTATAAGAGCGACACGGACGCCGTGTTCGCGGACGTCGTGAAAGTTGACATAGAAGGCATGGAGCCTGTGGTGGCGTGCCCCAGCCTGCCGGAGAACGTGAAACCCGTCCGCGAATTGAAAGGCGTCAAAATAGACCAGTCGTTCGTCGGCTCGTGCACGAACGGGTGGCTGCCGGACCTGAGGCTGGCCGCAAGCGTGATACAGGGAAAGAAAGTGCATCCGCAAGTGAGGATGATAGTGATACCGGCGACGCAGAGGATATACCGCGCGGCGATGGCGGAAGGGCTGCTGGATATCTTTGCGGAGGCTGGGGCAGCGGTGAGCGTTCCCACGTGCGGGCCGTGTCTCGGCGGCCACATGGGCGTTCTGGCGGAGGGCGAGGTCGCCGTCAGCACCACTAACAGGAACTTTATAGGCAGGATGGGCCATGTGAAAAGTTTGGTCTATCTTTCCAACCCGGCGGTGGCGGCGGCGTCCGCCGTCGCGGGCGAAATTGTTCATCCCGAAGACATAATGTGAGGTTGCCATGAGCGAAACATTCAAAGGAAAAGTCTGGAAATTCGGACACAATATCGACACCGACATAATCATTCCGGCGATGTACCTGAACACGACCGACCCGGAAAAGCTCGCCGACCACTGCATGGAGGGCGAGTTCCCCGAATTCAGGAAAGCGGTGATGCCCGGCGACATCCTGTTGGCGGGCGAGAATTTCGGGTGCGGCAGTTCGAGGGAGCATGCGCCGGTGTGCATCCGCGCGGCTGGCATATCCTGCGTGGTGGCGACGTCTTTCGCGAGGATTTTCTTCAGGAACGCGATAAACATCGGGTTGCCTGTGATCGAAGCGGCGGACGTGTGGGATCAGGCGGAACAGGGCGATGTCCTTGAAGCGAATCCCACCGGAGGCATCCTCAGAAATATCACGAAAAACCGGGAGTATAAAACCGCCGCGTATCCCGAATTCGTCAGAGAGATAATATCCGCCGGCGGGCTAATCGAGTGGGTCAAGGCGCGCGAAAGCGTCAAATAGTCCGCGCCGCCGCGCGCACATCGCATCCGGACACTTTTTTGCTAGGCCGCGAAGACTGATCTGGAACTTGGTTTCGAGTCGGCAGTTC
Organism: bacterium ADurb.Bin236; assembly: GCA_002069885.1. Lineage (GTDB taxonomy): Bacteria > UBP15 > UBA6099 > UBA6099 > UBA6099 > UBA6099. The sequence continues at coordinate 8,610 of MWCD01000025.1, read as the reverse complement.
ATCATTGAGCCGTGAAAAATCACTTATAAACTAGCAATATTTGTGTTTGTTGCGCAAATATGTCAGTCGCTGTTTAATGTCTGCAATCTTTCTTTCCGTCTGTCGCGCACATTTTGGCATTGTTCTTGATATAACAATTCATTATTTGATAGAATATTGTTTGAATTAACACTGAAACGTGTATTTAATATATATGTGTCCGAAAGGCCGGTAAAAGTTGGAGTTAAGGCAATCGACAGATCTCCGGCAGACGCTGACGGTCAGCCCCCAGTTCATCCTGTCTCAAAGACTGTTGCAGATGACGACGATGGAGCTTGCGCAGGAGATAACGACGGAGCTGGCGGAGAACCCTGCGCTTGAGATTGTCGAGATAACGACGTGTCCGCACTGCCATCGCCCGATGAGCGGGAGCAGGTGCGAGCATTGCGGCAACAAACAGGACTTGGAGAACGAAAGGCTCGAACAGTTCATAGAGCAGCAGAGAATGAACTACGACAGAGACGAGGAGTATTATGATTCTCAGTCGTCCGGCGAAGACGGGGACGATGTTCCGCTGGAGCAGTACGCGCAGAGGGCCGGGGGATTCCACGATTTTCTGATGACGAATTTTCTGGCGACACCGTACAGACCGGAGCTTCGCGAATTGGCGGAGTATCTGATTTACTCGGTGGACGACGACGGGTTTCTTGCGTTTGATTTTGCTGAACTGGAAGAGAAGTTCGGAGCCGGCGCGGAGGACGTTGAGGGAATAGTGGAGATAATTAAAACGCTCGAACCGGCTGGGGTTGGGGCGGCGAACGCGAGAGAAGCTCTCCTGATACAGATCAAGGTTCTGTCCGAAGAGGGCTTGGGAAATGAGACGGCGGAGAGAATAATACTTGATCATTTTGAGGATTTGGGGAAGGGCAGGCACGACGTCATCGCCAAGGCGCTTGGGATAGAAAAGTCTGAAGTTCTTGCCGCGCTCGACTACATCAGAAGGAACCTGACGCCGTATCCTGCGAGGGCGTACAGCGGTCGCGCGGCGGAAATGGTGGAGCTTGCGAAGCCTGCCATAGCCATAAAATACGACGGGAGCGCTCTGAGCTACGAGATACTCGAGATGTCCGATTTCAATTTGAGGGTGAACAAGATCTACTTAGACATGTATGAGAGCGGGCAGACGGAGGATGGTCGCGCCGGAAGGTCGGAGATGGCTCACATAAAGAACTATTTTCGGCGGGCCAAGTTTTTCATAGACAGCATCAACCAGAGGCGGGAAACGATGGAGAAAATCGCCGCAGCGCTGTGCGAAGAGCAGAAGGAATTCCTTACCATCGGGCTGCCGCACTTCAACAGCGAACTGACGCAGGGCAGGCTGGCGGACAAGATAGGATTGCACGAGTCCACAGTGTCGCGCGCGATGTCGGGCAAATACGTTATCATCCCGGCGCTTCGCGGAGAGCGCGATGGAAAAATCCTGAGTTTCGATTTCTTCTTTGATTCTTCCGTAAGGCCGAAGGAATACATAAGGAACATAATAGCTAAGGAAGACCCGGACGATCCGATATCGGACGGCGAACTAAGAGACCGTCTGGCGAAGCAGGGGATAGACATCGCGCGCCGCACGGTGGCGAACTACAGAAACGAGATGGGAATTCCGTCAACCTACGAACGCAGAAGGGCGAGATAACATGGCTCCGAACCCGCAAGCGGTGAAACTCCACACCCTCGGCAACAAGCTTGCAGAGGAGAAAAAATACAACGAGGCGATATCGCAGTTCGAGAAAGCCATAGCGATGCAGCCCGACTATGCCGCCGCGCACTTGCATCTAGCCGAGGCGCTCGAGGCGAAGAAACAGGACGAAAAAGCATACGAGAGTTATATGCGGGCCATTGAGCTGAACCCGATGTATGCGACGCAGCACATAGACACCGGGCTGGACACATTGCTGTCCGGGCCGCTTGGAAAGGCGGTGGCCCAGTTTAAAAAGCAGCAGGGGCTGGCGACCAAGCCGGGAGCGGCTCTGGCGGGACTTTCCACCCGCGAGATGTCCGACGCAGAGCAGGAAACCGCTCCGGCGATAAAAAAAGAAAAACAGAGAGGGCAGGCCGGGATAAAGCCGTTGAAGATGCTCTTCAAGCCCGGAGAGACGAGCGTCTCCACTCCCGCAGGCGGTTTCGACTGGGTAGCGGTCGAAGTCCTCGGAGCCAAAGACATCCCCGCCGCCGATTGCCCGGTCATATTCAAACTGAAGAATGGTCCGGAGCAGGCTGACGCATTCCTCGGAGCCGCCGCCGCGGCGATGTCTGCCTCTTCAGGGCCGAAAGAACTGACTGTTAAAACCGACGGCGACGGACGGGCGACAGTCTATATGAAACGCGCCAAGATTGTCGGGGCGAACAATCTTGAAGTCAGGGCGGAAGGGATGTCGCCCGCGATGTTTGTTGACAATACGCATTCGGCCGAACTGGCAAAGCTGGACATCGGCCCCGCGGAAAACGTCTTCTCGACAGCTCAGAGGGTTTCGTTCTCTTTCCTCGCGCTCGACGCGTTCGGAAACCGCATACAGGATTTGACTTTGGAGATAGCTCTTCGCGCTAAGAAACGACATGAATGGGAAGTTGTCAACAACGCCACGTTAAAGACGGACGCCGAAGGCAAGGCGACCTGCGAATTCGAGATGCCGACGCGGGGCAACACGAAATGCGTTCTTGAAGCGTTTCAGAAACAGGCTGGTTTCAAAGCGGAAAAGAAATTCAATGTGGTTCCCGGAAAAGCAAGCTCGATGATGTTCATACCCGCGAGGAAGAAAGCGGTTCCGGGCGCGACGTACACGTTGAAATTGCGCTTGATGGATGAGTTTGACAATCCAATCGAGGGGTTGCCCGCGGCGATAGCGCTAAAGGAATCGTCGGGGGGGGACTGGCTGCTCGATAGCGCGTCGGAAGAAATCACCGGAGAGGACGGAAGCGTCACCGCGAAAGTGACAGCCCCGGCGGAAGAAGGCGCGGAGGCGGTGTTTGAGGCTATAACGGACGCGCTTGCGCCTGAACTGAAGACGGAAGCGCGAGCGGAGACGGAAGGCGGCGCGACGCAACTAAGCGCGGCTGAAGAGACATTCGATTCGGGCGCGGCTCCCTCCGCTGGGAACGTCGACAATTTCGATTTTGGAGACGAAGAGCTTATTCCGGTAGCGGGAGGGGATATCGCCGCGCCAACAGGCAAATCTCCAACCCCTGAAACTTTTTCCGACCTCGATATAGGTTCGGACGGCCTTTCGGGGCTTCCTGAAATATCGCTCGACGCGGACGCGGGGCGGCAGGATGTTTTTGCTCCTGAGGAAGAGTTGAAGCCGGGAGGAATTCCCGGAGGAGCGGCGGCGCTCGAAGGACTCGATTTCGACGCTGACGGTCCGGCTCCGGTTCAAGCAGAGCCTGCCTTCGATTCTCAACCCGCCGTTCCGACAGATGATTTTGTTTCGGAACCCGCTTCGGAAACAGACGACTACGGATACGGCGAAACATCCCTTGAACCTCAGTCTGAAATCTCACACGAGGAGCCTGCGATGGAGCAAATCCCGGAACCGGATTTTACGGCAAGGCCGGTCATATCCGAAGTTCCCGACATGCAGATTCATATCGAATCGGAAGAAATCACGTGTCGCGCCGGTGAACTGTTGCCATTCAAGGCGAAAGCGACGGATCTGAAAGGCAAACCGCTTTCTCTCGGAGTCACTCTGCTGTTCTCCATACAGGAAAAGAGCGGCGAGGATTTGGGCGCGTTCTTCATGTCCATGAGCGGAATGCAGGGAGAGAAGACGGCGGAGATGCAGCCGGACTTGGCCGGGGAGGCGGTGGCCAGCATACAGGTCCCCGGCGTATGCGGCTCGTTCGGAGTTACGGTGTCCGCAGGCGATGTGAGCAGGCAGGCGATAGTTAATATTGCTCCGGGGGTTCCCGCCTCCATAGTGCTGAAGACGGCAAAGACGAGTCTGGCTGTCGGAGAAAAAACGATGGTCACCGCGACGATATCCGACAGGCACGGAAATCCGGCCCCCGGAGAGTTCGTGTCGGTGGCTCTGGACGATTACACTGGAACGCCGGGAACGATAAATCAGGGAGAGCAGATGAGCGACGCGAACGGGGAAGTGAGGGCGGTGTATGTGGCCGCCGGGGCGGGGTCGGCCACACTTTCTGCGTCAAATCCAAGCGTAGGCTCTTTCGCGGTGAAGACCGTGACTATAGAAAGCGTCGGAGGGACGGCGGAGCAGAAACCGGCTGCGAAGAAGAAGTCCGCTCCAGCTCCGGTTCCCGCTCCGGAGCCTATTCTGGAACAGTTTGATTTGTCGGAGCCGGGCGGATTGTCCGGGGAGCCGGCATTCGAGCCGTTCGAGTTTTCAGAACCGGGGCAGACTGCGGCAGAGACTTCCATTGATGAATACGCGGCAGAGTCGGAGTATGAGCAGCCTTCGGATAGCGGGCAGGGCGAATACGCGGAGCCGACTTCAGAATACGGCGGCGGCGAAGAAGGGGCGCGTCCCGGCGAGGGCGAAGAATACGACGAATATTTGCAGAGCCTCGAAGCTGCGGACCCGTATCAGCCGCCGAAATTCGAGATTAAGCGGGGGCGCAAACCTGTAATGGAATTGAACACGGCGCTCCCGAAGATGATGAAACTCGGAGCGGTGGCTGTTGGCGTTCTGGCGATCGCGCTGGCTATCCTGTTCTCATACAAACAGGTGCTATACACATATCACTACAGCCAAGGCAGGAAATATTACGCCGCCGGGGACATGGCGAACGCTTTGGATTTTTATGAGAAGGCGGCAAAGATAAACGAAAAACAGACTGATCCCTTGAAAAGGATCGCTCGGATAAGAATGGACAACGCGGAAAAGCTGGCGCAGCGAAACCAGACATCGTTGGCGGAGAGGGAGTTGGACATGGCGACGGAAGCGCTGAATAAGCTTCTCGCTATAGAGCCGAACAATCTGGACGCATTATATCAGATGGGAGAGGCGCTGGAGAGCAAGGGAGAGTATTGCGAGGCGATAGACTCGTTTCAGAAAATACTCAGGGACGTGGACCCGAATTATCAGATGGCGCAGGCTAAGATAGAACAGGACAGAGGATTGTGCGCGCAGGAGCGCCAGTTGAGGGGCGGCGGGGCGCGCGGAGGATCTAGAAGGAGCGCGGATCAATGAACAATTTCTGGAAAATAGTAATCGGCGCGGCGGCGGCGGCAACGGCATCCTATATGGTGTCGTCCGGGGTGAAGAAAAGCCAGTTGAAGAAGCAGCAGGCGAGAGAAAGCGCGACTGAGGAAGAAAGCGGTCCGGCAGCGGCCCAGGAACCTGAAATACTGGACAAACGCCCCGGGCATAAGATGTGTTCCGGCTGCGGCGAAAAAGTCGCCGAGTACGATTTTTTCTGTCCCGCCTGCGGAAGCCCGATGGATGCGGTGGCGGCGGCAGGGGACCGCGCGGAGAATCGAGTCTGATGAGAATACTTGTCGTGGATGACAGCGCAGTCATCCGGAAAATGCTGGAGGAGATTCTGGTGGCCGAGGGTTTTAGCGTGACCGCCGCGCCCGACGGCATAGAGGGTCTCGAAGCGGTAAGGAGCGGAGGGTTCGACCTCATGTTCCTCGACATCGATATGCCGAGCATAAGCGGCCTTCAGGTCTGCCGCATGTTGCGGAACGACCCTCAGTTTCAGGATTTCCCGATAATAATGCTCACCGCGCGAGGCCAGAAACAGGACCAATTCTGGGGATTGGAGACAGGCGCGGACGCGTACATGACGAAGCCTTTCGACCGCGACGAGCTTCTCGAAACTCTGCAAAGAGTGATGTCCGAAAAAGAGCGGCGCAGCGAAAGCCCCAAGGACCTGACCGTAGCGCTGTCTTCCGACAACGACGGCTCCGACCTTATCTTCAGAGCTGGCGAGGTTCAGGAAACCAAACTTTTCAAAATGACGCTTGTCAACAGCATATACCAGATAGCCACGAGGCAGAGCGACTTGGTCGACACTTGCCGCGCGATATCCGACACCCTGTCGTCCGTCGTCGAGTTCGACATAGCAATGATTCTGCTCAAGGATGACAACAGGCTTAAGCTTTTCGTGTACATATATCGACCCACCACGCGCGATTTCTTCGTTCAGGCTAAGAAGCGTCTGATGGACGAGTTGATGAAGGACGCGGATTCCGGGGAACTCGAGCGGGAAGGCATCGATGTGGAGCTTCATGATCCTGAACACAACATGATGAAAGCGGCGGAAGAAATGAGCTTGGCAGGATTCGAGGCCGCCGCGCTCGAATCGAAAGGCGAAAATTTCGGAATGTTCATGATGGCGCGCGGCCATCGGGGACAGTTCAAGCAGGAGGAAAGAGACATCTTTTCCCTCATAGCCAGACAGTCCGCCATCGTGGTGGACAACGTGAGGATGTACGAAAAAATAAAAAGGTTCGCCGTCGCCGACGGGCTGACCGGGCTTCACAACCACAGGTATTTTCAAGAGCAGCTTGAAAAGGAATACAGCAGGTCGAGACGGTTCAACCTTTCGCTATCGCTGATAATGATGGACATAGACCATTTCAAGGACCTTAACGACACCTACGGACACCAGCAGGGGGACGTCGTGCTAAAAGGGATGGCTGGAGTGCTCAGAAGGTGCGTGAGAGACATCGACCTCGTGGCGCGGTATGGAGGCGAGGAGTTCGTGGCGATATTGCCGGAGACGCCGAAAAAGAACGCGGTGATAGTCGCGGAACGGATGAGGGAAATGATAGAAAATATGGAGTTCGAGGGCCGGGACGAGCCGTTGAAGATGACGGCAAGCTTCGGCGTTTCCGGATACCCAGACGACAACATAAAGACAAGGCTCGACCTGATAGCGAGAGCCGACGAGGCGATGTATCAGGCCAAAAGAGGGGGCCGCAACCGGGTGGCCCTATACACTCCCGAAGGGAGAGCTTCCCAATGAAGGATTCCGCCATACTCGTCGTGGACGACAGCCCGGTCGTCGTCGAGGCGGTAAGCGAGGCGCTGATCAAAGACGGTTTTAAGGTGTTCACCGCGGCTGATGGCATAGAGGCCCTCGACGCGGTCAAACGCCATAGCGTAGACCTCATACTGCTCGACATCGACATGCCGCGAATGAACGGCTACCAAGTTTGCAAGCTGCTGAAGAGAGACCCGGCTTTCAAGCACATCCCCATCGTCATGCTCACCGCCAAAAGCGCGGAGACGGACAGGATTTGGGGCCTCAAAGCCGGCTCGGACGAATATCTAACAAAACCTTTCAACTATGCGAAAGTGAAGGAAGTAATCAGGCGATTCGTGAAATAAATGACTGAGATTTCTGAAAAACAACTCGTCGCGTTCAGGGACATCATCTGGAAGGCCTGCGGCCTCTGGTTCGGCGACTCTAAATTGTCGATACTCGGCAACAGGATACGCTCCCGGATGGCCGAGACAGGCATAATCGACCCCGAACAGTACAGGCGAGCCATCTCATCGGAAGACGACCGCGCCGAGCTTTCCACCCTAATCAATATCGTCACAACAAACGAGACTTATTTCTACCGCTCCGAGTCCCAGATAGACTGCTTCAGGAACTTCATACTGCCGCAACTGGCGGATAAAAAGATAGCGGCCGGGGACAGGACGATGAGGATATGGAGCGCGGGGTGCTCAACCGGCGAGGAGCCTTACACCATCGCGATGGCCCTCATGGAGTCGATCAGGTTCCACTCTATATGGAACTTCCAGATTTATGCCACCGACATCTCCACGGCCGTGCTCGAAAAAGCGATGGAGGGAGTGTACTCCAAACGCGCGGTCGAGCGCCTCCCCAAAGAACTTCTGGACAAATATTTCACTTTTAAAGACGGCAAATACATAATCAACAACGTTGTCAAAAAGATGGTCGAGTTCGACTACGCCAACCTCTTCGACTCCTATTACATGGCAGGGTTCGACATAATCTTCTGCCGCAACGTGCTGATATATTTCAGGGATGAAGACAAGAAAAGCATACTCGAGAGATTTCACGCCTCTCTCGTGGACGACGGCTGGCTGTTCCTCGGGCCTACGGAGATGATCCGCGGCCTCGTGGACGGCTTCAAACTTACACCGATGAAAGACTGCGTGATCTTTCAGAAACAACCGGGGTGACTCGGATGGCAAAATCGTTCAAAACGCCGAAGACCATCAAACTGTTCCTTGACGAGTGCAAGGAATATATCACGAACCTGAATCAGGACCTAGTCGAGCTTGAAGGCGGAGACACCGACGAGGAGCTGATAAAACGCATCTCCCGCAACGTCCATACCATTAAAGGCTCTTCGGCCATGCTCGAATTCATGGACGTCTCCGAGATAGCCCACCAAATCGAAGACGTGATGGAGAAACTGAAGAAGAAGTTTCCGGCGGTTGACAAAGAGTTTCTCGACGCGATATTCCAGAAAGTGGATGTGATAGACGGGATACTGCTGAAGATAGAAAACGGGAGTTACGAGGACGGAAGCGCGGCTCCCGCCGCTGCTGCTCCCGCGCCCAAGGCGGAACCTGAACCCGCTCCTCCGCCCCCGCCGCCGCCGCCCCCGCCGCCTCCGCCCCCGCC
>MWCD01000024.1 GCA_002069885.1 bacterium ADurb.Bin236 | reverse complement strand
GTGAATAGAACATAGGGTTCGTGAACAAAAAAATGTGGCGGCAACGAAGCAGTTCGCCGCTATGAAAATCGCCCCGGTTCGTCGGCTCTATCGACGAATCCGGGATGAAACGACCTGCTCGGCGATCTCGATGGCGCGAAGGCCGTCGTGTCCGGTCGCTCCCCAGATTTCCCCGAAAACAGGATGCGGCTCGAAGGAGCCGTTGACGCGGGAGACGAAGTCGTCGATTTGCCGTTTGAACATCACGTGTGCGGGGCCGTGTGGGACATGTTCGGGCAGCCAGCGGCCCAAGATGAGAGAAGGAACGCCGTACTTCCAGACGCGCGCGTGAGTGTGATAAAGATGCGGGTAGCCTCGCAGAAACCAACTCGGATCGAATTTAAAGCGGATACACCCCCCGGAGCCGTTAATCATGCCTTGTTCGATTTCGTCGCGCGCGCTCCAGCGGCTTAGGCTGGTCTGAATGTGGGCGGCGGCCCCGGACTCGAACCTCAGCATGCAGGACGCGTGGTCCTCGAAAGAGCGCGTCGGAACGACTTTATGCGCGGTTCCGCCCAGAACGTCGCAATCCTCGTCCATGAAGAAACGGAATAGGTCCACGTAATGAATGCCGTGGTCAAAGAACACGCCGCCGCCCGCGCGGGCGTCGTTCACGCGCCATGCCCCCATATCCGGCGAGTGCGACAGCCTGAGACGTCCTCCGACTTGTATTATCTCGCGCATCGGCGATTTAGTCAGGTCGGGAGCCCATAGGTCGTATTCGGCTCTCAACTGGAAAACCCGGCCTATGTCGCCGGTTTTTATCATTGTCTTGACTTTTTCATAACCGGGGTCGAAGCGGAGAGAGAATCCGATGCGAAGGAGGACGTTGTTTTTCTCGCACTCCTCGATCATGCGTCGGCATTCGGCGGAATTGACGGCCATCGGCTTTTCGCACAGCACGCTCATGCCGCGCCGCGCCGCGAGCGCCACCGGTTCCGCGTGCGCCCATGGGGGGGTGACGACAATCGCCGCGTCTGCCTCGCTCTGTTCGATGGCCTTTTCGATGTCGGTGAACACTTTGCGCGCGCCGAACTCTTTTGCCGCGCGCCGCGCTTGATCCTCATTGATGTCGGCCACCGCTTCGAGCCGCGCGTTCGGGTTCGCCTTTATCCACGGAAAAAACGCGAGCCATGCCTGCCGCCCGCAGCCTAGAACCAGAAACTTGACTGTTTTTTTCGGCATTTGCTCATATCCTTTCGCGAGAAGCTTAAGCGCAACCGATTATATTATACGCGCATTGAGATATCAATAAATAGCGCGCTTGACGAATATCGGGTTTTGTATGGATGAAAACGTTAAAATGTGTACAATTTGTTGGATGATGGAAACAGACTGAGGCGGCGCGCGGGGAATGAACGGGCGACCCGCTGGGAGCAAGGCGCGCAAGATATGAAAGGTTCGCTGATATTCGAAGACGGAACGGCGTTCGAGGCCGAGGCGTTCGGGTCTCACGGAGACCGCGCCGGAGTGGCCGTCGCGTTCGCGGGCGGGGCGGGTTTTCAGGAAGCCGCCACTACGCCGTCCTACCTCGGCAGGATACTGGTTTTCGAGAGGCCGACGGTCGGCGCGTGCGGAGCGGACGAGGCATGGAACGAGTCGGACAGGGTGTGCGCCGAGGGCTTGGTCTGCCGGGAACTGTCGAAGTCGGTTTCGGACGGCGGAGGGCCGATGTCGTTCGGGCGTTTCTGCGAGTCGAGGCAGTTGCTAGGCCTCGAAGGAGCGCCGACGCGGGAGATCGCCGCTCACATCCGTTCGCGCGGCGAGCAGTGGGCGCTGCTGACCACCGAGGAGTCCTCGCTGAAGTCGCACCTTGCGAGGCTGGCGCTTTTAAAAACGCAGACGAGCGCGAACCCGGACAAGTACCGCGTGAGCGGCGAGGCGCTTCTGGCGTCATGGAGGCCGGCAGGAGGCGGGGCCACCGCGGTGGTTCTGGACATCGGCGCTGGGGCCTCGTTCTATAGGTTGCTGAAAAGGCACAACATATTCTGGCGGGCGTTCGGGCCTCGGATGTCCGCCGAAGAGATACTGTCGATCCGCCCGGACGCGGCGCTGGTCTCGAACGGGGCGTATCCGGCGGACTCGTTGCCGGGGACGGTGGCCACGATAAAGTCGCTGCTGGGCCGGGTTCCGGTGGCGGGGATAGGGCTTGGGGCGGCGCTTGTCGCGTCCGCGCTTGGCGTCCCTTTGTCCGGCATGAAGAGCGGCCATCACGGCGTGAACATCCCGGTGGCGAACGCGGCGACGGGCGCGCTCCGTATAACCGAGCAGAACCACTCCGTTGCGCTTAGGGCTGAAGACCTCAGGCGGCGCGGCGGCGAGACGCTTTATGTCAACACAATCGACGGATCGGTCGAGGGCTTCGTTCACAGTCGGAAGATGGCCGCCGGCGCGTTTTTCGAGCCGGACGGGCTGGAAACGCTTCAGGAACTGACAGGCGGGTTGCCGCTATGACTGCTAAAAAGAAAAAAATAGTTCTCTTGGGGGCGGTGTCGTCGGCATCGAGCGCCGGAGCGGAGTTCGATCACGCGTGCGCTGAAGCGATGAAGGCTCTTCGCGACCTCAGTTTCGAGGTCGCTCTCATCTCAGCAAATCCGACGGCGGCGTCCACCGACATCGACGCTCCCGGCCCGGTGTATTTTGAAGCTGTCTCCCCGGAAAACTTGGCGGCGGCTATAGAAAGAGAGAAGGCAACTGCCCTGCTGCCTGTGTTCGGCGGCGGAGCGGCGGTGAATGCCGCGACCGCTCCTGCGACTCTCAAGGCGATGAAGAAAATGGGCGCCTCTCTGATGGGCGTGTCGGAAACATCCCGCGCTGCGTCCGTGGACAGGCGCAAGTTCCTTAAGCTAATGAAAATAGCCGGGGTGGAAGTTCCGCCGGGCGCGGTTGTTTCTTCCATCGAAGAGGCGGAAGCCGCCGCGCTTGAAATCGGGTTCCCGGCCGCTCTTCGTCCTCTGATGTCGGAAGGCGGCGCCGGCAACTCGACCGCTTACAACATGGAAGACCTCGAAGGGCAGGCGGCATCCGCGCTCAAATCCAGCGCCGCCGGAACCATTCTCGTCGAGAAGCTTCTTCGCGGATGGAAAGAAATAGAGATAGTCCTGATGCGGGACGCCAACGGAAACGCCGCGACGGTCGCAATGATAGAGAACATAGACCCGGCGGGGATACATTCGGGAGACAGCGCGGCGGTCATCCCGGCTCAAGCGCTGACTCTGGGCGCTACGCGCCGGTTGAAGAAGAGCGCGGAAGCGGTAGCGCGAGCGCTCGACGCGGTTGGCGTCGTAAATGTCAGGTTCGCTCTCGAACCGGCTTCGGGCGACATCAAGCTCATCTACGCTGTGCCGCGCTACACGAGATCGTCGGCGTTCGCGGCTAGGGCGACGGGGTATCCGGTCGCGAGGGTCGCGGCAAAACTCGTCTGCGGCCTGACTCTGGACGAAATAACCGAGCCGGAGTTCGGGAGCGGGAACGCGTTCCGAGAGCCTGAACCGGACTATTGCGTCACCCGGCTGCCGAGATTCGATTTTGAAAAATTCCCCGGCGCCGACGACACGTTGGACACCGCCATGAAATCCACCGGCGGAGCGATGGGGACGGGGAGGACTTTCAAAGAGTCGCTCCTGAAAGCCATGCGCGCGCTCGAAACGAGCCGTCCCAAACCGCCGGACGCTTCAACCGAAGCTGGCAGGGAAACATTGCGGGGCCTGTTGTCCCGCCCGAACCCGGCGAGGCTGTTTCACATATTCGACGCGTTGGCCGCCGGGATGCGTGTGGAAGAAATCCGCGGCCTGACATTGATCGACGGATGGTTCGTCTCGCAGTTCGCCGAGATAGCTGAAATCTCGGCGCGCGCGGGAAAGTATAGAATCGAGACGGCGCCGGCCTCCCTGCTGAAGCAGGCGAAGCTGGCGGGGCTTGGCGACGAGGACATCGCGCGCCTGCTTGAAACGGAGGAGACCGAATTGCGGAGACTGAGAAAAAAACAGGGAACCACCGCCGGAGCCGGCGCAATGGACGCGAGCGGAACCGCGCGCGCCCGGTACGCCGCGTTTGAATCGACGGACGCCGCTCCCAAAGGCGACAGAGGCAAAAAAATCATCATCCTCGGCGGCGGTCCCAACCGCATCGGTCAGGGCATTGAGTTCGACTACTGCTGCGTCCACGCCGCTTACGCTATCAAAGAGGCTGGCTACACCGCAATCCTCATCAACTCCAACCCAGAAACAGTTTCGACCGACTTCGACACCTCCGACAGGCTCTATTTCGAGCCGCTCACGTTCGAGGATGTCATGAACATAATCGACCGGGAGAAGCCGCACGGCGTCATAGTGCAGCTAGGCGGACAGACTCCTTTGAATCTGGCCACAAAGCTGCTGCGCGCGGGCGCTCCCATCCTCGGCACTTCCCCGGACAACATTGACCGCGCGGAAGATAGAAAACGGTTCAAGGAAACGCTCGACAAACTCAACCTAACGCAACCGGACAACGACACCGCCGGCACGGTCGAAGAGGCCGTCCGCAAGGCGAGGCAGATAGGCTATCCGCTACTCGTCAGGCCGTCATACGTCCTCGGCGGGCGCGCGATGCGCGTCGTCTATGAGGAAGCCGACCTGCGGGAATACATGGCAAAGGCCGTATCCGCTTCCCCGGATAAACCCGTTCTGCTCGACAGGTTCTTGGACGACGCCATAGAGGTCGACGTTGACGCGGTGGCGGACGGCGAAAGGTGCTTGGTGTGCGGCGTCATGGAACACATCGAGCAGGCCGGAGTCCACAGCGGAGACAGCGCCTGCTGTCTGCCACCGTACACCCTCAACGAAGCCATTGTCGAGGAAATAAAAGGGGCCACTCGCGCGATGGCCCGCGAGCTTGGCGTCGTCGGGCTTATGAATGTCCAATTCGCCGTCAAAAACGACGTCATCTACGTTCTCGAAGTCAATCCGCGCGCTTCACGCACCGTCCCGTTTGTTTCCAAAGCAACCGGGACCCCGTGGGCGAAAGTCGCCACCCGCGTGATGCTCGGCGAATCGCTAGAAAAACAGGGCGTCGCCGAAGATTCCGTCCCGGAACACATGAGCGTGAAGGAAGCAGTGTTCCCGTTCTCCCGGTTCCCCGGCGTTGACGCCACGCTCGGCCCGGAAATGCTTTCCACAGGCGAAGTCATGGGCATCGACCGCGATTTCGGAATGGCGTTCCTCAAATCGCAAATCGCCGCCGGACAGAAACTGCCGGACAAAGGGGCCGTCTTCGTCAGCGTCAAAAACAGCGATAAACGCGCCATTGTCCCTATAGCCCGGAAACTGATCGACATGGGGTTCGAGATAGTGGCCACCGAAGGAACGGCCAGCACTCTGCGGCGCAACGGCATAGAGGCGCGCTCAGTTCACAAACTAGACCAAGGCCGCCCGAATGTCCTCGACGTCGTCAAAAACAAAGAAGTCGTCATGCTGATAAATACCCCGGCGGGCAAAGACACTAAAGTTGACGAAGCGAAAATTAGAAGCGCCGCCATAGCCCGCGACATCCCTCTTGTCACCACCATCTCAGGCGCTCAGGCCACCGTTCAGGGCATGGAAGCTTTCCGGGAACGCGGCTTCACAGTCGCCCCGCTTCAGGAATATCATAAAAAAAACCTAGCTGCGTCCAATGCCCGCAAGTCCGCTGCCCATAAAGCGCCCGCAAAAAAGACTGCCGCGAAAAAAAAGTGAAATTATTAAGGGAAAACTTTTGAAAAAGTTTTCCCTTAAAATCCCTTTCAAAACATTTCATGCTAGCGCCGAAGGCGGAGGCTTCGCTTCCGCCTTCGGCGCGTATCTTGTGAAAAGATCTTGGGAAAGGGTTTTCAGAGGAATCCTGTTCATAAATGATTTTTAACGAGAAAAGAATCGTAGGGGAGACCCGTTGGGTCGCCCGGATAGGATGTCTCATTGGAATCTGTTTCTAAATGATTTCACACAGGGCGTCGGGAATAGACGCGCTTTCTCGTCTCTTCCCGACGGCCATTGAAACGTTTTGAAGAGATTCCAAAGAGAAACTTTTTCAAAAGTTTCTCTTTGGCCGCCGGAGGCGCTTTATTAGCGACAGCACCGCTGATCTTCTTATTTTCCGGCTGTTGCGCATAATTGGGCGGACGGGGTTTCCGGGCTGGGAATAGGTTTATAATCATACTTAATGATTATGACTAGAATGAGATATGCGGCGGGGTTGGCGGCGGCTCTGTTTGCGCTTTTGGCGGCAGCGGGGTTCGCGGGCGCGTCGGAGTCCCGCGCGTTTAGGATTGAGGTTAAATCTTCCGGTGGCTCGCGCGGGCTTGAGGAAGCGGTCAGGCGGGACGGCGAGAGGGCTCTTGCGAAGGCGGCGAAATTCATCGGACACGAGCCGACCGGGCCTTTTGTGGTGTATATCGCGGCGGACGACGCGGAGTTCGAGGAATACACGGGCGGAATGGCTCCCTCTTGGGCGATAGCGGTGTACGTTCACGACAGGCGCGCGGTTGTGATGAGGGCGGAAAGTTTCGCGGGCGACGCGGGATATTTTTCAAGCGTGCTGGAGCACGAGTTGTTCCACGCCGCGCTCGGGCACAAGTTCCGCGCAAGGCCGGGGGCGCTTCCGCGCTGGCTCAACGAGGGGCTGGCCGTGCATCTGTCGGACGCATGGGAATCCCCGGAATCGTGGCACAAGCGTCGGGCGGATCTCTATAACGCGGCGCGCAAGGGCGCGGCCCTCGATTTCAACGACCTGCACTACGGCTTCCCTTCGGGGAAGTTCATTGCTGAGTTGGCGTACGCTCAGAGCCACGATTTTGTCTCATGGCTGATCAAGCGCAAAGGCGAGGCGGGCATAAGGCATCTGCTCGACGGACTTGCGGACGGCGATTCGGTGGATGTCGCCCTGAAGCGGGTTTACGGCGACGGACTTGAAGGACTGTCCGCCGACTGGCTGGCCCAAGCCGCCAAACCGGCTCCCATTGTGTGGGCGATGCAGTTCTTCGCGGCGTTCGACACTTACATCTGGACGGGCATGGCGTTGCTGGTTATAGTCGCGGGAATGAAAGTCTTTCTGGGATTCAGGCGCAAGAGAAAATTCAAGCTCGTCTATCCCGGCGGAGGCTCCGGCTACGACCCGGAGGACGACTGGGACGAACTGGACGAGGAATGGGACATAGACGATTATGGACACCGTCCGTGGAGACCGGGCAGGCGCGACAACTGAGAAGCGCCCCGGCGGAAGGAGTCGCGAAATGAATACGATGAAAAGAGCAAGGATGATATTGACTGCGCTGGCGGTTAGCGCGGTGGTCGTCGCGGCGGCCCCGCGCGCGTGCCGCGCGATAGTGGTGGACCTCAAGGGAGAGACGTCCGCCGCGCAACCATCGCAGCCCGCGTCAGGCCCCGGCGGCGCGGTCTATCCCCACGCGGATATCAAAATGTCTCAACACGGCTCGGGCAACGACATGTTCTGGATATTCGAGCCTGCCGACCCGGCTCCGGAGTCAGCGCCAGTGATAGCCTTTTTCCATGGCTGGAGCGCGATGCACCCCAAGATGTACGGCGGCTGGATAAGCCATCTCGCGCGCCGCGGCTCGATTGTGATATTCCCGAAGTATCAGGAGAACGTGAACGTGATGCCGCCCGTGATGCACAAGGCGGCGATGGACGCTGTGGCGGCCGCGCTGGTGGAACTTCAAAAGCCCGGTCGCGTAAAACCCGATTTGGAGCGTTTCGCGGCGGTCGGTCATTCTTTCGGCGGCGTTCTGGCTTCCAACCTGACGGCCAATTGGAGCAAGCTGGCCATGCCGAGGGTGCGCGCCGCCATGCCTGTCGAACCGGGAGACCCCAAATACGCGCACATCGCAAAAATGGTTCACCACAAACCGCTGGAATCCATCATGGCGGATTACGCGGACATACATCCGGGAACTCTTTTCGCAGTGGTCGTCGGAGCTGATGACGGCATCGTCGCGGAGCGGACGGCAGCGGAAATATACCGCGCGGCGACATCTCTGCCCGCCGAGCATAAGAACTACATCGTGTTTCACAGCGACAGGCACGGAGACCCCGCGCTTGCGGCGGATCACATGCTTCCGATAGCCACAGACCAGAGTTTCGATATCCCCGAGAGGCGGCTAGCCGCCGAACCGGTGGCGGGTATCATCCGAGACAGACTGGAACGCATGGCGCGCGACGGCGAACAGGAGCCGGAAGAGCGCGACGTTTACGCGGCGAACGTTCACGACTTCGCCCTCTGGCGGCTGTTCGATTCGCTGACAGATTGCGCTTTCTATGGAAAGAACTGCGACGGCGCGCTCGGCGATTCAGACAAAGTGACGCGCGTCGGCGAATGGTCCGACGGCGTACAGATAAAGAAACTGGAAATCAGGGAACCGTCCGGCGGGCAATAAGCGCGACGTACGCGAGCGCTACTTCTTGCCAAACTTTTTTTCCAAGCTTTGCGCGCAGCACTTAAAGTCCTGCTCTTCGTTCTTTTTCAGAAGCTCCATTATGGCGGCTTCCAGAATAGGGCCGAACAACGGTATGTCGATTTTCAGCGTTATTTCAAATATCCGTTTCATCTTGTCCGGGCCGTCGGCCATGTATGCGGTCTGCCCTTTGCAGGAAATCTGTTTCCGCAGATATCTCGGCTCTATCTCGAAAGAATAGATTTTCTTCTGTCTGTCCCACACCGAATGCTCGAACCAAGTGAGCATTTTGGGGCTGATAATGTGCTGGGCGGCGCGGGGTATCTGGCCGTGGGCGCACCACTCTTTTGTTCCGACCCTGCGCACTCCGTCGTCCTCTTCTTTCACCACTTTCCATGCGGTGACGTTCTCCAGTTCGTGCATGTCATACGCGTCTTCGCCGCCGTCCAAGAAAACTCTCACGGCATCGTCCACCGGATAGTTGAATTTGCGTTCGGACCTGTAGCGCGCCATAAAGGCCTCCCCGTGGTCGCGGGGCGGGCCTGACACCGCTCCGCGCCGTTGTCTCTTCTTATATTATCAAATGAGATGCGGCTGTTTGTTCCCGCCGCACGCAAAAACTTTCGCTTATTCCGCCGTTTCCCTGAGCCGATGGAAAAAGAAGTCCTCTTTTACGACCGGAGGCGCGGGAATCATTATCTTGTCCGGCCGCCGGAATTCTGAGCCTGCGGCGGTTTTGATAACAAAAGCTGATTCAAAACTTCCGCTTATAAAATCCTCGACCGGGCCGCGCGGGGCGGTCGTCTCCCGCGAATCGAACAGCCGCGCGGCGGCGATTTCTGATGGTGTCGCTTCGCGGGGCGACATCCAGCCGAATTCTTCAGGCATCGAGAACGGAGGTTGCGGGGCGTTCCCGCGCGCTCCCTTCCTGAGAAAAAAGATGTATGCCATGCCCTTAGCGACAGCCGGCTTTTCGCCTTCTAGCGCGATTCGCGCGGCGGAAGGCTCTAGTCCCGGAGGCATTTTAGCGGCGAGCGCGCGGAGCGTTTCTTCCACGCTCTTTTTCTCTTCGAGCATGAAACGGAACCTCTCGCATTCCGATGTGTGCCCTAATGCCAAAGGCTGTGTCAGGTACGACACTTTGGGTTTCGGATTGAAGCCTTCGGTGAAATAGATTGGAAGTCCAGAGCGGCGCAGCGCGCGGGAAAGCGCTCGCATGACGTCGAGGTGCGACAGCAGCCGCGCCTCCCACTTCTTGCCGAACAGAACTTCAATTGTGGTTCTAGTTTCATCAGTCAAAATGTGTCCTTGTCGCGCTGCCGACCTTTGCAGGGCGCGGCGTGCGAGCGTCAGCGCTTAAATTCGAATTCTTCCAGCGGAGCAAGCGTCGCGCGGCGGCGCTCGAAACGCGCTAGGCTGTCAAACCCGGCAGCGCGCAGCGCGTCTATGCCTCTGTCGATGTCCGCTCCGGCATCCCGCGCCGTGTGCGCGTCCGAGCCGACTGTCACAGGCCCGACGCCCCGCGATTTCAGCAGCGACAGGAACTCGCCGCCGGGATACTGTCCGCCTGTGGAATGAGAAAAGCCCCGGCAGTTGACCTCGAACCCGACGCCTGATTCGGCGAGCGCGTCCGCAACGCGCCCAGCTTCCTCAGCGTAGTTCTCGAAAGGCTCCCTGTCTTCCGGCGTCTCGGAGAATTTTCGTATCACGTCTAGATGGGCCATCACGTCGAACATGCCGGAGCGCGCCGCGCGCTCGACAGCCCGCAGCGAGCGCCTGAACGCCTCCGTCCTGCCGATGTCCCGCACAAGCGCCTTAGCGCCCGGCTCCGCCGCTATTCCGCGTCCGTCCACGAAGTGCGCCGCCCCTATCACTATGTCGAAATCAAACGAGTCCAGAAACGCGCGAATCTCCGGCAATCTGTCCTCAAAGTAGTCCACTTCAGCGCCGAGGAGTATCTTAATGCCGAGCTTGCCGCCGAGTTCTTTCGCAAGCGCGCGGTGCGCTTCGAGTTGCTCAACGGTGACACGATAGTTGTCGTAGCCGAGGATAAAATGGTCGGTGACGGCTATCTCGGCGAATCCGCGCGCGGCGGCCGCCCGCGCAAGCTCCTCGACGGTCGCCACCGAGTCTTCCGTCGTGTTCGAATGCAGATGATAGTCCGTCGGGCGCGACATGCTCACATCTTGTCCAGCGGGTTCACGCTTCCGGCCTGACCGGAGTAGAACAACAGCACGCTCACATAGTTGTCGCTCTGGGCGACAAATTTTTCTTCCAGCACGGCGAACGGGTTGGACTTCACCCATTCGGTGATTTTGCCGCCCAGAATGTCAGCCGAAATGTTGGCCTCCGTCTTGGCGGTGAAAGTGACGCATCCGGATATTTTTGCCATCTGCGCGCTCCTTTTATGATTGTTATCTGCCAGCTTCCCAGACGATGTGTGAAAGCTCGGGAAGGATAATTTTTTCCATAGCTAGCCTGACAGCGTGGATCGAGCCGGGGATGGAAAACACGGCAAGCCCGGAGGTGGTGATTCCAGCGGTCGCCCTGCTCATAATCGCCGCCGCGCCTATTTGCTCGTAGCTCAACATCCTGAACAGCTCGCCGAAGCCCGGCAGCTCTTTTGACAGAGCCGAGCGGACGGCGTCGAACGTAGAATCTCTCTTTGAAATACCGGTTCCGCCGTTGATGATCGCGGCTGACACCCCGGCGGGCGGAGCCGCCAGCGCCTTCGCCACCAGCGACGGCTCGTCCGGCATTATCTCGTATCCGGCGACCTCATGCCCGGCTTCAGCCAGCAGCGCCTTTATCAGCGCGCCGCTCTCGTCGGTTTCCTCCGTCCGCGTGTCGCTTACTGTCATCACCAACACGCCTACCGGGCCTCGCGCTTTCTCCTTGTGATCCTTGTGTCCCATTCCGCCTCCGTTTGCGGCGTCAGACTTCAAGCAGCGGGAACCGACCCGCCTCCATCAGAAGCACGTCCCCAAGTTTGCCGCCGCCTATCATCCGGGCGACGATCTCGCATTTTATTTTCAGCAGGAAGAACAGCCCCGGCCGCTTTATATGGCAGAGGGTTTCAAAGTTCGCCTGCCCCTTTGACACCACCACGTCCGCCGTCTCGAAAAGAGAGAAGACTTCCGGCCTGACGCGGCCCGGCGGGAAACCGGGAGACATCGCGCCGGTGTCGGCTAGGGTTGCGAACTCGTCGATTCCGGCGCGTCGGGCGTACTCGATTGTGGCGTCGTTGAGGATGGGCGCGCCGCGCGTGACGAACGTAATGTCCGCCCCGCCGGACTTTATGAGACGCAACATCGGCCTGTCGAAGTAAATCTCTCCAGTGTTGTCGCCGAGGTAAAGGACGGAGCGGGCGGAGGCGAGCGCCTGCCTGAGCTTTTCGAGGTGGTCGATCGCGAAAGGCGCTTCGAGCGCCCCTATGACAGCCGCTTCTACGTTGAAGTTCGTCCCCGCTCCGAAATCTATTATGTTTCCGGCGATTGCGAGCTTGGCGGCGGATAGCAGTGGGTCGGCTCCCGCGCGCGCCATCTCCTCGATGCGCGGCAACAGCCCTTCCGCTATTCCCGTGTATTCCTCTTTCACGTTGAAGTACGGGTCGGGATTGCCGAGCGCTTCTTTTATCGCCTTGTGAATCTCCTCGGCGACAAGCATCGATTCGTCGTCCGGAGACACCTTTGTGAGCAACGCCGCCACCGCGCGCGCCGCCTCCCATTTACTGTCGTCCGTTGCGCCCGCGATTTCAGACGCCTGCAACGCCTGCCTGAAATAACACGGAAAACACTCTAGTCTCGCCTTCATCCTCTCGTTGTCCTTTCACGGGGAAACATTCTAGCCGAATGACGCTTCAGGTTCAAACCTGCGGTTTCATGGAGCCGCGAACGCGCGGGGGTTGTCTCATCGTCCAGCGGCTTCTGCGGATTTCCGACGGTCGCTCATAAGGTCGTCTATCCGCAACTCTATCAGACCGTACATGCTGCCGACGAAGACCCTGCCTGAAGACGGAGAGACATGAATGACGCGGCACGAGCCGCCGGTGAACACTTTAGCCACCTGTTTGCCGGAAATGTCATATACAAACGTATGCGGGTCTATCATGTTGCAGACGTAAACAAGGTCCCGCTTGTCGTCGGGCGCCACAGAGCGGACGCCGGGCTTAGTGTGGAACGTCGCCACCCGCCTTAATGTGTTCTGGTCAAACGCGTGAACGGCTCCGGTGATGAATCCGGTGACATACACCCTGTCTCTGTCTCCGTCCACGCCCGCGCCCAGCGAAAAGAAGTTCGCCGGAAGCCGCTCGCGCGTCGTCTTCATCGTTTTCATGTCAATCTCGCTCAACATGTGAAATGTCGAGCAGAGGTTAGCCGAGTATATACGGTCTTTGCCGTAGTCGACCGCCACCCATTCCGGGCACGTGGAATTGTATATCCGGTTTAATTGTTTCAAGTCCGGTATCGAATAACTTATGTACGATGAAAGGCCTTCATGAGTGACCGTAGCGCGGCCCCTTTTCTCGTCGTAGATAATCCATTGCGGCCGCTCCTGCGTGTCCTCGCTCGCCAACGGCTCCAGCGTGGCCGCGTCCAGCAGCCACAATTTTTCGTCAGAGTAATCCGTGGCGAGCAGTTTCGTTTCTTCGTCCACCAGCGCCACGTCGGACATCCGGTCGTTAGACCATTTGAGGACATTTGACGGCTTGTCGATTTCCACCTTGTATAGGCTGAAGTAATCCGGGTCTTGAGTCTCCCGCGCTTCTTTTGCCGTGAAATAAGCGAACCTGCCGTCCGAGGTGGTGGTTATCCTGAGCAGGCCGTTGTAGAGGCGACCGTCGTCCCGCCCCATGCCGTCGCTGAAAAGGTAAACCGGCTTAGCGTATTTTTCCATCGACAGTTCGATGATTTTTTCAGGAGTCTGCCGGGGCGCGTTGAAAAAAAAGAATGTCACTATAGTGATTATGTTTAGCAGTATCCCGGATGTAAGCTCGACGCGGGGTTTGAACAAAACGGCCGCAAGAACAAGCGCGGCGGCTACCGCGCCGACGTCTACGCGGGTTATGACGGAGCACCACACAAAGCAGGCGAATGCGACGGCGACGCCTATGGCGACCATCAGCGGCTTCGAGGCTCGGCTCGCGCTCAGAATAGACAGGATAACGACCGAAGCGACGGCGAAAATGAAAAATCTCGGATAGTATGGAACAAATAGAAGAAACAGCGCCGCTGCGGCGAGAGCCAAGGTCGCGTAATAGCAATAGACCGCCGCTTTCAGAACCCTGCCGGCCGGTTTTCCGGTCGCTTTTTTTGCCAGACTTGTGGCGTTCGCCGCGCTGAAGACCAAAACCGGCGGCAGGATCGGCGTCACCGGCCCCGCGTTTTGAAGTAGCAATGCGAACGGAAACAACGACAAAAGAAAATATTTTATGAACCCCATAATCTCCGTTGGAAGCGCGTTTTACGCCGCTTAATATCCACGCTTCGGAGACGCCGCCCGGCGCGTCTCAGATTTCCCCTCTGCTAATTCTCTTTCTGTATATGAACAGCGATTTGATATATTCAGCGGTGTCGCGCAACGGTTTCACACTCGATTTCTTATCGTTGCGCCTGATGTACTCAATGGGCAGCTCCGCTATTTTGAATCCGCCCCGGCTCGCTCGCAACATCACTTCGGTGTCCCAGAACCAGCCGTCGGATTCCGCGCTCTGTATTACGTCGCTCATTCGGGCGAGGTTGAAAAATTTAAAACCCGCCTCCGAATCCTTCGCGTCCATGTTCAACATGATTTTCGAAGCGAGCTTGTAGCCCTCGCTTAAAAGCCGCCTGAAAAGAGCGTCCAAGCCGAATGGCGATTTGAAAGACCTCACTCCCACCGCCATGTCCGCGCCGCCCGCTACCGCTTCAACAAGCGGGCGTATGAAACGGCTGTGCACTTCGAGGTCGACATCCAAAAACCCTGCGATTTCGCCGCCGGCGGCGGCCATTCCTGTTTTCACCGCCGCCCCGCGTCCTCTGTTCCTGTCGTGAAATATATATCTTGCCCGGTTATTCCCGCGAGTTATCTCCTCGATGACATCCCGCGTGCCGTCCTCGCTGCCGTCGTCCACGAATATCATCTCGTAATCGTCGTATCCCGCCTCGGCAAGACTTCTCAATATCTCTTGCGCTCCAGCGAAGAGATGATTGTTTTCGTTGTAGCAAGGCGCGATTATGGACAAATAAGGTCGGCTCATAAAATCGTTCGTTTGAACGCCTCGCATTCGAGTATTACAACTCGCTTGCCGTAGCGAAAATCAATCAAGTTGCCATGCCGGGATTCAGCCGACATCTATGCGAAACTTCCTATGAATAAATTCCTATCTATTCAAATATGGCTCGCGTTTCACGCTTAGTTGTTATGCGATTCAATTATGAATGAGCGCGCGGCGTTTATCAACATAAAACAGTAAGACATATTATTATGGAAACACTGTTGTCAAGGTCTTTGTCGGCGTCTGCGCTGGAACAGGAGGCGGCGAAACATGTTGCCCGCTCGCCAGATTTAGGATAGAATCAGCCGAAAAGGAAGCCTGACGACACGGATGCGGGACGCGGAAAGCGCCTCCTGCGCCCGCATATAAAAGGAGCCTGAATCATGAAAGACGTATACATCGCAAGCGCGGCAAGGACGGCTGTTGGAAAATTTAGCGGCACGTTGAAAGATGTCCCGGCAGCGGAGCTTGGCAGGATAGCTATAGCCGGAGCATTGAGCAGGGCGGGGCTGGCCCCCGACGCCGGGTTCGGCGAAGTGATAATGGGCAATGTGCTCGGCGCGGGGCTGGGGCAGAACGTGGCGCGTCAATGCTCGATAAACGCGGGGCTTCCAATCGAAGTGCCGGCCATGACAATCAATAAGGTGTGCGGCTCCGGTTTGAAGGCCGTTGCTCTGGCCGCTCAGTCCATCCGCGCGGGCGACGCGGAACTTGTCATCGCGGGCGGAACCGAAAATATGAGCGCCGCCCCTTATCTGCTCCGCAAGGCGCGCGGCGGATACCGAATGGGCAACGACGAGATTGTGGACTCGATGATATACGACGGCCTGTGGGAACGATTCAACAACTACCATATGGGCATGACCGCAGAAAACATAGCCGCAAAATACGGAATCAGCCGCGAAGATCAGGACACATTGGCTTACAACAGCCAGATGCGCGCGGCCGCCGCCATCGAGTCAGGCGCGTTCGTGGACGAGATTGTCCCCGTTCCGATTCCGCAGAGAAAAGGCGACCCCGTACAGTTCACGCTTGACGAGCACGCGCGCGCGGACACCACCCTCGAAAGCCTCGCCAAACTCAAACCCGCCTTCAAAAAAGACGGCTCCGTCACCGCCGGCAACGCGTCCGGCATCAACGACAGCGCCGCGGCGTTCGTCGTGGCTTCCGGCGATAAGGTTAAGGAACTCGGCCTGACGCCGCTGGCGAAAATTGAATCATGGGCTTCCGCAGGCGTAGATCCGGCATACATGGGCATGGGTCCCGCCCCGGCGTCCCGCGCTGCTGTCAAAAAAGCAGGTTGGTCTTTTGACGATATAGAACTAATGGAGTTCAATGAAGCCTTCGCCGCTCAAGCCCTCGGCGTAATCCGTGACCTCGGCATCGAAAACCGCATGGACTGCATAAACGTGAACGGCGGAGCCATCGCCATCGGACACCCCATCGGCGCGTCCGGCGCGAGAATACTCGTTACCCTCCTGTACGCGATGAAGAAACGCGGCGCCCGCAGAGGTCTCGCAACCCTCTGCATCGGCGGCGGCATGGGCATCGCCCTCACAGTTTCAATGTAACCGGCGGTTCAAGGAAACTTTGAAAAGTTTCCTTGAAAATCCTTCAAACTTTTCCTTGCGCGTCGGGAAGGGACGCGGCCGCGTCCCTTCCCGACGCCCCATGTAAATCATTTATGAATAAGATTCCGCGCAAAATCGTCTGGATTCACAGCGCGTTCGAATTGTAGGGGCGATTCGCTGAATCGCCCTTTTGACCGCCCTGTCAACCGGGCTACCCGACGGGTAGCCCCTACGAAGATATTTTCGATTCTCAGTGGTATTCGGAGCACAGGCATTCTCATGAAAACCCTTTTCCAATAACTTTTCACATTAGCGCGGCGGAGCGGAGGCGCGAACGCGCCCGCTCCGCCGCGCGCATTGAAACGTTTTGAAAGGGATTTTAAGGGAGAACTTTTTCAAAAGTTTTCCCTTAAGCGCATTAAAGAATTAAAAGCGCCGCGCCCCGCGCGCGCCGCCTAGCATTTCGAACGTTTTTCTACTTCCTGTTCGATTTTACCCAGCAGCTTGATCTGTTCCTTTTTCACTTCGCTCACTATTACCTGTTCCATCAGCCTGCCTATGCCGGGGATGCCGACGCTGATGGAAGAAGTGATTTCCATCGTGACGCAGCCCGCTCCCTCCACGTATCTTTTGCGCCCCCGGATGTCGATTACCCTCTGGAAGAAATGAGGCACGATTTTGAAATCTATGGTGAGCGTTTCCGGGTCCCACTTCCCGATCTGCCGCCAAACGAGCATTTCCGGTTTGATGACCGTCCGGGCAAACGCAGGCACTCGATCTTTGGACTTCAGCGTGAATTCCACATCGTGGCTGCCGTCCTCGTGCTCGTCGAACCGGATAAGTTTAATCTCTTCCATGCCCAGCAGTTTCGTGAAACTTGGCATATTGCGCATGAGATCGAAGTGCGTCACCTGCAGCACAAGATCGAGCGGGTAGTTCAGTTTCAAGCTGTTGGCTACTTTCTGCATCTGATGCGAACCTCGCTGTTGTTTATGTCCTGATGAAACGTTTTTCCGCCTCGGCGCCGATGGCCAGCATGAGGCTTTCCATATTCTTCCTAAAAAGCTTGTCTATCATCGCGGTGGTGGCCGGGCCGATGAGGAAATGCTGAACCGTCAAATCCATATCCATGCTCATCACGCAACCGTCCTGACATGGCGAGAACATCCATAGTCCCTTTACGCGTTTGACGATGCCTTTGGAGTCCCGGTTCAGCCGGATGTCGCACTTGCGGCGCGTGTCGTCCCACAGCGCGTCCTTTATCCACGACACTTCGCCGAGTATCTTCGGCAGCGGCACATCCAGAACCCATTCCGTTTTCGAGTATGTCCGCTGTTCATTCTCTTCAAGCTTCCTGATTCTTTTGATGTTCGGCAGCGCGCGCACGAATTCGGGCGTCTGGTGCGCTATCTCGTACACCAAGTCCGCCGGAGCCTTGGATTTCACCTGTAGTTTTATAAGTCCCATACCGCCTCGCGTTTCATTCCATCCGAGCCGCCGCGCCGGATTCCCCGCGCCAAATTAAGGTTTAATGATAATATCCTATCTCCAGATTGATAATATGTCTGAGGATTTAATTTGTCGCACTTGAGGATGTCAAAGCCCCTGCGTGAAAAACAGCAGCAGCCCTTGGCTCAGTCCTATCAACAAGCCGAGAACCAGCCCAAGGACAATTATGAACCGCAGTTCCGACTTCATCACGTTGTGCAACATGTTGTTGATGTCTTCGGCGGGGAAATTCTCTATGCTCCTCTTGGTTATCTCTTTCACGTCGATTAGCTCCAGCGCGCGCGGAACCTGTTCGACAATCGCGTTCATTCCCTCTCCGGCGAGGTAGTTCAGAAGGCTTTTCTCAGTGTCCGCAGGCAGGATTTCTCCGAGCGTCATGTCCGCCACGGCGTCCACCTGAATATCGATGGCCCTGTCGATTACGCTACGCGAGTTCTCGCCTCGCGCCACCCCGATTATCTGATCGGAAGCGAAGTCCGCCAACGCCTCGCTGCTTGAGCCGAAGTAGTTCGCGGCGACATCCTTGAGCTTTTCGTCCGCAAGCCCGTCGATAAAGCCGTCCAACTCGCCTTTCAGGTAGCCGCGCGTCTCTTCGTCTGAGATGAGCGCCGACGCCCGCTCCGCAAAACCAACCGCAAAACTATCCACCTGCTCCCTCGGCACATAAGACATCGCTTCGCTTATCCTCTTGTCCAGAAACCTGTCGATGTGCTCGAACACGAAATCCTTCAGCTTGGACACCGTCTCTTCCCGCTTCAGCGTCCGTTTCAACTCCTCTATGCCACGGTTGATATTCTCTTCCAGTATCTCGTTCACCTTGTTCTCGTTGTAGAAGAATACCCTGATGACGGTTCCCCAGATTTTCTTTTCCTTTAGGTACTGCTCTATCGCGGCGATAAGCCTGCTCTTGGCCATTCCTACGATTTCCGTGTCTTCCAGCAGCCGGTTCAGGTTCTCGATAAGTCCCGGCATCTCCCGCTCGTACAGCGCGTACAACATCTCGTTGAGGTCCACCGAACTGACAATGTTTTTCAACTTCCTGTCTGACTCCGAGAGGGCGGCAACCCGCGCGTCGATGACTTTCCTTATGAACGCGGCCACCCGGTCTTGACCCAGAAAAAAATCTATCCGCTCAGACAGATATCCCTTGAGGCTCGCTATGTTTTCTTCCCTGATAAGTTCCGAAACCTTTTTTTCAGACAGCGCGCCCACGTTGTCCGCGATGACGCCCCTGACTCCCGACTCGAACCCCTCGTCGTCAAGATAGTTCCTCACCCAATCTTTCAGCCACGATTTCACTCCGCCGATGTTTTCGTTCCATCTTACGCCGTCCATTCCCGGCAGAAACGTGTGGAACTCGCGGATGCGCAACCTCCTGACATCCGCGAAATATTTCCCCGTCAACTCAGCTATCGAGGTCCTGAATTCGTCCCCGGACAACTTTTCCCTGATGGAATCCGGAGTTAGCAGCTTGCCCACTATCTCTTCCGAAATTTTTTCCGCGAGATTGGATTTATTGCGAGGGATGACGCCCTGAAGGTTGAAGAGGAACTTGACCGGGCGCACAGGCCAGAACAGCATCTTGATGGCTACCCAGTTTGTGAACCAGCCGAGAAGCCCCCCGAAGAGAATCGGCACAACAAAAAAGAAAACGATTTGATAAGACACGGCAACTCCCATAGAGCCGACCGCCGACGCTTGTACCGCGCCGCCCTCGCGGCAGCGCTTAAACCCGCGCGCGACAACCCGGCTCGTCTACCCGCCCGGCAGCGCTCATTATAGACTCCCACGCCTCATTTGAAAAATATCCCTCCAATCTACCCCCCCGGCGCGGATCACAAACGCCTCCAGCGATCTTTGTGCTTCCAGTTTCAAATTCATAGGCAAGAAAATAAACAGAACTGGTTTATAACGTTGCAATTATTCATAGTTGACAAAAGAACATGGTATTCTGATAAAATAGCAACAATAAAAAGAATCAAAAGAGCAACGCAGTTCCGTTTAAGCGGGCATGGGGCAATGGCCGCGAGATATCAGGCGATGTAAGGAGCTATTGAATGGATTACTATCCCGAATTGCGCGATGAACAGAATGATAAAGAGCCGCTGAATACAAAGAAAGATAATCTCGGCAAAAACGGCGGAATTGTAGAGGGTGTAATATATCAGATTAAAACCGCTATTTATATGATATCCAGTCCCCGCAAGACTGGCATGGAGCTGAAACAAAAAGCTAATCTTACTTGGGCTTTAATACCGCTATCATTTCTTTGCGTTGTTCAGTGCGCACAGTTTGCGCAGTATTTTTCTAAAATCAATTTAAAGCCGGCGATGATCGTTTTATATTTCGGCTTTGGATGCGCAGAGATAATTGTGCGTGTTTTTGTGACTGCGCTAATGGTCTATGCAATCGCGGCTTTGTTTCGCAACAGCGCGGGTTTAAAAGCTAATATTATCTGCGTGTCATACGCATTCTTATTTCCTTACTTTTTTAACACGACACTGATAACGCCGGAAAACCAATATTATCTTATCGGGCCTGCAATCATTATCTGGTATTTCATTGTTCCATGCGCAATAGCTGGATGCAACGGCGTCGGCTATTTCAGAGCCTTGTCATTTTATTCTTTCGCGTTGCTGTTAGCGCCGGCGTTAGGCGTCATAAGCTGGTATTATACGATGGCTTTTTATCCAAACGAGTTGTTTCGTGGCTCATCGACTAGCGGATTGTTTTCAGCGCAAGTCCAGCTAGGGTTAACGCTCGTCTTGTTCATTTCTTCTCTAATTGTCGGATTTACACATACTCGCTCTATAAGGTTTCTTGCCGTTGGGATAGCGTCAATTGCGCTTGTGGCTAACATTGCTCACTCGACCGCCGGTTCTTACTATAAGAAGCTGAGGTCAAATCCGTATATTGTCGCAAACGACTATTGCGCATTTGGCGAAACGGCGTACTTTTTGAAAAACAACGATAATGGAGCCAAGGTCTTTGCCTATAATATGCAGACTGGAAAAAGAACATCTCTGAAACGATTTGATAAAAGATTCAGCAAAATTGTGGCGGACAAACAAGGCGAATTGTTTTTTGTGGAACCCGGACTCGAAACAATAGATGTTTATAAATATGACGCTCCTGAAAAACCTTTGTTTGTGATAAACACCAAAGAGCTTGGATGTCGCCTAAAAATCAATCTCGTTGGAAACAACTTCACATTTGCGGAGAACGGCGACTTCATATTCGGATGCAACGACTGTGGAATCTATAGGTATTCGAGAAAGGGTAAGAAAGTGTCGGAGTTTGTTGCCGAGCCGTGCAGACGGCTGAAAGAGTCGCGAAAAGAGTGTTCAGACAAAGATGATTTCAATATGTTAGCCATCGCGGTTGATGAAAATGACGATTATTACGCGGCATATTCAGAAGGAATAATTCAAAAAATAGATTCCAGCGGGAACCTGATATATGATCTAGAAAACAATCGCGAATACGACATATTGAACATCGACTATTCAGACGGAAGATTATATGCGCTTATCGAATACGATGAAGGGCGTTCGCGCAACACGATGCTCACAGAATACGACTCTTCCGGGGAGTCCGATGTTGTGATGGACTTCTATTTCGGATTCGACGACCCGGATGAAACAAAAACGGAATACTACTATTTCAGAGCAGGGGGAAACGGCTACATGGTTGTTGAGGCACACAATGATTTGTCGCTGTTCTATAGCGATTTTGTTTTTATTCATGGAAATGTAGGCATGGTGGCATGGCTCAATGAAAGCAGTCTGCTGGGAAAAGCGTCGCTATTATATTACATGGTTGATTATCACATCCGCGAATACAACGTGTCTACTTTCGAGAAGGTGAAGGGGACAATTAAGAAGTTGTTCATTTAATCGAAGGGAAAACCTCGGACTTCAGTCCGTGATAGTTCATTGACAAGCGGCATGAAGCGTGTATTCATTATTACTGCAAAAGCCGATTTTAGGTGGGAATATATGACAAGATGCGATCAATGCGGCGAGATAATCGTTTTCGGTGGACTAAAGATTAATGATAACAAGTTCTGTAAAAGAACCTGTCAGGTTAAATATTCTGCAAAGATTATTCCTCAAAAAGTTGTAAATGAATATCGACATAAAATTAGAGCCGGTCGTTGTTCAGTATGCAAAGGGCCCGGCCCGGTAAATGTATATATGCACTATAGAGTCTGGACAATCCATCATCATTGGAATTGTGTAAGCATACCCCAGATTTCTTGCAAGAAATGTGCGATACGTTCACAAATTGGTAGTACATTCTATTCAATAGCGTTTGGATTATGGGGCATTCCCGGATTAGTAACTGTGCCAATACAAGTATTTAAAAACATTCAGGGGTTTACGAAAAAACCGCTTCCTTGGAATTCAAGCGAAGCTGAAGAACAGAGTCGTATTCTCTTGGCGACTTTCGGAACTGATAGTGAATTTTGGAATGACCGAGCATAATACTGCAGTAAAAAACGCAAAAAAAGGCTGAAAAAGCAACACGATAACAGTTTGTCACAACAATACATCGTTGCCAAGGAGACCTTGGCAACGATGAGTAGTCCACTTAGCAACGATGAGCGCTCTCCGCGTTAAAAATGTTTTTCTCCCCGATTGCTTTGGAAAGAGTTTATGAGGGCGGCGAAAGAGCATCAGCATGAATGTGAATGCGGAAGTTGCCGTTTTATGTTTTTGCTCAAAATGGGAATAATGATAACTATGATAATAATTGTTTATTAAGGTTGTTTTTTGTGGTAACATGAGAGAAACAGATTCATGAATTATCAGCAACAGCGCATACGCGAGAAATGTTTGTTAATTGATACCGCGAGTGCGAGAGGGTGAAGATGTACTGCGAAAAATGCGGCGTAAAAACTATCGATGGAATGAATATATGCGAGCAATGCGCATTTGCGGCTGAGTGGCGAAAAAAATCGGGAATAGACAAATATGCTCAAAAGGCAAATCCGGTTCCTCAAGAAATAAGGTTTTTCAACCCCGGAGCTTTCTTGCTCGGCTGGATATGGGCGCTTGCCCATAGACTGTGGGCGTTAGGACTTATGTATTTATTTGTGTTTGTTGTTTTTCCGAATTTGCTTCGAATAGCGCTAGAACGCGACAAGATCGATATTATGGCTTACATTGCGATAAACATTACATTGTTTATTGCGCTGATTGCGTTTTCGATATACTTAGGAATCACCGGCAACGAAAAAGCATGGAAAGCTCGTCCCCGGGACAACGTCCAGAAGTTCTTAAAGGCTCAAAGAAATTGGGCAGTTGTCGGAATCGCATACGTAGTGCTGATAATTGTGTCTGCGATTGTTTAGCAGTTGTGTTCAAATCGTGGCTGACTTCACTTGTGTTGAGAAATTGAATATCAGTATGAGGCTATTTTCAAGGCCGTGATCGGAATCGAACCGATGATGAAGGTTTTGCAGACCTCCCCCTTAGCCACTTGGGTACACGGCCGGTTTGTTGAAGCTGGATGATTGTTGTGTTTGTTTACTCCTTCGGAGCGGCGCTCCGGGCTTCTATATCAAGTATTCCGGCGCGGGGCCTGTTTTCTCGACCACCACGAGTATTTCTTCGGCGTACATGTTGTCGCTCGGCGACAGCTTTCTGACGACGCCATCTGCGACGAGGGCGTATCCTTTGACGATGCGGACGTTAGAGCGGGCGGCCCAGTCCCTGAAGTCGTTCAGGGTGAAAAGATGTATGTTGGGGGTCTCGTGCCATTGATAGGGCAGGGCGCCGCCGACGGGCATTCGCCCGGATGTCATCAGGTCGTGCACCACCCGGTAGTTGGCGAAGTTCGGGAATGAGACGATGCCGCGCCTTCCGATGCGGAGCATCTGCCGCAGGGCTTCGTCGGGCCGCCGCAGGGTCTGTAGGGTCTCTTCGAGCACGACATAGTCGAAGCTGTCGTCCGGGAAACCGGCGAGGCCGTTCTCGATGTCGCCGTGGAAGACTGGGGCGTTTCTGCCGACGCAGTCGAGGGCGGCGCGGATGTCGATCTCGACGCCCTGTCCGCGCGCGCCTTTGGACGCGGATATGGCCGACAGCAGTTTGCCGTCGCCGCAACCGAGGTCGAGCACGGACGCGCCTTCGGGGATTTCGTCGATTATCACTTTGTCTTGCCAGCGTAGGAATCCGTTTGAAGTGAAAGCGGGCGGGTCGTCCTCGCGGGCTACTGCGGCGGGGGACGGTTGGGGTTGCGGGGCGGGCGCGGTTTCGCGCCGGACCGGGCGAACGCCCCAGATGGACGCTCCACCGTTCTCCGCGGACAGGAAGTCGCGCAACAGGCGGCTCACTGTCTCCGTTTCCACCAAGAACGCGTCGTGTCCGTAGCGGGAGGGGACGTTGATGTAGGTGACAGGTTTACCGTTGCGGGCGAGGGCTTGAGCGAACTCTTTCATGCCTTCGGGAGGGTAGAGCCAGTCGGAGTCGAAAGAGACGGCCATGACGCGGGAAGAGACGCGGGAGGCGGCTTCTTCGAGGCTGCCGCCGCCCCATTTTTCGGCGGCGTCGTAGTAGTCCATCGCGCGGGTGATGTACAGGTAGCTGTTGGCGTCGAAGCGCTCGACGAAGGAGCGGCCCTGACGGTCGAGGTAGCTTTCGACCTCGAACTCGATGCCGAAGCCGCAGCCGGGGCAGACGTCGTCTTTGGCACGGCGACCGAATTTTTCGCGCATCCCGGCTTCAGACAGGTATGTGATGTGGGCGAGCATGCGGGCGGCGGCCAGCCCGGACGACGGCGGGGCCGACCCGTAGTATTCCCCATTTTTGAAGTCGGGGTCGTTGATTATGCTGCGCCTGCCGATGGCGTTGAAGGCCAGCCCCTGAGTGGACAGTCTGGGGGTGGCGGCAAGGACTATGCAGCGGTCAACCCGGTCGGGGCGGGACATCGCCCACTCGATGGCCTGCTGTCCGCCGAGAGAGCCGCCGACCACCGCGTGGAGCCGCTCGATGCCGAGTTCATCCAGAAGCGCCGCCTGTTGCTTGACCCAGTCGCCCACCGTCACCATCGGGAACTGCAGCGAGTACGGTTTTCCGGTGAAGGGGTTGGGCGAAGAAGGGCCGGTGGCGCCGCAGCACCCGCCCAGCACGTTCGCGCACACGACGAAGTATTTGCGGGTGTCGATGGCTTTGCCGGGGCCGACGACGGCATCCCACCAGCCGGGCTTTTTCATTCTCCACAGGCGGCCCGTCCGCTTGGCGTCCGCATCCCATCCGGCAACATGGGCGTCGCCGGAAAGCGCGTGGGCGATGAGCACGACGTTATCGCGCGCGGCGGAAAGCTCGCCGTAGGTTTCATATTCGACGTCTACCGGGCCGACGCTGCCGCCGAGTTCTGTCCTGAAAGGGCGGGCGGCGGTCGCTATACGGACGGTCTTAGCCGATGTCCAGCCGACACAGTCCGGGGCGTTGGCCGGATGCCACGCGCCTGCCGGAGCTTGTCCCTGATTTGATGTGTGTCCCGCGCCGCTCATTTATATTTCCGCCTGTCGTTTATTAAGTCGCGTTCAGCTTTGAGATGCCTTGAGCGCTTGATCAATGTCCCTGATGATGTCTTCGATGTTTTCTATGCCGACGGATATGCGCACAAAGTCAGGAGAGACGCCCGCCTCCGCCTGTTGCTCCCGTGTCAACTGTTGGTGAGTGGTGCTTGCAGGGTGTATGACGAGCGTTTTTGCGTCAAGGATGTTGGCCAGATGGGAGGCGAGTTTAACGGAGTTGATGAATTTTCTGCCTGCCTCGTATCCGCCCTTGACGCCGAAGCCGAAGACGGCGCCGGGGCCGAGAGGGAAGTATTTGCGGGCGCGCGCGTGGTCGGGATGAGAGGGCAGGCCGGGGTACTCGACCCATGCGACCGCCGGATGGTTGTTGAGGAAGTTTGCGACCTTTGCCGCGTTCTCCACGTGAGCGCGGGCGCGGATGGGAAGAGTCTCGATGCCCTGAATGAACAGGAAGGAGTTGAAGGGCGAAAGCGCAGCGCCTATGTCCCTGAGCAGCCCGGTGCGGATTTTCAGAACGAAGGCCAGCCCCGGAGCGACCGCCCCCGGATGCCCGCCGAACGCGTCCCAGAAGTTCACTCCGTGATACGTCTTGTCCGGCTCGGTGATTTCGGGGAACTTGTCCGCGCCCTTCCAGTCGAAATCGCCTTTTTCCACCACCGCGCCGCCGATGGAGTTGCCGTGTCCGCCAATCATCTTTGTCAGCGAGTAAACCGCGATGTCGGCCCCGTGTTCGAACGGATTAAACAGGGGCGGGGGCGACACCGTATTATCCACCACGAACGGAATCTTGTGCTTGCGGGCCACTTCGGCGATAGCCTCGAAGTCGTCCACGTTCCCCTTCGGGTTGCCTATGGACTCGGTATAGAGCAGGCGGGTGTTTTCATCGATGCGCTCTTCGAAGTTGGAGGCGACGGAGGAATCGACGAACCGGGCGTCGATGCCGAACCGGCGGAGGGTCGAGTTGAACAGCGTGTGAGTTCCGCCGTACAGCTTGTTGCCAGTGACAAAGTTCTGCCCTGCGGAGGCGATGTTGGCGATTGTGTAGAAGATGGCGGCCTGACCTGAGGCGACCGCCACCGCGCCGGCCGCGCCGTGAATAGCCGCCAGCCGCTTCTCAAGAGCGTCCGTCGTCGGATTCATCAGGCGTGTGTAAATATTGCCGAATGCGCGCAGCGCAAATAGGTCTGCGGCGTGGTCGGTGTCGTTGAACACATAGCTGGAAGTCTGATAGATAGGCACGGCGCGGGAGTTGGTTTCTTTGTCCGGGGTGTGCCCTGCGTGAAGGGCGAGGGTTTCGATTGAAAAGTCCTGATTATTCATTGTTTTCTCCTTGCGACCATCTCTATCGAGTTGGTCGAGTATTGTGGCAAAAAAAATCAAGCGTTATACATACGTTTTTATAAATCAGTTGCTAAGCGCCCTGTCGACTTTCAGCACGAGATGAGCCTCGCTGCACATTTTTTTCTATCAATCAAACTTTGAAAGTCATCCAGCAACGGTTTAAATTCGTCTCGCCAGTAGTCGGCTAGAAACGCGGCATCGGCTCCTTTTTTCATGAGAGACGCTAGAATACTTCTGTAGAGATCGGCCGCGTCTTGCCCGAACCACCATTCCGAAATGATTTTGAAACCGAACTCGCCGCACATGTGGGATATGGAGCGGAGAGTGTAGAGATGGGTGTGAGCGCCCACGAGCAGCCTCGGCGCCACGCCCTCGAAAACAGATTCCACGACCACGCTGGGGGAAAACATCGGAATCAGAATGAACACGTAGTTGATATTTGTGTTGTCCCTTATTGCGGACAACACTTCTCTTGGGTTGTTAAAGTGTTCGAGAGCGCCGATGAAAGAAGCGATGTTCGACCGCGAAGCTCTGACCGCCGTCGCCGTTTCACCCATCCCGCAAAGCTCCAGAAGGTTGTCCTTCATGCATTCGTTGCCGAAATCGACCATGAACTGAGACGGCTCGAAGCCTTTTACGGACAGGAACCCCTGCTCGCGAGCCGCGCCGAGGAAGTACCCGGCCCCCGCGCCGAAGTCGGAAAGAGTCATGTCTTCCGGAGCGACTTGCCGCTCCTCAAGCGCCTGTTTCAGGAACTCCGCCTTGGGCGAGTATATCCGCGCCATTCTGTCGATAAACCTTTCCCTGTCTTCTTCTTTATAATGAGAGGCGTAGTCCTTTCCGTCGTCCTTTGTGTAAAGAAACTCGCAGAATTCCCTTGTGTCCTCGCGGGAGCCGTTCAGATGGCCGCACCTGTCGCAAAAAACGTATTTTACGCCCATCTTAACAAAGGAATCCTTTGCGCCGGCCAACTTGTTCGCGCAGTTCTTGCACAGTTTTCTCTCAGGCTGACTCAGATAAACTTCAGAAACCCTGATAAGTTCTTCCAGCCTGAGGGCGTCATCCTCATGCAGGCTCTTTTTGAAGTCGACTATGCCGCCGAGCGGTTTGGAGAACTTAATCATCCGAGCGTCCTTTGGGTCGGCCTTTTGCGGTTCCGGCCCGGAAAACTTCCGTTGCGGCAAGCGCGCGCCCGCGCCGAATCCTGTCAAATCACATAAGACAGCGACTTTGCGCCGCAATCCTTTTTTTCTTTCTCTTTTAATATCAAATCCTGAAAAGTGGTCGAGTCGAAAACTCCCGAAATGGCGGCGCTTAAATCCTCCCAGAGGGGCATGAAGACACAATTCGCCTTCAGGTCGCACTTCTCCTTCGGGTTGTCGCCCATGCACTCCACAGGCTCCTTGAGGGCGTCGAAGAAACGGAGGATTTTCCCCACTGAAAGCTGGTCGGGAGGCGTCACCATGAAATAGCCGCCTTCGCTGCCCCGGCGGGAATCAACGAAACCGCCCTGTTTGAGTTGGCTGAGTATTACTTCGAGGAAGCGGGGAGGGATGGACTGTTCCTCGGCGATATCCGCGATTTTGACAGGGCCTTCGCCGAATCGTTTTGCCAGCGAGAACACTGCGCGCATCGCATATTTGCTTTTTTTGGAAACAATCATCGCGGCTCCTTGTCAACCAAATCTATTGACATGGTAATATGCCCGCGCCGCCTTGTCAAGCGTTATTTTGAAACCTCTGTTTTTTCGTTCCCGGATTCCCGCGCCGGAACTGGAGAACCGCTTCCCGGAGGCGTTCCCGCCGGGCTTCAGCCTTTGAACGGGATTTTCACATATTCGGACTCGCAAGGATGTCCGTCCGCCACCCAAGCGGTTCTTTCCTTGATATCGAAAATCGTGCTGGCGAGTGTGCCCCCGGTAAGCCCGTGGCAGCAGACGGTGCAGTCGGTTCCGGAGCCGTTTCCGGCGCTGTGGTCTCTCAGGATGCTTTTGAGGGTATCGACAGTGATTTTGCCTGCGTTTTCGCTCATCAACCTGTATGCGGCTTCATATCTTTTCAGTGTGGATTCGGCGTATTCGAGGCCTTCCATCCCCTTGACCGTCCAGTATGTGCCGTCGGGAAGGTTCGCGTCTTTCATATTGAGGTAGTGGTTGGTCTGGGCGATGACGCCGCGTTCG
Source organism: bacterium ADurb.Bin236 (assembly GCA_002069885.1). Classification (GTDB taxonomy): domain Bacteria; phylum UBP15; class UBA6099; order UBA6099; family UBA6099; genus UBA6099. The sequence continues at coordinate 25,295 of MWCD01000024.1, read as the reverse complement.
TCGGGGCGTCGCACTGCCGCGCGGGAGGAAGTGAACTCGACGACGCAGCAGTCGCCGCTTTCATCCATCATTCCGAAGAAGCCCGTGTTGGCGCGCGCGGGGAAGTTTGCCATTTTATCCGCCGCCTCGGCGACGGTGCGGCAGGTTTCGAGCAGTTCCATCATGATGAGCATGTAGGGGACGCCCTTATACCTGAAGTCGGGGCCTTTCCAAAGGCGCGCGTTGTTGGCTGCGATAGCCAGCCCTGCCTCGTTCATGCCCTGATGTGTGCCGGCCAGAGGTGCCTGAGTGAGAGAAATAGTCGCCAGCCTGCCCGCTTCCGAGGGGGTGTCCCGGCGGACCAACTGGTAGGGTTTGAGCATGTTGGGGAAGTCGTAGTTGCGGGCCAGAAGCGGTTTGCCGTCCGCGGTGGAGGCGGGGGTGGCGTGAAGTTGCGTGCAGCCCATCTCAGGCGCTGCCAAGCTCTTTCCCGCCTCGCAAAAGAGTATCTCCATGAACTGAAGTCCCCAACAGAACGCGCGGCTGATGCCGAGTCCTGCGGCCAGCCCTTCGACGCGTGCGAGCTGGGCCGGGGTGGCGGTCTTGACGGATTTCTTCGTCATCGACACCCCCAGAATCCTCATCGCCAGCTTTATCACCGAGTCCGGCAGCCCGCCGGGTTTGTTCTCTTTCCACATCTCGGATGAAAAGAACTCGTTGAGCATATTGATGTAGTCTTCCCGCATTTCCTTGCCCTGTTTGACGCCGCGCTCGTAAGCGCTTCCTTTGAGATCCAGTATTTTCATTTCGCCTCTCCCGTTGTTATGCTGCGTGTATTATATGTCCCGCGCCCGCGCGCCGCAAAAATTAAATCTAAATCGAGTTTGGCGGTGTCATTTCAAGGGCGAGATGAGGGCGGAGATGGTTTTCCAACGGGAGCGGGAAGCGGCAAGGAGGGGCGGGGCGGGGAGTTCGGGGTCTTTGAGCATGGAGCGCCAGTTGATGGAAGCGCCGTCGAGGGATGCGACACGGCCTCCGGCCTCTGTGAGAATGAGGGCGGCTGCGGCGATGTCCCAAATCTTTGCGGTGGCGACCGCCGCGATGGCGGCCCCTCTCGCCACAAGCGCAAAATGCAGCGCCGTGCTTCCCATGTTCCGGGTCTTTCCCTGATACGCGATTTTGTACCTGAGGTGGACTTTGGAGGGGACGCAGATGGGCAGGTCGTGTCTGGACAGAGGGCCTCCGGGGCGGATGGGCGCTCCGTTGTAGAACGCGCCGCCGCCGCGCCGCGCGGTGTAGATGTCCCCGGTGGCGGGGAGTCGGAGGACGCCGGCGACAGGGCGGCCGTCCTCAAACAGCGCGACGCTCACACAGAATGTCGGAAGCCCGTCGATGAACGCGGATGTGCCGTCTATGGGGTCGATTACCCACGCCCAGCCTTTAGCGGCCGCGCCCCGTACGCCCGCCGCGCCGCAACCGTCTTCCTCGCCGATGACCGCCGCGCCGGGGAGCGCGCGCGACAGTTTTTCTCGCAACGCGCGCTCGATTTCCCTGTCCGCCGCCGTCACGTATGTCATGTCCGGTTTGATGGACGCGCGGGCAATCCCGTAATGCTTCATGGCCGTCGCGCACGCGGCATCCGTCGCCTTAGTTATTATTTTGATGATGTCGTTCGGGACTTCACTCACTCAGCTACCAGCTTTCAATCGGCGCGCCCGCGCCGATGTATGGTCATTATGTAATATCGCGCGGCGAAATGCCAGCAAGCGCGAGCGCGCCGCCGGATGGTTCCGGGGACATCATTTAATTTCCGGTTCAACAAGCGCTCCCGCATGATATATAATTGGACACTTGATGGAGGCTGAAGATGACGGCGACTGATTCTGGCAAGAAGGAAGCGGGCGGTTCAAGCGCGCTGAAGAGTCTGGTGTATGTGAGCGGCCAGTTCGGAGGCAACCTGCCAAACCTGATATTCAGCGGGTGGGTGTTGTATTTCTACACGAACGACGAGGGTCGGGCGCAGCCGCTGATATCGATGTATATCATGGGTGCGGCGCTAATCTGCGGGCGGATAGTGGACGCGCTGGCGGACCCGCTGATAGGGTTCTGGAGCGACAAGACGCACACGCGCATAGGCCGCCGCAGGCCGTTCATCCTTATCGGCGCGCCTCTGATGGTCGGCTCGTTCATATTGCTTTTCCGTCCGATGTTCCCCGCCGGGAGCGCGGCTCTGGTGGTCTCGACCATCGTCATCATGGGGCTGTTCTGGTTCTTTTTCACAGCCGTCATGGGGCCGTACCTTTCGCTCATGCCGGAGCTGGCGGAGACGTCCAAGCAACGGGTGGGGATGACGACGTACATGGCGGTGGCGTTTCTCATCGCCAACGCGTATCAGGGATTCATCGCCGCGCGGATGGTGGACGCCCATGGATGGAACTTAGGCTATTTCAACATGGCGCTGATATCGGGCGCGCTGTCTATTGTCTTTCTGTACGTCACCGGGCTGGGGGTGCGGGAGAAATACGTCGCGCCCGCGAAGACGGAGGCCCCGGAAGAGAAATATTCGATGTTTCAGGCGTTCGCGTGGACATTTAAAAACAAGGCTTTCGTGGTGTACATATTCTCCTCGGTGATGCAGTACCTCGGTTTCGCTTCTCTCACGGCGAGCATACCGTACATAGTGACGCGGCTGATGGGGAAGACGGAGAGTTTCGTGGGAGTGGTGTACGCGGTGAGCATCCCCGGATTCGTGATTTCGTTTTTCATAATCAACATCCTGACGAAGAAACTGGGGAAGGTGACGTTGTACAAGTACTGCATGCTGATGCTGGCGTGCGTGCTTCCGGCGCTGTTTCTCATCGGCAGGGTGGACCTTCCGGTGTCGCCCACGAACGCGGGGCTTATCCTTATCGCCATTCTGAGTTTCCCGATAGCGGGGAACATGGTGCTGCCGATGGCGATACTGGCGGATGTGGCGGACTACGACGAGAAGCTGACCGGGCACAGGCGGGAGGCGATGTATTTCGGGATGCAGGGCTTCCTGCAGAAGGCGGCCACCGCGATGTCTCAGGGGATACAGGCATTGCTGTTCGGCTACTTCGGCTACTCGGCCGGGAACACTCTTGGGATAAACTTGCTCGGCCCCGTCGCCGGTTTCTTCGGGTTCCTCGGTTTCTTGGTGTTCCTGAAGTACCCGCTGAGCGACCGGCCGGGAGCGGAAGCCAAGGGCTGACTGGGAACGCGACTTGCCGCGTTTCATCTGAAAAAAAATCACATTATTTGAAGATAGATGTCTCTATGGATTTGGGCGGCGCGGCGCCATGTGAACAGGCGCAGGACGCGGTCTCTGCCTGCGGCGGACATTTCGGCGAGCTGTTTCGGGTTGTCTATCAGGCGGGCGAGGGCTGCGGCGAGCGCCTGCGAATCGCCTTCGGGGAATATCGCCCCGGCGTCGCCCGCCACTTCGGGTATAGAGCCGGAACTGGACCCCACTACGGGAACGCCTCTGCTCATTGCCTCGACTATCACGCGCCCGAACTGTTCTTTCCACTTCGATGTCGTCAGGGAAGGGACGGCCAGAATGTCGAAACCGCTCATGGCGCGGGCCACCTCGGAGTGCGGGACTCCGCCGATGAATTCGACGTTGCCGGAAAGCGAAAGCTGAGAGGATAGGTCCCGGGCGCGGTCGGTGTCCGGGCCGGGGCCTACGAATACGGCTCTGGCGCCGCGTCCCAGTTCAGACATCGCCCGCAGCAGCGTAAACACGCCTTTTTCTTCCACTATTTGCCCGACGTATCCGATTACCGCTCCGCCGGGGGCTATCGTTCCGCCGTGCGGCCTGTAGTCGAAAAGTTCGGGGTCTATCCCTAGCGGGGAAATCTCGAACGGGCCTTTGAATCCTTTAGCGCGAACCACATCGCGCACTCCCTCGCAGCATCCGTGTCCGGCGGAGGCGACGGCGTGGTTCCAGCGCTCGATGCGGCCGAACGGAAACGGGTAGTTCTTATGGATGTTTTGCGCGGAACTGAAGACGATTTTTGCGCGCGGGGCGTATATCCGCCTGAGGGCGAGGGTCTGCCCGGTGGTCAGAGACCACGGCTCGTCGTGGATGTGGATTATGTCGGGTTTGAAGTTCCGCATGGCCGCGCCGAGCTTTTCGAGATAGAAAGTTGTGGAATAGTGGAAGGTGAGGGCTGTGCGGGCTGCTTGTAGGTCCGCGCGGGGCGATTGCTTCAGGTCCCGCCTGCTGCCGCTTTCGATTCCCCATGTCGGACATAGGGCTTTTATCTCAAGTTCGGGAAACGCGCCAAGCTCGTCGAGTATCCTGTGGTTCGTCGGCTCGACAAGACTGTGCTGCAACCTTAATACTTTTATCTTTGCCCGCATCGCATGTTCCGCGCTCTTGTGTCCCGCAAAGATTATACACTATCCGGTTTAGGAAAAATTAAAGGGGAAACTTTTGAAAGAGATTTTCCTTAAAACCCCTTTCAAAACGTTTTCTGAGTCCCCCTAAAACTCATATAGTGGTAAAACCTAAAAATACACCGTTTCACTTAATAAATATCTTCTTGAGGCGCATTAAATTTGGAGCGCTGCGCTCCGAAGTCCCGTTCGCCGCAATAAATATCTGAGTTTCAGGGGGACTCAGGTTTCTTTTTTTAATCATTGTTTTAATCCTGAGGTTGACGCGACGGGACGAGGGGCGATATAATGGGAACAAAGTTAGATGATTATCTAACTATCTAATAAAAGCGGGGGCCGCGCTTATGGATAAAGTCAGCGTTCTGGTGATATGCACGGGGAATTCGAGGCGGAGCCAGATGGCGGAGGGGCTGATACGCGCGGAGTTGGGCGATAAAGTGGACGCGCACAGCGCCGGCGTTTCGCCCGCAGACAGGGTGCATCCCTATGCCGTGGAAGTGATGAAGGAGCTTAGGATTGATATTTCCGGACACAAACCGAAAAGTTTAGAGCAGTTTATGGACAAGGACATAGACGTGGTGATAACGGTGTGCGACAACGCGAAAAAGACGTGTCCGGTTTTTCCGGGAGCGCCGGTGGTTCTGCACTGGGAACTGGCGGATCCCGGGGCGGTTCCCGGATGCGCGGCGGAGGTCAAAGAGTCATTCAGGGAGACCGCGCATATCATAAGAAGAAAGATGTCAGAACTGGAGAAAATAGTGGATGAGATCAGAGCGAAAAAAGAAGCCTGAATGCGAGGCGGTGGCGGAGGCGTGCAAGGCGCTGTCCAGCCCGACGCGGCTGAGGGTGTTCGAGATAATCAGGAAAGGGCCGGGCGGGAAGCGCGGCTGTGCGGGCGACGCAAGGCCCGCAGAGGCTCCGTCGGACTCGGTTTGCGTGTGCGAAATACTGTCGGAAGCGCTGAATGTTTCGCCGCCGACAGTTTCGCATCACCTGAAAGAGTTGCGGAACGCGGGGCTGGTGGAAGCGACGAAATGCGGGCAGTGGCAGTATTACCGGGCGCGGCGGGAGGCGCTTGAGGCGCTTGAGGGCTACTTCGCCGGGACGGAAAACAAGATAAAGAGGGAGAATAAATGAGCGGAAAAGAGCGGGACGGAGAGAAGATAAAGGAAGATGTGCGCAGGTCGTACGGCGCGGCGGTATCGGGCGGCTGTGGCTGCGGAGTCGGTTGTTGTTCGAGCGCGCCGGGGACGGTTGCCGCGGCCGAGGCTTCCCGCGCGATGGGGTATTCAGACGAGGAACTGGCGATGGCTCCCGAAGGCGCGAATCTGGGATTCGGATGCGGCAACCCGACGGCGATAGCGGGGTTGCGGGAGGGCGAAACGGTTCTTGACCTCGGCAGCGGCGCGGGTTTCGACTGTTTCATCGCGGCCCGCGCGGTAGGCCCGCGCGGCAAGGTCATCGGCGTTGACATGACTCCTGAAATGATTGAGAAAGCCAACGCGAATCTGGCGGAGTCGGGCGAGAAGAATATTGAATTCAGGTTGGGCGAAATCGAAAATCTGCCGGTCGAGAGCGGCTCGATAGATGTGGCGATCAGCAACTGCGTGTTGAATCTTGTTCCGGACAAGGCGAAGGCGTTCGCGGAAATTTACAGAGTTTTGAAGCCCGGCGGACGCGCGGCGGTGTCGGACATAGTGAAGCTGCGCGAACTGCCGCCAGAGATTGAAAACGACGCTGACGCGTTGTCGGCGTGCGTTTCGGGCGCTCTGATGAAAGAGGACTATCTGGAAAAGATGTGGCGAGCCGGGCTGGGCGAGGTGACGGTTGAAAGCTGCGACGATTTCGGGGCGGCGCTGATGTCCGCGCCGGGGCCGGGGAGCGACAGGATAAGGGCGGCGGCTCCCGGCGGCTCGTTCGACGGTTTCGTCGCTTCGATAAAGGTGGCGGCGGTCAAGCCGCGCGCGGCATGCGACTGCGGGCGCTGTTGCGGTTGACGGCGGATAAGCGGAGCGGTCGTCGCAGATTGTTAAAATATCGCTATTGCGCAATCAAGAGGGCGAGACATGAAAAAATTATCTTTTCTTGACAGGTATCTGACTCTATGGATATTCATGGCAATGGCCGCAGGAGTGGCCGCAGGATATTTCAGCGACGGATGGGTCGCGTTCATCACTCAGCCCGCGTTTCAAAAAGGGACGACCAACATTCCTATCGCGGCGGGCTTAATCCTGATGATGTATCCCCCGCTTGCGAAAGTTAAGTATGAGGAACTCGGCCATGTGTTCCGCAACGTCAGGATTCTGGTTCTTTCTCTGGTTCAGAACTGGATAATCGGCCCCGTCCTCATGTTCGCGCTGGCGATAATCTTTTTGCGTGACTATCCCGAATACATGGTCGGGGTGATGATGATCGGGCTGGCGCGCTGCATCGCGATGGTCATAGTTTGGAACGACTTGGCGGACGGCGACACGGAATACTGCGCCGGGCTTGTGGCTTTCAACTCTGTGTTTCAAGTTCTATTCTTCTCCGCGTACGCTTATGTGTTCATCACCGTGCTGCCCGGATGGTTCGGGGTCAAAGGCGCGGAGGTTGACATCACCATCGGCGAAATCGCCAAAAGCGTGTTCATCTATCTGGGAGTCCCTTTCATCGCAGGCGTGGCGACGAGGTTCGCGCTGATCAACATCAAGGACAAAGAATGGTACCACAAAACCTTCATTCCGAAGATATCGCCCATCACGCTCGTGGCGCTGCTGTTCACGATAGTGGCTATGTTTTCGCTGAAAGGCGAATACATAGTGAAGATACCGCTAGACGTCGTCAGGGTGGCGGTCCCGCTCCTTATATATTTCGCGGCGATGTTTGCGGTCACGTTCTTCATGAGCCGCAAGATAGGGGCTCCATACAAACAGACCGCCACGCTGTCGTTCACCGCCGCCAGCAACAACTTTGAACTTGCCATAGCGGTGGCGGTGGCGGTGTTCGGCATCGACCATGGAGCCGCGTTCGCGGCGGTGATCGGCCCGCTGGTCGAAGTCCCCGTCCTGATCGGCCTCGTCAACGTTTCTCTAGCGCTCAAAAGGAAATTCTTCGACGCTCCTTCCCGCGCGTAGAGCGGAAAAGAAAAACGAAAAAAGATAGAAGAACTAGTCAAAGAGAGACTTTCGAGAAAGATACGGCGTCGGAACTCTTCAAGAGTTTTTACGCCTTGCGAGATTATATCTATTCAATTTTCCGATTGTCTTATTCATCGGCCGGCGAGAAGGCAGCCCATCTTTTGAGGCGGCTTTGTTCGCGCCGGAACTTTTTGCGGTCGAATTTTTCATCCGCCGGGGTCGGTTCTGAAAAAGCGGCGGGAGCGGATTTATTATCAGGGAATTCGACGCCGGCTTTTCTCATGCGGGCAAGCCGTTCCTCGTGTTCGCGGCGGGTTAGACCGTATTCAAGCTCGTACAGGTCTTCGAGTTTGGATTTCATCCATTTGCCGGAAGCAAGCGCTTGCGCGCGCGCCGTCAACTGTTTACGGTTGGCAAGGCCTTTGAGCCATCTTTCCGGGATGGAGGAGAAGCCGTGGAGAGCGCCGGACATCGCGCCTGTCATTGCGCCTACGGCGTCCGAGTCGCCTCCCGCGTTCACGGCTTCCACCAGAGCGTCCTCGAACGAGGCGCTGTGGCGGACGGCGAGGAATACGGAGAAGACGACGGAAGCGGCGGCGGCGGGCGCGGATGGGCGGGAGATGCTGACACGCGAGCGGCGGGAAGCGTTTGAGGCGATCCAATCGGCGGTCTCTGCGGGCGGGCCGTCGACTCGTTCGGCAAGGCCGCATAGGGTCGAGCTGATAAATGTGCGGGCTTCCGCGTCGAAGTCGAACAGATGCGCGCCGTATCTGTCCGCTATCATTTCCTCGTCTTCGGCGCAGATGGCTGCCAGTTGCGAGACGAAGGCCGGGCGGTCTCGCGGCTCAAGCTCGTCCATGTCGAGCAGGAGATAGACCGCGCGCGCGACCGCCGCCGCCGCCGCGACGCCTACGAAGTTGCGGTGAGTGAAGAGGGCGGATTTGGCGGCGTTGTCGGCAACGGCTCCGGGGTTGGCGTGAAAGTAGACTGCGACGGGAGCGACGCGGGCGGCGGCCCCATTGCTGTCGGTGTCGAGGCCGGACAATGACCAGACCGCGCCCTGCCGGAGAGAGGTGGCGGATTTCATCAGAGCGCCGCTTGCGCCACGGTATACGCCGTGCCTGAATTCCGCGCCGCGAGACAGGTCGGCCAGCCGCGCGGCGGCTTTTTCGGGGTTAAGCCCTTTGTCCAGAAGCAGCGAATCAAGCAGCGCCAGCGCCTGTTGCGTCTCGTCCGTGTAAAGACCCGGTTTTCGCCATTTATAGATTTTCTCGCCGGCGAGCATGTCCGCCGGATCGACGAAGTCGCAGACGCGGCGGAATGCGCTTTTTATCGCGCCCGGTTTTGCGCCTTCGACGGGAGCGCCAAGCGCGTCTCCCGCCGCCAGCCCCATTACGGTTCCGGTCTTTGCGTCTATGATGTCGGCGGCCATTCTCGCTCCATTCAACCCGGATTCGTCGATAGAGCCGACGAACCGGGGCGATTTTCATAGTGGCGAACTGCTTCGTTGCCGCCACATTTTTTTGTTCATGAACCCTATGTTCTATTCACTGCAAAAATGCGTCTTGCGCCTCGCATTTCATCCGCTCTGAACAATCGCTCCCTAATACTAATGACGGATTCGGGTTCAACGGTAGTGTCCCATGTTGGAATTATAGCGCGGAACCCGTCGCGCGCGAAAAGCTTTTCAGCGCGGCATGCGGTATAATCATATCGTCGGGGCCGCCGGCGCGGGAGGCCGATATGTATTCGGTCGGGATAGACGTTCAGGACATCAAGCCGTTCAGGGAAAAGCCTTACGCTGCGGCAAAGAGGTTTCATGAGCGGATTTTTACCGCCGGGGAGATCGAGAGTTGCGCGAGCAGGGCGGACGCGGCGGACGGTTTTGCCGCCAGATTCGCCGCGAAAGAGGCTGTAATGAAGGCTCTCGGCCCGAAGCGGATTTTTCCCAAAGACATCGAAATTTCCAAAGACCCGGACGGCAGGCCGTTTGTGACGCTCAGGCGCAAAAGTGTTCTTCCGGAAAATCATGCTGTTTCGATAAGCATATCCCACACCGGAGATGTGGCTGCCGCAGTGGCCATAGTTCATCCGCTCTGAATAATTTTCCTGTTAAATAGATGATATTTGGACAAATTCGAACCAGTCGGCTTATGCTTATGGCTGCTGAATTCATTGTTGTTAAAGCATCTGTCTGCTTTTTTCGGTTCTGGGGGGAAAGGCGCGAAAAATGTGACGGATATCAATTGCAGGAAATTGACAAAATAGGTGTCTTTTATTAATAAAGTATGGTACAATAGCTTTAGTTATGAATATTAATTTAATATGTTTAACAATTTATAACTATCCATCATCATTTTATTTCAACATATCCTTTATCTAATCCTAACAAAATTAGGGGGCGTCCCATGTTAAAAAGAATCCTTAAATTTGCGCCGGTCGCAGCTTTGCTTATTGTGATTGCGGCGGTGTATTCCGCTGAACTGAGGGCGATACCGGTGACGGCGTCGCTGTCGAGCGTGACAGGCGATGTGCGGGTGACGCTGCCGGACGGAACGACAACGCAGGGGACGGTCAACATGGCCCTGCCGAGCGGGACCCGGATAGCGACGGGGGCCAAGTCGTCGGCGGTGATCAAGTGGAGCGCCTCGAACACGCTGAAAATCAACCCGTTCACCAACTTTACCATCAAGGATATCGATGTCGATCCGAGGACGAAGACGGTGACGTCCAGCCTCGACTTGCAGACAGGCAAGATAAAAGCGAAGGCCGAGAAGCTGCACAGTCCGAGTTCGGAGTTCTCCATCAGCACGCCGACTGCGGTGGCAGGCGTGCGCGGAACCGAGTTCGACATGGAAAACACTCCTGAGAACACCACAAGCGTAACAACAAGGACAGGCGCGGTGGAAGTGACGTCGCAGGGCCAATCGGTAATGGCGGTCGGAGGAACGCAGGTCGTTGTAGAGCCTAATCAGCCGCCAGCTCCCCCGGTTCCGGTGACAGAAGAGGAAATGAACGCGTGCGAAGTGGATGAAGACTGCATGTCTCACCATTGCGTTGACGGCCAGTGCGTGGGCGAGAGCGAGTCGATGAGCGGCGGAGGCTGCAAAGCGACGAGCGCCGCGTGCGAAACTGACGGCGAATGTTGCGGAAAGGTCTGCGCGGAAGGCGTTTGCGCCGTTGCCGCAGAGACCGCCGCCCAGCCGAAACCCGAACCTGAAACGGAAGAGAAAGAAGAAGAAACAGAGGCGGGAAGGGCGGCAACGTGTTTCGTCGAGTTGATCAAGCCTGTGGACGGCGGCGTTTTTCCGCTCTCCGGCGGCTCGATAACGGTGTCCGGAACGACACTCCCCGGAGCGAGTTGCTCAGTGGGCGGACTGACGGCGACGGCGGGAGCAAACGGCGCGTTCACTTCTGAATATTCTTTTGGCGACGCCGGAGACAAGACGCTGGAAGTGGTTTGCTCCAGCCCGGACGGGGCTTGCTCTGCCGAAGCCAAGGCTGAAATTGAAGTCGTCGGGCCGCCGGCCCTGACTGTGTCGCAACCCGCCGAAGGCTTCGTGCAGTGCCCAAACGTCGCGATTTCAGGCATGACGAATCCGGGCGTTACCGTATATGTCAATGGAGTTCCCATTGCGAGCGCCGGGCGCGCAACCATCGGCGCGGACGGCTCTTTCTCCCTTGATAATTACTATCTGGCAGATTGCTCCAAGTCCATTGAGTTCACAGCTTCAGACCAGTTCAGCCAGACGACCAGACTGGTTGTCAACTCTGGCGCGACGTTGAACCCGACGCGATTGGGCGTGGTGATCGAAAATATAGAATTGAGCCTGATTCCCAGCGGGATATGGCAGAATAATGCGACATCCGTTCAGGCGGTGGCGCTTGTGACCGCGTCGACTCCTCTTTCCGGAGCGTTGATGGTAACATTCAAAGACGGCGCCGGCGCGTCCCTCGGCAACAGGGTCCTAACGCTTATCAACAGCCCGGCAGCAAGAGCGGAATATACCCCCGGAACGGTTCCGGGCGCTTATTACGCTCAAGCGGTCATGACCCTGACGAGCGGCCCGGCCAATCCGTTCGTAGTCGAAGCCTCCATTGAGAACAAGGTTTCTCGCTCCTCCATTGTTCTCACCCCAATAGCTTGCTCATCCCCCTCTGACTGCGACGACCGCAATCCGCTCACCATCGACACGTGCGCCAATCCCGGAACGCTTAGCGCGGTCTGCGTGAATACCCCTTGCAACGTCGCTTGTTCTCAGAATGCCGCTTGCAACGACAGCAATCCGTTGACTTTCGACGTTTGCTCAGCGCCCGGCACATGCGCGGCTGCTTGCGTGAACACTGCCATCGCTTGCGCGGCGGCATCCAACTGCAATGACAACAACGCGCTCACATTCGACACGTGTTCCAATCCCGGATTGCTAAACGCTGCTTGTGTGAACACAACGGTTGAATGCGCTTCGAAAGCGGACTGCGACGACGCAAATACATTGACTTTTGATGAATGCTCGAACCCTGGACTGCTGAACGCGGCATGTGTGAATACTGCCATCGTTTGCGCGGCAGACGCGGATTGCAATGACAGCATCGCGATTACATTCGACACATGTTCCAATCCCGGCTTGTTGAGCGCGACATGTGTGAACACTCCGGTTGAATGCGCGACTGCCGCCGACTGCGACGATGAAAACGCTTTGACTTTTGATGAATGCTCCAATCCCGGCCTGCTGAGCGCGGCGTGCATAAATACCGCCATCGCCTGCGCGGCGGACGCGGACTGCAATGACAGCATCGCGATTACATTCGACACATGCTCGAACCCCGGACAGCTTAACGCGACATGTGTGAACACTTCGGTCGAATGCGCGACTGCCGCCGACTGCGACGACACAAACGCGCTGACTTTTGATGAATGCTCCAATCCCGGCCTGCTGAGCGCCGATTGCGTGAACACGTTTGTTCAATGCGCTTCCAACGAGGATTGCAACGACCTATATCCTTTGACATACGACCAGTGCGATAATCCCGGATTATTGAACGCGGCCTGTGTGAATACTCCGATAGAATGCGCTTTCGCCGCAGACTGCGACGACGCAAACGCGTTGACTTATGATGAATGTTCCGACCCCGGCCTGCTGAGCGCGGCGTGCGTGAATACCGCCATCGCTTGCGCGGCGGACGCGGATTGCAATGACAGCGTCGCGATTACATACGACACATGCTCGAACCCCGGACAGCTTAGCTCGGAATGCGTGAACACTCCGATAGAATGCGCGACCGCCGCCGATTGCGACGACACAAACGCGCTGACTTATGATGAATGTTCCGCCCCCGGCCTGCTGAGCGCGGCGTGCGTGAATACCGCCATCGCCTGCGCGGCGGACGCGGATTGCAATGACAGCGTCGCGATTACATACGACACATGTTCCAACCCCGGACAGCTTAGCGCGGACTGTGTGAACACTCCGGTTGAATGCGCAATCGCCGCCGACTGCGACGACACAAATGCGCTGACATTTGATGAATGTTCCGACCCCGGCCTGCTGAGCGCGGCGTGCGTGAATACAGCCATCGCCTGCGCGGCGGACGCGGATTGCAATGACAGCGTCGCGATTACATACGACACATGTTCCAACCCCGGACAGCTTAGCGCGGACTGTGTGAACACTCCGGTTGAATGCGCAATCGCCGCCGACTGTGACGACACAAATGCGCTGACATTTGATGAATGTTCCAATCCCGGCCTGCTGAGCGCGGCATGCGCAAACACACCGATTGAGTGCGCTTCGGCTTCGGACTGTAACGATGAAAACGCGCTTACCTTCGACGAGTGCGAAAACCCCGGCCTGTTGAACGCGGTCTGTGTGAACACGCCGATAGAATGCGATTCGGACTTGGACTGCGACGACAGCGTCGCGTTGACGTTGGATATCTGCAATGACCCCGGCCTGTTGAGCGCGGCTTGCGCGAATATCGCGATCGCCTGTGTTTATAACTTGGACTGCGACGACAGCTACGCTTTAACGTATGACCTCTGCGAGTTCCCCGGAGAAGTCGGTTCCGCGTGCGTGAACACGCCGATTGAATGCGCGACCGCCGCCGACTGCGACGACATCGACATGCTTACTTATGACGAATGTATGAATGGAGGAGAGCTGACCGCCGCGTGTCTGAACACTCCAATCGCCTGCGCTTCCGATTATGACTGCGACGATGTCAACCCGATGACGGTCGATGTGTGCGAGAATCCCGGAACTCTCGCTGCGGCCTGCTTGAATTTGGGCTGCGACGAATGGACGGGCAAATCTGTCTGCGAATCAAACAGTTGTTATTGGAACGGAGCAAGCAGTCTCTGTCTTGACACTCCTGTCGATTGCTATAGCCAACCCGAACCGCTCGCCTGTGGAGACACCACGAACTGCGAATGGAACTATACGAATTGGGAATGCGTGGCGGAAGGAACAGCGCTTTGCGGAGCGTGGGCGGCAAAGGGCGACTGCGAATCCAACAGTTGCTACTGGGACGGAGGCGCGAATCATTGTCTCAACTCGCCGGTCTATTGCGATGGCATTTACGACACAGCCGCTTGTGGCGACACCACGAACTGCGAATGGAACTACACGTCGGACATGTGCGTGGAAGACGGGACGGCGCTCTGCGGAGCGTGGGACGATAAGGCGACATGCGAAACCAATAGTTGCTACTGGGACGGATATTCTACCGACTGCATGGACTACCCGGTCTATTGCGATGGCGTTTACGACACATACGCGTGCGGCGAAACCACGAACTGCGAATGGAACTACACGTCGGACATGTGCGTGGAAGACGGGACGGCGCTCTGCGGAGCGTGGGACGATAAGGCGACATGCGAAACCAATAGTTGCTACTGGGACGGATATTCTACCGACTGCATGGACTACCCGGTCTATTGCGATGGCGTTTACGACACATACGCGTGCGGCGAAACCACGAACTGCGAATGGAACTACACGACAGACACATGTGTGGAAGACGGGACGGCGCTCTGCGGAGCATGGGGTTATAAAGAAGATTGTGAAATGAACAGTTGTTTCTGGGACGGATATAATTACACCTGCGAAAACACGCAGGCGGACTGTTCCTTCTCGTTCGACGGCTACACATGCGGAGAGACCACGGGTTGCGAATGGAACTACACGACGTATTCATGCGTCGAGCTAGGCACGGCGCTCTGCGGCGCGCACGAATACATGTCGGAATGCAACATGAATCCGTTGTGCGCATGGATGGAAGGAGCTTGCTACGAGATTACTTCGTCCACGGATTGTTGGGCGTTCCAAGACTCGATGTCCTGCAACGTTCACCCGACTTACTGCGAATGGTACTTTGGAGAAGAGTACTGCGCGGAGTTCGGAACCGCCGGCTGCAATAAGTTTAACGACGAGATGGCATGCGAGGCCGACCCGACCTGTTTGTGGGATGGCTACTTTTGCATGCTGGACATGACGCCCCCAGCTTGCGAAACATACCTGAACGATTTTGATTGTGGCATGGTTCCGGGGTGCTCATGGGAAATGGGGAGCTGCGGAAGCATGGGCGGGGCATGGTGCGACTCGCAATATCCCACGACCGCAGAAGATTGTCTGTCTTATGAATTCAACGAGTCGGCATGCAATGCGGCCACAGGCTGCTACTTCGACGGCGAACAGTGCGCGTACGTAAGCGCATACCCTTGCGACATGGACATGAGTTGCGCATGGGATGAATTCGGGAATTCCTGTGTCGAGGAGATCGGCAGCGAATGTCAGATGTATTACAATGAATCTAGTTGCACGCAGTGGACGACCTGCGGTTGGACGCCCTCTGCCGGCCAGTGCGTGGGCGAAGCGATGGGCCAACCTAATTAAAACCTGATTCATCGATGCGTTTGTTTTGATTGGATTGCGGGGGCGAACGAAAATTGCCCCCGCTTTTTATTTTAAAATAATTTTCAAAAATGATTTAAGGGAAAACTTTTGAAAAAGTTTTCCCTTAAAATCCCTTTCAAAATCTTTCATGCTAGCGCCGAATGCAGAGCTTCGCTTCCGCCTTAGGCGCGTGTCATGAGAGAAGATGTTGGAAAAGGGTTTTTAGAAAAATCTAGTTCATAAATGATTTTTACATAGGGCGGCGGGAGGGAAGCGATTCAGCGATTAACTCCCGACGACCATTGAGATGTTTTGAAGAGATTCAACCCGGATTCGTCGATAGAACTGACGAACCGGGGCGATTTTCATAGCGGCGAACCGCTTTGTTGCCGCCGCGTTTTTTTGTTCATGAACCATAAGTTCTATTCACTGCAAAAACTCGCCTTGCGCCTCGCGTTTCATCCGCTCTGAACAATCGCTCCCGAATCCTAATAGCGGATTCGGGTTCAAAGAGAAACTTGTTAAAAGTTTCTCTTTGGTTTTTGTTCCTTGATCTTTCTCTTCATTTCGTCGCTTGTGGTTCACTCTTCGAGCTTCACGATTCGGAAGGACGATTCGCTGTCTTTTACGTTCACCATGATGAAGTGGTGAAAGGGGCCTGCGGAAGGCGACCACAGGTCTTGCGGGGAGTAGTCCGAGTCAAGTCCGCCACCGCCACCGCCAGTGACGATGTAAGTGGTAGGCCCGGCGACATAGCTATCGTGAACGTGGATATGACCGCCGAAGAAATAGCGGGTTTCGCGTTCTTTGAACAAGCGCATGGCGTCCTGAGCGCCGGACACCCAGATGCCTTCAGCCCATTTGTCGATGATGGCGGGGGGGTAATGCGCGAACATCGCCGCCCGGCCTCCCGAACCTGAAAGCGCGCGGTCGAGTTTCTTCAACTGCGAAGGCGACAGCAGGTCGTAAGCGACGACGTCCAGAAGGGCGAATCGCCAGCCGCAATGCTCGAAGGCGAAATCAGCGGGGCCGAATATTTTCTCGAACCTTTTTTTACCGTCGTGTGACGTTCGGCCCGCCGGAGTGCGGTATTCGTGGTTGCCGGGAACAGAGAACCACGGGACTCCCGCGCCGGAGATAGTCTCGACATAGCGGGAGTACTCTTCGGCTAGCCCGTTATTTGTGAAGTCGCCGACCGTCACGGCGAAAGCGGGTTTGGCGTCCGCGACCATGCGGACGAAACGGGGAAACACGCTCTCGCTCTGGTGAGTGTCCGCCATGACGGCGAATGAGAATCCCGCCGAGCAGTCGGAAGCATCCAGCTTGAGGGCTTCGTCGCTGTTGAAGTGTTTCAGGGCGTCCGCAGCGCCTGTTTCCGCCGCCGCGCGAGCGGTTGCGAATGTGAGAAAGGACAGCGCGACCGCCAATATCTTATTTAATGATTTCATAGCGTCTCCGTTCGGCGGGGCCGCCGCGTTGAATAACGAAGTAGCGCAGGCCCTATGGTTATTATAACCTCAAAGAAGAATGTCGATAGAGGAGTTTCGCGGCATGCGCATCATCGCCGTCCGGGCGGCGAAGGGTGAGCATTCGCTTTCTTGAGATAAAAACTGAGAGAAATAGAAGAATGCGGCGGGATGGACTAGAATGAAATTATAGGAAATATTGATGGCGGGCGGGAAGGATGCGAGTGGTTGAAACTGCTCCCGCCGCGCGTGAAACGCCCCGGCTTTTCCATATAAACGAGAGGTCGCGCAGAGGAGGTTTGCAGACATGGAATACCCGACTTTGAAGCCGTACAAGGTATGCGAAAACGTGTATGCCGTGGGAGGCGTCCGAAGGAGTCATCCGAGGGACAGCGCGGTGTACGTCGTCATCGGGCCGGACGGCGCGGTTCTGATAGACTGCGGCTCCCCGTACGGCTTTGAGCGCAGGGAGAAAAACCTGCGCGGTCTCGGCGTGGAGATTACGGATATCGAGTTGATGATAGGGACGCATTGCCATTACGACCACGTGGGCGGCGGGGCGGAGTTGAAGCGCAGGAACCCGGCGGTAAAGATCGCCCTCCACGAGCTTGACGCCACGGCGTGCGAGAGCGGCGATTCTGATCTGACGTGCGCGGGATGGATGTTCCGAGACGAGTTTCCCGCGTTCGAGGCTGACATCCTGCTTGGAGACGGAGAGATTCTGCGGGCGGCTGGGTTGGAGTTCGAGATAATTCACGCGCCCGGCCACACCGCCGGCAGCGTCGCGGTCTCGACTGTCGTGAGAGGCAAAAAAACCGTCTTCACCGGCGATTGTTATGTGCCAAGCTGCGAACGCGTCGGCTACGACTATGAAAAACTCATGGAAACGACGGAGAAACTTCTCGGACTCGGAGCGGACATCGTGTGCCCCGGACATCTCGGCCATCTTGTGACGTTTCCGGTGACACAGGCGATGAAGGGGAAGATTTCTCCTGAAATCGCGAGGGCGGTGTGCCGCTTCGAACCTCCTGCGAAAATCGTTTCCGGCATCGCCTCATTCTTCTACGAATTCAACGTGATAGAGCAGGCGCTCATTCACCGCGCGCGTTGACGCGCGGCGCGCGTCAGCGAAAGACGGAAACAAAGAAAAATGGGAAGGAAAAAATAGAAGAAAGAAAGAAAAGCCAAAGAGAAACTTTTGAAAAAGTTTCTCTTTGAATCTCTTCAAAACTTTTCAATGAACGTCGGGAAGAGAGCCGCTGTCGCGTTTCTGTTCCCGACGCCCCTGTAAATCCGATTATTAATAGATATCCATAAGCGACATTCCGTTTCAACAATGGTTTTTTCCCAATCGAAGAAGGCGAAAACCTTTACTATTGGTTTTGGGTTTTACGCGGTTTTTCGGCGATTTATACGTAGAGGGAGAGCGCGGCGGAAGCGGCGGAGGCGACGAGGGTTTTGAGTTCGGGAGGCGAGACGACCTGAGCTTCGGGGCCTAGGCTGAGCATCATGCCGACGATGTTTTCAAGGCGGTCGGCGCGGAACTCGACGGAGGCGGAGCCGTCGGCGTCGGAGCGGGCGCGTTCGGGCCATCGTCTGCAGGCCCATCCCGCCGCGCCGCCGCTGAACCTTAGCCTGACGGGAATAGTTCTTTCAATGTGTTTGAACATCTCGTCGCGCCTGAATGTTTCGAGGTCGAATCCGGGAGGCCGCTCGAATATTTCGACTGTGGCGCGCGCGGATTTCACGCGGTCCGCTCTGAACACCCGCGTTTCGCCTCTCATTTCGCACCATCCGACGATTAGCCAGCGGTCGACATTGTAGATAAGGCCATACGGACGCACTACGCGCGCGGACACCTTTCCGCGCGAAGGCGTGAAGTATTCCATTTCCAGTTTGACCGAATCGGCGGCGGCGGCGGAGATTGTGTCTAGCAGCGGGTCTAGGCCGCCTGTTTCAGGGGCGATGTCGAGGGATTTCGCGGCGCGGTCGGCCGCGTCTAGTTTTGCGGGGTTCATGGCGGCGCGGATTTTTTCGAGGGCAGAGGATAGGGCGGGGGTGCGCGCGCCCGCCGAAGCTCTGCCTGCCAGAAGCAAGGCGAGGCCTTCCGTTCCGCTCAACTGCACCGGCCTTTCCAGCAATCCGACCGGGCTTCGCGCGTGTATCCTGTTGTTCTCGTCAATGTAAACGTCAAAAAGCGCGTCGGGAGTGTATGGAGGCAGGCCGCACATGGAAAGCGTTTCAGCCAGCCGGATAAGTTCTTTTTCGGTCACGCCGAGCCTGCGCGCCACATCCGGCAGTTCCTCGCCGCTGAGCGCGGGCAGCTTGCCCGCAAGTTCGAGGGCTTTTTTTGTCTTGTCCGCGGATGTTGTTTTCTTTTTTCTCATGTGCGGTTTCAACCCGCGTTCTCGATAATTTTTTTCAGGACGGCGGCGAACCGTTCTCTGGCAGGGCGAGGAGAGAGCAGTTCCGCGCCGTCGGCGAATCCGAGCAGCCAGCCGAAGAGGGCCTGTTCGTTGACGCTTCTGAGTCGCATGGTTCGCGAGTTTTCGTCGAAAGACACCGAATCAAGGTCGCCCCAAGCGTTGCGCGTCTGCCAGAAGAAGTCGGGGTGGAATCGGATAGAGACATCCGCCGGACGCTCGTCGCCGAACTCCCACGGCGCGCGGCGTTTAACATATTCTTCCAGAGAGAAGTCGGCGGGGATGTCGAAGCGGCGGGCCGTCGAGCGCGCTCCGTCCTCTATTTCGAGCCTGTCGAGGCGGAACATCCTCGCTCCGCCCCTGAGGTGGCATTTGCCCACGACGTACCACTGGCCGCGCCGGAGGAAAAGCCCGTAGGGATCCACTCTGCGCGAAGAGCTTTTTTGCGTTCCGGAGGCGCGGTATTTTATCTCCAGCCCGCGCCGTTCGGAGATGGCGGTTTGGACGGCCTCGACTTTTGCCGAGTCCTCGCCCGGCTCGAAGTTGAGCAGGACGGTTTCGAAAGGAGCGCCCGCCGCGGATCTCCTGCCGCCGGAGGATATCGCTTTGGCGACCGCCCATTCAAGCTCTCGTAGCGGGGCGGCTCCCGTTTTTCCCAGCCTATTCCCCAGACGCGACAGAGCCTCCACTTCCGCGTCGCTGAATGTCACCCGCTCCATGTAGAAATCCGCCGGGTCTATCCTGTAGCCCTCCGTTTCCGCGCCAGTCGCAGGGTCCGTTGTTTTCTCCATCAGCGTGTCGATGTCGAGGCCGCGCAGCGTCACTCTGTCCCGTATGAACATCCTCCGGTTGGAGTCGTGGTCTTTCGACTGATCGTAGCCTTCGACCTCCGAGAATATCTCCCGGAGCGAAGCGGGTCTTTTTCTTTCGAGAAGGTACACGCTGAGGTTGAGCAGGCGTTCCGGGGCGGGGATTTTAGATTCAGGTTTGTCAGACATGAGCTTCAAATTAGCGAGATTCTGTCCCGCGCGGCGGGCGGAGGCGTTCCGGTCATTGGTCTTCGTCCACCGGTTTGCGGTAGATATATCTTTCCAGCATTCGGTTGTAGGCGGTCCACTTTGCTTCGCGGGCGCCGGGGCCGCTTTCCTCGACGATTTGCAGAAAGCGTTTGGTCTGGGCGTCGAGGTTTTCGAGGAAGTGCAGGGCGCAGGCCTCGGCCATCTTGGGTCGTTTCGGCGAGCCGGTGGCGTTTTCTCCGTGGTGGCTGATTATAAGGTGCAGCAACTCGTCTTTCTTTGAGTCCGGGAACCCTTCTATCTGTCTTATCTTGTCCAGAACCATGGTGTAGCCTATCACTATGTGGCCGAGAAGGCGGCCTTGGTCTGTGTAGTCCACGCTGTGTTCGCAGCTAAGTTCGACCGTTTTTCCGGAGTCGTGCAGGAGCACGCCCGCATAGAGCAGGTCGCGGTCAAGCTGGGGATAGACATCGCACAGGGTCTCTGCGAGGCGCAGGCAGTTGGCGGTGTGTTCGGCCAGCCCGCCGAGGTATGAATGGTGGATGGACTTCGCGGCGGGGGAGCGGCGGAACTTGTCCGCAAACTCCGGATCTTCGTAAAACAATTCCAGCAGTTGGCGGATGTGCCTGTTTTTGATTTTTCCAATCGTTTCGGAGATGTAGGCGCAGAGGGCTTCTACGTCTAGGGTAGTTTTGACCAGAAAGTCGTCCGGGTCGAACGAGCCGTCCGGCTTGTCGATTATCGCGTCCACGACGATTTGAATGCTGCCCCTGTACGACTCGACCCTTCCCTCGACGAACACCACTTGGCCGTCGCCGAAAGACGAAAAATATTCCTCGCCTCTGTCCCAGCAGACGCCTTTCACGGAGCCTGACCTGTCTTTGAAAGTGAACACGGCGTATTTGCCGGGTTTCTTCTGAAAATTGAAAACGCTCGCCTCGTCGATTTGAAGGAAGGTCGCGATGTGATCGCCCGCCTTCAAATCCGCCGCCATCTGTTTAGCCAACTGTTTTACACCCTTTCCTTTCGCCGTTTCTTCAGCGCCGACACAACCGAGCGCCAGCTTCCGAAATGTTTGATCAGCAACTTGTGAAAAGCCGGAGCTTTGTTAGAAACATCGCGCTCGTCCGGGGATTCCCCGAACTTATCCAACCGTTCGAGCAGCAAATCCCCGCGCCAGATTTTGTTCAACTCCTGCCTGTGCAGCTTGCCTTTTTCCTGAACTTCCTTGTAGTCGAATCCGGCGGCTTCGACGGCTTTCTTCCAGCTTGTGACGTATTTGCCCGCCGCCGCCACGAGAGCCGGATGCTTTTCCTTCATATAAGCATAGCTCAAATCCTTTTCCGCGTCGGCTTTCTGGCGTATTTCCTCCAGCACTTTCTCGGAAGTCCATTTTTTGATTTTTTCGTTGCGGCGGCGCTGAGACGCTTTTTTCACCTCCGAGCTGTCCAGTCCGGCGGCCTCTAGGGCTGCGCTCCAGTTGCCGAAATACGCCGTGGCCGCTCCCACAAGCGCGCCGTCTATCCTTTTTACGTTGCTATTGGACAAGTCCTCGCCCAGCTTGTGGAGCGACAGTATCCGCTTGACTATCTTTTCCTTAGTCCATTTTACTCGCGCCATTTTTTCCTCAGCAGCTTTCTTATCGCTTTAAACAATTCTTCGTATTCGAAGGGTTTTTCGAGGATGTAGTCAACGCCGAGCCGCCGCGCTTTCACCGCGACATCATCGTCGAGATAGGCCGACATCAGTATCACAGGCATGTTCGGATTCTTGTGTTTTATCATGTCCAACAGGTACAGGCCGTGCATTCCGGGCATCTTGTAGTCCGTCAGGACTATGTCGATTACGTTGTTGTCAGCAATTTCAAGGGCTTCGTTGTAGCTGGATGCCTTGTGAACCACGGCTCCGTCCATCTCAAGCAGCGCGCCGAACAGCTCCATTATGTCGGGCTGGTCCTCGACCACTAGAATGCGCACCGCCGAAGCAGGCTCGTTATTCATGTTTCACCCCGGAGCGGAATGTCCGCCGCCCGCCGATATCAATTATACCCGCGCCGCCGCTCATGGAAAGGCATGCGCGATAAATAACTGTTCCGCAACGCGCCGCTATCCGATATCCCGCCGTATCCCTCTCAGCGTTGAGGCCGTGTTGTGAAGCCATCCCTGTTCCCGTTCGTCAAGTTCGGGCAGGAGGACGCGGGAGACGCCTCCTGCTCCCAGCGCGGCCGGAACGCTGAAACAGACGTCCGACTCTCCATAATAATCGTCTATCTTCACCGACAGAGGATATACCTCGTTCTTGTTCTTCAGGATGGAAGAGCAGAGCTGGGCAATGACCAGTCCGATGGCGTAGTAAGTGGCGCCCTTTCGGGAGATAATCTCGTACGCGGCGTCACGTACGCGGGCGAAAATCCGCTCCATCTCCGGTTTCGAGTAGTCCGGCAGCTTGTCGAGGGGGACTCCGCCGATATCCGCTCCGCTCCATACCGGGAACTCTGAGTCGCCGTGCTCGCCGATGATGTGGGCGTGAACGCTTGTCGGGCTGACATCGAAATGTTTGCCCAGCATGTATCTGAACCGGGCGGTGTCTAGCGACGTGCCGGAGCCTACGACGCGCGAGACCGGGAATCCGGAGCGCTCGATCGCGATCATGGTCATTACGTCCACCGGGTTGGCGACGATTAGCAGGACGGCGTCCGGCGCGGCGGCGGCGATTTTTGGTATCATATCGGCGAACAGGTTCGCGTTGCCCCGAGCGAGGTCGAGCCGGGTCTCTCCGGGCTTTTGAGCCGCGCCGGCGGTCACCACCACCACATCCGCTTTTCCGCACTCCTCCACGCTTTTGCAGAAGTCGATGCGGGAACCGGTGGCAAACTGCAGCCCGTGGCCGAGGTCCATCGCTTCGCCCTCAGCCTTCTCCCCGTGAGAGTCGATAAGCGTAATCTCGGTCGCCACGCCCCTGAGGAGCAACGCATACGCGGCGGTCGAACCGACGAAACCAGCTCCGACTATCGATACTTTGCCCAATTATTCACCCTCGAATTTCTATATATAAGTACCCGTTTTTAGGATATTCAAACAAAATAAATAAAAAAATGTTCCGGGCGGCTAATCCGGGTTTCCTGCCGTAGAGGACAGCTTTTCGGTTTATGAAAAAATGCTTTATCTAGGCGCATATATTGTGCGCGAGCGGCGGAATATTAGTGTAATTTGGAAATCACTCAGTTTTATGGCTGTCGCCTGCGCGCGTTGCTCAGCTGTGGGTTATTCAGCCCTTTCGTATAAGCTTTGAAAGAACATCTATGATTTCTTTGATGATAAAAGGTTTTTGGACAAAAGCGTCCGCTCCAGAGTTCATCAGGTCTGACGCTTTGCCCTCTTCGCTGAAGCCTGAGCAAAGAGCGATTTTAGCCGAAGGATTTATTTTCTTGAGCGCGGAGAAAGTCTCCGCTCCGTCCATCTCAGGCATCATGATGTCAAGCAAAACGGCGTCAATGGAGTTTTTCAACTCGTCGTATCTTTTGACGGCCTCCCGCCCTGAATAGGAGAAGAACACGCTGAAGCCTTCGCTCTCTAGGACGTCGCGCATAGTTTGAACGAAATCCCTGTCGTCGTCGATTACAAACACGGAACCTTTGGCGACGCCGCGCGTTTCCTCCCGCGATTCCTCGGCTGTTTCCGCTTCTTCCACTTCGCAGGCGGGAATGAATATCCTGAAGACGGAGCCTTTTCCAAGCTCGCTTTCGACTGTTATGAACCCGTTGTGTTTCTCGATTATCCCGTGACTTATCGAAAGGCCGAGGCCTGAGCCTTTCCCCATGTCTTTGGTTGTGAAAAACGGCTCGAACATTTTTTCTTTCACCTGCGGATCGATGCCGGCGCCGGTGTCCGCGATGGATATCGCGCAGTAAAGGCCGGGAACGCCGGAGGCGGCGCCCGGCGAGACGTTGCAGATTTCGTTCATCGCTGTCTCTATTGTCAGTTCCCCGCCGTCCGGCATGGCGTCGCAGGCGTTTATGCAGATGTTCAGAACTGCCTGCGAAATCTGATTCGTGTCGACGCATATCTTTTTCAAATCATCTGCGAGTCGCGTTTTTATAACGATTTTCTTCGATATGCTGCCTTTAAGCATGTCGATGACATCTAGGACCAAGCTGTTGGCGCAAGCCGCGCGGACGCTCAATTTCTCTTTTCTGGCGAAGGTGAGAAGTTTCATGGAAAGGTCTCTGGCCTTGCGGGTGGACCTTTTTATTCTTGCCAGTTGGGACAGGTGGGGCGAATCCGAAGGCATTTTGCCCATCAGGAACTCGGTCGTGCCGCTGATAATCGCCAAGATGTTGTTGAAATCGTGCGCCATTCCTCCGGCGAGCGCGCCGATGGCTTCCAATTTCTGCGAATGAAGCAACTGCTGCTGAAGACGGCTGTTCTCTATCTCCGAATTCTTCCTTTCCGTCACATCCCTAGCTATAGCTTCCAGAGCAACCAAGTTGCCATTCTCATTCCATATAGCCTTCCACAGGACATCAATCCAGACGATAGCTCCTGATTTGGCTATCATCCGGCATTCCATTCTTACGATTTCTTCTTTTCTTTTTCCTAAATTCAAAAGATCGGTTTTTATGGAATGCGCGTCCTCCGGATGAACCATCGACATCAGTATTCCCCATTTGCCGATGACATCTTCTTTTTTTATGCCGAGGATTTTCTCTAACGCCGGATTCACGTAGTCCAGTCCGTAACCGGGAATCCAGCGCACAATGATGTCAGGCAGATTTTCCGATAATCGCCGGAACCTTTCCTCGCTGGCGCGCAGGGCCTGTTCGGAGAGCCACAGTTCGGTTATGTCCCTTACTATGCCGATGACTCCGACAATTTCGCCTTTGGAGTTGCGGTAAGGATGATAAACCCCGGACGTCCTTTTCGATTTTCCCGTTATAGGGGAGGTATATTCCATGTTTGAAGCGGAGATTGTTTCGCCT
>MWCD01000023.1 GCA_002069885.1 bacterium ADurb.Bin236 | reverse complement strand
TCCTGCTGAATGTCGAGCGACAGCCCGTCAACCTGCGTCGGCGTGCTCACTCTGCAGTATCCCGCCGCAACGATTTCCTTCTCGCTCATTTGCGCTCCAGAAAGACCGATTTCATGCCATGAATAGTAATGGATTCTGTAAAATCAATCAAGCTGTCTATGGAATAAATAAGCTTTATAACAAAGCAAATAATAGTTAGCAGCTTCGCTTATGGATACTCGTGACGAAACGTTTCAAAAGTTTTCCCTTAACATTCCTTCTTTCTGTCTTCAATTCATTCTTTTATATGAGTTATGCGGTCGAGGCGGAAGATGCGTTGTTCGTTGCGCAGGAGGCAGTCGGCGGTGACGTATGTTCTGCCGCATGAGCGGAACAACTTAATCGGTTTGATGTTCCGTTCGCTGAGGAAGTTGCCTGAAGATTTGTAGGCGATAGCTACGGTGGATTTGCCTTCGATGGCGCGCGCGAGGATATTTTCAGCCGCTGAAGACGGAGCGAAGACGATGTCCTCGAAGCCGACGCGGGGCCACTGCATGGAGCCGCCCTGAAGCGAAAGGGCGCGGCGCAGCGTGAGAGGCGGGTTCGGCGCGGCGGCGACAGGCTCAAGCAGAGCGCGGAACAGTTGCCAAGTGGCCATAGTATCCCCGGAGGCGCGGTGTGTCTGCCCGGCTTCAAGCCCGAAGTGGGAAACCATAGACGCGAGGCTGTATCCGCCGGGAAGCCCCGGATGAAGCGCGCGCGCCATCCTAACGGTGTCGAACACCGGGTTGCGCGCTTTAGGCATATTCAGCTCGGCCATCTTCCAAGCGACGAATCCCATGTCGAACATGGCGTTGTGGGCCACCAGCGGCAGATGGCCGATGAAGTCGAGAAAAGCGGGCAGAGCCTCGGTTATGAGCGGAGCGCCGGATAGCATGTCGTCCGTAATTCCGTTTACCGCCGAAGCGCCCGGCGACACCGGGCGGCGCGGGTTGACCAGCGTCTGGAACTCGCCGACCACACGCGCGCCTCGCGCCTTCACCGCGCCTATCTCCACTATCTCGTCTCCGAACCTCTGGCTGAGTCCCGTCGTTTCGAGGTCGAACACCACTATCTCGGTGTCGAAAAGCAATTCGTTTCCGCTGACGCCGTCCATAAGAAGCCGCTTTCGTCGTGTCCGGGGAGCGGCGCGAACGCGCCCCCGCGTCGCCAATCATTATAAGCTTTTGACTGCGACATTAAAGAGCGCGCCGAAATAAGAGGCTTGTTGTGCGGGATGCTGATGTGTGATATGCTGAGCGCGCGTTACAAAATTCACAAATGGGTTTGCGGGAGGAGACCGACATGGATAAATATCTTGTCACAGGAGCTTGCGGCTTCACAGGCTCTCACACTTGCGACCTGCTGTACGAGCGGGGACTCCCGTTCAGGGCCACTGACATCGCGGGGGCGAACCGGCAGTGGCTGCCTCCGGACTGCGAGTTCGTTCCGGCTGACATCACGAACCTCGCCGAGGTCGAGCCGCTCATGGACGGCATAGACATCGTGCTTCACCCAGCGGCCATCTTCGACTGGTCCGCCACGGAGGAACAACTCAACGCCGTCAACGTCACAGGCATGGAAAACATGTGCGCCGCCGCGAAAAAAGCGGGGATCAAACGCTTCGTCTCTTGGAGCACAAGCGGCGTGTACGGCAACCAGCAGTTCGACACTCTCCCCATCTGCGAGGACTACCCCGTCAAACCCATCGACAAATACAGCATCTCCAAACACAAACAGGATAAAATCGCCCTCAGATATTGCGCCGAGGAAGGACTGCCCACCACCATCATCCGCCCCGGAATCGTTTACGGCCCACGCGCCAAGTACGGCGCCATGCAGTTCTTCGACACGTTCGCCATGCTTCCGGTTATTCCTATCCCCGTCAATTTCGACAAGTACAAACTCGGAACCATCCACGCGCGAGACATCGGCGGCGCCGCGCTCTTCGCCGCAACAAAACCCGAAGCGGTCGGACAGATTTACGGCGTTGTGGACAACTCGGACGTCACCATCGCCGAATTCTTCCGGTACATCGCAGCGGCGATGAATAAAAACACCATCCCTCTCTACGTTCCTCCCAAACTGTCGGCAAAAATGGGCCTTGTTGCGGCCACAATCTCCGAACTTCTCGCCAAACACGTAACCAAAAAACGCCCGCTACTAGAAAAAGAACCGCTCCGCTTCTTCCCGACCTCGCTTGACATCAGCAACCGCAAAATCCGCGACCTCGGCTACGAATTCGAGTACCCGGATGTGCGCATCGGCGTCATCGAGACTGTCGACTGGATGCGGGATGAAGGCTTGATGGATGTGTCCATCATCGATAAACTGAAATCGGAATTCTCTCCGCCGGCATTATAAAACGTTCGGCGCTGAGATATAGTATAATTAGCTATCGGATTGACGAAATCTGTGCGTCGGCAAAGCTGTTTTTGTTTTGCGCAACATTCGGAGACTCTAAAAATCCCGTTCAAGCGGCGTCGCTTATGCGGATTATTAAGCCTAGTTTCCCGGAGAAAAGAACGCTCTGCGTATCACTATGAGAAACTGTTCGATTCTGATACCGACATACAACGGCAGGGACATACTGGAACAATGCCTGCCGAATATAGTGGACGCCGCGACCGAAAGGCGCGCGGACGACGAGATTATCATTCTGGACAACGCGAGCGGCGACGGCACGGCTGAATTCATCGCCGACAACTATCCGCAATGCCGAGTCGTCCGGCTGCCGGAAAACAAAGCGATATTCGCGCTGAACGACGGCGCGCGAGTTGCTAAAAGGGAACACCTTTTTCTGCTAAACAACGACATGCTTCTGCGCCCCGGATGCTTGGAGGCGCTGCTTGCGCCTTTTGACGACCCGGACGCGTTCGCGGTCACCGGGAAAGTCTTCAGGCGGGACGGCTCTCTTCAGGCCACTCGCCGCCGTCCGGAGTTCAAGCGGGGCAGGTTCTGGTACGTGGACACCGGAGAAGACGGCGCGCGCGGGCTGACTCTCCACGCGCTGGGCGGACAATCCGTCGTGAGCCGCGAGAAATTCCTCGCCCTCGGCGGCATCGACCCTCTGTTCTCTCCGTTTTATCAGGAAGACTTGGATCTCTCATGGCGCGCCCTGCGGCGCGGCTGGAAAATCATCTTCGAGCCTGCCGCCGAGATGATCCACTTCGGCGCCATCACCGCCGACAGGCTTTTCTCCAGAGACGAAATCCTCTCTATGATTCAGAAAAACCTTATCACTTTTGCTTGGAAGAACATACATGATCCCCGGATGACAGCGTCGCTCATAGCGTGGACCGGGCCGCAGGCGGCGCGCGCCGCTCTCAAAGGCGACTTCCACTATCTCAAAGGTCTCGCGGGCGCTCTGGCCCGCCTGCCAGACATCCTAAAGGCCAGAAAACAAGCCGCCGCTTCGATTCTATCAGACAAGGATGTTTTCAAGCTGTTCGAGAAATAGCGAAAACCGAATTAAAGGCAAAATAATGGTTGCGGAAAACCATAACAGCGCTCTCGAAGCCCCGCAGGCAGCTGATTCGCCCCGCGTTGCCCACGTTCTGATTCCATATATCCGCCCGACGGAAACTTTCATATACGACAGGCTGGTCAACCATATCCGTTATTCGCCGTTCATCCTTACAAACGAGCCGGTCATAAACATGGATATGTTTCCGTTTGGAGGCCCGGTACACACCCTTGCGGAGCGCTCGCTGACGGAGAGGAAGGCGGACGCGCTCGCGAGGAGAGCGGCGAACAGTTCGCCGTATTTCACCGCGGCGCTTAAGAGGGAAAAACCCGCCGCCGTCCACGCGCATTACGGCCCTGTCGGCGCGGCGGTCGCCCCCTCGGCGGAAGCGGCCGGCATCCCCCTGACCGTCTCTTTCTACGGCATAGACGCGTCCGCGTTCCTGAGAGACCCGCGACACGCCGCTAGTTACCGCCGGATGTTCAAGACAGCCTCTGTCGTCTCCGCGCTGTCCGCCGACATGGCGGAACGTCTGGCGGGCGCCGGATGCCCGGAGGAAAAAATAAGAACACATCATCTGGCGGTGGACACAGAAGCTCTGAAGCCCGCGACCGCAACCACCCGCGACCGCAGGCGAGTCAGAATCGTTTCGGCAGGCAGATTCGTCGAGAAAAAAGGTATGGAGCTTCTAATAGACGCGTTTGAAAAAGCCGTCTCGCGGGGGGCGGACGCCGAGCTTCATCTGTTCGGCTCTGGGCCGCTCGAAAAACAGGCCGCCGCCCGCGCCTCCGCCTGCCGCTTCGCGGACAGAATTTCATTCTTCGGCCACAAACCCCGCGCCGAAATCATCTCCGCCATTCGGGACGCCGACATATTCGCGCTATTCTCGATAACCGCGGCAGACGGAGACATGGAAGGCACGCCCACCGTCCTCATAGAAGCGGGCGCGCTCGGCGTCCCTTGCGTTTCCACTTTGCACGCGGGCATCCCCGAAGTGACTGCCGACGGCGAAACCGGGCTGCTCGTTCCCGAACGGGACACAGAGGCGTTCGCCTCCGCGCTTGTCCGGCTCGCGTCTGACCCCGGACTTCGCTCCTTGATGTCCCTCGCGGCTCGCGCGCGCATCGAAAACCTTTTCAGCATCCGCTCTGTCATGCGCCAAATCGAAGCCGATTACGAACCTTGAAGCCGTGGAAAAAACGGGTTTTTAAACACAGTTTTGCGACAAACCGCTATTCGCTGAACAAATCTCTCAACCGGAATCTAACGTACTTGTTGTCGCTTGCAGGTTTCCAGTTTCCGTCAGACATTGATTCGTAAGCCACCCAGAACTCAAGAGCCGTCGCGTCGTAGGCTACCGCCAGAATATTGGAATCCTTCATCGACACCGCGTCCATAATCCTGAGAGTCTCTTCCGCCGAGATCAGCCTCGGAGCGCCCGCCGCGAAAATCTCCCGACCATCGCTCAAATACGCCTCTCCTTTTGCCAGAGCGTCGAGCATATAAAAATTCGGGGCGTACCTTTTAGAATAAGCTCCACTTTCCCTCGGATCTCCATTGGAATTCTCGCGCGCCGGGCCGTTGCTCGCCGTCTGCGTCCGTCGTATCCTCAAGTCGAACGAAGAGTCAGCCCTGTAAACCGCCTCTTTCAAAGGCAGTCCCACGATAACCGCGTTTCCATCCGCATCTATCCACGCCGACTCTCTTTCCTTCGGGTCGTCGTCTGTGAAAACCGAAGTGAATTCGCCGTTCTGCTCTATTGCCACCGCTGCCGGCGAAAAACCGGGCGTCCCGTATCCGAGAGGGTCGCCGAAACCGATGACGAAATTGTAACCGACCGTGTTTTTGCTTTTTTCGATAATGGCGATCGCCTCTTCGAGGTCGTCCGCCTCCTCAAGCGCGCGGCGCATCGTAATCGTCCACGGCGTCCCCTCCTGCGTCTCCACCGTGTTCACCGCGCCAATCTCGCCAATGGTTATCCCCTTTTCGCTCATGCCCGCAATCGCGCCGATGACCCCCGGATACCCAAACGTGACATACCTGTTCCGTGGGCTGCCGTCGTCCCCGGCAGGCTCGTAAACAGTGACTAGGCCGTATTGCCCGACACCCGTTTTTGATTCCCAGTCCAAATCTCGCGTCGCGAACAAGCGGCCCCCCTCAGTGCGGCCGCCCCACGCCGCGAACGAGCTGCACGTGGTGCGGAAATCGAACCCGGCCCCCATTCCCAACCTGTCCGCCTCTTCTTCGCCAATCCCGCCCATCATCAGCTTCTTATCGTGCATGTCCGAAAAATTCGGCAACGCTATCCCCGTCTCCACCAACTGCGGAGAAACATCGAATCCCGCCTTGTTCGCCCCCTGCGCTATTCCGATGATTTCGTCCATATACTCCTTCGGCACGTGCGGCTCATTGCGCTTCCACACATTCCGGCAGGCGCGGAATATCAGCGTCTTTTTTATATCCTTCGGGTCGGATGCTTTCGTGTAAACCTGCATCACAGATATTATCTTGTCTCCCAACAGACAGCCGTACTGCCTGCCCATTTCCCGGTGAGACCCGCGCACCCTCGCCACAAGCAGCGTCCCGTGCGACGCGTCGGTCTCATAAAGGACACCGTCCCCGCAGCGCCTGACCTCTCTCAACGGCCCCGCGTCCGCCCATAAATCCGCCGCGCACGCCGTCCGCGCCAAACACATCATCAAAACCACAACCGCCGCAATAGCCTTCACAAACATGCCGTCTCTCCTTTATTTGTTTCATGTTAAACATCAGTCTTCATGATGGAGCGATATGACACGATAACAATAACACATGAAAACAATTAATGCGGTATTGTTTTATGATTTTTTCTCGGAAGATCTCTTTGACACAGCATTTTATTGGAACCCGCGTTCGCCGATAGGCGCGCGACATATTTTCAAAATCATTTGACAACCCGCTTCGATAACAATAATCTATTACTAGACCGACTGGTCGGGTTAATAATGAGACGAGCGAGCGACACAGCCCAAGAACGCCGCAGGCAGATATTCGAGGCCGCTATTGCGGTCATTTCCGTAAAAGGCTTTCACAAAGCGACTATCAGAGAGATAGCCGCCGCCGCAGGTCTCGGCAAAGGAACCATTTATCAATATATTGATAAAAAGGAAGACCTCGTCCCTCTCATCGCGGAAGTGGGCATATCCCTGATGTCGGCGAAGATTTCTGAAGCCGCGAGTCTGGACGCGCCGCCTGAGGAAAAACTAAGAATCGCCATAGAGTCCCAACTGGCGCTGTTCGATGAGCATTCCCGGCTTGCCGAAGTGATGGGCGGCGAGATCGAACGGATAAAGCACGAGGACAGCGAACTTATTACGCGCGTTTTCGAAGAAAGATATCTGAACGCTCTGGCCTTGCTGGTGTCCGAAGCGGCGGGACGCGAACGCTTCAGCAAAGAGGAATCTCTTGTTGTCGCGGAACTAATCGCCGTCATGTGCCTGTTGTGGTCCCATTCAGTCTTGGCAAAGAAGAACGCCGGAGGAATAGAAGCATACGAAACGCTGCTTGAAGAGTTCGTTCTACGAGGCGTATCAGGAAGACGGAAGGAGGCCGAGAATGGCTAAGCGGGAAGAATATGTGGAAGCCAGACGGCAGCGAAGGAGAAGGCAGATATTCAACGGAGCGACGAAGGTGTTCGCGCAGAAGGGATACAGTTCCGCCACCACGCAGGAAATCGCGGATGCCGCCGGTCTGGCTAAAGGCACGCTTTACGAATACGTTCAGAGCAAAGAAGAAATTCTCATGCTTACCGTCAAGGAAGGGCTGTCTCTCGTTAAGACAGAAACCGACAAAGCGATTGCCGGGATGGAAGACCCGATGGATAGGTTGCAGGCCGCGCTCAGGGTCCAACTGAATTTCGCCAAGAAATACAGGCACGCCGCCCGCGTGCTGCGATTGGAAATCTTCGATCTTAGCGAGAACGGCAGGAAGTTTCTGTCGAAGATCGTGGACGATCACATCGAAATGTTTCGGGCGTTTATCGACGACGGGATTGAAAAGGGACGCCTCAAGAAACTGGATTCGCGGATAGCCGCGGAGTTGCTCATGCACGCCTGCTCTTTCTACTCCGATTACGGGTATCTGCCGCACCAGAAAATCCCGCTCAACGACATCACGGATTTTATAATCGACAATTTCGTTCAAGGGATTGTCGCTGAATAGCAAAGCAACGCCGAGCCTCGAAAGAGGCCGCGGAATAAAAAGAGCATACGGGGGGCACGCCTGAATATGGACGGAATAAAGAAAAGAAAAGCCGGAATCATGGCGGTTGCGGCGATATGCCTGACGATCGCGTCGGGGTGTTCGGACAGAAAGGCGGACAACGCCGGGCCGGGAGCGGCGGCTCGCGAAGCCGTGTCGGTGGAAACGGCTCCCGTCGTCGTCAGGGCTTTCGAGGAAGTCGTAAGGTCTCAGGGGTCGCTGTCGGCGAAAAACTCCGCCAACGTGTCCGCGCGCATTCCGGGGACTCTAGTCGCCGTATATGTCAGCGAAGGCGACGCGGTGACGGCGGGAAGAACGAAACTGTTCGAAGTCGATTCGATAAAACTCAGGAACGCGGTCGAGATAGGCAGGCAGGACCGCGCGGTGGCCGAACAAGGCGTCAGGGCCGCCGAAGCCGGCCTCGAACAGGTCAACGCCCAGTTGCTCAAGATGGAAAAAGACCTTAAAAGGATAGCCGGACTGTATGATAAAGATGTCGTTTCCAAAGACAGCTTGGAAAAAGCGCAGTCGGGACACGACCAATTGGCCGCCGCGAAAAAACAGGCGGAAAGCGCGGTTTCTCTGGCCCGCGAAAGACAGAAACAAGCCGAGATCGCCTTGAACATATCCCAGAAAGACCTCAGCGACACACTGATATACGCGCCCATCAGCGGACGGGTCGCGATGCGTTTCGCCGAAGCCGGAGAGATGGCCGCCCCCGGCTATCCCATTGTCAGAATCGAAGACACATCCGTTCTCGAAGCCTCTGCGTTCCTGCCCGCGCAGTGGTTCGCCCGCGTAAAGGAAAGTGAAACTAAAGTCAGGCTGGAGATTCCCGGCGTCGAGTTCGAGCCGAAAACAATCACATATAAAAGCCCGACCATAAATCCGAAGCTGAGGACGTTCGAGGTGAAAGCCGTTGTGACGAACCCGCCTGAAGGCGTCGCTCCGGGAGCTATGGCCGGCTTGGCCGTCGTTCTCGGAACGCGGGAATCTATAGCGGTTCCCTCCGACAGCGTCCGCGAATTGCGCGGCGGGAACGTCGTTTTCATTATCAGGGACGGCAAGGCCGAGATGATTGAGGTCAAAACCGGGCTTGAATCAGACGGCTTCATCGAGATACTCGAAGGAGCCTTGTCCGAAAGCGATTTGGTGGCTGTTCGCGGGCAGCGGTTCCTTGACGACGGGACGCCTGTGAGCGTCAGGCGGGAGGCGGAATAATGTTTCTTTCCGACGCGTCAGTGCGCCGCCCCGTCGCGATGCTCTGCCTGATCATCGCGCTCTCATTCCTCGGCTATAACGCCTACAAGAAGATGGGCCTCGAGATGGCTCCGAGGATGGAGATGCCCATCATCACCGTCGTCACCGTCTATCCCGGAGCGGGTCCCGACGAGCTTGAGGTCGATGTCGCCAAAAGAATTGAAGACCAAGTTGTCGCCATCGAGGGCCTCAAGCATGTCACATCCATGTGCTCGGAAAATGTCGTGATAACGCTCCTTCAGTTCAACACCGGAGTGGACGTCGACATCGTCGCGATGGATGTAAGGGAAAAAATCGACCTGATAAGGAACGACTTTCCCAAAGACGTTAGAGACCCCGAGATACTGAAATTCAACGTAAACGAAGCTCCCGTGCTGACCATGGCGCTGACGGGCGACGCGACTATCGACGAGATGTACGATTTCGCGGCCAACGACCTCAGCGACAAGATAACCACCATCAAAGGCGTCGCGCAGACGCAGGTAATCGGCGGCGCGGAGCGGGAGGTTCATGTGTTGCTTGACCGCGAGGCCCTCGCGGCAAGAGGCCTTTCCAGCATGAGCGTGGTTCAGGCCATTTCCTCCGGCGTCGGCGTCATCCCCTCAGGCCGCGTCAGCGGCGGCTCTCAGGAGCACTCCGTCAAGTTCGACGCCGACTTCAAACGCGTCTCCGACATCGCCTTAATCGAGGCGGCAAACGAGGACGGCCGGCGCAACTACATCGGGGACTTCGCGGTCGTCAAGATGGGAACCGAAGAGTTGCGCCAGAAAGCGACCCTCGACGGAAAACCCTGCGTCGTCGTCAAAGTGGTGAAAAAAGCGGACGCTAACGCCGTCGAAGTCATCCGCAGCGTAAGAAAAGCCATCGCCGACATCAACAATAACATCCCCGGCGGCATGACCCTCGAATGGGTGTCGGACGACGAGGTGTTCACTCAGGCGATTGTCGACAGCGCTTGGTCCAACACTTGGCAAGGCATACTGCTGACAGCCGCCATTCTCTTTCTCTTCCTGTACAACTTCAGGACCACCCTTATTGTCGCCATCACAATGCCTATCACCATCGTCATAGGCTTCCTCTTCATGGGTTTCATGGGCTACTCCCTCAACAGCTCCACGCTGCTCGCCATCGGAATGTCAATCGGAATCCTTGTCATGAACTCCATCGTGGTCATCGAGGCGATAATCAAATGGCTGGAGAGGACGGGAAGGGTTAAGGAATCCTCCCGGATGGGAACGACGGAAGCCGCCGTAGCCGTAATCGCCAGCGCGGGAACCAACCTCGTGGTTCTGCTTCCCATAGCCATGATGCACAATATGATAGGCCTCTTCCTGAAACCGTTCGCGCTGACAATGGTCATCATGACCGCCGTCTCTCTGTTCATCTCCTTCACGCTGACCCCTGTGCTGTGTTCGGTTATGCTCAAGCCCGCCTCCGCGTCGCGAGGCAAGTCTCCCGTCGCGTCTATGGAACGCGCGTGGAATTCAATGTTCGACGCGGCGGTCTCCGCCTATGGCGCGTTCCTCGAATTCAACCGCCGCCGCCGCGTCCCGGCGGCTATCTTCCTTGTGGCGGTCGTCTTCGTCCTCTTCTATTCTCTTTCACTCGCCGGGAAACTCGGCATGGGCTTCGTTCCCATTATGGACAGAGCGCAGATAGGCGTGAGACTCGAATTCCCGACCGGCTACAATATCGAGACCACGGAATCCCGCGTCGA
This sequence comes from bacterium ADurb.Bin236, assembly GCA_002069885.1. Taxonomy (GTDB): domain Bacteria; phylum UBP15; class UBA6099; order UBA6099; family UBA6099; genus UBA6099. The sequence goes on along the minus strand of MWCD01000023.1, from coordinate 45,034 downwards.
GCTGGTCGAATCCCGCCTTAAAGACGTGCCGGGCCTCAAGAGAGTGCTAACCACCATAGGCAAAGTCGAGGGCGTGGCGGGACAGAACACAGAAGGCGTCTATCTGGCTCAGATGCTTCTGGTGTTCCCTGAAAAAACAGCAAGAAAAGAATCGATATACGACCTCATGGACATCGTTCAGGAAAGGTTAAAAGGAACGCCGGACTGCATCGTCGCGGTGTCCATCCCCTCCGCCGTCGGGGGACAGAATCCAGACATTGAGTTCGAGATTTACGGCGACGACCTTGAAACGCTCGACGAGCTAGCTCTGCGCGCGCAGGCTATCGCCGGGAATCTCGGAGGATTAAGAGACATCGACACTACCGTCAGACCCGGAAAATCGGAGATAAAGATAAGGCCGAACCGCGCGGTGATGGCCGACCTCGGAACTCCTCCTATCGCCGTCGGCATGGCGCTCCGAGGCAACCTCGAAGGAATTGTCGCGGGAACCTTCAAGCAGGGCGACAGGAACTACGACATCGTCGTCAAGTTCGACGAGCGCAAAGGCAAAGAGCAAGTTGGAGAATTCCTGCTGCCCGGCGCGCCCGGCCGCCCGCTCCTGCTTTCCACCGTCGCAGACATTGAGGAGACAAAGACGCCTTTACAGATAATCAGAAAAGACAAACGCCGCATCTCCAAACTCGTCTCGTATCTGGAAGAAGGAACGCCGCTTGGCATCGCAGGCGACAGGATTTCAAAAGCGGTGGACTCCGAGAACATCCTTCCTCAAGGATACGAATACGCTTTCGGAACCACCTACGAGATGATGAACGAAGGGCAGCGCGGTCTCGCCGAAGCCGGCATCATAGCCATCGCCCTCATCTTCCTCACCCTCGCCGCCATACTCGAATCCTTCAAACAGCCTTTCATCGTTCTAACTACGATTCCGCTCTCGCTCATCGGCGTCATGATCGGCCTCTACATGTTCGGCTACAACCTTTCCATCACAGTCGTGATGGGCATTGTCATGATGAGCGGCATAGTGGTCAACAACGCAATACTGATTATGGACCAGTTCAACATAAACGTAAAAAAAGGCAGGCCGCGTTCGCTGGCGATGATCGACGCCGCAAAAGAGCGCTTCCGCCCGGTCGTCATGATCACTCTCGCCGCCATCTTCGGAATGATTCCTATGGCGTTCGGGAAAGGCGTCGGCTCGGAGATGAGAAACGACATCGGCGTCGCATTGGTCAGCGGCATTCTGGTCTCCGGCGTTCTCTCCGTGTTCGTAGTGCCGATTCTTTACAATTTTTTCTCAAAAACACGATCCGACGACGCGACGAGCGGAGCGGAGAAAACACCCGACGGGGAGGCTACTACTGAATGAAAATCGGAATAACAACATTTATAACGGCCTGCGCGGCCGCTCTGGCTCTTTCCGCGATTCATCCGCTCGCGGCGGCGGACATCCCGTCGCAGGAACTTTATCTCGCGGACTCTCCGCTCGCTCTGGACAGAGCGGTGGAAACCGCTCTGTCCGCCAACCGCTCCATCCGCTCCGCCGACCTAACCGCCGAATCCGCCGCGAAAAAGCTCGCGGAGGTTAAGTCGCGGTTCGGACTAAGCCTGAAACTCAACGGCAACTACCAGCGCGTTGAAAGCTCAAGCAAGCTGGCTTTCCCCCTCTCCTATTACGAAGTCGCCCCGGTCAACATATCCGGCTCCGACATGTTCGCCATCTCCAACCCCGTCCCCAAGATTCAACTCATTGAATACAGCCTGAACCCAGAATGGCAGCACACTGGCGACCTGAATGTGGTCAAACCGGTGTTCACCTTCGGCAAAAAGGAAAAAGCCGTCTCCGCCGCCCGCAAAGGCAAAGACATCGCCGCGCTCGATTCCAAGCTGGCGAGAATAAACCTCGCCGCCGAGGTCAAGGCTCTCTTCCACGGAGCCATCCTAGCCGGCGAAGCCGTCAAACTGCTAGAATCGTCGGTCTCGCGCTCCGAGTCCCACATGAAGGATGTCGTCGAACTCTTCAACTCGGGCTTGGGAATCAAACTCGATGTCATCCGCTCCGAGGTCGAGCTGCAATCTGCCAAAGAAAAACTGGCGACGGCAAGAAAGAACCTAACCCTAGCAATGCGGGCTCTCGCAAACATCGTCGGCATGCCCTATGAGAAAGAACTGAAAATAACCGACCGGGACGCGTTCGAGAATATCGAGCTTGCGCCCCTTGATTATTATTTGGCGCTAGCCGCGAGCAACAGGCCAGAATTCGAACAGATCCGGAAAGGGCGAGACGCGGCGAACCTAGCGGCGGAACTTGAAAAGAACAAACCGACCGTCGCCTTTGCCGGACAATGGTCCTTTCATTCCAGAGGCTCAATGTTCAGCCCTCAGGACTCATGGCGCGCCGTCCTCGCGGTCGAGTATCCGTTTTTCGACCAAGGGCTGGCCTCCGCAAAATCGGCTCAGGCGCGGCTCCGCGCCGACGATCTCGACCTGAAAATGGACGACCTTTCAAACGGCGTGAAGATTCAGACGGAAGCCGCATACCTCCAGATCATTGAGGCGAAAGCCAGACTCGAAACGTCAAGAATCATCCTCTCCGCAGCCGAGGAAGGCTATCGCATCGCCTCCCTTTCTTACAAGGAGGGCTTCGCCACTCAACTGGACGTCATTGACGCAGAGCACAACTTAACCTCTGCGGGTCTGAATTTCGCGTCCGCGAAGCGAGATTATGAAACGGCTAAAGCCGGCCTTGCTTCAGCTTGCGGACTCGTCGGATTCGACAAGCGTCCCGACTGACTGCCCTGCAAACGGGGCTTTGTCGCCCGCGCTCCGTTTCGGGAAATAGAGGCGATATCATGCCGTTCAAAGCCGCAATACTCATCGTATCCGGCAGCATTGAGGACTGCGCCTGTCCGCGCTCGACGTTTGAGTCCGCCGGGTTCTCCGTCTCGCTCGCAGTAGGAGCCGCCGCAGCCCTCGAAGCCCTCTCGCGAGAACGCCACGAAGCCGTCATTGTCGATATGGACGCCGCCGGCATTGAAGGACACGACACCTGCCGCGCCATCTTCGGCCTCGGCGCAAACGCCCCGAAAATCATCGCTGTTTCCTCCGACTCCAGCCTCTCTGCCAAGCTTGGCTGCTTTATGGCGGGCGCGAACTCATTTCTTTCTAAACCTGTTCAAACCATTGAGTTGCTTGATAAAATAAGATATATCGAATCATATAATGCGCGCTCCGGGGACGCAGACCCAGTTCCCGGTTGAAACAAGGCTTGAGCGAACCCGGATCAGGGTTCTCCGCTTTTATAAACCTCAGGGAGGGACACGCCATGACCGGCAAGGAATGCGCAAGAATCTACGACTCGTTCACGTTTGAATCGTTCGGCAACATCGCCATCTTCAGATTCAAGGGCAAAGCTCTTTTCAACGCCGCCGGACTTTGCGACATGGACCAGTTGAGCAAGACTTTCAAGGAATGCGGCGATAGCAAAAACCTCAGAGTCATCATCGTCGCCAGAACTTCCGAACAGAAGGATATGCGCGAGTACGAGGAGTTCATTGATTTCGCATCGAAGGAAAAAGACAGGCTCAAAATCCACAGAATGCTGAATTTCTACAGCCAGTTCATCGTCGAGCTGTACTCGCAGGACAAGTTCGTCATCTCTGTGGACAGCGGCAACATCGTCGCCCAGTTCCTGAACATGAGCCTTGCCTGCGACTACAGGATAGTCGCCGACGACACCGTCATTCAGAAAGGATACTTCAAGACAGGGATGGTCCCTAAAGGCGGAGCCACATTCTTCCTATCATCAATCCTTGGCAAATCAAAAGCCTACGAACTGCTCCTGTCGGAAAATGACATAACCGCCGCCGAAGCGCTCTCTCTGGGACTGGTGGACGAGATAGTTCCATCCGCCGAACTGGAGACTGCAGCCTTCAAAAAGGCCGAGCATTTCGCCCGCATCCCCGGCAAAACTCTCGTAGGAATAAAAAAACTTATGAACTATAAGGTGGAAGAACTTAAAGATTACTTAAAATATGAGAACGACATCATCGCCGAAACTTTCTGGAAACAGGGGGACTGACGGCGGATTGGCAAGGAGCTAACAATATGAGAAAAGTCATAACCGCAACATTGGCCGCGTTGGCGCTCGCGGTCGCGCGCTGCCCCGTCTCCGCTCAGGAATCCTCGGACTGGGCTTCCATGAGCAACTATCTCCACCAGCTCGGCATTTCCCGCGAGGACGCCGACAAAGTCAAGGACGCTATAGACAACCGCGCGTTTCCGACCGTCGACAAAGTCGAGATATCGCCCGCTTACCCGCGCGAAAACGAGCCGGTGACTGTATCCGCCGTCATCGAAAAAGCCCGTAAAAGAGAGACAGCCGAAGTATGGGAGGCTTTCATTAACTACACCGCCGACGGCGGAGCCTCTTTCTCGAGAATTAGAATGGAGAGAACTTCATCCTCCGGCGACGTCTGGAAAGGCGTCATCCCCGGTCAGCCGTCCGGAACGGAAATCATGTTCGGCATACACGCGGTGAACGCGTTCGACGAAGCGTATGTAGAGAACTTCTGCGCCGTCGAAGTCGTGGTCGGCGCCATGTCAAAAGAAGCGGATTGCCGCGCAGACACCCTCGACTGCCCCGCGCTTCGCCCCTCCGGCTGCCTCTTCCCGATGTCCATACCCCACGAAAGACTCGACGGGGCCGCGTTTGAGTACAGCGGGACGCCTGAATCGCTTTATATTAAATCCACGCGGGTCGGATTCACGCAGGAACGCGTTCTGATAACGATAAACACGCAGGGCAAGGTGTCTCCCGGCCGGCTGTCTCCCACCGCCGCGAACATCTACGTCGCCGGATGGCTGAACCCGGACATCTCCAGCGGAGACACGGGCATCGAATCGATTCTCCGACAAGGCGCGGTAGTCATTTACGCCCCCCTGAATATCGCCGTCAAATGCGGTCTCTACTACTTTCACGGAAGCGAAATCGTCGCCGACAACAAGTCCGCCGTCTGCGCTCCGGATGAAAACCGCCTCGTTATCTCCGTTGACCGCAAAGCGTTCAAAGACAATCCGAGCCGAACCTTGGAATTTATGTTCATGACTTTCATGATGACTCAGATAAATCCCGCCGACATCGACCTAACCGACATTTCCCTGATAACAAGAGTAGCCTACAGGAAACGCGGCTACACCGTACAATAAGCGTTTGCTTCCGCAAGGCATTTAAAGCGCCTCCGGCGGTTCAAGGAAACTTTGAAAAGTTTCCTTGAAAATCCTTCAAACTTTTCAATGCGCGACGGGACGCGACGCTGGCGCGTCGCGTCCCGTCGCTCTTGTGAAAATGTTCCAGAAGAAGATTCTCATAGAAAACTCTACAAATATCTTTTCGCATGATATACGAAGAATTAAATGAAAGTTCCCACTAACTACTTTGGTAAAAAGCATCATGCGCAAAGGAAAAAGCTTTGCGCATGGCACACTTGGTAGTGGGTAGAATCATCTAATAACATGTATAAGCGCCGAAGGCGGAAGCGAAGCTATGCCTTTGGCGCTAGCGTGAAACGTTTTGAAAGGGATTTTAAGGGAAAACTTTTTAAAAGTTTTCCCTTAATAACTTAACAACCTAACCGTCTTGAAGCGTTGGTTTTTCCTTGAGAGAAAAAATGTGGTCGCGGAGCGTGGAGAAGGCGAATTTGAGAGGGGCAGCGTCTTTTTTTAGCCGGGATAGCATTATTCCGCCCTCTAGGGCCATGATGATATATTCAGAAAAACCGGAAGAGTCGATATTTGAAGGAAGTTCGCCTTCGCGGCGGGCGTCTCTGACAAGCTTCTCGATCATCAGTCGCCAACGCTCGAAGAAAGCGGCGGTCCGTTCGCGTAGGTCTTCATCCGCGTCGCTCATTTCGAGCGCAAAATTGGCGAAAAGACAGCCGCCGGCGCAATCCCTTGCCTCGATCAGCGCCGCCAGCGCCCCCATCATCGCCCCAAGCTTCTGCGCCGGAGAAAGCCCTTCCGCTTCGCAGGCGGCATTCATCACATCGAAGAATATCTCTTCCGCCTCATCCATCACCGCAAGCGCAAGCGCCTTTTTGCTATCGAAATGAAAATAGAAATTGCCCGCCTTGACCCCGCTTGCGGACATCAGTTCCCGCATTGACGTGCCGTTGTAACCCTTTTCTAGAAACAACGGCAATGAGGCCTCGATGATTCTGAGGCGCGTCCTGTCCGCTTTTGTCATATTTTCTGCCATATCTCTTATGCGGATAAACTAGCATAACAACAAAACAAATGCAATTGCTTACACCCTGCGGCAACCAAGCAGTTCGTCGCTATGAACAATCGCTCCCGAATCCTAATGACGGATTCGGGTTGAATCGGATTTTTCTCGTGAAAATCCGAGCGTCAGCGCGCGTCCAGCCAGCAGTCTTTGCGCAAAAAAAAGCCTCCCGAAATGTAGGAGGCATAGAGGGTGAGTGAAAAAACGTTGCGCATTAAGGCATAGAAGGCGGCGCGGGCTGCGACCGCTCGCCTGCTCCTTCAATTTGAGAGTTCCTCCTTAGACGCAAAACCATTTTCTGGCGGCTTTTCTTCGTGTTACGTTTATGTGTTTCATAATACCTTTACGATTATACGCCCCTTTGACAGCTTGTCAATGAGAAATATTAATTATTCGCGGCGCAATATTAGCAGTTTATTTATCTATGTTTTCAAAACCTCCGCAGCCATCCCCGCAAAAACGCGATTTCGGGCGCGAGTTGTTACATATTCGCTAACCGTGCTATCCTGTCCGCGAAAAAGTTGCTATCCGCGCCGACTTCTCCGGCGCGCGTCGAGCCCGCCTATCCAGGCCCGCCTGCGGAAAAACCGGATTCCCGCCGAATAAACGCGCATTGAGCCAAACCCGGAATCCGCGCTTGTTTCCGCGCTCTGAAATGTTTTACGTCGAAGTTGGCCTCCCGCGCTTGACTTCGATGACGCGGATGTATAGAATTTACAGTCCGAAAAAGACGGACGGGCGCATAAAAAGCCCGAAAGGCGCTTTAATATGGCGAAGAGTTTCAAGGAAGGCGATTGGGTCTGGCATAAAAACAACGGCATCGGGAAAGTGAGCCTCAGTTCCGATTCCGAGCTGCTCGTGGAGTTCGAAGGCGGGAAAGACGAGATATTCGACACCGCCGGCAAGAAACGCGCTCCCCTCGTTAAGCTTTCGTCCCGGGGTTTTCATCTCAGGAAAAGGGACGAAGCGGAACAGTTTTCCAAACATATCAATCAGGAGCCTCTGGACGCCGCTCTGGCGCTGGTGGAAGACCAACAGGCGGAGATAACCCCCGCCGAACTGAAGGGGCTGGTCTGCCCGGCCCTTGTCTCGGAGAATGAGTTTGCCGAATGGCAAACCCGTTTAGCGCAGGCGGCGAAATCCGACCCGCGCTTCGAAGTGGACAAGGCCGGAAAGATTTCTTACAAGGGGGAGCTAGGCGAGATCGCTCAGGAGCTGCTCGCCCGTTTCAGGCAGTCTCCGTCCCTGAAGGACAAACAAAAAATCGTCAGGGATATGATGCAGCTCGAACAGAAAGGCGTCCCCATGGAGGATGTCAGGGAAACCGCGGTGACCTTCTTCACGGGAACCGCGATGAACCAGACGAACAAAATGGGCGCCCGACTGGAGGCGCTCATTTTTTTAGAGACGCTGGATCCCGAACAGCACGACGCCATCAAAGATTCCATATACGACGAAATCCGCATGTTCGACGTTGAACAGTCGGCGGTCGCGGTGTCCGAAGTCATGGACAACGCGGTGCGCAAGCGCCTTTTCGAGCTTTTGCTCGAGCTCAGCCCTGAACAGTTCCTAGACACCGCTTTCATGCTCACCAAGCGGTTCAAGAAAACCCAGCGCGACTGGACGCTCGACACGCTGTTGGCGATGGAAAACAAAGACTATATCAAACACATCGTCGATGTGGCGATGGCGGATATAGCGACTAACATGCAGCCCTTCGTGTGGGTGTCGAAAACCCAGATCGAAAAATGTTCCGATATTGAGGATGTCGCGCCTCCCCCGGACGTGGTCATTTCCTCCATGTTCAGGATTCTCAACAACATACACTTCACATCCGCATACTCCTGCCGCAACAATTCCGACGGCCCAAGCGTCACCCGCGAGGAAGACGAACTGGTCAAGCTTCTCAAGGACGAGAAGAAAATCGACAAGTTCCTCGACGCGCAGCCCGCGGCAGTAGTGTCCCTCTTCGCCTCTCATTTCTTCGACTGCATCGCGTTCGATTTCGAGGAGCGGCAGAAACGGCTTCAGGCCCTCAAGAACAAGTACCCCGGCATCGAAGTGACCGAAGCAAAACGTCACAGCGAACAGGACGATGTCTACAGGATAACGCGCGAGAAATACGACCAGCTTGTGAGCGAGCTTGAAGATATAAACAGCTCGAAAATGGAAGAAGCGCTCTCCGACATCCGCACCGCCCGCGAATGGGGCGACATCTCCGAAAACGCCGAGCTTAACATCGCTCAGGACAAGCAAAGGATGCTTCTGGGCCGCAAGAACGAGATCGAGCGGATACTCGACAACTGCGAAGTCATCGACTGACCGCCGGATAGTCCGAAAACCAAACCGACATTCAGCCCGAATCCTAACAATGGATTAGCATTTTTTTGCGCGTCGTTTCCCATCTGGGCGATTCGCTGTTTCTTTTGTCCGTCTTTTGCCGGTTATCGCCTATTCCGGGCGACCCGCATCCTTCGCGCGATATATTTTATCGGGCGACAGCAGATCAGTCGGAGGCGGAATTGTCGAGGAGCGCGCGTGCGGCGTTGAAGACTTCTGCGACTTCGATTTGGTTTAGGCATTTGCGGTGGATGCATTCGGGGTCGGAGCACGGGGAGCATTCGGTGTATAGACAGATGTTTTTGGAGCGGGAGCCGATAAGGCCGAATCTTTCTGGGAGAGTGGGGCCGTAGATGCCGACGCAGGGAGCCCCTGCGGCGTCGGCGACATGGAGAGGGCCTGAATCCACGCCAACGATCACGGAGCAACGAGACATGAGAGCCGCAGAATCGAGGATGGAGCCGCGCTCAAAGTCTTCGCAGAACGCGCCCTGCCCCGTCGCGGCGATAATCTCGTCAATGACTTCTTTGTCCGCGCGGGAGCCGAAGCAGATAACGGAGCAGCCGAGTTCGTCGCGGAGCCTGCTGGCGAGGGCGGCGAATTTTTCGGAAGTCCATCTGCGGGAGGGGTGACCGGCGCAAGGGATCAGGCCAGCCGTCCAGGCGCCTTCAGGGACTCCGTTGGATGCGAGGAAAGCGGCGGCGTATTCTTTGTTCGCGGACGGCAGAGGTATTTCCAGCGTGGGGTCGGGGTTCAGGGCGCCGAGGGCGCGGACAAGGTCCAGCGAGAGGTCGGCGGTGTGGCGAGAGTCCCTGCGCGAGTCGTCCACGGCGAAATCGGAGAACGCCTGTTTGCTGCTGTAGCCCACCATGAATCTTGGACCGCCCAGACGGAGCAGAAGGCTGGGGGCTAGTTTCCTCTGGGTGTCCACAACCAGATCAAACTTTTCAGCGCGGAGCATTTTTACAAACCGGGCCAAAGAGAGCGCGTTCAGGGAATCGTAGAGGTGAAATTCGAGCAGCCTGTCCATGTATTCGCATTTGTCGAACACAGGTTGGACGTAGCCGCGTAGCAACTTTCCGATGAACACGACCTCCGCGCCGGGGAACAGTTTTTTAAGTTCCCTAAACAGTGGTGTGATGAAAAGCAGGTCTCCGAGTCCGGGGACGCCGATGTAAACGCCGATTTTTCGGATGTCGCGGAGGACGGAGGGGGATTTTTTCGAGAGCGGAATCAACATTGGCGATTCGCGGTTTTCTCCTTGAGCGGCGCGGGAGCGCGGGCTTCAGACTTTGAACCTGTCGCCGTATTTGGCCGCGAACTCGTCGAGTCTCGCGCGCATTGTTTCCTCGCCGACCTCCGCTGTGTACGCGAACGGGGTTTTTTTGAAGAGAGCGCCCATGCGCATGGCGTCGTCGATTTCCTGCGGAGAGGCGACGCCTTCAGCGGCGGCGCGTTCTGCTTCGGCGACTACGGCGGCGAAGATTCTGTTCAGGACAAGCTCACGATTTTCCATAGTCGTAGAATCCCTTTCCGGATTTGACGCCGAGGTGGCCGGAGGCGATGAGGCGCTCGACTTCTTCGGGCGGAGCGAATCTGTCGCCGAAAGCGTCCTGCAGGATGCGCATGACTTTGTGTATGAGATCGATGCCGAGTTGGTCGGCCATTTTAAAGAGGCCGACTGGCAACCCGGCGTCTGGCTTGACGAGGGCGCTGTCGATGTCTGCGCGGGACATAAGGCCCTCGCGCTCGCAGCGGGCGGCCTCCAACATGGCGGCGCAAAGGAGCCTGTTGACGATGAATCCGGCGGAGTCCGCGCAGCGCACGGGGGATTTGCCGATGGCTTCCGCGAGCGCGCAGACGGAGGACATGGCTTCGTCGCTCGTGCGCGCGCCCCTGACCACTTCCACCAGACGCATCATGGACACTGGGTTGAAGAAGTGCATGCCCGCCACGCGCTCCGGGCGGGAGACGGCCTCGGCGATGGCCGATACGCTTAACGCCGAAGTGTTGGTGGCGAGGATTGCGCCGGGGGAGCAGACCGCGTCCAGTTCGGAGAAAACCCGGCGCTTCAGCTCCAGATTTTCCGGAACGGCCTCGATGATGAAATCTGCGTCCGCAAGCTCGTCGTATCCGAGGGTGACGGAGATAAGTTTCAATTTCTGCTCCATCTCGTCCTCTGACATTCTGCGGCGTCTGACCTTGAACTCGTAAATCTGGCGGGCATTCGCCACGCCGATGTCGAGGAAGCGGAGCTCGATGTCTTTCAAAACCACAGGGAATCCGGCTTGAGTGGCGACGAAAGCGATTTCGCCGCCCATGACACCGGCTCCGACTATGCCGATTTTTTTGATGTCCAAATCAACCTCCGAAGCGGGCGCGGCTCGCGGCGCCCAATCATTTCATTTCGGCGGGAGCGTCGAGCGCGGGCGGTATGGTCGCGAACAGTTGATTCACGCCGCGCCGCCACTTCTCGAATTCCGCCGGGTCGTGTTTTTCCGGGAACTGCATGTAAAGCTCGTTTGCTTTTTTCGCGGTGGACATGCCGTCGACCAGTTTGAAAATAAAACTCGGATTGTCGATCATTTTCATCATCTTGATAATCCGTCCGAGAGCGGATTCCTGTTTCGCCTTGCCCGTGCCCCAGAAGTCTCTGGGTTTGATGATGCCTCTGCCGAGGAGTATGTCGAGGAGTTTTTTCGGTTGAGAGACAAGGAACATCTGGAGGGCGTGAAGCTGGGCGAAAGAGGCGTCCTGAAGGCGTTTGTATTCTGCGTTGTAGGGCCAGAGAGCCTCGACGTCCGTCCTGCCGTTTTCGAGGGCGGAGTGGATGACGCGCGCGGCGATGGTGGCGGCGCGCAGCGAGCTGCCGACGCCGGAGCCGTCAATCGGGTTGCACTGGCAGGCGGAATCGCCGCAGAGAACGAACCCGTCGGCGACGAACGAGTCGAAGCCGCGCCTGACGGGGATGGGAGCGCCGTAACCGCCGCGAAGCAGGTTCGGCTTGACGTCCGGAGTTGCGGCCAGAAGTCCAGCGACGATGTCTCTGGGACGCGGCCTGCCGGGGAAGTTGATGAACCCGGCGAAGAAGTCCGCCATGCCCGGCTGCTCGCGGTGAATCCACTGAACGCCGTTGTTGATGCCGAAGACGACCCTGCTTTCGCGCTCGCGGGCGTCGTCCTTGTGGATTTCCCTGTGGGTGACGAACATTTCGGAGCGGCTGATGTATTTGGAGAAGCCGTATTTTGCGGATGAATGCTGCCTGAGAGCGCCGGAGATACCGGTGGCGTCGATGGTGATGGAGGCGCGGATATCGATTTTTGAGCCGTCCGCTGCGCGCGCGAGCATTCCGACGACGCGGTCGTTCTCGACGACAGGAGCGAGCGCGGCGGTCTTTTCCATGAAGCGGACGCCGGCTTCGACCGCGTATCTCAACTGTCGCGCGGCCAGCATCTTCCTGTCCACGTTCATCTTTCCGGCGGTGTCAGCGACGAAAGAGAAAGTCTTCTGTCCGGGAGGGAAGACCTTGAAGTTGATGTTGCCCTGAAGCAACTCCGGCGGTTCGGGGGCGGGCAGCCCGACCTCGTCGTAGATGCCCATGTTCACGTTGTCCCACCAGTCGTGGCCGAGGCCGGAGGTCTCGCGCCGGTCGATGAGGACGACGCTGCGGCCCATCCTCGCGAGGTTTCTTGCCGCATGGCAACCGGCAACCCCGGCTCCGGCGATTGCTACGTCATACTTGTTCATTTGTCCTCCCGGTCAAGCCCTTCCCGTCAGAGCGGGAGAGCGGCGATTTCAGTTTTTGGCGCGGCGGGTTAAGCCGCGCGATTTCATTCGACGGCGCTCCTGTTTTTAAGCATTGCTTCAAGGCGAGCCGCCTGCTCCTCGACTGACATCAGATGGGCGCCGAGTGAGAAACGGAGTTCCTCTCTGGCGAAATCTAGCGCGGCAAGCCGGTCCCGCAGCGTCGATTCGCTCCGGGCGACGGTTTCTTCCAGCATGAGGTAAAAAGGAGCCGCCACGTCATGGATGAAATCTATGGAGCCCTCTATTGCGCCCTGCCCGCCTTTTACGGCGAAAACAGCGGGCTGGAAACGCACAGAAACAGGTTCAAGCTTCAGATGACCCTCATCGCGCAACGGAAACAACGCCGACGAAACGGCGGGCCGCGCAGCGACGGCCAACGCGGTGGCGAAAGCGAGCGCGGGCAACGCGAGCCTCATCTTTTTTTTTGCCGAATGGAACAAATCCGCAGAGGCGCCGCGCCCCGCGTCCGGGCGCAAATTGTTCCCCGAATCCCTTTTGAAATTATTGCGGTTTGTCGTCATCTTAAAAACCCGCAGCCGCGTTTGCTTTGATTCTGACGCGCCTATGCCGCCGCGAACCGGGACAGTTGTCGCGGCCCCGCTGCCGTCCCGCGCGAGAAACGCGTCTTGATTCAGACTGCGACGAGTTGTTTGGCTTTTTTGACCGCTTCGGCGGCGTCCTGTCCGAATGCGTCGGCGCCGATTTCGTCCGCAAACTGCTGAGTGAGGGGAGCGCCGCCGACCATGACTTTCACGCCGCCCCTGAGACCACTGCCGCCAAGCTCGTCGATGATGGACTTCATCTCGCGCATGGTGGTGGTTAGAAGCGCGGAGAGGCCGATCACGTCCGGTTTGTGTTCAGCGACGGCCTTTGCGAATTTTGCGGCGTCCACGTCGGTGCCGAGATCGATAATCTTGAACCCGGCCCCTTTGAGCATGGCTGCGACGATGTTCTTGCCGATGTCGTGCAGGTCGCCTTTGACAGTTCCGATAACGACCACGCCCCTCGGTTTGGAGTCGCCGGCCGAAAGGAGAGGTTGCAGAATGGCCATGCAGCCCTCCATCGCTCTTGCGGCGACGAGGAGTTCGGGTATGAAGTATTCGTTGCGCTGGAAGAGGTCGCCCACTTCCTCCATAGACGGCACGAGCGCGGAGTCCAGAATATTCTGGGGGGCTTCCCCGGCTTCGATCAGCTTTTTGGTCGCCTCGACCGCTCCCGGCTGGTTTCCGTCAAGCACGCACTGCTTCAATTGTTGGTATGTTTCTTCCATGGCGCTTCTCCAATCCTAGTTAATGTCGGAACCATTATACTTGCAACATGGGACGCAACACAACAAGGGAGGGCGAACAGGAAGCCGGTCAGCGGCGGGGAGGGAAGGACGCGGCCGGGTCTTTAGTTGATTCCGCCGGGGGCCATATATGGAGAGGCTCTTTGGAGAAAACGGCGTCCCAGTAGCCGAGGATGCGCGCGGCCAGCTCGACGGCGACGGCTCCTGCGAGAAAAAGAAGGGGTTCCTCGCCGCGCGCGGCTCTGACGGCCACCCGCGATAAGAGCCACCAGCGGAGGCTCTGCGTGGCAGTGCGGTGGGTGGTTCTGCGGGACAGCCTTTCATAGCCCGCGACGATGCTGCGCCTGCGCATGACTATCTCGCGGAGGTTGTCCGGGCCGAGGTTGTATACTTCGGCGCGCGGCTCGTATACGATCTGAAGCCCGGCGGCGCGCACGAGGGCCTCTATCTGAGGCTCGTCCACCACAGTGTCGGCGGGCAAGCGGTCGAAGACTTTCTTGAACGCCACCATCTCTCCGCACTTGGGGCGTTTCAGCGCCACGTCGTGGTGCATGGACCACAAAAAATGGACGACGTATCCGGGGAATGTTTTTCTCGAATTGAGGGGAATGGGGCGCGCCCCGGTCATGCCCACCTCGCCGCGTTCCAGCGGAAGACAGAGGAATTCAACCGCGCGGGAGTCGGGAAGAGTGTCCGCGCCGACCACCACGCAAACGTCCTTCGTCGCCTCGGCCAGAAACCGATTGACAGCCTCGGCTTTTCCCTTTCGGGCAGGCTCGACGACGAGCCTGACGCGAGGGTCTGATTCGGCTTTGCGCCGGACGACGTCTTCGGTTCCGTCGTCGCAACCGCCGGCGACGACGATGATTTCGGTTATGCTCGCGCGCTCCAGCGACTGTCCGGCGAGCCGGTCGAGGACATTTCCGATGTTTTTAGCTTCGTTGTGGGCCATGACGCCCACGCTGCATTCTATCAAAACGCGCTCCCGGAGGAGATTTGTGCCGAACGCGGGCGGCGGTCAGTCGGCGCGGTATTCCTTTATGGAGGCGAAGCGGCAGAAGCCGAAACCGGATGCGGGCATGGCAGCGGCTCGCTCGACCGAGCCTGTAAACTCGCACGGCCCGAACCAGAACCCGCCGACTCCGCGCATCAACATCAATTCGCTGTCCTTCGCGCCCTGCGCCGGGCGTATTTCGCCCCGCGCGTATTCGGATTCGATTTTCCAGCCGACATCGTAAATGGTCAGCGTGTCAGGACTGGTCCAGCTTTCGAGCGCGGAGAACGAAACCTCGTTGTCTCGCTGCATCGAGCCGTCGGGAGCTTTGTAAAGAGCCACGGCGCTGACCTGTCCGCCTTTTGTGTCGTAGAATTTAACCGCCAGAAGGTCTCCGCCGTCGGGAAATGAAATCAGCGTTTTCGCCGACTGGGCCATAGCTTCGCCTTTCGGTTTGCCCCACCAGTGTTCGAGCCAAGCTTCGCCGGACAGCTTAACTTCGCCATCTTTGGCGGCGAGGGAGCCGGAGACTTTAAGGCGGGGAACGGCGTAGCCGACCAGCATGCCTGCCTCCGGGCCGTACAGGTCGCTGACGCTTTCAACGCGGACGGGGCGGTTTGCGTCGAAATAGAGAGGCTCCCGGCCGGACAGCAAAGACAGTTTCAAAACCCCGGCCCATGTGTTCAGGTCGATCTGATAGTCAAAAGCGGAGTTTGAGATCCGCTCAAGCCTGTTGCCGCCGAGGTTGATGTATAGGCGGCCTCTGTGCATCGCGGCGTCCTCTTCGGGGATGAGCGTGAAGTTCTCGAACTCGCCTTTCTCGGCGAGTTCGTACGCGCGCCTGAACGCCGGGAAATCGGGCCGTTGCTCGGCGCGCATCTGAAGCAAGTCTTTTCCTAGGGCTTGAACAACGCCCATGCCGAACGAGCGAAAGTCGTGCGCGCCATCGGCCAGCCGCAGCGAGCCGTAGCCGTTGCGGACGTGGAAGTAGCCGCTGCCGGCTCTGTTGAAGTGCGCGGTGAAATAGATAGGCTTATCAGCGCCGTCTTCTCTGAGGACGCCCTGAACGGACCAATATTCAAAGGGAACTTCGAAGTGAGCGCCTTCATCTTTGTAGAAGCTCTCGCTGCCTGCAAGTTCGGAGGCCGAGGCGGTCGGTTTGCAAGCCATGCATAGAGCCGCCGCAAGAATCGCCAATCCTGCCTTTCTCCATTTCGGTTTCGTCATGTCTCTGCCTCGCTGTTCGTCGATTGATATGCGATGAAAAAACCGGGCGGCGCGCTTACGGCACGCGTATCCCGTGAGCCTTGATTTTTTTATAAAGGTGGCTGCGTTCGAGTTGGAGCGAGCGGGCCGTCTCTGAGATATTGAAGCCGTGTTCTCTTAGTTTCTTTTCTATGAACTCTTTTTCGAAAAGGTTCATGGATTCTTTTAACGATCCTAGAGGCGCGTCTGAGCGCCAGTCGTCCGGGGCGACGCCTTCGGGCAGGTGGCCGTAGACCGTTTTCGCCTCGATGACCGGTTCTTCAGCCATGATGAAAAGACGCTCCATGAAGTTCTGAAGCTCGCGGACGTTTCCCGGCCAAGAATAGTCCATCAGAGCCTCCACCGCGGACTCGGTCAACTGCTTCGAGGGACGGCCGTACTCGTCGGCGAACTGCCTGAAGAAATGCCGCGCGAAAAGCGGTATGTCCGCCCTGCGCTCCCGGAGCGGCGGCACATATATCGGGATGACGTTCAGCCTGAAGTAGAGGTCTTCGCGGAACCTGTTGGACTTTATTTCCGCTTCGAGGTCCTTGTTCGTGGCCGCGATGACCCTGACGTCCACCCTCACCGTGATATCTCCGCCGACGCGGTGGAACTCGTGTTCCTGAAGAACGCGGAGCACTTTCGCCTGAGTGTCGAGGTGCATGTCGCCGATCTCGTCAAGAAAGATGGTTCCCTTGTTGGCCGCCTCGAACTTTCCGCGCCGCATAGCCGCCGCGCCGGTGAAGGCCCCTTTCTCGTGGCCGAACAGTTCGCTCTCTATAAGCTCGTGCGGAATGGCCGCGCAGTTCACCTTGATGAAGGGGCAGTCCCTTCGGGGGCTGGCGTTGTGGAGGGCCCTCGCCACCAGTTCCTTGCCCACCCCGTTCTCGCCTCTTATCATCACCCTGCTCTGCGAGTTGCCGACCGTCATAATTCTGCGGACAAGCTCTTTCATGGCGGGGCTCTCGCCGATGATGTCGTGCTTCTGCCTGACCTCGTCCCGGAGGGCGATATTCTCTTTTTCCAGCCGACGGAACTCTATGGCTCGCTTGACGGTCAGCAACAGTTTTTCCCTCGAAACGGGCTTTTCGATAAAGTCGTAAGCGCCGAGCTTGGTGGCCTCGACCGCGGTGCTGATGGTTCCGTGCCCGCTCATCATTATGACGGCGGTGTTGGGCCATTTCTCCTTGAAGACGCGCAGAAGCTCAAGCCCGTCCATGCCGGGCATCATAATGTCGAACACTCCGAGGGAACACTCGGCGGCGGCCTGCTCATCGAGCGCCTTTGCTCCTGATTCCGCCGTCCTGACGGCGTACCCGTTGGACTTCAACGCCATCGATATGGTCGATAGGATGTTCTTCTCGTCGTCCACGATCAGAATCGATTCATCGCTCAAGCCCTGAGCCTCCAGTCTCGGCGGCTGTCTGATCGCCGAAAGTCACCGCGAACTCCGCTCCCTTTCCGGGCGCGCCGGACGCTTCTATCCTCGCGCCGTGGTCGGCGAGTATCCTTCTTGCGATGGAGAGGCCCAGCCCGGTCCCGCCGCTTTTTGACGTGAAATACGGCGTGAATATTCTCTCCAATTGTTCCGCGGTCATGCCGACCCCCGTATCCCTGAAGCGGAAGACGGCCCCGCCATCGGTCTTCACGGCGGACACCGTCAAATCGCCGCCGTCCGGCATCGCCTCTACCGCGTTCTTTATCAGGTTGGTGAAAACCCTGTTGAGCTGGTCGCGGTCGGCCCTGATCACAATCGCCTTGTCGCAACCTATTATATTCAATTTGACCCCGGCCGGGGCGGTCGAGCTGTGAAATTTCACTAGGTTATGCAGCATCTCGGCGGCGTCCACGCGCTCGAACACCGGCTCCGGCATCTGCGCGAACTCCGAGAATTCATTGGCCAGTCTCCTCAGCTTGTCCACCTCTTCGAGTATCATGTCCGACGATTCCGGGAACATCTCGTCGAACATTTCCCTGTTCTCCTCGAACACCGCTTTCAGGTTTTCGATGGAAAGCTGGATGGGGGAGAGGGGATTTTTAATTTCATGGGCGATCCTGCGGGCGACCTCGCGCCATGCCGCCGTCCTTTCGGTTAGCGCAAGCCGGATGCTGTAGTCGCGCAGGTCGAACGCCATCTTGTTCATGGTGCGCGCCAGCAACCCAATCTCGTCGCCGGACATGACGGGCGTCTCCGCCACGTCGAACTGCCCTGAGCCTATCAGCCGGGCGCTCCTCACCAGCTTCTCGATGGGCCTCGTTATCCCCACGGACATGATAACGGCGAGAGCCATAGAAACGCCGAGGCCGAGCAGCATCACGTACAATATGTCCCGCCGCGTCTGCGCGACTATCCCGTTCACGGTGTCCCGCGACACGCCGATGACCAGATAACCCATCCCTCGTCCGGTGTCCGGGTCAGTCAAGGGCACTCCGCCCACCGTGAAGTCCGAGCGCCCCACGTGCACGCGCTTCGTGGTTTCCGGCTCCGCGTCCAGTTGCTCTAGAAACTCGTCGCCCACCGGAAGGCTCAGTTCGGTGTCCCCCTCTTCCGAACTCAGCGTCGCCTTGTTGCCTTCATACAAAACCACTCTGGCGGACGCCAGACGGTGGAGCCGGTCTACGTATTCTTGACCTACCCGCGTGCCTCCAATGAGAACTGCGTCGTTCACCCCAAGATAACGGATCGGATGGTATATCATAACCGAGACCGCGCCGCTTTGTTCGTCTCTCCTGAGGGTAACGCCGACAGTCCCGTTTTCGAGCGCGTCGCGCACGAACGCGTCGTCGGCAAAAGAGCGGGCTTCGATGTCGAACCGAGCCGGGTTGGCCCCGTCGGCTATAAGCCTGTATTCGGCGTCGGCCACCATCAGGATGTCCAGTCCGGAAGTCTTGCGCATCGCCTCCACGCGTCTTATCAGCACGTTCGGCCACATGCTGTATGTGGCGACGTCCTCGATGAGGAAGCGGTCGTTGGCGAGCGTCTCCACTCTGTCCTTCGTGTTTTCCACCAGCGCGCGGTGCTCGTTTCGTATGCCGTCTAGGGCGCTGGTGACGCGTCCCCGGTCTATGTTGTCGAAGCTCGTCTGGAGCCGCATGTTCAGCAGATAGAGCATGGGCGCAATGGGGATGAGAAAGACGACCAGCATCACGCCCATCAGTTTGGCGCGTATGGAAAGGCTTCGCCTCGCCCCCTCGGCGGTAGCGGTTTTCGCGTCCGTTTCCAGTCTGTCCGCCGCCATGCCTTCAGTCCGTTTCCCTTATGTAAGCCGAATCGATGCGGGGCGCGCCGAACGGCCCCGCCTCCGCCCCGTAAACGCTGCTCTGCCTTAAATACGCCGGTTTCCGAGAGAACAGCATTATGACCGTTCCCTGCCCCTTAGCGTCCGCTCCCAGCCTCCCGGCTATGGCGGTCGAGCGCGTCAGAGTTCCCGCCGGGCCGTAAAGCGCCGCCTCCACCGATTCCGACAACCCCATTATCACCGGCATCCACCTCAGTATGAACGCCGGAGCGTCGTCCGTGGCGTATTGAGAGATGTCTGCCAGCCCGCGCTCCCTGAGCGTCGCCTTGAAGCCCGCTTGGCCTAGGTTTAGTTGTATCTTTTCAGCAACTAGTTTCAGCGCGGAACTGGTGTCAGGATACCACAACGGCAGGGGGATGGCCGCGTCGCGAGGGGCCGAAGATCCATGTTTCGCCGGTCCGGTGTTGTTCTCCTCCGCCCCCGCTCCGCCGAGTATCACTCTCACAATCGATTGCCTGTCTATCGCCGCGGACGCGGCCGACCTCGCCGCCCGCTCCGCGAGCGCCGGGTAGTCGGGGTTGACGTCTAGGAAATATATGTTTTTCATCTCCGACTCAAGCGGCGGAGGATACATCTCGCGCTCGGCCCTGCTCAGCCCGTGCGCGGGCACGTCCGACACGTCGAGCGCCCCGCGCTTGAACTCCGTCAGCCTGTCCCGGTCGTCTTTGACGACCCGCAGCGTTATCTTGTCCAGATACGGCCTTCCTTCGAAATACTTGGGGTTCGCCGCCAGCGTCGCGTCCCCTCTCGACGTCGTTTCGACGAGCGCGAACGGCCCCGTCCCTATCGGCGGAGAGAAGTCCCTGTTCGCCGCCGACACTATGGACAGCGCGGGAAAACACAGGTATCGCAGAAAGTTCGGCTGTCTCTCCGTCAGCCTGACCTCGAACCTCAAAGGGTCGGTTATCTTGAACCCTGAAATTCCGCGCTGCTTGCCGGAGCGGAACTCCGCCGCCCCCGCCACGCCGTCCAGCAGGCGCCCGTACGGCGACCTCCTGTTGCTTATCAGCGACTTAAATGTGTGCAGCACGTCCGCCGAGTTCAGTTGCGCCCCGTTGTGAAACAACACTCCCGGCCTCAGCTTAAAGTAAAACGTCATTCCGTCGTCGGACACGACGGGCATCGAGTCCAGCAGAACAGGCGTCGGCGCTCCGCTCGGCCCCGGAGCCAGCAGCGTGTCGTATATCAGGTCCGCCGCTAAGAACTCGTGGTCATATATGAACAGCGCCGGGTCGTATTTCGATATCCCGTCCGGTATCGCAGCAACCAGTTCTCCGCCGAATTTCGGAGGAAGAACGGCTGACGCCGGAGCGGCGCAAACCGCGATTAGCGCCGCCGCCGCAAGCGCCGCCGCCCTGACCCTCCATCCGCCCGCTCTTATTTTTTTCATCATTTATTATCCTGTCCGCTCGCGGACCGCGCCGGGCAGTCCGCGCCGCTTTATCGTCACCGCTTCGTGTATGGCGGAAGAACTCTGAACAGCCTGAATCCGGCTCCCGTGTCGAGCGCCCCTATGATTTCAGTCCTGCCGTCGCCGTCGAAGTCCCAAGAGGCGAGAGCGACCACCGCTCCGTTGAACGGTCCCGCTCGCCATATTTCGGTTATCAGCCCCGTCTCGGCCCTCAGCAGCGCCACCGCGTCTTCTGTCGCCGATTCGGTAGTCGCCACGATGTACTGGGCGGCTCCCGGCGCGCTCTCGTCCGCCTTCGCGCACAGAACCGCGCCTCCGTACCGCGTCTCCGTTCTCGCCTTCTCGTTGCCGGGCCCCTCGTACATCCTGATTACCCCGTCTTCGCCCGCCGCCACCAACTGCGTCAAATTCGCGCTCGTGTCCGACCACCGCCTCGCGCATATCGTATAGTAGTCCGGCGACACCGGGAAATTCACCGTGCGCGGCGACGCCCCGGACGTGTCCACCAGTCGCGTCTTCAGTCCGTTGAAACTCGTCACCCCGGCCCCGTAGTCGGACATCACAGTCACGGCTTCCGCCCTCATCGCGTCCACAACGAATCCCGACACTCTCCCGGCCCGCTCAAGGCTCTCCCCCGTCCACTCATACGCGAACGCTCTGTCAAACGGGTTCATCGAAACGAAGAGCAGGTTCTTCCCGCCAAAAGTCCCCACCTTCATCGTTCCGGCGACGCCTCTCTTCGGATACACCTTCTGGAACTTCCCTGACCACACCCTGCTCAGACGCCCCGGCTCGGAGAAATAATAGAGATCGAGCGCGCCTGATGTCAGGACCGCTATGCCCGGCGTCCCGTCGTCTTTCAGCGGGATCGCGGCAAGCGCCAGAACCGGGAGGTCAGAACGCATTCCTGACAGATACTCGACCGTTCCCGGAGTTGCTACCGGCAGCTTCGCAAGCGCGGCGTCGAGCGGGCCGGGAGCTCCTGCCGCCTTCGGCTCAGTCATCTCCTCTTCAGGAAGCGCGTCCTCAGCCTCCTCCAATTCCGCCTCCACTGCCGCCGCCGCTTCCTCTATAGCCGCCCTCATACTCTCGTCCATCTCATGGTCAAGGCCGTCCCCGGAATCCTCATCCGCCGACTCTTCTTCCGAGTCGTCCGGCTTTTGAGAGCTTTCAACTGATGTCCGAGGCTCTTCCTGAGACGCCGCTTCTTCGTCAGAATCCGCCGGGGCAGCCGCCGGTTTCGCTTCAACGGAATCAGGCGCGCCCGCGCGGCTTGCGTACTCCTCAGTCTTCAACGACCCGGCCTTCCTCAAAAGATATTCCCGCGACAGCGCGACGCCGCCGGACGCGCTCCTGAGCCGCGCCGTAAGCAGCGTCCGCCCTGAAGCGTCCACCGCTATCCTCGTCTCCGCCACATATCCCACAGGAGCCGCCGCCGCTATCCTCCTGACCTGTTCATCCGTCAGATATCCCGCGCCGCCACCGCCCGCCGTCGTCGCCGAAAGCACGTCGAACCGCGACGCCGGCAACAGCCTGAAGTATTCCTTTTCAGCAACCGCAAGCATGAGGTCGGCTCTGAAACTCTGTAGCGCCGAGCCGAACTCGCCTGTCTCGTCCGCCGCCGGAGCCACCGCCACTGACACCGACTTCGCCGTCGCCGCCCCGGCCCCTATGTACGCTCCGAAATCCTCTGCCACTAGTTCGGCAATCCCCTGCGGCAGAGAAGTTTCCATCGCAACCGCAGCCGCGCCCGCCGCGACAACCGCCGCGGACATAACCGCCGCGAGTGCCGCCATCGCATGTATCCATCTTTTTTTCATTTTTCCGCCCGCCGGCTCTTTCGCATTCCCGAACCGGCCCGTTTCGCCTTCCTTTTGGTATTCCGCAATATGATCATGACGCTCTATCTTCGCTTTCATCTATCTAGCGGTATCAAGTTCTTTCTCTCCGGCGCCACAACGCTCCTAGTGGCTCCCGCTCCGCCGCGTTCTACTGCGGGCGCTTCGCCACGAGGCTCCGGCCCGCGCTCGACCGCCCCGCACACGCCGTCCTTTCCCCTCATAAGCCCTTCGGCGCACTCGCACCGCTTCAACTCCGCGTCATACCTCTCCCTGTCGCCACATGCGCATTCATACCCCGTCGCGTCCGGCTTCATCCCGCCCGCGCAAGCGTCCGCGCACTCAGCAACCGCCGGGTTCATTATTTTCCCCGCCTCGCACACGCACCTGCCCGCCGTCCTGTCGTATCTCGACTCCGGAGGACACTCGCACACGCCCGCCTTCTCGTTGGCGACGCGGCCCGGCGGACATTCCTCGACGCACCCCCCGCGGCCTTCCACCAACAGCCCCTTTTCGCACGCGCACATCATCGTCGCCCTGTCCAGCTTCATCCCCGCCCCGCACTCGCACTCCTTCGTCTCCGCGCCGTACGCCGCGCCCTCCGGGCATTCGCACCTGCCCGCTCCCGCCGCAGTCCTCATCGTTGCCGGGCACGCCGCCGCGCATTCCCCCGTCGCCGTCACCAACAGCTTGCCCACTCCGCACTCGCACTCCCCCGTTATCTCAAACGCCGTCATCCCCGCCGGACACTTGTCCACGCATTTCTTCGCCGCGTGATCGTAAACTTTTCCCTTCGCGCACCTGAGCGCCCCGGCGGCCCCTATCATTACGACAGCCGTTTCACCCTCCGGGTTCTCCCCTCCCGCCGTTATTCTCGCCGGGTACACGTTCCCAGCGAACCCGACAGCCTCCCCGTCGCCCGGCGCTCCATCTCCGTCAGAGTCCCTGAACGCCGCAACGAAATACTTCCCCTTCGGCGCTTTTTCTATCGTATATTTTCCGTCCGCGCCGCTAACCGCGACCGTCCCGCTCATCGGTTTTTCATTCAGAAAACGGGCCGACGCATAGAGGCCGACCGTCGCTCCGCCCACCGGCTTGCCCTTGTGCTCCACCTTTCCATGCAGTCTCGACGTCCCCGCCTTCGCCGCCCCCGGCGCAACCACGCACGCCGCCTTCCCGGCCTCGCAGAACTTCATCTTTCCCGGAACCGGCTTCGAGGCCGCGCTCGCCAAGTCCGTCCCCGCCGCCCTCTCAATCCTGTCGGAATAACCGTCCCCGTCGGTGTCCGCCGGGGGAGCAGGTAGAAGGACGGACGGAACCGCCGTCAATATGGGAGCCGGAACCGAGCCAGCGTCCGCGGGGTCCGTCCCGGCAATCCGCTCCTCGATGTCCGACGCCCCGTCGCCGTCGGAGTCCGGGCCGTCATAGTATTGTGTCGGCAGCGACCAGAGGGTGGCGTTCATGCAAATCTCCCTGAGCGCCCATTCGAGCCGCCCCGCGTCCGCCGCATCCAGTTTGACAAAACGCGACCTCGCTGTCTCCCCGACGGGCTTCAGCGCCGCCTCCGCTTCAGCAAGAAACTTCGCGTGCGCCGCCACCGCTTTCCCCATGTCGGCCTCCGCTCCGTTCAGCGCTTCGGCCATCTTGCGCTCCGCGGCGGTCAACCCCTCGAACGACTCGTATGCCTCCCCGGCCTCCAGTCCGATTTCTCCGATTATCAACACATCCCTCAAATCGGACGCCCATTTCCTTTTCAGTTCAAACCGCTTCGCGACGTCCTTTTCGGCGTCAATTTTCGCGGCTTCGTCTCTAAAATCCTCGAGGACCGTCTTGGTCGGCGATATCAGCAGAGAAACCGCTTCGAGCGGCGAAGGAACCGCTTCGCTTGCTCCATCCGCCGCAAACGCCTTCATGCGCCCGCGCGCGTCCTCCCCTCGCCCTGCCGCCGCCAGCGCGCGCCCTAGAGCCGCCCCGTACGCGGGCATGTCGAACGTTCCATCCGCGACCGCCGGGCAACCCGCCCCGCGAACGCCCTGCCGCATGCATCTGGCCGCCCAGTCGAGCGACATGTCCCGCGCCGTCCGCCACGCCGCAACATCCGTCAGCGTCCCCCGCGCGAGCTTCGCCTCTTTCGATTCCTTTGCGACCGCCGCCTCGGCAGCCTCCCGCAGGGCGTCCGTGGCCGCCCCCGCCTCCCGCGCCGCCTCCAGCCTCGTCAGCGGCCCGGCTATCCCCCTGACCAGCGCCGCCATCCGCGCATCGTCCGCCGCCGTCCCCGCCCCGAACAACATTTCCGTATATTTTGCGTGCGCCGCCCGCGCCACCGGCAGCAACTTGTCCGCCGTCTTCTCAGGATCCCCCGGCCCGCCATTCTCAAAAAACAACGCCTCGTCCACCAACTGCTTCACGAACGACGCGTCTATCTCCCACGGCTTCGCGTCCCGCTTCTTGGCGATCCCCGACTCTGTCATCTTTCTCAGCAGCCTCGCCTCGATATCCGTCTCAGGGTTCACCGCCACGCTGTTCGTCCCCGCAGAAAGCGGAGGCAGTATCGCAGATAGCGTAGGCTTGCCGTCGCCCGTCTCGACTCTGACCACCAGCGCGCTCTCGCCGGCTGGCGCTCCTGTTATCCTGAAAACGCCGTTGTTCACCGTCGTCGCCGCGCTCCCCGGCAACGGCAACAGCGCCGTCCCGTCCGGCGGTATCCGGTACAGTCTAGCAGTCGCCCCGGCGCGCAGCGCTTCCGCCCTGCCCGCTCCGTCCGCAGCCACTCCGTACCCCGAATACAAATCAACCCGGCCCGCCACAACCGCGTCCCCGGTTGCCGCCTTGTCGCTTTCTCCCTTTTTGCCCCCTGCGCCCCCGCACCCGGCCATCCCGACCGACGCTGCCAGCATCGCAACCGCCATATATCTTTTTATTCTCATGACAATATTCACACTCCATCTTTCATCTCGCTAAATAATACCACTACCCCCGCCTTTTTGCATCAAACCCGCTCCGCCCGCCCCGCCCGGTTGGGGCTTAAGGGAAAACTTTTGAAAAAGTTTTCCCTTAAAATCCCTTTTCATGCTGGCGCCAAAGGCAGAGCTTCGTCTCCGCCTTTGGCGCGTATCTTATGAAAAGTTATTGGTAAAGAATTTTCAGAGGAATCTAGTTCATAAATGATTTTACATAGGCCGTCTGGAAGAGACGCGTTTTCGCGTCTTTTCCAGACGGCCAGTGAAACGTTTTGAAGAGATTCCAAAGAGAAACTTTTTCAAAAGTTTCTCTTTGGCCGCCGGAGGCGCTTTAAAGACGTGTCTATTTCAAGAGAATGCCTCTCTTCCGTTGATAATCTTGAAAGCTTTTTGCAGGGACAATTTATGCCCCCTTATTCAATAGCGGACAGGTCGAGGTTGGAAAGAGTGAACTGGTTGCCGGGGTCGGTTTTAAATTCGCCGAGAAGGTTAGAGTAGGTTTTCACCTCTGCGGTTCCGGTTAAGGGGTCTATTTTCACGAGGCGCATATAGCCCAGACCGCCTAGGAGCAGGTCCTGATAGTTTGCGAACATCATGTGGACGATGTTGCCGTGATCGCCGGACATGGAGACGAGGCCGGATTCGCCGGCGGTGTAGTGTCCGTTGAATGCGAGAGATATGTTCGGATAGAGGCGGAGCAGGTTGTTCCAGATATTGAGGCCGATGGAGCTGAGTTCGCTGGAAGGAGAAACGAGCGCGTGGGTGACGAGGATGACGCGGCGGTTGGGGTGCCCTTCGACAACGCCTCGCGCCCATGCCAGCGCAGCGTCGCGCGGGTCGAATTCCAGAGACAGCGCCAGCCAGTCCGCGCCCCCCGCGCTGAAATAGCAATATGCGTTATCCAGCTTCCCGGCCTCGAAGACGCCCCCGAAATGATTGAATGTTTCATAATGAGAGACGGGGAAATAAGCGTTGAACCGGGAAGTGTCGCGGCCGGGGCCGTCGTCGTGGTTGCCGATGCTTACAGCGTAAGGGACTACCCCGTCGAGCAGCCTCATAGCGGCCTGCGCGTTTGCCCATTCGGACGCCGAGTTATTGTGCGTCAGGTCTCCCTCGTGGAATACGAACTTGATATTTTCAGCGGCGGCGTTGTCGGCTATCCACTGCGTCTGGCCGGAAAAGACGGCGGGATAGTCCAGAGAATAATATTGAGTGTCCGGCAGCGCGGCCAGCACGAACGGCTTATACACACAAGCGGCGTGCTGTCGGGCAGGCGCCGAGTAGTTTCCCGCCGCGTCGATCGCGAACGCCGTATAGTAGTATGACGAGCCGTTGCGGAGGCCGGAGTCTGACCATGCCTGAGCGGCGCCGGAGTAAATCACGGCGTCATCAGCGGACGAAGGAGCCGATGGGTTGCGGGAGAAGCCGCTGACCCCCCGCCGCACGACCACCCGGCCGAAATCAGCGTCCGCTGGGTTGGCCCATGTCAAAGAGATTACACAGTCATTGGCAACAGCGGAAAAACCCGACACCGGGCTTGGGGGCACAGAGTCAACCGCGACAGATGAGTTGGAAGACCCGCCGCCGCAGCCGGAAAACAGCGCGGCGCACACTAGGATCGCCGCCGCAAGCGCCGGAAGCCTCTTCCCTGCGGTCATAGCGCTTCCCCCCGCATTCGCCCTAGCCCGCTTCGGCCCGGCTTCAGTAAATAGGCGTCAGGTTCGCGCCGTCCGGAGCGAACGTAACCACATCCCAGCCCGCCACTTTCCCGTCCTTGACGTACACTTTGCGGTATCCCCATTTTTTATCGCCGCCGCTGCCGGCCGTGAGCGTCATTATCTGCTTCATGTTTCCGTACTGCTTTTCCTCGTTCCAGTGCATGTGGCCGACGAACACGTGGCTGACGCCGAACTCGTTCATGAGCGCGACGAACCTCTCTTTGTCCGGGCCGGAAATCTTCTGCCTGTCCTTAAGCCCAATCACGCGGCCCCCCGCAAACGTGTCCAGCGGCACGTGCATGAACGCCACAGTGTCAGACGCGCGGCCCTTTGCCCCCTTCAGGTCCGCCACAAGCCATTTCCACTGTTCCGGCATTATCCGCGCAAGCCCCTGTGTGCCGAAAAACGCGTTGTCTATGTTCCACCAGTCCCTGAAATTTGCTTCCCACTCAAAATTGTTTATCCCGACCACGTGCAGAGAGCCGTAGTCGAAAGCCATGTTTTTAACGTCGAACGTCGCGTTCCAGTGGTTAAGACCGTCGATGCTCGGCGTGAAATTGTTGTCCACATACATCTCGTGGTTGCCGGGGACCAAGAACACAGGCTCCGTCATGCGGGCGGCGAGTTGCTCATAAGCAAAAGGATAGTCCGCGTCGTACGTGGCCGGCCTGAGTCCGAGGTCGCCGCTGAACACGATGAACTCCGGTTTCGAGTCGCACATGCTGCGGATGACTTTCGCCCGCGCCTCGTTCTGTTCGGGGTCGCCCGTGTTGAAGTGCATGTCCGTGAAATGAATGAAATGGAAATCCTTTTTGAACTCGTCGAAGACCTTCACCGCGTGAGGCTGCGAGTCGGAAGAGCCGTCCGCAAAAAAGACCGACAGGTCGTACAGCCCCGCCGCCGCGCCCTGCGGAACGGACGCAGAGAACGCCGCCCTGCCGTTTTCATCTCCCGCCGCGGAAAGCCCCAAAGCGACCTTCGCCGAAGCGTCAGCCGTCGCCGACAACTCCGCGCGAGCAATCTGTTTGCCGCCGGCCACCACCAGCTTGAACTCTCCTCCGCGCAAAACCAGCGCGGGAGAATTCAGCAGCGGGCTTTTGATTTCTTTCACGCGCGAAATCAGCTCCGCCGAAACCGCCGCCCCCGCCGAAACCAGCGCCATGCACACCGCAACCGCTATTGCCGCAATCCTTTTCGCCATGACACGCCTCCGGATGATGTCAAAGTCCGCGGCATCCCGCCGCCTCTCTATTCTTATACATCGCGCTGGAAGATTCAACAGAAAGCGGGAGCCATCTCAACATGCGAACGGGTTATTGCGATGTGTGAAATCGCATGGTGGAGAG
Source organism: bacterium ADurb.Bin236 (assembly GCA_002069885.1). GTDB lineage: Bacteria > UBP15 > UBA6099 > UBA6099 > UBA6099 > UBA6099. The sequence continues at coordinate 16,505 of MWCD01000023.1, read as the reverse complement.
GATGTCTTGGACGTCGAGCCAGCCTTCTTCAACATCTTCTTCGCTCATGACGAACTCGATGATGTACATCCTGTGGCCTTCAAAAGTCATGAATGTAAAGTCGCGTTTCGTATCCTTGCTTCCGCGTATCTCGTTGCCTTCTACCCAGATTGCGTCTCTGCCGTTGACCAGATAGGTGGAAAGCTGGAGCATTTCGTATCGCGCGCCTTCCTCCTCTTTGATTTCTTTCATCATTTCATTTATGCCGGGCTCTATCCATTCGAGGGTGTTGCGGGAAAAGTGTTTTGGGATTCCGGTGTCGGCGGACGTGTAGAAGACTTTCATAACTATCTTCGGCTGTTTGCCGCCTTCGAGGAAGTAGTAGCCGAGGGCGTTGATGTATCCGGTGCGGTACTGGGCTTCAGGGGCCTCGTTCCAGCCGGGAGGGAAATCGAGGCTGAACGCGCGGCTCGGACTCGAATATGAGCCGCTGACGGGCACGCCGTGTATGCCTGAAGAGACGAACCGCGCGGCGAAGTATCCGGCGGCGATGATAACCGCGAGGATGGCGAGCATAACCGGGGTTACGGACCAGTTGGCGAACGAGTCCCCGAACGAGACGCGCCGGTTGTCAAACCTGAAACCTAGGTCGTCTTTGGGTTTTCTGTAGACGCCCGGCGGAGGGAGGGCGGAAATAGTGTTGGCAGGCGGCAAGGCGATGTTAGGAGGAACTAGGGACGTCTGCGGGGTCGTCCGGGCGGGCGTTTTTGCCGCTCCGGTTCCGGCTCCGCACGCGACGCAGAACTTTGCCTGTGGCGACAGCGTATTTCCGCATTTCGAACAGAACATGTTTTTCCGTTTCCCTTGGTCCGTCGCGTCGATTCTCATTTTTGATTATACATGGAAATCGATGACGGCAAAAGACACGCCGAACGAAGGTTTGCGGCGCTCGGAAATTGCCGCATGGGCGAGCCGCCCTAACGTCGGGCGCGGCGCGTGTTTTTTCGCTGCGCGGATGTCGCGCGCGGCGGTTACAGGTTAAAATTCAACGTGCGGGCTGAATCAGCCTGAAATTCTACGAAAGCTGCGTTGTCTCCGACATGAAGAAAAAGGATTCGCTGAAAAGTCCGGAAGCGGCGGACACGACATACAGGGAAGGGCTTATGCGCGGAGCCGGGTTCGGCGCGCGGGAGTTGAGCCGCCCGGTGGTGGCGATAGCGAACTCGTGGACTGAAGCGAATCCGGGACACGCGCATTTGCGCGAGCTTGCGGCGCATGTGAAGGGAGGCGTTTGGGCGGCGGGCGGAACTCCCGTAGAGTTCAACACCATCGCCCCCTGCGACGGCATCGCTCAGGGCGAGGGCATGCGCTCCGTGTTGCCGTCCCGCGACATCATAGCGGCGAGCGCGGAACTGATGTGCCGCGCGCACAGGTTCGACGCGCTTGTTGCGGTGGCCTCTTGCGACAAGATTATTCCGGGGATGCTGATAGCGGCGGCGCGGCTGAACCTGCCGACGGTTTTCCTGACCGGCGGCACGATGTATCCGGCGCGGGTGCGGGGCGAGACTCTTGTGGCGTGCGACATAAAGGAAGCCATCGGGCGCGCGAAAGCGGGAGCGATTTCGGCGGCTCACTTTGAAGAGATACGGGACAACGTGTGCCACGGCGCGGGAGCCTGCTCGATGATGGGGACGGCCAACACGATGGCGTGTCTGGTCGAAGCGATGGGATTGTCGCTGCCGGGAGCGGCGGCAGGGCCTGCTCTGTCCGCGCATCGCACGAGGCTGGCGAAGGCGACCGGCGCGGCCGTCATGCGGGCGGTATCGGCGGGGCTGAGGTTCAGGGACGTTGCGGGAACGGCGGCGTTGTCGAACGCGATGAGAGTTCTGGCGGCGCTGGGCGGCTCGACTAACGCGGTCCTTCACCTTCTGGCGCTCGCGGGCGAACTTGGAATTCATCTTGAACTGTCCGACTTCGACAAGGTCAGCCGGAACACTCCGCTGCTGGCGAGGTGCAAGCCGGCGTCGGCGGTCAATCTGCTGGACTTTCACGAGGCGGGGGGAGTCGGGACGCTGATGAAGGAATTGTCGCGGGCGGGGATGATTGAAGGCGGAGCGCGGGATGTGGCGGCAAAGACGATGGCAGCGCGGCTGCGAGCGGCTCCCAACCCGGACGGCGCGGTCATCAGGAGCGCGGACGCCCCGCTCGCGCCCGAAGGCGGAATAGCCGCGCTGTACGGCTCTCTGGCCCCTCTAGGCGCGATGGTCAAACAGAGCGCGGTACATCCGGCAATGCTCAGGCACAGCGGCCCGGCGGTCTGCTTCGATTCTGAGGAGGACGTCCGCAATAGATTGCTATCCGGCAAAGTGAAGCGCGGCGACGTTCTGGTGATACGATACGAAGGGCCGAGGGGCGGGCCGGGGATGCGCGAGATGTCCATCCCGGCGGCGATACTCGTCGGCATGGGGCTGGGGGACAGCGTGGCGATGGTCACCGACGGCAGGTACAGCGGGGCTACGCGCGGGCCGTGCATAGGGCATGTGGCTCCGGAAGCGGCCGCCGGCGGGCCTATCGCGGCGGTCAGGGACGGCGATATAATAGACATCGACATACCAGCAAGGCGGCTCGACCTGAGAGTTGCCCCGGCGCTCATAAAGAAACGGCTTGCGGAATCGATACCGCCGGAGCGCCCGCAGGCGACCGGTTGGCTGGCGGTGTACCGAGAGCTTGCCTGCGGGGCGGAAAGAGGCGCGGCCTTGCTTCCGCCGTCCGCCTCCCGCGCGACTTCACTTCCCCCGAATTCCAATCCCCGGAAACGGAGACCGAAAAAATGAAAGACATATACTTCGGACGCGAGGACGCCAAACTGCACGGAGTGATATCGATATCTGACGCGCCGGGCGCTCCGGGCGTCGTCATCTGCCACCCGCACCCCCAGTTCGGCGGCTCTATGGACAACAATGTCGTGCTCGGCCTTGAAGCCTCTCTATCCGACGCGGATTACACCACTCTGAGGTTCAACTTCCGGGGCGTCGGGCGCAGCGGCGGCGCGTACGGCGGCGGCGACGCGGAGATGGACGACGTCATCCGCGCTATCGACCTGCTCGCCGCCGACTCCTCCGTCGGGGCCATATACGCCGCCGGATACTCTTTCGGCGCGATGATCGCCCTTAAGGCCGCTCTCGGCGACGACCGCGTCTCCGCCCTCGTCGGCGTCGCCCCCCCCACCTCTCTCGGCTCTTTCGATTTCCTGAAAAGCAACTCTAAACCTTTGCTCATGATAACAGGCGCGCAAGACGAATACTGCGACGCTTCGGCTATCAAACGATACGTCAGGCCCGGCACGGACAAACTCGAAACAATCTCCGGCGCGGACCATTTTTTCATCGGCCACGAAAACCGCGTCGGCGATATCGCCGTTCAATTCCTGTCCGCCCTGCCCCGGTGAACGCTTATATTGCCGGAATGCCGAAACATAAATAATGACTTTGATAAAAGTATATATCAATGATTCTGGGTTTTTTGTGGGCGCGGTCTTCGGCTAAAACCATTATTGAATTCAGAAATAGCTGTTTTTAAGCCGAATGACATATAAATTAAATGGCGAAGTGAAACAGGCAAATCTCGGAGGATTCAATGAAACAGCGCTTAAGACTACTATTTGCGACGGCATTCGCGTTAACTGCGGCGGCGGCGATGGCGGGAGAAGAACCGGGGAGTTTGACACAGAGGCATCCATGGCTTGCGGACGCTTCTTCTCTGGGGCAATCGTTCGACTATGAATCCGGGGTTCCGCCGAAGACCCGCCGGGGGGCGCTGGGCGTCGGCAACGGGCTGGCGTTCGCTCTCATCGGGCTGGACATGCCGCAAAACGCCACATCGAACATGATTGGGCCGGATTATGAGACTGGCGAAAAGTGGTTCGGTCCGGTGTCTCACGCGCTTGAGGCGGAAGGAGTTGCGCTCTCGCCCCGGTCAAGCCGCCTGTACCGCGTACGGAAGACGAACATCGCGGTGGTCGAGGAGGACTTCGGCGGGCTTGTGATGCGGACGGTCGTGTTCGCGCCGCCGGGCATCCCGGCGATAGTCAGGCTGGCAGAAATCGAAAACGGCGGCAAGGAAACGGCGCGCGGCGTCGCTCTGACAGTCCGCGCGGGAGCGGGTGGCAGCGTGTCGAGCGCTGAAGGCGCCTCGTTGCGGTTCGTCTACGACGGCAGGGCGATGACGGTCTCGTTTGCGGACGGCGCGGGCGAGGCGGCGCCGGGGACGCTGCGCAGGGTCATCGGCGACATGCCACCCGGCGGCAAGGCCGGAGCGACGGCGGTCGCGGCGTTCTCTTTCGAGGGGTCTCCCTCTCCGGCCACCGCGATAGGCGACGCGGAACTTCTCCTTGAACAAGTCCGCGAGGAATGGGCCGCGTGGTTGGAAGGCGCTATGTCCGTGAAGTCCTCGGACACCCGGCTCGCGGATTTCTTCGAGAACACTCTGGTCATGCTTAAGACGCAGCAGTCCGCCGCCAACGGGGCGGTGGCGGTGATGTCGCGGTACTCCGGGGCGTGGTGCAGGGACGCCTACAGCCCGGTGAGGTTCTTCCTGCTGTCGGGCAAGTTCGAGGAGGCGCGCGCCGCCGCCTCTTTCTACGACAGGGCATCCCGGCTCGTCGGTTTCAGAAACAGGTATCCGGCGAACCTCGACCTGTCTGCGGCCCCGGACGCGTTCGATTGGGACTCCATCCGGCCCCAACAGGGCGACGACCCGAACATATTGATTCTGCACATATACAACGTGTGGCGCGCCGGAGCGGCGGACGACGATTACATTCGCGGCCACTACGGGTTCATGCGCCGCAACCTGACTTCTCAATTCGACGCGGAATGCCGCCTGCCCTTCCACGGGGACGAGACGTATCAGGTCTACGTGATGATGCAGACAGGCGCGCCGATGAGCGATTTTTACTCTGTGGACACGAATTTCTGGCATGTCGCGGCGTCGGAAGCGATGTCTGAGATGGCGGCCACGCTCGGCCTTGATGAGGACGCGCGAACGTTCGCCAGCCGCGCCGCCGCCTGCCGCGCCCTCACGGACGCCCACTACTGGAACGACGCCGAAGGATACTACACGCCGTTCGTGAAAAAGGACTCTCTCTCCCCCGCTGATTCTCCTTTCGGCGACATAAATTTCAACGCGCTGTGGATGGGATACGGCGCGCCATCCGACGAGAAGCTGCGGCGCAACGCGCTTGCGGCGGCAAAAAAACTGATGAATAAAACAGGCGGCGTGAAGACAAGCTCCCGCGTGTCCACTTTCACCGGGATGCTGCCCGGCTACTTGCTTTACAACCTCAAAGCGCTTGGGCTGACGCCGCAGGCGGACCTCGCCTTCGACAGCCTCTTCAACGGCTCGATGAGTTCCACCGGCGAATTCGCCGAGGCCTACGGAGCAAACAACAGATGGATGGACTACACCACGCATCCGAACGTGTTGCGCCCGTGGGAGACGGCCATCAACGCGGAGGCCGTGTTGTATTATTTGACCGGGTTCAGATACGACCATCGCTCCAAACGGGCGACATTGTCTCCGAGCCTGCCTCCGGGAGTCGGTTTCGTTGCTGTAGAGAACCTCCGCGCCGGACAAAACCGGTTGTCAGTTTACATAACCGCGAAAAACGACGGACAACTGGAAGTTGAAGCGCGCGCCACCGGCGAGCCGGGATTCGCCGTCGAAATGTCTCCCACGAACCAAGATTAAGTCGCCGCACAACGAGCCTTTCGGCCACATGCCGCCCGGCGTTCTTCCCGCGCCTCGCCGTTTGAAAATATTTGCCGCAATTCGAGACGGAGCGGCGGAGCCGGATTATGATTTCAGAGGCGGAAGGGAGAGAAGAGGCATGGAGAGGAAACTGGAGAAAGCGCCCGCGTCCATGGTGAGCGGCGGGCTGATGAACTATGGTTTTTTCGACGCGCCCGTAAGGCGGATGAACCTGAGCGACGCGCGGCCCGGCGGCCCTCTCGCTTTCCGCCCGCTCCGAGAGGCGCGCCTCAAGGAGTGGCTCGGCTTCGTCATACAGTCTCCCGGCTGGATGTTCACCGTCTTCCTGCAGGACGCGAAATATCTCGGCTCGGCGAACGTGTACGCAGTGAACCTTGAGACGGGTAAAATGTTCAGGTGGATGAGAAGCGCGCCCGGACGCTCCGCGCGTCTTGCCCGTTCCGCTTACGGCGGAGTTAGCGAATGCCGCGCGCGCGGGTTCAAAGTGGAGGCGAAAGGCGCGCTCGACAAGGGAATCCATGAGATATCGGTGGCCATAGACGGAGACGCGCGAACGCCCTCGGCGGAGATGGAGATACGCGTCCGGGAGGATTTTGCCGAGACGCAACCGCTGACGGCGTGTTTTCCGCTGCGGGACGAGGGATGCTTCATATACACCCACAAGGCGGCGATGCCCGCCGGAGGCCGCGTAAGGATAGGCGGACAGAGAATCGAACTCGACCCGGAGCGGGACATAGCCATCATGGACGAGCACAAGTCCGTGTTCCCGCGCCGCACTGTGTGGCGGTGGGCCACTTTCGCTTTCCGAGACCCCGAAGGCGGCATCGCCGGGCTGAACATCGGCGACCACGAAACCGCCGACAACAAATCGGCGAACAACGAAAACTGCGTGTGGGCGGGGAGCGCGATTTCGTTCTTGGGCGCGGCGAGGTTCGAGATGGACCCGAAACGGCGCATGAAACCGTGGCGGATATCAGATGAAAGCGGTCGGGCGGACGTCGTTTTCACGCCCTTGCACGACAAGCATGAGAAGTTCGTCATTCCGGGGGCCGGAATAAACTATTTTCAGCCGGCGGGGGTGTTCAACGGCCATATCGAAACGGACGGAGGACGGAGGATGAAAGTGGAGAACGCGATAGGCGTGGCGGAGATGATGGACGCCCGATTCTGACCCCCGCGCGCGCCTCTGCGCAAGGCCGCATTAATAGGATATTTTCATTGACACGCCGCGCGAATATGAATATAGTCTAACGTGCGCTAGGAAAGGGGAGGCGTTTTTTTTAGAGCGAGGCTTGTGAAAAAATCAACAAGCCGCGCGCCGGCCGCCCTCCCGGCCACCGTGGAGAAGGAGTTCAAATCAAATACTTTCAAGTATAAAGAGGAGGAGTTATGCCAGATTACCGCGTTGACATCAGGGACATCAGGTTCTGCCTGAACGAGTATCTCGACCTGAACGATTTGTGCAGTCTGCCCGTGTTTCAGGAGAGAGGTTTCGATCCTGAGATGCTGTTGGACATGGTCGAACAGGCCAGAAAGCTTTCCATCGAGAAAGTCGCTCCGATGAATGAAACGTCGGATCAGGAAGGCGCGAAGTACAACAAAGAAACAAGCGAAGTGACGACCCCGGACTGCTTCAAGGAAGCGTACCAGTTGTACGTGCAGAACGGCTGGGGAGCGCTGCCCGCGAACCCGGAATACGGCGGGATGGGCGCGCCCGAAATCATCAACACGGCCGCCGGCGAAATCTTCACCGGAGCCTGCACCTCGTTCACCATGCTGCCCGGCCTCTCCAAGTCCGCCGCAGCCGTCATCGACGTGTTCGGTTCGGACGCCCAGAAAACCACATACCTCGAAAAGATGCTCACCGGCGTATGGGGCGGCTCGATGTGTCTGACTGAGCCGCAGGCCGGTTCCGACGTGGGCGCCGCCAAGACTATGGCCACCCCCATCGAGGGCAAAGACGGCTTCTACAAAATCGTCGGCACGAAGAGCTTCATCACCTTCGGCGACCACGATATGACCGAGAACATCATCCACCTCGTGCTGGCCCGCACCCCCGGCGCCCCCTCGGGCACCAGAGGCATCGGCCTCTTCATCGTTCCCAAGATGAAGTTCGACGCGAGCGGAAAAGTGACCGGCTCCAACGACGTGGTGTGCAGCGGAATCGAGCACAAGATGGGCATCCACGGCTCGCCCACCTGCACGCTGAACTTCGGCGACAACAATGACTGCGAAGGCGAACTCATCGGCGACATCTACAGCGGCATCAAGTACATGTTCCTCATGATGAACGAAGAGCGGCTGATGGTCGGCATGCAGGGCCACGCCCTCGCGCAAGGCGCCTACCAGCTCGCCCTCAAGTTCGCCCAAGAGCGCGTGCAAGGCTCCGATATCCGCAACATGAAGGACCCGGACGCCCCCAAAGTCACCATCATCAACCACCCGGACGTCCGCCGCATGCTCATGACCATGAAGGCTTACACCGAAGGCATGAGGGCGCTCCTTTACACCACAGCCAAATACATCGACATTGCGCACCACCACGAAGACGAGAAGATGCGCGAAAAGTGCGGCGGCTGGGTTGAACTGTTCACCCCGATATGCAAAGCCTACTGCACCGACAACGGCTTCGAAGTCACCCAGATGGCCATTCAGGCCCACGGCGGATACGGCTACTGCACCGAGTACGGCGCGGAACAGAACTGCCGCGACTCGAAGATCACCGCAATCTACGAAGGAACCAACGGGATTCAGGCGCTCGACCTTCTGGGCCGCAAGATGGCCATGAAGAAAGGCTCCGTCCTGATGAGTTTCGTCATGGAACTCAACAACCGCCTCGACGCCCTCGCAAAGAACGAAGCTACCAAAGAACTGTCCGACCTGACCCGCGCCGCCAAAGCCAAACTCGACGGCGTCATCATGAAGTTCATGTCCCTCGGACGCGAAAAGAGCATGAAGGCTTTCGTTCCGCTCATCAACGCCTGCGGACTGCTTGAAATGTTCGGCGACGTCATCCTCGCTGTGTTCCTCACCGAACAGGCCGCCGTCGCGGACGCCAAACTGAAAGCCATCTTCGCCGAAAAGGGCGCCGCCGATGATAAGGCTCAGGCCGCCATCATTGCCGACAACTCCGAAGCGAAGTTCTACTTCTCCAAGACGAAAACCGCCGAGTTCTTCGTGAAGAACCTGCTCCCGCGCGTTTACTGGCGCGAAGCCGGCATCATGAATATGGACATCAGCCCGATGGCCGACGTGTTCGAACAACTCGTGTAATCCGGTTTTCCCGCCGCCGCGCTTCAGACGCGGACGGCAAACATCAAGCAATCAAAAGCCCCCGGCCTCTCAGCCGGGGGCTTTTTCGTTTCGCCCGGCTCTTTTGTGGTATAATATTTTTGCATATATCTAATAGACGCTTTATAGGGTGAGGGAAACGCTATGGAGATAAAAGCGGAGCCGACGCCGGCGGAATCGCCGTACTACCGGGAAGACGCGCCTGATCTTTACTGGCGGCTGCTGAAAGTTCTCGCGCCTCCGATCCGCCGGATGCACAGAGTTAAAATAATAGACCACAAGAAACTTCCCCAGTTCGGAAAAGGCGGGGTGATAGTCGCGGGCATCCACAACGGGCCGCTGGACGCCGCGCTGATATCCGTCGGGGCGGCAAGCCAAGGCCGCGCCGTCCGCTGGGTCGCCGAAGACGACTTGTTCAAGGCTCCCGTCATAGGGGGCGTCCTAAAGGAACTCGGCTGCATCCCCATCGCTTCAAACAGGGGAAAAAGCACGGACCCGGAACAGGTGAAACAGGCTATGGCGGCGGCGGCGGAGGTGTTGAACGCGGGCGGCACCGTCGGCATCTTCCCGGCGGGCGTCATCCACCCTTTCTTCGAGGGCAATTCCACTTTCCCTTTCAAGACAGGCGTCATCCGGCTCGCCATCGAGACCGGCGTCCCAATAGTTCCCGCGTGGGCGCGCGGCGCGAACGCAATTTTTCCGTGGCTCTCCCCCGTGTCAATCCGGGACAAAAAGGTTTACGCCGCGCTCCCCGTCTGGACCCCCGTCGAGGTAAAAGTGCGTTTCGGAAAACCGTTCCGAGTCAAAAAAAACCTTTCTATGGACTCCCCGCATGAAGAGCTTAAGGCGGAAGCGGCGCGTCTCGAACAAGCCGCCCGCGCCCTCTTCGACGATCCCGAATAAACTGTGGCTAGATTGCGCCTGCGGCTGATAAACATCAAAAAAAGCGAAGAGAAAAGACAAAGAGAAACTTTTGAAAAAGTTTCTCTTTGAATCTCTTCAAAACGTTTCACTGGTCGTCGGGAGTGAATCGCTGCCGCGTTTCCCTCCCGACGCCCCATGCAAAATCATTTATGAGCAGATGCCAATGAGCCATCATATCCGGGCGACCCGACGGGTCGCCCCTACGATTCTTTTCTTGCCGAAATCATTTTAAGAAACAGATTCCGCTGAAAGCTCTTTCCCAATATCTTTTCACTTGATACGCGCCGAAGGCGGAAGCGAAGCTCCGCCTTCGGCGCTAGCATGAAATGTTTTGAAAGGGTTTAAGGGAAAACTTTTTCAAAAGTTTTCCCTTAAATCTTTTCCATAACTCCGCATTTTGCCCCCCACGCGCCGGAAGCGGTTTGCTATACAAAAGGAATTACAGATTATATAATTCTTAGAATTATTATAGAAAGAACAGACGGTTGGGAAGAAAAGAGTATGGGATCGGCGGGAGAAGGCGGAAGCGAGAGCCTCCGAAAACCGCCGGAGCGGAGCCGTCTTTCAAGCGTCGCGGAGGTTTTGAATGAAGAAACTGAAGCTATGGAGAACCCCGGAGTCCAGAAACAAAGTCGTGGGCGTCGCGCTGGGGCTGTTGGTGGGAGTGGTCGCCGGGCTGCTGCCGCACCCTAAGGCAGCAGACCTGCCGGGCGTCGGAGTGGCCCATGAACTATTGAAGAGTTTCGAGCACAAGGCGTACGACCAGAGATTCCGCACGAGAGGCCCGCTGCCGGAAGAAAATGTGTCGCGGGACATAGTGTTGCTGGACATAGACGACGACAGCTACGAGTGGCGCACATGGCCGTTCGACAGGACGATATGGAGCGAGATAGTGACGGCTCTCGGAGCCGAGGGCGCTGGCGCGAGGATGGTTCTGTTCGACGTGTTTTTCTTCGACCGTTCAGGTCCGGCGTTAAACCCCGGCGTGGCCGACACGTTTTCGAAGAAATTCGAGACTCTGGCCTCGATCGTTCCTGAGGAAACAGAGTGGGACCAGAATGTGAAGATGAAACTGTACGAGATTTCGGACAGGCTGACGGGGCCGGTCGAGGAAAAAGACATCAAAGAGATGGTGGCGGAGCTTGACGCGATCACAGGCGACCCGCAGTTCGCAAGGTTCTCCGAGGCTTACAACGACGCCGCGCTGTACCTGTTTGAGAACTCGGCGCTGGACGCGCTTGCGCCGGACAGGGACGCGATTCTGGCGGACTCGATACAAAGGGCGGGCAACGTGTTGCTCGGACAACTCGCCAACAAGGAAGAGGAATCCGCATACAAGCGGGACGACATATTGTATGACCCGGACGCGAGGGCGATGTTCCTGAAGTTCATCGGCATGACCGACAGGACGCAGACGGACAATCAGGCCGAGGTGGAATTGAACAAGGCGCTGCGCAACCTGAGGCCGGGCGATTTCGAGTGGCTGCTGGAAAAAAGCGGCGAGAAGCCGTCGGGCGGACGCAAGCCGATACCTTTCAGCGACAAGGAAAAAGAGCTGGTCATGGCCGAACTAGCCAAGGTGCGCGCTCAGACGGATTACGGAATGGGCGTGAATGAAAGGTTTAAAGCGAAGATAAGGCCCGACAACCCGGTTCCGTCGAAGAGCGTTTTGGACGAGTACATAGACGTGGTTCAGTTCCAGACGGTGATGCCGATGTTCGGGGACGGCTCGGCGGGAGTGGGATACGTTCTGCCCGAACTGCAGAAGGACGGCGTCATACGCATGATGTCTCCCGCGCTGAACTTTGACGACACGCTTTATTTCCATATATCCTTCCTCGCGGCGATGCATTATCTGGGCGTTCAGAACGATGACTTGGATTTCTATCCGGAAAAAATCGTCATAAGGAACGCAACGTTTCCCGGAAGCGAAAAGAAGACGACTATAACGATGCCGCTGGATGAAAAAGGGACGCTGCTGGTGAACTGGGCTGGAGCGTTCCTGCAGCCGAACACGTTCATACACCGCAGCGTGAGAAAGATTTACGAAGACGCGGTTAAATACAACATCCTCAAGAAGAACGAGGCGGGCGCGCCGCTGGCGCAGCATGAAACGGCAATTCTGGAAAGCCTCGACGCCGAGGAAGCCAAACGAGTGACCGAGGAGTTGGAGTTTTTCAGGGAAAAGGTGGTTCTGATAGGTTTGACGGCGGCTGGCACGCACGACCTGAACCCGGTTCCGTTCAATCCTAGAGATCCCCTCGTCGGAATGCACGCCAACGCGGTGAACACGATAATCAAAAGCCTGTTCATAAAGAAGGCTCCGTTCTGGGCGACATTTGCGGCGGCGCTGGTTCTGTCCGCGCTGGTAGGTTTCGTCGGCGGCGCGTCAAAGCAGTCCGTCGGCGGCGCGGTGGCGGCGGGAACAATCGTCGCGTACGCCGCGGCAACCCAATACCTGTTCGGCTCCGCGATGATATGGGCTCCCTTAGTGTCAGTGGTCGCGGCGATCTCGCTCTCCTACCTGTTGGTCGTGGTCTACAGGTACATGACAGAGGGCAAGGAAGCGAAAAAGATGAAGTCGATGTTCTCCACATACGTGAATCCGGAGGTCGTGGAGACGCTGATACATCACCCGGAGAAGCTGAGGCTTGGCGGAGAGAAGATGGACCTGACGGCGATGTTCGCGATGGCGTACGGGCCGGGGCTTTCGGAAGCCGAGTCGCCGGAGGAGCTTGTCGACAGGCTGAACGAATATTTTACGGCGATGACGGCGAAGATATTTGACAATCAGGGAATGTTGGACAAGTACGAGGGCGCGATAATTATGGCTGTGTACGGCGCGCCCATTCACTACGAGGACAACGCGGTTAAAGCCTGCTACGCGGCGCTGGACATGGTGAAGGCCAACGACGAGCTTCTCAAGAAATGGGAGCAGGAGGGAAAGAAGCCGATACGCACTATGGTCGGGCTGAATTCCGGCCTGATGATAGCCGGGAACATGGGGTCCGAGTCGAGGTTCAACTACACGATAATGGGCGACGCGGTCAACCTCTCGGCCCGTCTTCTGGGAGCCAACAAGCAATACGGCTCGAGCCTGATGATAAGCGAGTTTACGCTGGAAAAAGCGAAGGATTTCGTGATAGTGAGGATGTTGGACAAGATGCGGGTGGTCGGGAAACTGGAGCCTGTTAAAGTATACGAGTTGCTGGGCAGGACGGACGAAGGGCTGCCGGAGGATGTGGCGGAGTGCGCGAAACGTTTCGCGGAGGCGTACGAACTGTATCTGGAAATGAAGTGGGACGAGGCGAAGGCCGGGTTCCAGAGGGCGATGGACGCCCGGCCCGGAGACGGCCCAAGCAAGGTGTACATGGCCCGTTGCGACGATTACAAGGCCACCCCGCCGCCGGTCGGCGACGACGGCAAGTGGGACGGCGTCTACGTGATGACCAAGAAATAGCCGCGGCCTGCGCCGCATAATGCCGGAATCACTGGAGAACCTCGATGAAACTAAAACTTCCGCACAAAGCTGAAGACAGGAACAAGATAATCGGCCCGTTCATAGGGCTTGCAATGTCCGCTCTATTCATCGCGCTGTTCGCGTCCGGAGCTTTAGACACGATAGGGAACCTCGACCTAGACGCCAAGTTCAAGGTGCGGCAGAGGTTTGAGAAGCCGCCCGTGAACAAAGACATCCACAACGTGCTGATCGACGACTCGACTCTCGATTGGGAAGGCGCGTACCCGGACGACCCGATATATTACGTGGACGTGATAAACGGGCTTGGACTGGACAAACACGGGGCTCTCGCCACTCTGTTCGCTATCGACTACTCGCGCCCATTCGGGCGCAAGGTGGACATCGACGTCCGGGAAGGGTTCTCAGGAGCCACTGAGCAGATTTCTCAGATATTGTTCTACAACCTCGAACTGAAATTCGGCATGATGGAGAAGATAGGGACATACAGAGATTTCCTCGACGACCCCGAAGCTCCGTCTTATGCGGCTGATCTGGCTCCAAGATTCGAGGAGATTGTTTTCGACGAGGAGCTCGGGAGCGTGTCCGGCCTGATGGAACAGGTGGCCGGGTTCGCCGGGCACAACATGCATCTCAACGAGCTTGCGCCCGACCGGGAAAAGGCGGTTGGCCGCGCCGCGGCCTCCGCTCGCAATGTCTATTTCGCGTTCAGCGCGAAGAACTATCTGCCGACGCCACACGAGCCGAAGGATCTGAAACTGGACAAGAAGACGCGCGCCGTCTTTGAGCGCGTGCTATCCTACCCCACCCGCAACAAACCGGACAACCCTGCCGAAGCGCTCGTGTTCGACGCCTACCAGAATCTTGACCTGCGCGGCTTCGACTTCCTTCTCGCAGACGAAGGCGAGCCTTTCGAGGGCGCTGTCGCAAAAAGGATTGCCGAAGACAGAAAGAGGAAGTCAGAAGAGCTTTACCACTTCCACAAGCAGAACTCGCCGCCGATGAGCGCGAAGGTTCTGAAGACCGACGCCTACGCGAGAAGCCTGTTTGAGAAAGCGATGAAGTCCGACCCGCCGCCGGCCCCCCCTTCCATGGAAGCCCTCGCGCTCGAAGCTTACCAATCTCTGTCGGCGAGCGATCTGGACTACCTGATGGGCAAAGAGGGGACGCCTTTCGACGACGCGATAAACGACAGGCTTCTGAAGGACAAAGTGCTGCGGATGGCCGGAGCGGAGCAGAAGGAGGGAGAAACCGAGACGGCTGAAAAAGAATACTACGTCTTCGATATTCCCCCCGGACTTGAAAACGAGTTCCCGCGGCTCAACAAGGTCAATCCCGTGCAGCCGGAAATCGGGATGAACACCGCCGGTCAAGGCCCGCAGAGGGCGGAGTTCAGCAGAAGAGACGGCACGCTGCGGATGATCGCGCCCGTGTATGTTTATGAAAACAAACTGTATCCCCACGTGGATTTTCTCATCGCTCTGAAATATCTGAAAGTGAAACCCGAAGATGTGTTGCTGAAAAAAAACAAAATCATCCTTAAGAACGCTACCCTGCCCGGAGCGAAAGGCGGGACCGAGGACATATCCATCCCGCTGCTTCCCGGCGGCAAGATGCTGGTCAACTGGGCGGGCATCTGGGCGGACACCACGCTGTTCGACACGGACAGCTTCCTGAATTTCTACTCCACCCTCGGACGGCACAGCATCCTTGAGCGGGGAAGAGCTAACGCTAAGATTCCGCCGGAAGAGCAGACGGACCCTCTGCAAGAGGACGAGGCGAAGATTTATGAGAGCATCGTCAAGACCGGGGAAGCGGCGACTCTGGACGAAAAGATAAAGGCTCTCAAGGACAAGATAATAATCATCGGGCTGACGGCGGAAGGCACTGCCGACATGAACCCGACGCCGCTCGAACCGAGGTATAAAATCCTCGGACTGCACGCGAACGCGATAAACACCATAGTCGAAAGGCTCTTCATCGACAAAGCGCCGTTTATCTGGGTGGCGCTGATATTCGTGGTTCTGGGCGCCGGGCTGGGATTCTCCGGCGGCGCGGTCAGGCACACGAACCCGTTCTTGGTGGCCGTAATCAACTTCTCAATCATGTTGTTCGTGGCGGCTGCTTACTTCGCGGCGGCCAACTACCTGTTCATTACCAAGCGCATTGAAATTCCGGTGTTTGCGGCTATCGGGCTCATAACAGCGACATTCCTGAGCGTCTTCATCTACCGCTTCCTCACCGAGGAGCAGGAAAAGAAAAAGATGAAGGGCATGTTCTCGACGTACGTGAACCCGCAGGTCGTCGATTCGCTTCTGGCCGACCCGGACAAGCTGAAACTCGGCGGCGAGAGGACTCGCGCTTCAGTTTTCTTCTCCGACGTGGCCGGGTTCACATCCATATCCGAAGCCCTGACGCCCGAAGAGCTGGTCGAGTTGCTGAACGAATATCTGACGGAGATGACGGCGATACTCATGCAGTACGGCGGCACGCTGGACAAGTACATCGGCGACGCGATCGTGGGCATCTTCGGCGCTCCCATCCCCTTCCCAGAGCACGCCAAGAACGTCTGCTACAACGCGCTGGATATGCAGGCTAAGATAGCCGAGATGCGGGAGGTGTGGAAGACTCAGGGAAAACATCTCCTTCAGGTGCGCTGCGGGGCGAACACTGGCGAGATGATAGCCGGCAACATGGGTTCCACAAACCGATTCTGCTACACCGTCATCGGCCCGGAGGTGGACTTCGGCGAGCACATGGAATCGTCCGGCAAGCTCTACTCCACGCAGACCACGATAAGCGAGTTCACGCGTGCCGAGGCGGACGACTTCATAATAACGCGTTTCCTCGACATACAAATCAGTTCGGCATATAAGAATCCGGTGAAGATATACGAACTGCTCGCCAAGAAATCCGACGGCCTGCCGGACATCAAGCTCGAATGCTGCGACCTGCACGAGGACAGCGTGCTGTTCTACTTCCAGAGGCGGTTCGACGAGGCGGCGGAAAAGGCCGCCCGGATATTCGACATATTCCCGGAGAAACCCGTCGGGGACGCGACATC